>JANNXU010000094.1:0-48172 GCA_031409715.1 Gemmatimonadaceae bacterium | reverse complement strand
ACTCGGCGCGCGTCTCGGCCGGCGTCATGAAAAGCGCGCCGTACTTCACTGCGCGATTGCTCATCGAATAGACGTTCATCGGCTGAACCAAGGTCACGTCGAAGGTGTCGAGCGCCGGGCCGTGGCCGGCCGCCGCGCAGATCCAGCGTGAACGCAGTTACTTGACGTTGATGGTCATCTTCATGTTCATCGCCTGATGCGGCGTGCAGATGGCCGTGTACGCGCCCGGCGCGACACTGCCGAACGACATCGTCCACGAGTCACCATCGGTCACCAGCATCTTGCCGGTGAGCTCGCCGGTGCTCTCCGGCATGTTCGCCGTGAGCTGTGCCGCAGAGGCGCCAGCCGTCGCCGGATCGATCGCGACGTTGTGCGGGCCACCCTTGACGTCCACGAACTTGATGCCGTCGCCGACAGCGATGTCGATCGTGGCCGGCTCGAAGCGATAGCCCTTCTCGTCGCCGATCATGTTGACCGTGTGCGTCGTACCCGTGATCGGGGAAGCTGCGACTGCACCAGCGGCTGCCGGCGCGCCAGCTGCAGGGGCCTCGGCCGCGGGCGCTGCCGCCATGGCGGCGGCGGTGTCTGCTTCCTTCTTCTCGCCACCACCACACGCCGCAAGCGCGAAGGCGCTCGTGGCAACTGCCAGAACCTTGAACTGCATTTGAATGACTCCTCGAAACCGGTTGATTGTCGTTCGCGCAGACGGAGTGCCACCTGGCGCCGCCCGCAGCCTCGCGCGCCTGCTTCCGCTGCGAAACTGCGGGAAGCATAGGGCCGAGATGCCGTGGGGCAAAGCCCCAGTGACGGCGTGGCCCCGCGCAGGAGACGCGCGACGTCGAAGATGGAACACACTCGGCGCACCGCAACGTTCCACGGTATTGCCCGGAGTCGCGCGTTGACCGGGCTTCCCGGCACCGCTAGTCTTGGCCTCATGCTCCGCTGCGCCCCCACGCACCACCACCACCATCATCATGGTCGCCGCCCGACGGGCGTCGTCCGGGTGTGGTGCTTCGCGTAGCTCTCGCGCGCTGGCACTGTGCATCGCGGCGGCCCGTCCGGTTCCTGGACGGGCCGCCGTCGTTTTGCCCCCCACTCTGTCCCCCCGCATGCTCCGAATCGCCCTGCCCAACAAGGGACGCCTCGCCGAGGACGCCCGCGACCTGTTCACCGACGCCGGCCTGGAGGTTCGCGGCAAGGGCGAGCGCGCCCTCACCGCCTCGCTCGGCGGCGAGTTCGAGGCGATCTTCGTCCGCGCGGCCGACATCCCCGAATTCGTGGCGGATGGCGCGGCCCAGGCCGGCATCACCGGCGTGGATCTAGTCCTGGAGTCCGGGCGACAGGTGGAGGAACTCCTCGACCTCGCCTTCGGACGCTGCCGACTGGTGGTCGCAGTCCGCGACGACAGCAGCATCCGCCAGCTGTCCGACCTGCAGGGCCGTCCGCGCGTCGCCACGGTCTTTCCCCGCATCACGGCCGACTTCTTCGTCAGGCAGGGGATCCCGGTCGACATCGTCCCCGTCTCGGGCGCAGCGGAGATCGCCCCCCACCTCGGCATCGCCGACATCGTGGTGGACCTCACCTCGACCGGCTCCACGCTCAAGGTCAACGGACTGGTCGAGCTGGCGACGGTCATCGAATCGTCGGCTCGCCTGATCACCTGCGTCCCCATCGGCGATCCACGCCGTCCGCAGCTCGACGAGCTCGTGGACGCGCTCGCCTCGGTGCTGCGGGCCCGCACCCGCCGCTACCTGATGGCCAACGTGCCGCGCGTGCGGCTGGCCGAGGTGCAGGCGATCCTGCCCGGGATCAATGGACCGACCGTGATCGATATTCTCGATGGCGGCGCGATGGTGGCGGTACATGCCGTCGTGCCGGCCGCCACGATCTACCGCACGATCGGGCAGCTCAAGCAGCTCGGATGCGAAGGAATCCTCGTCACCCGCATCGAGCGGCTGATGCCATGAGCGAGTCGGTATTCCGCATCACCGGTGCCGTGGCGGACCTGTCGCCCGCCGACCGCCGCATGCTCTTCGATCGTTCCACCTCCGCCGACGCCGCGATCCGCGCCCGGACCGCCGCCCTGATCCGACGCGTGCAGCAGCACGGCGATGCGGCGCTGCGCGAGATGGCGTCCGAGTTCGATGGCGTGACGATGACGACGCTGGAGGTCCCGCGGGCCGCGTGGGACGCCGCGCTCGCCACGCTGGCACCCGCGCTCCGCGCGTCACTCGAGCGCGCCGTGCGCAACGTGCGCGCCGCGCACACCGCCTTCCTCCCCGCCGCCGTCGAGGTGGAGACGGAGCCCGGGATCGTCGTCGGCCGCCGTCCCGACCCGTTGCAGCGCGTCGGCGTCTACGCCCCCGGCGGACGCGCGGCGTATCCGAGTTCGCTGATCATGGGGGTCGTGCCGGCGAAGGTCGCCGGCGTGCCGGAGGTGATCGTCTGCTCGCCGGTCACGCACTCCGGACAGCCGTCCGACGTGGTGCTCGCCGCCGCCGCGCTCGCCGGTGCCGATCGGGTGTTCGCGATCGGCGGCGCCGGGGCGATCGCCGCGATGGCGCACGGCACGGAGTCGGTACCGCGGGTGGACCGCATCGTCGGCCCCGGCAACGCCTGGGTGGCGGAGGCCAAGCTGCAGTGCGCCGGCGCGGTCGCGATCGATTCGCCCGCCGGCCCCAGCGAGCTGCTGGTGATCGCCGATGCGAGCTGCGACGCCGAGATCGTCGCGCGTGAAATGCTGGCGCAGGCGGAGCACGACCCGCGTGCCGCAGTGCTCTGCGTGGCGGTCGGCGCCGACGTCGCCGCGCGCATCGCCGACGCGGTCAGCCGCGCGCTGCCGGACGTGGCGCGCCGCGAGATCGTGGCGGCGGCGTTCCGGTTCGCCGGCGGCGTGGTCCACACGCCCTCGCTGGACGACGCCATCACCTTTGCCAACGAGTGGGCCGCCGAGCACCTGCTGCTGGCGGTGGCCGAGCCGCTGCGCGACGCGGCGTTCGGTGCCCTGCGCAGCGCCGGCACGGTGTTCATCGGCGAGTCGGCCAGTGTCGCGTTCGGTGATTACATGACCGGCGCCAACCACGTACTGCCCACCGGCGGGCTCTCGCGCTGCTACTCGGGGCTCTCCACGCTCGACTTCATCCGCTGGACCTCCTGGCAACGTGTCACGCCCGCCGCCGCCGCCGCCCTCGCCCCTGACGTGGGCCACTTCGCCGACAGCGAGGGCCTGCCCAATCACGCCGCCACCGCGCGGCAGTGGAGCCGCACCGCATGACCGCGCCCGCCACCGACCGCCTCGCCGTCGCCCGCGCCGCGTACGACGAGGTGCCGCTGTACGACCCGAAACGCACCCCGGTGACGCTGGACCTCACCGACAACACCAATCTCTGGGGTGTGCCGCCGGCCGCCGCGCGCGCCATCCGCGACGTCGCCTCGTCCACCATCACGCGCTATCCGACGCTGTACGGCACTGCACTCAAGGCGGCGCTCGCCGATCACGCGGGCGTCACACCGGACATGGTGGTCACGGGCTGCGGCTCCGACGACATCCTCGACTCGGCCATGCGCGCGTTCGGCAACGAAGGTGACCTCGTCGCCGCCACCGACCCGACCTTCGCGATGGTGCCGATCTTCGCGAAGATGAACGTGCTCCGGTCCACGCTCGTGACCGAGCTGCCGGATCACGACGTCGATGCCGCTGCGCTGCTGGCGACGGGCGCGAAGCTGATCTACGTCTGCTCGCCCAACAACCCCACCGGCGCCCTCGTTACACGACGCACCCTCGAGACGCTGGTGGACAATGCGCCTGGCGTGCTCATGATCGACGAGGCCTACGTCGAGTTCGCCGGTGTCAGCAACGTGGACCTGCTGGCACGCTCGCCGCGGGTGCTGATCATCCGCACCATGTCCAAGGCGTTCGGGCTCGCCGGCCTGCGCATCGGCTACGCACTCGGCCACCCGGCACTGGTGGCCGAAGTGGAGAAGTCGCGCGGCCCGTACAAGGTGAGTGCGCTCGCCGAGCACGTTGCCGTGACGTCGCTGCGCGAGGATGTGCAGTGGGTGCTGGAGCACATCCAGCTCGCCGTCGAGAACCGCGATCGGCTCACCATCGAGCTGCTCAAGCTGGGACTCGACCCGATGCCATCGAGCGCGAACTTCGTCTGCGTGCCGGTGCCCGACTGCGTCGCCGTGGGCATGCGGATGCGCGAGAAGGGCGTTGGCGTGCGACCGTTCCCGGCGCTGCCACGGGTCGGTGACTGCCTGCGCATCTCGGTGGGACCCTGGCCGCTGGTGGAGCAGTGCGTGAAGGTGCTGGCCGGGGCACTCAAGCCGGCGCGGAAGCGGAAGGCATGAGGCTGTCCATCTTCGACTACGGCGCCGGCAACCTGCACTCGCTGATCAAGACGCTGGAGCGCCCGGGCATCACGGTGCAGGTGGACACCGACGCGGCGCGGGCGGTCACCGCCGACGCACTGGTGCTGCCCGGCGTGGGTGCCTTTCCCGCCGCCACCGCCGCACTCGGTTCGTCGGGCCGTGACGCAATGGCGGCGGCCATCCGCGATGGTCTCCCGACCCTCGGCATCTGCCTGGGCATGCAGGTGCTGTTCGACGAGAGCGACGAAGGCGGCGCGGCAGGACTCGGTGTCATTGCCGGGCGCGTGGAGCGACTGCATGCGGCACGCATCCCGCAGATCGGGTGGAACCAGCTCGAGATCGGGCCCGCGCGCGACGCGCTGCTCGACGCCGCCGAACTGCGCATTGCATACTTCGCCAACAGCTTCGTCTGCCGCCCCGTCGATCCGTCGCCGGTGGCGGCGTGGAGCACGCACGAGCAGGACCGCTTTCCCGCCATGGTTCGCGTCGGACGATGCACTGGCGTGCAGTTCCACCCCGAAAAGAGCAGCGCGGCCGGCGTGAGTTTCGTGCACGCATGGCTGCGCGAGGTGCACACATGATCGTCATTCCTGCCATCGACCTCCGCGAAGGCGCTTGCGTCCAGCTCGTGGGCGGCGAGTACGCCGCCGAGCGCATCCGCCTGCCCGATCCCATCGCCGTCGCACTCGACTGGGAGCAGAAGGGCTTTCAGGCGTTGCACGTCGTGGACCTCGACGCGGCCACCGGTCGCGGTGACAACCGTCGCCTGATCGAGCGGCTGCTCGATCGCACCGACCTCACCGTCCAGGTGGGCGGCGGCGTGCGCGAGCGCGACGACATCCAGTGGCTGATCGATGCCGGGGCGACCTACGTCGTCGTCGGCACGCGCGCGCTCGAGGATGCCGAGTGGCTGGCGGAGATGGCTGATGAATTCCCGGAGCAGCTCATCGTCGCCGCCGACGTCCGCGACCGGAAGATCGTCACCCACGGCTGGACGAAGACGATGCACCTCGACATCGACGAGGCAATCGATCGTCTCTCGGAGGTGCCGCTGGCCGGTGTGCTGGTGACGGCGGTGCACAAGGAAGGGCTCATGGGCGGCGCCGACCTCGCACTGATCGAAGACGTGGTGGACTCGACCGACCTCGCCGTGATCGCCAGTGGCGGCATCGCCACCGAGGCCGACCTGCGCCTGCTGGAGGATCGCGGCGTGGCGGCGGCCGTGCTGGGCATGGCGCTCTACACCGGCGCACTGGATGCCCGCGCCATCGCTGCCGGGTTCACGACATGAGCACGGTCGTCCGCGAGACGAAGGAGACGCAGATCCGCTGCGTCGTGACGCGTGCCGGCAGCGGTGTCGCCACCGTCGACACGTCGCACGCCTTCCTCGACCACATGCTCGTCACGTTCGCGCGGTACAGCGGACTGGATGTGACGGTGCAGGCACGCGGCGACCTGCCGCACCACCTGATCGAGGACGTCGCGATCTGCCTCGGCGCGGCCATCGCTGCCGAGCTGCCGGCGACGGCCGCACGCTACGCCGACCGCACCATCCCGATGGACGATGCGCTGGTGCAGTGTGCGCTCGACCTCGGCGGCCGCCCGTACTACCGCGGCAAGCTTCCGGTCGCGATCTGGGAGCACTGGATGCGCTCGTTCAGCGACAATGCCAAGGCCACGCTGCATCTGCGGGTGATCCGCGGCATGGACGTCCACCACGTCGTCGAGGGCGCGTTCAAGGCGCTCGGGCTGTGCGTGCGCGATGCGTTCGTGGAGAGTGGCGCCGTGTTCAGCACCAAGGGCAGCGTCGCGCTGCAGGTCTTGGAGTGATGCGCACGTGCTGACCCGTCGTCTGATCGTCTGCCTCGACGTGAAGGGCGGCCGGGTGGTGAAGGGGGTGAACTTCGTCGGCCTGCGCGACGTGGGTGATCCGGTGTCGCTGGCAACGCGGTACGAGGCGGAGGGTGCCGACGAGATCACCTTCCTCGACATTTCGGCGAGTGCCGAGGATCGCGCCACGCTGCTGGACGTGGCCCAGCGCACGGCTGAGCGGCTGTTCATTCCGCTCACCATCGGTGGCGGCGTGCGGACGGCGGACGACGTGGGCCGCGCACTCCGCGCCGGCGCCGACAAGGTGTCGCTCAACTCGGCGATGGTCGCCGATCCGACGGTGCTGACGGCCTGCGCCGACCGCTTCGGGGCGCAGTGCGTGGTGGCCAGCATCGACGCCAAACGCGACGAGGATGGCAGCTGGCGCGTCTGGACGCACGGCGGTCGCACCCGCACCGGGCTCGAGGCGGTGGCGTGGGCGCAGGAGTGTGTGGAGCGCGGTGCCGGCGAGGTGCTCCTCACCAGCATCGACCGTGACGGGGCGCGCACCGGCTACGACCTGCCGCTGACGCGGGCCGTCAGTGAGTGCGTGGCGGCGCCGGTGATTGCGAGCGGTGGCGCGGGGCAGGCGTCGCACCTGGTGGACGTGCTCGCCGATGGACATGCCGACGCGGCGCTCGTCGCGGGCATCCTGCACGACAACGTCACGACGGTCGGTGCGCTGAAGGACGCCATGCGCGCCGCCGGTCTGGTGGTGCGATGAGTCCCGCGGACGGAGCGCAGACGATGAATCCGTGTCAGGCGACGCACGTGCGACGGGCGATGGCGCGATGAGTGATTCCCTGTTGCACGATGTGGGCACGCTGGCCCGGTTGGCAGGCGATACCGCCAACGCCTTCTTTGGGCGCGGCATCGCCGTGGACGTCAAGGGTGACGGCTCGCCAGTCACCGAGGCGGATCGCGCCGCCGAGACCGCGGCGCGCGAGTGGATCCGGCGGCACCATCCGGACGATGGCATCCTTGGCGAGGAGTTCGGCCTCGAGCAGCCCGATGCACCGCGTCGCTGGGTGCTCGATCCGATCGATGGCACGAAGAGCTTCATCCACGGCGTGCCGCTGTGGGGCACGCTGGTGGCGGTGGTGGAGGGCGAGCGGGTGCTGGCTGGTGCCATCTACGCGCCGCCCACCAACGAGCTGGTCACGGCTGCGGTTGGTGAGGGGGCGTGGTTCAACGGCGAACGGACGTACGCCGCTCGCAGCGGCGACCTGGCCGTGGCGACGGTGCTCACCACCGACGATCGCTTTCCAGGACGGCCAGTCCGCCGGTCGCGCTGGGAGCGGCTGGCCTCGCAGGCGAACATCGTGCGCACATGGGGCGACTGTTATGGCTACCTGCTGCTGGCCACCGGGCGCGCCGACGTGATGGTGGACGACCTGATGAACCCCTGGGACGCCGCCGCGGTGCAGGTAGTGATCGAAGAGGCGGGCGGGGTCTTCAGCGATTTCCGTAATCGCCCGACCGCGTTCGGTGGCGACAGCATCGCCACCACTGCTGTGCTCGACGGCGCTGTCCGTGACATTCTCTGCCCGGGTGGAGATCCCGGTCTCGATGCTTGACCTGAACACGATCGATTTCACCAAGGGCGGCGGTCTGGTCACCGTCGTCGCACAGGACGCCCTGACCGGGGACGTGCTCATGATGGCGTTCTCCAATCGCGAGGCGCTGGAAGCCACCATCCGCACCGGCGAGATGCATTACACCTCGCGCACCCGCGGCCTCTGGCACAAGGGCGGCACCAGTGGCAACACGCAGCGGGTGGTGGCGCTCACCGCCGATTGCGACCACGATGCCGTACTCGCACAGGTCATTCCGGCTGGTCCGGCATGCCACACGGGAGCGAGCACCTGTTTCACGAGACCCGGTGTCACGCCGCCACCGTCCGATGCGTTCGCCAAGCTCGACGACACCATTGCCGCACGCGCCGGCGACGCGGCCACCGGGAAGCCGAGCTACACGCGAAAGCTTCTCGACGATCGCAACCTCCGCCTCAAGAAGCTTGGCGAGGAAGCCGCGGAACTGGTGCTGGCGTGCGGCGACAACGACCCTGAGCGGGCCACCAGTGAAGCGGCCGACCTGCTCTACCACACGATGGTCGCATTGCACGCACTCGGTGTGCGACTGAGCGACGTCCGCGAAGAACTGTCGAGGCGTGCCGGCATCGTACCCGACAACATGGTGGATCGCCGGGCACGCTGACCCGCGCCATCAGCACTCGTGCTCACGTCTCCGCATCCACCATGAGCGTC
Source organism: Gemmatimonadaceae bacterium (assembly GCA_031409715.1). Lineage (GTDB taxonomy): Bacteria > Gemmatimonadota > Gemmatimonadetes > Gemmatimonadales > Gemmatimonadaceae > JACMLX01. The sequence goes on along the minus strand of JANNXU010000094.1, from coordinate 39,662 downwards.
CACATCATCCGAATGGATGCGCCGAGTCTCGGCGTTCGTGGTAGCGAGACGGCGTGAGCGAACCCGCAGCGTGGTACAAGACTTCAGGTGTGTCCTGGACCAACTGCCACGCCGCCTGGTGGGCCGCCCGCCTCACCGCCTCCGATTTCAGCGGCTCCGCCACCGACCTCACCCGCTCCATCGCCAACGCCCGCGTCGTCCTGAACCCACACCGGGTTGACGCGGCGCTGTTTGCGATCCGCTCACCACTCACCCCCGACCTTCGACTGTCGCTGGCGCAACAGCTGAAGCAGCTGGAGCAGCAGATCGCCGAGGTGCGACGGCTGGCCCGGCTGGCCGAGACCTTGGCGGACCAGCTGGAGATGCAGCGGAGCCTGAAGGGGCTGGAACAGCGCCGGACGCGTATGACTGGTTCATACAGCCCGTCACCCCACTAGAACAGCGCGACTCTCGCACTCGAGATACGCCGCGGATCACCCACGTAGGCCATCGTGATCCCGCTCAGATACTGCCGTGCCACCCGCTGGATATCCTGCGGCGTGACCTTGCGCAGCTCATCCACGAAGCGCGACGCGAGCTTCCAGTCCCCGCGGTACAGCTCCGATCGCGCGAGGAACGTCGCCTGGTCGGAGTTGGTCTCATTGTCGAGGAAGAACTCGGTGATGAACTGCTGCACCAGCAGCCGCAGCCCCTCGGGATCGATGAACCCGCGCTTCATCGACTCGACTTCGCGGCGCATGATGCCGAGCACCGAGTCGGGCTGGGTGGTGGTGACGTACAGGCCCACCGAGGTCACCGCGCGGTCGACGAACGGCGCGTTCACCGCGTACGTGAGGTTCCGCTTGACGCGGATTTCATTGAAGAGACGACCGCCCAGCGCCGCCATCGCGATCCGCATCGCGTGGTAGTCGCGGCTGTCGGCGCGCGGACCCACCCAATACCCCTGCATGTAGTTCGTCGGCAGCGAGCGGGCGATCACATGCAGTGAACTGGCGCGCGCGGCCGGCACCAGCGGCGGCGCCCAGCGGTACTCGCCGCGGGGCAGCGTCGCGATCGTGGTGCGCACCATCGTTTCCAGCCGGGCGCGTGAGATGTTGCCCACCACCACCAGCAGCATCCGCGACGTGACCATCTGCGTCCGCTGCCAGGTGCGCAGGTCGGCCAGCGTCAGCCGGCTCAGCGAGGCCGTCGTGCCCACCGGCGAGATGCCGTACGGATGTCCGGCGAACGCCACGCTGTCCGAGAACGCATTCAGCAGCGCCTCGGGATCGTCACCGCGCTGGCGCACGCCGCTGAGGATGGTGGTGCGCACCTGCTCCACCTCACCCGAGTCGAGCCGGGGCTGCATGACGCGGTCGGCGAAGATCGCGAAGGTGGAGTCGAAGGCGCTGACGGTGCTGCGCACCCCGACCATCGTCCAGTCGATCGACGGCACGGCAACGATCGCACTCCCCAGCCGCGCCATCTTTCGCTCCAGCGCCTCGCGCGGGTACTTCCGCGTGCCGCGCTCCGACGCCTCGAGCAGCAAGTACTCTATGCCCGCCTTCTCCGGCGTCACCTGCGTCACGCCACCGAGCAGGTAGAGGTTGGCCGCCACCACCTCGTTGGCGGTGACACGCCGGTGAATCACCTTCAGCCCGTTGACCTCGAACGAGACGGTGCCGGTGTCGGCACTGCGCGCTGCCGCGGCGGGCACCGTGCCCTGTGCGCCGGCTGGGAGCGCGACGCCAGCCGCGGCCGCAGCCATCACCATGCGCCGCACGCGCGACCGCAGCGACATCGGCGGCGTCATGGCGAGACCCTCGCGCCCTTCACCGGGCCGGTCACGTCCGCCGCCGTCAGCCGCAGGCGCGCCCGGTCCGCGGGACTGATCAGCACCCCCGTCACGCTCGGCTTGCCGATGATGAACCGCGCCGCGTAGCGCTGCAGATCGGCAGGGGTCTGTCGCGCCATGTTGTCCACGTACCCGAGGAAATAGTCGAGGTCCGCCACCGCCCACCAGAAGCCGATCGTGTGCGTCAGCTCCGACGTCTTCTCGATGCCGAACTGAGTCTCGGTGCCGCGCTGCGCCTTCACCGACTCGAGCTCCGCGGTGCTGAAGTAGCCCGGGTCGTCCAGCTTGTCGATCTCCCGCCAGAGCACCGCCAGCGCTTCCTGCAGCCGCTCGGGGGTGGTCTGCCCACTGATGGTGATCGGACCCACCTGGTCGAGCGTGTAGTAGTTCACGCCGATGGCCGTCCAGAGGCCGCTGTCGGTGAGCAACCGCTGGAAGCGCGAGCCCTTCTGGTTGAGCGCATCGGAGAACACGTCGGCCGCATACGTGCTGGCCCGGTCACGACGCACACTCGGTCCCTGCCACTGGATCAGCACCGTCACCGCGCCGACCTCCGCCTCGCTGATGATCGCCGAGGCGCCGGCGAGCGCCGGGATCGGGGGCACCGGGTCCACCACGAACGGATCCTCACCACGCGTCCAGTCGCCGAAGAGGGTGTCGGCGAGGGCGAAGACTGCGGCAGGATTCACATCGCCCGTGACGATCAGCGCCATGTTGTTGGGCACGTAGTAGCGCCGCTGGATGAAGCGCATCTTCTCGGGCGTGACCGTCCGCAGCACGTCGCGGTTGCCGATCGTGTTCTTGCGGCTGGCGCTCCCGGGGTACAGCGCCGCGCTCTGCTTCTGCGTGATGTCGAACCCCGGCGAGGCCTCGTTGCGATCGTACTCGCCGAGCACCACCTCCTTCTCCTGCGCCAGTTCGTCGGGAAGAAACAGTGGACCGCGGGCGGCATCGGCGATGAGCGCCATGCCACCCCGGACGCTGTCGGACGGCAGGCTGAGGTAGTAGTTGACCCGTTCCTCCTGCGTGGTGCCGTTGTACCGCGCCCCGAGTTCGGCCGCGCGCTGCCCGAACGCCTCGGCATTGGGATACGCCTTGCTCGCCTTGAAGAACATGTGCTCGTACATGTGCGCCAGCCCCTCGTACTCCGGGCGCTGCGTGAACGCTCCGTTGCGCACGTTGAGCTCGACGGTGGCGATCGGGATCCCGTGGTTCTCGACGGCGATCACCTCGAGACCGTTGCGCAGGACGGCGCGCTTGATGACGCGCTCGAGGTCCGCACGCTGCGCCGAGAGCGATGACGCGAGCGTGCACAGGGCGATGCCGGCTCCGGCGAGTGCGCGCGCCGCAACGGGGGGGGTACGTCGGCTGCGGAGTCGGATCACGGACGGTCGGGAGAAGCGGTGGAGCGAAGGCGTGGCGCACCGGAACTGGCACACGACGCCGGGGGTGAGTTGTTTCGAGCAATGACGAGAGTACACAACCGTGGCACGACGCCGGTGCCTGCCGCGGCACTGGATGCGGTGGCGGCGCGTCTCGCGCCGACCCGCCTGCGCCGAAACGCCCCGATCGGGCCATACACCACGTTTCGAATCGGGGGTCCGGCCGATCTGCTGTACGATGCAGACACGGGCGACGATCTGGCAGAGGCGATCGACGTGGCCGAGTCAGCCGGGGTGGACTGGTTCATCCTGGGGCTGGGCGCAAACGTGCTCGTGGGAGACGGTGGATACCGCGGCATCGTGATCCGCAACGGGGCGCGTCACGTCCGCTGGCTCGAAGATGGACGCGTGGTCGCGGAAAGTGGCACGGTGATGGCGGACCTGATCCGCGAGGCGGTCGCGGCCGGGTGGTCGGGACTGGAACATTACGTCGGAATCCCCAGCACCGTCGGTGGCGCGATCTGGCAGAACCTGCACTTTCTCTCGCCGGCGCCTGAGCGGGAGCGCACGATGTTCATCGCCGAGGTGTTCGACGCGTGCCGGATCCGCCGGGAGAACGGGGAGCGGGCCACCGTCCACGCCGACTATGTGAACTTCGGCTATGACGACACGGTCTTCCATCACACCCGTGACATCGTCCTCGACGTGACATTCCGGCTCACACCGGGCGACGGCGGCGTGATGCACCGCATCCTGCAGGAGAACCTGAGCTGGCGCGGAGCTCGGCACCCCTGGCTGGAGCACCACCCCAGCGCCGGCTCGATCTTCAAGAAGCTGGAGGGCATCGGCGCCGGCCGGCTGGTGGACCAGTGCGGCCTGAAAGGCTTCCGCATCGGTGACGCCCAGATCAGCCACATGCACGCCAACATCATGGTGAACCTCGGTCATGCCACCGCGGCCGACGTGCGGGCGCTGATCGCCCATGCGCAGGCAGCAGTCTTCGACAGGTTCGGGCACCGGCTGGAACCGGAGATCGGCTTCATCGGCAGCTTCGAGTCGCCCACGCAGCGCTGATGTGGTGCGCGTGCGGGCAAGGTAGTTCGTACACGTAGTTGTTTTCGTTCGATCCGGAAGCACTCGGTCTGCGCTGACGCGTTGCCGGTGCCAGAGTGATACACTGTCGTAGCATCCACCACGTCCCCAGTGGCAAGGAGAGCTGCCCTGGCTGCCCAGATCGCACGTCGTCGCGCCGCTCCACTCCTCGAGGCATCCCCCGCCGACTCGCGGCTGGCGATGCTCGAGTGCATCGCTGCGGCCTGGACCGTCGCGCTGCGGGCCGCCCTCGCACCGCTGATGCTCACGCCCGCCCAGTTCCACCTCCTCGGCGCCACGGCGTGGCTCGGGCAGGAACTCGGGTGCGGCGCCCGCCAGTCGGACATTGCAGCGCTGGCCGGCACCGATCCGGTCACGACATCAGCGGTGCTGCGAGCGCTCGAACTGCGTGGATTGGTCGACCGGGTGCCGCATGCCACCGACCGGCGGGCGAAGGCGATCACGGTCACGATCCCGGGAGCGGAACTGGCGGCCGACGCCGCCCGCGTGGCGATTGCCGCTGAGCACACCTTCCTCGAGCAGGGCATGCCGGAGTTCGGCCGGGTGGCCAAGGCGCTGAAGAAGGGTGGCCGGGGTGGCGCCGCCGGCTCCTGATGCCGAACCGACGGTCAGAACTTCGTGCTTGCCCCGACCAGCACCTGCCCGTTCTGGTTCGACCGCGCCCCGCGGCTGCGCGCGAGGCTGTCGAAGTCATTCTGCAGCGACAGCTGCATCTTCGAGCCGCGGCTCACCGAGTAGGAGAAGGCTGACACCGACGACGCCAGATACCGGTGGAATGCCGCCAGCTCCGGACGGTACCAGGTGGTGTGCTCCAGCCCGACGCGGTTGGTGAACTTCCGCCTGTAGCGCAGGCGACCCGACAGGCGGGCGAGGGAGGTGGTGAGCAGCGGCGCCGCCGGCTGACCGGCCGCCACTGCCTGCGGCAGCAGACTCTGTTCGCCGAGCACGCCCAGACTGACGTCGAAGTGCGTCAGCGAGTCCTGCGCGAACACCACCTTCTGGCCGATCCCGCCGCTGGCACGCCGCCGAATCCGCAGCTCCATGCTCCGCTCCACGCTGCCGAAGAAGAACTGGCTCTGCGCCGCATACGGGCGGAAGTCCATGCTGGCGGAGAGGATCCAGGAGCGGCGATCCATCACCCGGCCCTCCTTCTCGCGGTCGGTCACGCCGATGAGAAAGCGGCCGTCCACGCGCAGCTGCACGGTGCTGTCGTTTCGCACCACGCCACCTCGGGTGGAGAGGATCGCCTGGTCGTTGTTGCCGTACAGATAGTTGCCCGACAGCTCGAGCGTGCGCTCCCAGACCACGGTCGGTGCCTGCGCACGCAGGGGCAGTGCGACGAGGCCGCAGGCCGTGGCCACACGCACGCAGCCTCGCCGGAACGCTGGACCGATCACGTGATGCCTTCGCTGACCCACTGCTTCCAGTCGGCCTCGCGATCGCCGCCGATCGTGAGCTTGCTGCCGTTCCGAACCAGTGGCTGCACGAGGATCATCGGCTCGTCGGTGAGGATATCGAGCCAGCGCTCAGGTCCGTAGCGCGAGGGACCGAGCCCCAGGTCGAGGAAGCGGCGGCTGTTCCGATCGACCAGCGCGTCGACGCCGAACTTCTGCACGAAACGCTGCAGTTCGCCACGGGATGCGGCCCGCTCCGTCAGGTCGACGAAGTGCACCGGGATCCGTCGCTCGGCGAAGAAGCGTTCTGCTTTCCGAGTGGCCGAGCTCTTCCGTGTTCCGAATATCTGAACAGGCATCTGGTCGCGTGACGTGCATGACCGGATGGCTGATCGCCACCACGATCCTGATATGTTCAAGCGGTGCGTCGTGAGGCGGAGTCCGCGGCTGATGCTGTGAGCGCCTGCTCGTCGCCAGCGCAAACCCCTGTCCAATGTAGGACGTCCAGATCCGGATGACAGTCACGCCCACCTTCCGAGCACCGTGGTACGCGCGCAATCCGCACGTGCAGACTCTCTGGGGCAAGTTCATCCAGCCCGAGTCGCCAGTCGTCGCCACGCGCGAGACGTGGGTCACCCCGGATGGCGACGACGTCACGATCATCCGGTCGAACGCGGCGCGCACCGACATGCCGCGCTTCGTGCTGTTTCACGGCCTCGAGGGGACCGAGCGCTCCCACTACGTCCCGTCGCTGTTCCGCGCCGTCGCCGCGCGCGGCTGGGCCGCCGACATGCTGCTCTGGCGCTCCTGCGGCGGCACCAACAACCGCGCCGCACGCTTCTACCACTCCGGTGAGACGGACGACGCGAGCTGGTTCCTGCACGCGATCGCCGAACGGTATCCCGACGTGCCGCTGGTGGCCTGTGGCGTGTCGCTGGGCGGCAACGTCCTGACCAAGCTCGTGGGCGACTCGCAGCTCCCGTTGCCATCCACGCTGCGCGCGGCGGCGGCGGTGTCGGTGCCATTCGATCTCGAACGCGGATCGCGCTACATCAGCGCCGGCGTGTCGAGCATGTACGAGAAGTGGTTCCTGCGCACCCTGCGGGTGAAGGCGCTCGAGAAGGCCGCGCGATACCCGGATCGCTTTCCCAGGCCCGAGATCATTGCGAAGATCCGCACGCTCTGGGAGTTCGACGACCTGATCACGGGGCCACTGCACGGCTTCGCTGGCGCGCGCGACTACTACACGCGGTCCAGCGCCAAGCATTTCGTGCGGAGCGCGCGGGTGCCACTGCTCCTGCTGAGTGCGGCCGACGACCCTTTCCTGCCGCGCGACGTGCTCGACGAGGTGCGGACACTCGCACGCGAAAACGCGCTGGTCCACACCGAGTTCCACCGCAACGGCGGCCATGTCGGTTTCGTGAGTGGCGATGACCGACGGGGTACCCGCTCGTACCTTGCGGATCGCGTCCCCGAATTCCTGTCGCAATTCGTCGAAGCGGCAGCGTTGCCGGCGGCGTAGTCACCGGACGGCGCGGCGGGGGCTGTGCAGGGCGCTGGTCTTGGCAATAGCCTTGCTGCGCAACCGGGCGTGTGGCGCGACGTGCCTCGCGACGCCGCTTTCACTCCGCTCCCGTCGCCACCTCATTCCCCCCTGATGACCATGACGACCCCTGCCCGTTCGTTCGTGACCCTGGCCACGGCGGCATTCGTCGCTTCGGGCTGCTCCACTGCCGGCGCCCCGCGCGCCGGTGATCATGACGACCACAGTGACCATGGCGTGGCGGCAGCGTCCACCGCGCCGTCCGGCGCTCAGCCGTCGGAAGCCGGCCTCCCAGCCGGCTCGCTGGATGTCGCAGCCCGGCTTGCCGCCTCGCCACGGCATGGCGAGTACGTGATGCTCGCTCGTGCGCCGGGCAGCACCGACTCGCTCCGCGCCTGGGTCGTCTACCCGCAGCGGCGCGACAAGGCGCCGGTGGTGGTCGTGCTGCACGAGATCTACGGGCTGAGCACCTGGATCCGCGGCGTGGCCGACCAGCTGGCGGCCGATGGCTACATCGCCATCGCCCCTGACCTGCTCAGCGGCAAGTACACGCTGGCCCCGGGCGACACGATCGCGCAGACACAGGCATCGGCACTGATCCGGACCATCACGCCGCAGGATGTGCAGCGCGACATCGCGCGCAGTGCCGAGTATGCGATGGCACTGCCGGCGGCGCAGGGGAAGTTCGGTGTCGTCGGCTTTTGCTGGGGCGGCTCGACGTCCTTCAACACCGCGGTCGCGGCGCACCCGAAGCTGCGCGGTGCGGTGGTCTACTATGGCACCTCGCCTGCATCCGCGGCGTTGGAATCGATCAAGGCGCCTGTTCTCGGCCTGTACGGTGAGAACGATGCGCGGGTGAACGCGACCATTCCGCCGGCCGACTCGACGATGAAGGCATTGAAGAAGCCGTTCGAGCCGGTGATCCTGCCAGGGGCAGGGCACGGGTTCCTGCGGCAGCAGGATGGACAGAACGGTGCAAACCTGAGCGCGACGAAGACTGCGTGGCCGCGGACGCTGGCGTTCTTCCAGCGGACCCTCGGGCGCTGATCAGCGGACGGAGCCGGGCGGCGGGGCGCGGAGCACTGCCGTCGATGCGGGGATGATTCGGCACCGTGACACAGGGAATCCTTCAGGAGTGACGTGGTGGGTGTCTTGAATGTGTGGAACGTGGTCTTTCTGGCTGGCCTGCTCGTGAGCGTGCGGGTGATGGTGGCTGGGGTCGAACGCGGAGTCAGCTCGGGCGTGGCGGAGGTGCGGGCACGCTGGGCGATGCTGGCGGGGATGCTGACGCTGGCGGGCTTCGTGGGTTCGCTGCTGGCGGCGCTTGGCCGGGGGACGTCGTGGCAGGTCGTCGGCGCGACGCTCGGCGCGGCAGGCGGCGCCGGCAGCGCGCTGCTGCTGGTGCGGGGAGCGGCGGCGATGGAGGTGAGCGATCACGACTTCGATCCCCGGTACGAGCTGCAGGGCGTCCCGGCACTGGTGGTGGAGTCGATCCCTGCGAATGGCGATGGGGTGGTGCGGCTCCCGGCGGGGGCGTCGCCAACCGCGGCGATGCGAGCGCGCAGCATCGATGGGGCGGCGATCGGGGCTGGTGTCGAGGTGGGTGTGGAACGCATCGACGATGGCGTGGTCTTCGTCGAGGCGTGGTCGGCGATCGAGGCGCGGCTGTAGTCGGTGAGTGATGGGTGGCGTCGACGCTGCGCTGCGCGTCAGGCGTGGCCGGCGGGTTGCAAGGAGAGGAACGCCGCCGAGTGCACCGGGAGGGGTCCCGGCCCGGCCCGATCAACGCTCGCCGAGGGGTGGACTGCATGTCGGACGCTGCACTGTTCGTCCTCGTCTTCGGTGGGCTGTTCGTGCTGCGCGGCATCGCGGCGACGATCGTCTTCCTCTGGATTTTGCCGGACGGCATCCGGTGTCCGCAGTGCGACGCGGAGACGATGCGAGTCGAGCCCGGCTGGGTGATGAAGTGGTTGCGGAGTTTCCGGTCGAGTTGGTGTCTCGTGTGCGGCTGGCACGGTGTGCACCGAATCGTGCCTGAACCCCAGCCGCGCGGTCGGGGCGCACCGGCGTCGCGCGGGAGCACGAGCGCGGTGTAACGATGGTGGTCGTGGGATGATTTGCGGCGGCGGATTCGGCGTCACGAGGACGTGAGCGGCGACTGCAGCGGCAGCGGCAACCTCAACGGCAACAGCGTATCGCAGAACCGCACAGCCGCAGAAGCGAACAGCCGCAGAACTACGGAACAGCAAAACGCAAAACTGAACGGCCGCAAAACTGCAGGGACGCGCGCGCACAGCGCCCCTGTGGGAACTGCAAACTTTTTTGTTCCCTGTGGTTGTCGTGCCGCGCAGCGTCGTCGTGAGTCACACCGGACGCATTGCGTCTCCGCGCCCCTGCGCCTTGGCGTCATGCTGTTGCGGTTGCCGTACCCGCCGTCGCGCTGGTCGTCGTGCCGTGCCGCGTCGTCTCGAGTCACACGGGACGCCTTGCGCCTTGGCGTCAGGGAGCGCTGGGCGGGGTTGACGGCAGAGCGCTGCGCCAGGTGCTCAGGGGCGAGCGCTGACGGCGCGTTCGAAGGTGGCGCGTTTTGGAACTCGAGTTGGTCGCATTCGGGTCTGACCAGTGTGAACATGGCCCGCGTGGTGGCGACGCAGTGGGGTCCTGGACGCGGAGGAGGATGGCGCTGATGCCTGCGTCAGCGCCATGGCGTCCGAGCGTCGTCGAACGCGGCGCATCGCGCGGCGCGCCGGACGTCGATGAGTCACGTGCGCGGCGTCACCAGCTGAGTGCCGTGTTTGGCGGTGTGACGGTGGGCAGCCGTGACGTGCGCCGCGTCGCAGCGGTGGATTCGGGCGTCAGCGGTGGCGCACGTAGAGTTCGAGCCAGGACGGCATGCCGCCGGGGAGTTCGATGAAGTCGTCGAAGTACTGGAGGCCTGCGTCCTCGAACAGTTCGATCAGGTCTGGCACATCATCGATGCTTGGCAGTGGTCCGATTGCGATGAGGTCACCTTCGACGCGGAACTCCTGATCGGTGAGGTTGAGCACCTGATCGATCTGCGCGCGTGAGAGTCCGGCCTGTTCGAAGGCCGCCTTTCTGATGGCGAGGGTGGGGCTCTCGGAGTTGAGTGGGAGCGGCATGCGAGTGGCTGTGGGGGGGAGCGGCAGGACGAAGTTGGTGTGCCGGGCTGAATCCGGTAGAGGGTAGTGTGGGTGAGGTTGATCGGCGTCGTGCGCGAGGGTGTGGTTGGTGGTGTGTGGTTGGTGGTGTGTGGTTGGTGGTGTGTGGTTGGTGGTGTGCGGTTGGTGGTGTGCGGTTGGTGGTGTGTGGTTGGTGGTGAGTGGTCGGTGGTGTGTGGTCGGTGGTGTGTGGTCGGTGGTGTGTGGTCGGTGGTGTGTGGTCGGTGGTGAAGGGTCGCTGGCGAGTGGTATGGCGTGCGTGGTCTTGGTCTTTGGGGGTGTTCGGGTGGTGTCGTGTGCCGTGTTCTGTCGTGGGGTGGGGGTTCGGGGTGGGGGTTCGGGGTGGGGGTTCGGTGTGGGGGTTCGGGATTGGGGTTGGGTTGCGGGGTTTGGGTTGCGGTGTTGGGATCCGCGGGTGGGTTGGAATTGGTGTTGCGGTGGGTTTCGTCTGCTTGTGCAGGGCGGTTATCGGGGCGCCGGGGCTTTCGGCATTCGTTCGGGCGACTTCACAAGTCGTTGCTGTGGAACGCTTTATGACTCGCCAGACGCTCCAGGTCTCCGTTCCACGTGAAACGCATCATCGTTGCACCCGAAACGTTTCACGTGAAACGTTTCGGTAAACGGAAGTGGCACGCGCGGAGTATATTCGCCAGAGGTTCTCTTCATCCCTCGCCGCACCTACCGTGGCACGAGTCATAGCGATTGCGAATCAGAAGGGCGGGGTGGGCAAGACCACGACCGCCGTCAATCTCGCCGCCAGCCTGGCGGTCGCAGAGCAACGAACGCTCCTTATCGACGGCGATCCGCAAGGGAACGCCACCTCCGGAATCGGACTCTCGCGGGACGCCGTCACTCGAACGACCTACGACGTCCTGATCGGCGAAGCCACGATCGCAGAGTCGAGACACAGGAAAGTCCAGTTCCCCACCCTCGACGTCCTGCCAGCCACCGCCGACCTCGCCGGCGCCGAAGTCGAACTGGTTGACCGGGATGAACGCGAAGCGATGATGCGCAAAGCCATCGCACTGGTCCGCGATGAGTACGACTACATCCTCATCGACTGCCCACCGTCGCTCGGCCTGATCACCGTCAATATGCTCGCCGCCGCCGACGCACTGCTCATCCCAGTCCAATGCGAGTACTACGCCCTCGAAGGACTCTCGCAACTGCTCAATACGGTCCACCTGGTGCAACGCAGCGTCAACAGCGCACTCGGCATCGACGGCGTCCTCCTCACCATGTACGACGCACGACTCAACCTCTCACGACAAGTCGCCACCGACGCACGTGAATACTTCGGTCCGAAAGTGTTCGAGAGCGTCGTCCCAAGAAACGTCAGACTCGCCGAAGCCCCCAGCTTCGGTAAACCGATCATCCTCTACGACCTCGCCTCCGTCGGCGCACAAGCCTACATGGCCGTCGCAAAGGAATTGATCGCCCGACACAGCGCTCCACCCTCCGCGTCCGCAACACGACGGTCCAGCTGACCACAACGTGTCACCAGCCACCTCCACGGAACGCGACAACCACGGTGCCGCGCTGACTGCCCATCATGACCCCTGAACAACCACGACGACTCGGACGAGGACTCGAAGCACTCCTCGCCATGAAAAACCCGGAACCGAGACACCCGGCAAGCGCACCGGCCGATCACACCGCCATCGGACTGCAACAGATCCGACTCAGCGAGATTCGGCCAAACCCGTATCAGCCCAGAAAAGAATTCAAGCTCGAAGAACTCGCCGAACTCCAGGCGTCTCTCCGAGCCTCAGGACTCCTCCAGCCAATCACCGTCCGGCCCGCTCCAAATAACACGGGCTACGAACTGATCGCCGGAGAACGACGATTCCGCGCCGCTTCATCACTGGGCTGGACCGAAATCAGCGCCGTCGTCCGCACCATCGACGATAAAACGCTCCTCACCCTCGCACTCATCGAAAACCTGCAGCGGAGTGACCTCAACCCGCTGGAGGAAGCCGAAGGATACAAACGACTCGTCGACGAATTCGCCCTCTCCCATACCCAGGTCGGCGAAGTCGTCGGAAAAGACCGCTCCACCGTCGCCAACCTCCTCCGACTGCTCCAACTCCCCGCCGCTGTCCGACGACTGCTCTCCGATGGCTCCATCTCGCTCGGCCACGCCCGTGCCCTCCTCGGACTCGGCGATGAACGAACCATGATCGACCTCGCCCGAGAAGCCGCCAGCCAAGGCCTCAGCGTCCGAGACGTCGAACGACGCGTCCAGACAAGCCCAGCAGCAAAACAGCCGGCTCGAACGAATACCCCAAAAACCAGAACCAACGCCTCCGCAGAAGCCAGATCAATCGAAGACCGACTCCGCAGACACCTTCAGACAGACGTCGGCGTTCATCTCGCGAAAGGGAAAAACACGAAAGGCGAACTCCGAATCCACTTCTACTCCAACGACGATCTGGCCCGAGTGCTCGACCTCTTACTCGGAAGCTCCACCGACTGAATAGCCGGATCCGAACCGCTACACTGCAGAACACCAGACCCGATACTCGAGCGGTGTAGACAACTCGCACGTTCTGCACAAACCTGTAACTCGTTACCCAAGAATGACTTACAAGCGCAGAACCGAAACGGTAGTCAGGTTTTCCACACTTTTCACACTCGCGCTGTCAGTTTTTTTGACATCCTGCGCAAAAGGTGCAGAGCAGAAAGCCAGCGACGCAGCAGCATCCACGCAGGACATGCGCGTCGGCCTGCTCACGCCAGGTCCGGTCTCCGATCAGGCCTGGAACGGCGGTGCCTTCGCCGGACTCACGCGCATCCGCGACTCGCTCGGCGCACGCATCTCGCACATCCAGACGAAAACACCCGCAGAGTTCGATGAGAACTTCCGACTCTACGGCGAGCAGGGTTACGCCCTCGTCTTCGGACACGGCTTCGAATACCAGGACGCCGCCGAACGGGTCGCACCGGATTTCCCCAAAACCATCTACGTCACCACCTCGGGAACCCGAACCGGCGCCAACCTCGCCGGCCTCGAGTTCGCCTTCGAGGACGGCGCCTACCTCGCCGGCATCGTCGCCGGTGCCACCTCCAAAACGGGCATGATCGGCGCCATCGGCGGAACCGAAATGCCCCCCGTGAAACGAAGCTTCTACGCCTTCGCCGAAGGCGCGCGCTCCGTCAATCCGAACGTCAAGGTCCTCACCTCCTACATCGGCAACTGGGATGACGCGTCCGCCGGAAAGGAACAGGCCCTCGCGCAAATCGGACGCGGCGCCGACGTGATCTTCCAGAACGCCGACGCCGCCGGACTCGGCATCTTCCAGGCCGCACGCCAGTCACCCAACGTCAGAGTCATTGGCGCAAACAGCGACCAAAACGGCGTCGCACCCGAAGTCGTCCTCGGCAGCGTGGTCATCGACCTCCCGCACGCCCTCCTCCTCGTCGCCCGCGAAGTCCGCTCGGGAACCTTCAAGCCCCGCGTCATCTCACTCGGCATGAAGACGGACGTGGTCAAGCTCGTCATCAATCCAGCGCTTCGCGCATCGATTCCCGCCTCGGCACTCGCCACCGTCGACTCGATCACGACACTGATCGTCGCAGGCACCTTCGCCGCACCGGTGCCACCCGCCACCCCCACCCCCGCCGCCGCACGCCCATGACCACGGCGCCGGCCGCTGCCACGATCGCCACCTGGCTCGACGACCTGCTCGAGACCGACACCACCCCCGACTACCAGGGCGCACTCAACGGACTGCAGTTCGACCACCACGGTCCGGTCACACGAATCGCCGCCGCCGTCGACGCCTCCCGGAGCACGATCGAGGCATGCGTCGCACACGGAGCGAACCTGTTGATCGTCCATCACGGAATCTTCTGGGCCGGCGCACAACCGGTGCGCGGCGCGCTGTATGACAAGACACGCCTCCTCGTACAGCACGACATTGCCGTCTACAGCACGCACCTCCCGCTCGACAAACACGCCACGCTCGGCAATAACGTGCTCCTCGCGAGCACGCTTGGACTTACACCGTCCTCCACATGGCTCCCCTACAAGGGCGTGCCGATTGGCGTCGTCGCCGATGACGACCTGCCAACCTCGACCCTCGTCGCGCGCGCACAGCACTTCGCCGCCGCGCACGGGCACCACCTGGTCGCGACACCACACGATCCCGCACGCCGCTCACGGCGCATTGCGATCTGCACGGGCGGAGGTGCGTCGACGGATTCGATCAACGCAGCCGCTGCCCTTGGCGCCGATACCCTCGTCGTCGGCGAAGGACCGCACCACACTGCGATCCACGCCGAAGAGACTGGAATGGTGGTGATCTACGCGGGGCACTACGCGACCGAGACCCTCGGTGTGCAGGCGCTGGCACGACACACCGCCGACCACTGGCACCTGCCATGGTGCTTCCTGCCCGCGCCGACGGGATTGTGACCCTCGGCGCGCCGCGCCTCGTCTTGCGCGACATCAGCCGCCAGTACGGCACGTTGCAGGCGCTCGACCGAGCCTCGTTCACCGTTGCCCCCGGCGAAGTGCACGCACTGCTCGGCGAGAATGGCGCCGGCAAGTCCACACTCATGAAGATCGCATTCGGGCTCGAACGGGCCGACGCCGGCACGATCATGCTCGACGGCGCACCCATCACGCTGCGGTCACCGAAAGACGCGATGCGGGCCGGAATCGGAATGGTCCAGCAGCACTTCGCGCTGGTGGACGCAATGACGGTCACCGAAAACGTCGCCCTCGGCAGCGAGGGTCGCCTCGACCTGGCCGAAACGGACACACTGATCCGACGCATCGCCGACGACGCTGGCCTCCCACTCGACCCGGCCGCCGTCGTCGGTGAGCTTCCCCTCGGCGCTCGCCAGCGGCTCGAAATCGTCAAGGCGCTCGCCCGCAAGGCCCAGATCCTGATTCTCGACGAACCGACCGCAGTCCTCTCGCCCACCGAGTCACGCGAGCTGCTCTCGTGGACGCGCCGGTTTGCCGAGCGCGGTGGCACGGTGATCCTCATCGCGCACAAGCTGCGCGAGATCCTCGGTGTCGCCGACGGCATCACCGTCCTCCGCCGAGGCCGCACGGTGCTCGAGACGCGTGCGCACGACACGAGTGAGGACGAGATCGCGCAGGCCATGCTCGGGAGTGCAGGCGTCGCTGACGGCCGCCACACAAACCGTCGGGTTGCAATGGCGTACGATGCGGCGCCCATCCTCGAACTCCGCGACGTTGCTGCCGACGACGAGAGGGGTGTCGAACGACTGCACGGCGCGACGCTCTCCATCCGCGCCGGCGAGATCGTCGGCGTCGCCGCGATCGAAGGCGCTGGTCAGTTCGAGCTCTTACGCCTCCTTGCCGGCCGCATCACACCGACGCGGGGCACTGCCACGCTTCCCGAACGAATCGGCTTCGTGCCCGAAGACCGGCTGCGCGACGCCGTCGTCCTCGACGCCACCCTGCTCGAGAACCTCGCACTGCGCAGCGCCGGCCAGCGGCAAGGACTCATGCCGTGGAACAGCCTCCGCCAGGCCGCCATCGTACTGATGCGCGTCCGCGATGTCCGCGCCGCTGATCCTGCCGCACCGATGCGCGGCCTCTCCGGCGGCAACCAGCAGAAGTTCGTCATCGGTCGTGAGCTGGACGGCAATCCTCCCGCGCTCGTCGTCGAGAATCCGACCCGTGGGCTCGACATCAGGGCCACGCAGGACGTCCGCAACGCGCTGCGCGCCGCCCGGGACGACGGGACCGCAGTGGTGGTGTATTCGAGCGACCTCGATGAAGTGCTCGCCCTCGCCGACCGCATCGTCGTGGTCGCCGGTGGCGCCGTGCGCGAAGTGCCGCATGACAGGGATGTCGTCGGGCGCGCGATGCTCGGCGCATGAGGAAACACGCATGCTGACGATGGCGCGGCGCATGGTACGCCCACTGCTCGAACTACTGCTCGCTGCCACCCTCGCGGTGGCCGTGCTGGCGGCGCTGCTCGCCGGCAGTGGCTATCCCGTCGGCCACTCACTCGGTGCGCTCTGGCACGGTGCCTTCAGCTCGTCGTCCGTGATCGCATCGGGGACGCTGCTGCGCGCCACGCCACTGCTCTTCACCGGTCTGGCCGTGGCGATCGCCTTCCGCGCCGGCGTCCTCAACATCGGTGCCGAAGGTCAGCTCCTGCTCGGCGCGAGTGCCGCGACCGCCGTGGCACTCGCAGTGCCGCCCACCTTCGGCGCCGGCGGCGCAGTCCTCGCCCTCACCGCAGGCATCATCGCGGGCGCCGGATGGGCACTGATTCCCGCAATCCTGCGCCTGCGTTTCGGCGTGCTCGAAGTCATCAGCACCATCATGCTGAACTCGGTCGCGCTCAACCTGACCGGGCTGCTCGTGCGCGGACCACTCCAGGAGACGACGCGCACCTTCCCGCAGTCGGCGCTCATCCAGCAGGCGCTTCGACTCCCACGCCTCATCCCGGGCACACGACTCCACGTCGGCTTCGCACTGGCACTGCTGCTGGCACTCGGGCTCGGATGGTACCTCCGCTCCACGGCGTCAGGCTTCCGGTTACGCATGACCGGTGCGAACCCGCACGCGGCCGCCTCAGCGGGTGAAATCGATGTGCGCAGAGTCACGATGATGGCGTTCATCGCCAGCGGCGCACTGGCCGGCCTCGGCGGTGCCGTCGAGGTGACCGGGGTCACCTATGCGCTGTACGAAAACCTCTCCCCGGGCTACGGCTACACAGCCCTCGCCGTGGCACTCCTCGCCCGCCTCAACCCTGTCTCCGCCATTGGCTCGGCAGTCGTCTTCGGGGCGCTCGAGGCCGGCGCAAGCGCGATGCAGCGCGACGCACAGGTGCCGGCAGGCATGGTCGGTGTGGTCGAGGCGTGCGTGATCCTGATGCTGCTCGCGTCGGAATGGGTTGGAGCTCGGCTGGCCCAACGCACATCATTGAATCGGGGGGCGCCCCCGCGCCGGATGGAAGAGGATGCCGACCACCAGTCGCCAAACGCCGCCACCCCCGCGCTCCCCCCGACACCATGACCGCCGCCCCCCTCGCCGACTTCCTCGACGCCACGGTCCGCACCGCCACCCCGCTGCTCCTCGCCGCACTCGGCGAAACCGTCACCGAACGCAGCGGTATCATCAACGTCGGACTCGAAGGCACCATCATCGTCGGCTGCCTCGCGGGACTCGCCACCGCAACGGCGCTCGGACCCGCCACCGCGCTCGCCGCCGCCGCCTGCGCCGGAATCGGCATCGCCGCGATCTTCGCCTTCATCGCCATCGGCCTCGCCGCCGACCAGATCATCACCGGCACCTCGATCACCATGCTCGGGCTCGGCATTACGAGCACGCTCTACCGCGTCCTCTACGGCGACACCGGCGCAGCACTCTCCACGCCCACGCTCAGCCCCATCGGAATCCCACTGCTCCAGGACCTCCCCCTCGTCGGCCAGGCCCTCTTCCGACAACCGCTCCCGACCTACCTCGCCTTCCTGCTCGTCCCCGCCGTCTGGTGGTGGCTCTACCGAACCCACCTCGGACTCGCACTGCGTGCCACCGGCGAAAACCCATCGGCGGCACTCGCCGCAGGCGTGGCACCGCGACGCCTGCAGGTCCTCGCAACCCTCTTCGGTGGCGCATGCGGCGGACTCGCCGGCGGCACACTCGTGCTCGCACAGGTCGGGACGTTCGCCGAAGGCATGTCGGCCGGACGCGGCTTCGTCGCCATCGCAATCGTCGCACTGGGACGATGGCACCCCATTGGTGCCGCGATGGCGGCACTATTGTTCGGCATGGCAAGCGCATTGCAGTTTCTCGCGCAGGCGCTCGGACTCGATGTTCCCTACCAGATCTTCCTCGCGCTCCCCTACCTCCTCACCCTCGCTGCCATGGCGATTGCGTCAGGCGGGTACCGCGCGCCGGCAGCGCTTGGCCTGCGCCCGGGCGTCGCACGCTGAGCGAACGGGAGCGCCGTTCAGCAGCCGGTGTACGCGCTTGACCAGCGCAGCGACCAGATACCGCCGGCCGACCGCTGCAACATCTGCACACGCGAGCCGTCGCCGAAGTCGAGCCCGAGAAACACCGTCGAGCGTGATTCCCTGGTGAACGTCACGACGGCCAGCAGCTCGGTCGCAATCAGCTCATCCTCGATGTCGAAGTGCGAATCACGCCAGACGGCCGAGTACGCGCGGGCTCCCGATGCCTTCTCGAGCAGCAGGACCGTGCGCTCCGTCTTCGGCGACGCTTCCATGTTCAGTTGCCGCTCGACGACGGCCACGACCAGTTCTGTCCCACCGTCCAGTCGGGTGCGATACGCCCGAGTCACGCCGAACGGGACGCGGCGCAGCATCCCGGCGCTGTCCAGCGGCAACAGTGCCGCCGCCTTGTTGATCTCGACGACGAGGGTGGCGGAGTCCTTCGGGGGCAGCCCACCGATCGAGTCCATCTGCACACCGACCGCCCTCCCGGACAGCAGCGCGATCCGCCATGAACGCGCGCCCGTCGGCACATCGCGAAGCGGCACGACGGGCCACGCATCACAGGCGTCTGCCACCTCTGGCTGCGCGCCAGCGCTGTATTCGCCAACGGCGACCGTCCCGACGGTGCCAGTGGGCGAGAAGAGGTCGATCGACGCGGGCGCGACCGACACCGGCAGCGTCACGGCCGACGGTCGGGGCACGCTGTCGTCGTGCACCGGCGGCAGGATCACCTGTGCCGAACCGCCTTCGGCGGGCAAGTAGATCGCCGAGCCATCCGCCACGCCCCAGAGATCGGCGACCGGGGCGGCGACGGAATCCTTCGCGGCGACGACCGGCGTCGTGACCGGGCTTGTTGAATCGCTGCTCGATGCCGGCTTGTCGCCACCACACGCGACCAGCCCCAGCGCGCCAACGAGCTTGACCAACCGCCGCGCGGCACCCGGCGTTGCGGCAGGAGACGATTTCGGCAGGAGCGGCGACATGGGGGAATGATACGTCAGGTGACGTATCGCACCGTGCCGTGCCGGGCACGACGTTGCACGTTAGCGTTTCCGTCGCCCCGTCACGCCACCTCCTTTCCCACCGTCCAGTGTCCACCGCACCCACCGGCAGGCACCACGCCTCCGGCAGCACCGGCCCCCGCTGGTTGAACGCCCTCGGACTGCACCGCCCCGAGCTTCGCGCCTGGGCCATGTACGACTTCGGCATCTCGGGGATGCAGACGATCATCATGACCGCCGTCTTCCCGATCTTCTTCGTCAAGGTCGCGGCGGACGGTGTCGGCGCGGAGCAGGCGTCGGCATGGTGGGGGTACGTGAACACCATCGGTGCCGTGCTGATCGCCATCCTCGCGCCGATCCTTGGCGCACTGGCCGACTTCAAGGCGGCGAAGAAGAAGTTCCTCGTCGCGTTCATGCTCCTTGGCGCGGGCGCCACCGCCGCGATGTTCTTCATTGGGCAGGGCGACATCACCTACGCCTCGATCACGTTCATCCTCTCGCTCGCCGGCGCGACGGGAAGCATGACCTTCTACGAGTCGCTGCTCCCGCACATCGCCGACGAATCGGAGATTGATCGCGTCTCGACCGCCGGATACGCACTTGGCTATGTCGGCGGTGGGCTGCTCCTCGCCCTCGCACTGCTGATCATCCAGAAGCCCGAGCTGATCGGGCTGCCGCATGGCGATGGCCTGACCGCAGCGCAGAAATCGTTGCCGGCACGCGTCAGCTTCATCGCGGTGGCGGCGTGGTGGATCGCGTTTGCCATTCCCGTGCTGCGGGCCGTGGCCGAGCCGGCGCGCGCGCTCGAACCGGACGAGGCGACGCGCATGGCGCCGATTCGCGCGTCCATCCGCCGGCTCGGGACGACCGTGCGTGAGCTGCGCGAGTACAAGCAGGCCTTCATGATGATGCTCGCGTTCACGATCTACAACGACGGCATCCAGACCATCATCAAGATGGCGAGTGTGTACGGCACCGAGCTGAAGATCGAGCCGGGCCAGCTCATCGCCGCGATCCTGCTGGTGCAGTTCATCGGCATCCCCGCCGCATTCGCCTTCGGCGGTCTGGCGGGCAAGCTCGGCGCGAAGCGGTCGATCTTCCTCGGCCTGCTCGTCTACGTCGCGATCTGCGTCTTCGGCTATTTCCTGAAGACGGCGCGCGACTTCTGGATCCTCGCGATCGCGGTCGGCCTCGTGCAGGGTGGGACGCAGGCGCTCAGCCGTTCGCTCTTCGCGACACTCGTGCCGAAGCACAAGAGCGGCGAGTTCTTCGGCTTCTTCAGTGTCTTCGAGAAGTTCGGCGGGATCCTCGGCCCACTGGCGTTCGCGGTGGCGGCGCAGGTGGCGGGCAACAGCCGCGTCGCGATCCTGTCGGTGGTCGTCTTCTTCGTCGTCGGGGCGTGGCTGCTGACCATGGTGGACGAGCAGGCTGGCGCGGCCGCGGCGCGTGCGGCGGACGCCGCGACCACCACGCCGGATCCCCGTGTCGGCTGACGCCAACACGCTGACGTACCGGGCACTGCGCGGCACGGCGCGGCTCGCGGCGCACTGGTTCTATCGTGACGTGGTGTTCGATGGCGCAGAACGCATTCCCGACGCCGGTCCGATCCTGCTGGTGGTGAACCATCCCAACGAGCTGATGGATGCCATCTTCGCCGGCCTCGTCACGCCGCGGCAGCTCACCTTCACCGGCAAGGCGACGCTGTTCGCGAATCCGCTCGTGGCGGCGTTCCTGCGCCACATGCGTGTCGTGCCGCTGCGGCGTGTGGCCGACGAGCGTGCGAAGGCCACGGCGATGAGTGCCGACGAGGCCGCACCGGAACCGGCGGCGGTCGATGCGACGCGAAACGCCGATGCCTTCGCGGCGATCCATGCGGCCCTCACCGCGCGGCAGGCGGTGCTCATCTTCCCGGAGGGTCGAAGCTGGGACGAGCCGCGCCTTGCACCGATCAAGACCGGCACCGCCCGCATCGCGCTGTCGGCGCGCGAGGCGGGCGTGACCGGCGTCATGATCGTGCCGGTGGGGATCAACTACGAGCTGAAGCACGCCCTTCGGTCGCGGGTGCTGGTGGAGGTCGGACTGCCCATCGACATCGACGGGCTCGCGCCGCAGGAGCAGGACGTGGATGCACTGACCGCACTCATCGCCCAGCGCCTGCACGCCGTGACGCTCAATTTCGGCGATGCGGAGGATGCCGCCGCCGTGCTCGACGCCGCGACCGTGCTGGCGGCAGCTGGTGCCGACGAGATCCGGCCGCTGGATGACGCCGATACGCCGATCGCGGCCAAGGTGAGCGTGGCGCGTCAGGCCGACGCAATCCGGCAGCGGCTCGGGCGCGGCGAGCTCACGCCGGCGCTGCGCGAGCAGGTGCTGCGCGTGCAGCGTCACCTGCTGTCCCTCCAGCGCACGGCCACGACCCTCGGCATCCGCCTCGACGACGTGACCCTCGACACGCGACTGACGACTGCCGGTCGTTTCGTGTTGCGTGAGCTGCTGCTCGCTGCCGTCGGCGTACCCCTGGCAGCCTGGGGGCGGCTCAATCATCAGCTGCCGTTCTCGCTCACCCGCTGGCTCGGTCGCCGTACGGCCAGCGCCCGCTCGAACGTGGCGATGAACACCGTCGTCCTTGGCCTGCTGCTGGTGCCGCTGTTCTACCTGCTGCAGACGGGGCTCATCTGGAGGGTCGCCGGCCGCTGGTGGGCGCTGCTCTACGCCGCCGCTCTGGTTCCGAGCGCGTCGTGGGACCTGCGCTACACCGAGCGCGTGCGGCGCCTGCTCATGCGCGCGCGCGCCTGGCGCCACTTCCGTGAGAATCCGGCGCTGCAGCACAGGCTGCACAGCGAGCTCGCGGCGCTGCGCATCGAGGCAGCGGGGATCGCGGCCGGCACGCCGGCGTTGTAGCATGTTAGCGCAGTCGTGCCGCCCCGTCGCGGCGGCGCTCGAGCAACCGGCTGCCCACCATGTTTCGCCGGAGCACGTCCGATGATCAAGCAACTGCTCGTCGTCTGCCTCGTGATCGTCGCACTCATCGCGGTCGTCGCCCTGCGCCGGCCCGACACCTTCCGCGTCGAGCGCAGCATCACCATCGCGGCACCGGCGGCGACGATCTACCCGCTGGTGAACGACTTCCACAACTTCCAGCGATGGTCGCCGTGGGAACGACTGGACCCCGCGATGGAGCGGTCGATCAGCGGCGCGCCCAGCGGTGTCGGTGCGGTGTACGAATGGAGCGGCAACAGCAAGGCGGGGGCAGGGCGCATGGAGATCAAGGAGTCCGCACCGCTGTCGCGCATCGTCACCGAGATCGCCTTCCGCAAGCCGATCGCCAGCACCAACACCGCCGAGTACACCTTCACGCCCGTCGGCGACTCGACGAAGGTCACCTGGGCCATGTATGGTCCCTCACCGTTCGTCTCGAAGGTGATGCAGGTCTTCGTCAGCATGGACGACATGATCGGCGGCGACTTCGAACGCGGCCTGACCGCAATGAAGTCCGCCGCCGAGAAATAGTCCGCTCCAGCGCCGCACGTTGCTTCCGCTTCGGTGCACCGTTCATGACGGCCGGCCTTCCGAACTGCAGAACGGCAGAACGGCAGAACGCAAAACCGAACAGCCGCAAAACAGCGCGTACCTCCGGCCGCACGAACAGCCGCATACGCGCGCGCCGCGAGCTGCTGTAGGAACTGCGGTGGCAGTTGCAGTGCCCAAAGCGTATTCGCTACCTCTGGACTGTTGACACCCGAAAGCCCTTACGCTGTGCTGCGGCTGTTCAGTTTTGCGATATGCTGTTCAGCTTTTCAGCCGTTCTGCTGTTCAGCGGTTCAGCTGTGCTGCAGTCGTGCGCTTCGCAGTCGACGAGCCTCGCATCACGCCCGCGGCGGAAGGAACCGGCCGACCAGGTCCCAGTGCCAGGCCGGACGGCGATCGCCGGAGCGCGGGTCCTTGAGCGGCTTGTCCTGGAGACGGTGCGCAGGAAGGCCGACGGACTCGCCGTAGGCCAGCAGCAGTGCGCGGTCGGTGCTGACGAGATGCGCCATCGGTGTGCCGAACCAGACGTGACGGTGCAGCCACAACCCGCCCTCCATCGCGTGGATCATCCCGGCGCGACGATCGGCAAACTCGTGCCAGGTGAGTGGCCCCGTGCCCCCCGTGTGCGTCACGCCGCTGCGGCTCACGTCAGGCGGCCTACTTCGCGTCGAGCCAGTTATCGCCGGTCCCCGTGGCGACCACCAGCGGCACGCTCAGCGCGGCCGCGTGCTCCATCTCGTGCACCACCATCGCGCGCACCGCCTCGACGGCGTCTACCGGCACCTCGAACACCAGTTCGTCGTGCACCTGCAGCAGCATGCGTGCGCCGTGACCGTCCACCGGCAGGCGATCCGCGATCTTCAACATCGCGATCTTGATCAGGTCGGCCGCGGAGCCCTGCAGTGGCGAGTTCTGGGCCATCCGCTCGCCGAACGCACGGGTGTTGAAGTTCCGGTCCTGCACCTCGGGGATGAAGCGCTTGCGGCCGAAGATCGTCTCCACGTACCCCAGCTCGCGTGCCTTCACCACCTGCGAGTCGAGGAACGCGCGGATCCCTGCGAACCGCTCGAAGTACGTCGCGATGAACTCCTTCGCCTCGGCGAAGCTGATCTTGAGCTGCAGGCTCAGCGCACGAGCGCCCTGCCCGTAGATCGTGGCGAAGTTGATCGTCTTGGCGCGCGCGCGCATCTCACCCGTGACCGCCTCCACCGGCACACCGAAGATGATGCTCGCCGTCTGCTTGTGGATGTCACCGCCGGCACGGAACGCCGTCACGAACGCCGGGTCCTGGGACAGGTGTGCGAGCAGTCGCAGCTCGATCTGCGAGTAGTCGGCGGCGAGGAACGTCGTCCCCGGTGCCGCCACGAACCCGCGACGGATCGCACGCCCCAGCTCACGACGGATCGGGATGTTCTGCAGGTTCGGATCGGTGGACGAAAGCCGCCCCGTGCCGGCCACGGTCTGGTTGAAGGTGGTGTGGATCCGGCCGTCGCGCGGATCCACCAGCGTTGGCAGCGAGTCGAGGTAGGTGCCCTCGAGCTTGAAGATCTCGCGGTACTCCATCAGCAGCGCGGGCAGCGCATGCCCCTCGTCCGCCAGCTCCTGCAGCACACTCACGTCGGTGCTGGGGCCCGTGGCCGTCTTCTTCTTCACCGGCAGCCCCAGCTTCTCGAACAGGATCACGCGCAGCTGCGGATTCGAGTTGATGTTGAACGTCTCGCCCGCCGCCTCGTAGATCTGCAGCTCCACCCGCTGTCGCTCCGCCGTGAACCGTTCCTTCAGCGATGCGAACCACGGGAGGTCGATCGCGATGCCGGCCCACTCCATGTCGGCCAGCACGCGCACGAGCGGGAGCTCGATGCCGTCCAGCAGCGGACGCGCGCCCGCCAGCTCGATCAGCGGATCGAAGTGCTCGTACAGCCGCAGCGTGTAGTCCGCATCCTCGGCCGAGTAGGTCGTGGCGACGTCCACGGCGACGCGATCGAAGGTGACCTGATTGCGACCCTTCCCCGCCACCTCGTCATACGGGATCATGCGGTGGTTGAAGACGTCGAGCGCGAGCGCGTCCAGTCCGTGCGAGCGCCGGCCCGGATCGAGCACGTAGCTCGCCAGCATCGGGTCCATGATCAGTCCGCGGACCGTGATCCCCTCGCGCCGCAGGACGAGCATGTCGTACTTGGCATTCTGCGCCACCTTCCGCACCGACGCATCCTCGAGCAGCGCCACCAGCGGGCGACAGGCGTCACTGTCCAGCGGCGGCAGGTTCTCGGGTGCCGGCTGCACCTGGTGCGCCTCCGGCTCGAGGAGGTCGCCCTGGATCGCACCGGCGCGCGCGTGCAGGAAGGGCAGATAGAACGCCTCGCCCGGTGCGGTGGCGAAGGAGAGGCCGACGACGCGCGACCGCATCGCGTTGATCGGGATCGGGCACTCCGCATCCACCACCGTCTCGGTGTCGAACGCGATCACCGGCGCGGCGCGCGCCAGCACGAGGAACTCGTGCAGCTGTTCGACGGTGCTGACGGTGCGGTACGACACGGGAATCGCCGGCGGGGCGTCCGCTGCCACGATGTCGAGCGGTGCCGCGTCGCTCTGCGTCGGCGGTGCCGCCGGGGCATCGCTGAGCTGTCGCGCCAGCGACGTGAATTCGAGGTCCACGTAGACCTTCCGCAGCACGGCGCGATCGGGCTCGTGAAAGCGCACCCGGTCGAGCTCCAGCGTCACGGCGCAGTCGGTGCAGATGGTGACGAGCTGCTTCGACAGCCGCGCCTCGGCCTCGTACTGCTGCAGCGCTTCGCGGGGCCGCTTTTTGGTGATGCGATCGACGTTGGCGAGGATGGCCTCGAGGTCGCCGTACTCCGCGATCAGCTCCTGGGCACCCTTCTCACCGATGCCCTTCACGCCGGGCACGTTGTCACTCGCGTCGCCCACCAGTGCGAGAAAGTCCACGGTCCGTTCCGGCGGCACGCCCAGTCGTTCGCTGCCGTTCTCCACGCCGACCCAGTGTTCGTCCACGCTGGCCGGACCGCCGCGACCGGGATTGAGGAGCCAGATGCCGGGTCGCACGAGCTGGTGGAAATCCTTGTCGCCGGAGACGACCACCACGTTCAGGCCAGCCGCGACACCCTGTTGCGCCAGCGTGCCGATCACGTCGTCGGCCTCGAAGCCGTCGAGCGAGATGATCGGCGTGTCGTACGCCTCGAGCAGCGCGCGCACATGCTGCAGTCCGAGGTCGAAGTCGGCCTGCAGGTCGTCGGCGAGCTTCTCGCGCGTCGCCTTGTAGTCGGCGTACATCGCGTCGCGGAAGGTCGCGCCCGAGTCGTGGATCCAGCACAGATACTCGGGCTGGTGCTGCTTCACGAGGCGGGTGAGGAAGGTCGCGATCCCCCACGCAATGGACGTGTTCACGCCGTGGCTCGTCTTCAACGGGCGGTTGATCAGCGCGAAGAAGGCGCGGTAGATCAGCGCGTACCCGTCCACCAGGAACAGGCGTGGCGAGGTGGGGATGGTCGGAACGGGCGCGGTCATGCGCCCAATCTATCGCGGCCGACGGAGCCCTCGCGGGGGTGCTCGCGCCGCAGTCCGCGGTGCATCAGCGCGCCAGCAGCAGCGTCGCGGTGAGTGCGGCGGCGAGGGTCACGCGCAGGTTGTCGTCGAGCGCGATGGTGGGCCGTTCGGCGAGCGCCGCGACGGCGCCGATGCCCGCCGCGGCCGTCGCGCCGAATCCGCCCAGCCACCAGGCGCCGAGGGCCGTCATCACGAGGCACGTCACGGAGCCGGCGAGTGTCTTTCCCGTGCCTGGGTGTCGCTGACGCCAGGCGCGGCCGGCGATGGTGGCCGATCCATCACCAACGGCGCCGGCCCAGGTCGCGGCGATGGCGGCGGACAGCGGAGCGGCGAGGCAGGCGAGGGTCAGCGCGGCAAGCAGCCAGGTTGCGCCCGTGATGCCACCGGACACCTCGTGCGGCCGCAGCATCGTGCCGACCGAGGCATCGAACTGTGCCGCCACCGCGCCCGACCTGCGGCGCGCCACCTCCAGGGCACAGGCCACGCCGAAGAGACAGAGCAGCCCGACCGCGACCGCGCGCTGGGGGACGCCGAGCCAGAGACCCAGCGGCACCGCGGCCGTCGTGAAGTGGAGCGTCTTGCGTGGCAGTTCACGCCCACGCACAACGCCCGGCACGGTCATCGATTCAGGCGGCGCTGCAGCGCGGACATGAACTCCGATGAGCTGTTCCCGTAGAAGCGCCACCGGCCGAAGCCGCTCTGGTCGATGAAGTAGAGCCGGACGCGTTCGTTCGTGTAATCCCACTGCTGAATGCGACCGCGCTGACCCACCGAAATGTCAGACGAGATCTGGCCGTTGTTGTTGAGGATCTGGTCTGGCTCGCCGAAGGCGACGTAGACGGCGCCGCGATCAGAGAGCCACCCTGCACCGGCATCCTCGCGGAAGCGTTCGTTGGCCGAGCGGATCCGCTGGAAGTAGTCGCGCAGCGCCTCGTTCTGCGGCGTGATCGTGATCGGATCGGTTTCGCGCAGGAACGCCGCCCACGCCTCGGCGCGCTGCTGCGGGGTGCCGGTCTTGAGCGAGTTGAGCCGGGCGCCGCTGGCGAAGTAGCGCAGGTAGCCGATCATCTCGTCGAACGACGCCACCGGCACGTCGTCGCCGAAGCTGATGAGCAGCGACTGCGACACGGTGTCCGGCTGGCCGGGACGCCAGACGGCGGCGCGCACGATGCCGACGCCGAGCGTGCCGACGGGGATGCGCACCATGCTGCTGGCCAGTTCGCCGCGGTGCGGCAGCGTGACCGTATTCTGCCAGAGCGCGGTTCCCTTGTCGTCACGAATGGCGATCTCGAGCGGCACGCCGGCCTGGGCACTGTCGCGCACCTCGAGGTAGAGCGAGAGCTCCGCGTCACGACCGAGGACGATCGTGCCGCGGGTGTTGGCGAGCAGTTCGGGCGCAGCGGACGCACTGGATCGGGGGGTCGCTTCGAACGCCACGATCGGTGTGGATGGCTGCGACCCGTACCGTGGGACGACGATGTTCTTTTCCTGCTGCACGGATCGCGACGTCGCACCATCGCGGACCAGCACCGTCATCGTATAGGTGCCCGGAGGCATCGTCAGGCGCTGCTGGAACAGGATGCTTTCATCCGTCCGCTGCGTCTCCTTGAACGCCAGCACCCGCACGGTCTCGTTCGATTCGGCGCGGGCCACGACGGTACCGTTCTGGCGCGCCTCGACGGTGACGTTGTAGGTCGCGCGGAACCGGTCCTGCTCGCGGACGAAGGTGAAGGCCTGCGTCGGGAACGAGAGCGAGACCAGGACCAGCGCGCTGTCGGGCCGTGAGCCGGCGAGTGAGGCGATCTGCCCGGTGAAGGGCAGCGGCAGCCCGCTGGCGATGACGCCGAGCCCCTGGAGCACACGGACCATGTCCGACTGGGCGTTCAGGTCGCCGCGGCGGACCGCCACCGGCCCATCCGGCGTGGGGCGTCCACCCGGTGGTGGGCCGCCGCGGGGCCCACCGGGACCGCACCCTGCCGCGAGCGCGGCGAGGAGGCCGAGGCCGAGCCGGCGCAGCCGCGCGCCCTGTGCATCAGGTGTCACCATCTGTCCCATGACGTCCGCCGCGGTCACGCGTGTTGTTCCAGTCCGAAGGGTCCCGCCACTCGCCGACCGAGCCGTCGAGGGGGAAAGGCAAGATACGATACACGTGTCACGTACCATCGTTGCGTCACCCGCAGACGGCCTGAGCGCTTGCCGGCTTCCCGGTTGCCACGTAGGCTTCCCCCCGTGATCCGAGACGCACTGGTAGGAACGGTCATCGCAGAATATGCGGTGCAGGAGATGGTGGGCGAAGGCGGCACGGCGATGGTCTATCGCGCGGTGCATCCGACGCATGGCATCGTGGCACTCAAGGTGCTCCGGACGAAGCTCCGGAATGATCCGACCGCCGTGACGCGTTTCGAGCGTGAAGCGGAGTTCGGCCTCCGTGTCGTGCACCCGAACGTGGTGCGCACGATCGAGATCGGCGAAACTGACGGACTCAAGTGGCTGGCGATCGAGTGGGCACCGGGTGAACTGCTGGAGAAAGTCGCCAAGCGCACCGGAGCGTTCCCTCGCGCGCAGGTGGCGAGCATCGGGCGCCAGATCGCGGATGCGGTGGATGCCTCGCACCGGCAGGGCATCGTGCATCGCGACCTGAAGCCCGAGAACCTGATGTACGACAGCGTGAACGACCGCGTTCGCCTGCTCGACTTCGGGATCGCGGCCGAGCCCGAGCAGGGCAACGACCAGCGGCTCACGCGCGACGGCTTTTTCGTCGGGACGCTGCTGTACGTGGCGCCGGAGGCGCTCAGCGGGGTGCTGGTCGGACCAACGGCGGACCAGTACAGTCTGGCCACGATCGCGTACTTCCTCCTGACGGGCGTGCATCCATACACGGCGCGGTCCACGCGCGACATGCTGTCGCAGCTGCTGACGCAGCCGCCCACGCCGCTCAACAAGGCCGTGCCGGGGCTGGTGTTCACTGACGACGTGGAGCGGGTGATGATGAAGGGCCTGGCCCGACAGCCGACGGATCGGTACCCGGGGATCACCGACTTCGCAGCCGCGCTGCACGCGGCGCTGCTGGCGACGCCGGCGCCGGCGCCGAAGTCCGGCGGGTTGTTCGGCAAGGTGAAGGGTCTCTTCGGATCAAAGGACAGTTGAACGGCGGCTTCCCCCCACGCCGCGACGCTCTGGTGGCGCTGCTGGCGGAGCGATCGGCGCGACGCGGCACCTTCACCCTCGCGTCGGGCCGCGTCAGCGACTTCTACGTCGACTGTCGCCTGACGACCATGAGCCCCGACGGTCTGGTGCTCGTCGGCCCGCTTGCCCACGGCCTGCTGGTGTCCTCTGGCTGGACGGTGGACAGCGTCGGCGGGCTGACGATGGGTGCTGACCCTGTCAGCTATGCCATCGCCTACGCGAGCGCACTGGCCGGCACGCCGGTGCGGTGCTTCGCGGTGCGCAAGGCGCCGAAGGGCCATGGCATGGGCAAACGCATCGAGGGGTCGTTCCGGGCCGGCGACCGTGTGGTGGTGATCGAGGACTCGATGACCACCGGCGGGAGCGCCCTCAATGCCGCTGCAGCGATCCGTGCCGAAGGGGGCGAGGTGGTGGGCGCCCTGACGCTGGTCGATCGAGAGGAAGGGGCGCGCGAGGCGCTGGCGGCGGCCGGCATTCCGCTGCTGGCGTTCACCACGGCCATCGAACTGAAGGCGCTGATTCCCGCCTGATCGTCTCCGCCGGGCCAGGGCTGCCGCGTTGCGGTCAGCTCTGGTGAATCCGGAGCACGATGGCCGACCCCCACCTGGACTGCGCCGGGCATCGGTCATCCGGCCTCGTCGCTGACGGGGCGGAGCGGGTGAAAGGTGCCGAGTTGCGGCAGCACCGGGACCACCAGGTCGTCGCAGAAGCGTCGGTACATGCCTTCACAGTCGTAGCGGCTGCGGAATCCCGAGGCGGTCAGTCCGAGCACGAGCTGGACGTGTCGTCCGAAGCTTTGCGGCGAGGAGTATTCGAGGCTGGTCGCGACATCGGCGATCGAGCGGCTGGGGTCTTCGAGGCGATGCGCGGCGCGGACGAGGTTCGCCAGATCGAGGTAGCGCTTGAGCGAGGGCAGTCCGGCGCGCTGGAACCGGCTCGTCAGGGTACCGGGGTGGATCCGGAGCTGCGTCGCGAGGTGTCGCACGGTGTGGATCGGCGGCCGCGCCGTGAACACCAGCTCGAGGAGCTCGAGGCAGTCGTCACCGGCGGCGATGAGGCGCTGGCGCAGGTCCACCATCGCCGACTCGACGGTGAAGGCACCGCGCTCGACGGTGGCGACGGTCTCGCGCAGGAGGTGCCAGCCGCTCGATTCGCGCGCATCGATGACGATTCGCATGCCACTCCGCCCCAGCGAGAGCAGCGACTGCGGGTGGACGCGCTCCGCGTTCGTGACGAGTCCCATGACGGGGGTGCGCGGGTGTTCTCGCAGGATGGCGGCCATGCGGATGGCATCGCGCGGCGAGCAGCAGGCGAGCGACAGGAGCACGACGTTGGCGGATTGCTCGCGCAGGTCGCGCCGCACCTCGTCGAGCGAGGAGCGGTGCATGGTGCGGTAGAGTCCATGTCCGGCGGCGTCGACGGCGCTGCGTTCGGCGGGCGTCAGGATGGTGGAGACGGGGACAGGTCCGGTGCTGGTGCGCGGTGCTGCAGGATCGACCATGCGGTGCGGCCTCGTGGTGGAGTTGCGACGAAGCTGCGTGGCGGCGTCATCGCGCTGTCAGGCGTGAGGAGCGGCAGGCGTGTCGAAAGCGAGGTGTGCCGAGCGAACCGTCGCGTTGATGCGAGGGGTGCGGTGCTGCCGAGCGCCGGTCGATCGCGGTACGTTGCGCGTGGTGATGTGCGTCGGCCGGATGATCGCGAGACGGGTCCGTGAGGATGTCTGCTCGAGGAAAGTCCGGGCTCCACAGGGCAGGCTGCCAGGTAATGCCTGGGCATCGTGGTGCAGGGGATCGCGCTGCGGTGACGGAAAGTGCCACAGAAAAGACACCGCCGTCGGCCGGCGTTCGCGCCGGATCGGGTAAGGGTGAAAAGGTGCGGTAAGAGCGCACCGCATCACCGGCAACGGTGATGGCAGGGTAAACCCCAGCTGGAGCAAGGCCAAATAAGCGGCGAGGGACGGCCCGTCCCGATCAGGACGCCGCGGGTAGGCTGCTTGAGCGTACAAGTGATTGTCCGCCGAGAGGAATGATCATCCATCGCGTTCGCGCGATGACAGAACCCGGCTTACAGGCCGGCGCATGTCACCACCTCGTTGCCGACAGACTCCGTCATCCGTGTTCATCGCACCAGCTCGTGTCGCTCGTTCGGACGGTCGTGACTGGTGTGCGCACGCCGGTGCGCGCGTGACGCTGCAGCGTCACGCGCCGGCTCTGGTGCGGCGCCTGTCCGCCGCCGTGGCCCTGCTCTCGGGTGTGTCGGGTCTGTCGGGCGGGATGGCGTGCGCCGGTGCGCAGGGCCTGACCGATGCGCAGGTGCGCTATCGGGTGCTGTCGACGTCGGTCGTGTCGCTGGATCGTGCGCCGCAGGCGGCCCTGGTGGACACCATCGCAACGACGTCGCTGCTGTCGATCCAGGTGACGTCGGGTACGGACACCCTCGCGACGCTGCTGGTGGACTCGCTGCAGCAGTCTTCCACCGGCATGGTGCGTCGCATGCCCGATGCGTTCGTGCGCGGCGTGTCGGTGACGGCGCGACTGACGGCAGGGCGTCCGCGTGTCACTGGCGACTCCGCGACCGCCTGCGCCACCGAGCGCCCGTTGGCGGCGCTGCTGCCTGACCTGCTGCCGCTGTTGCCTGCGGAGTTACGGGCGGAGCAGCAGTGGAGCGATACCCTGTCTGTGTTCTCCTGCCGCGCCGGCCTGCCGGTCACGGTGCAGACGGTCGCGACGTATCGCACGCTGACGGGGATGGACGTCGGGTCGGTGCTGGTCGAGCGACGAGCCGTGATCCGCCTGACCGGTGTTGCGGTATTGCGCGAGCAGACCGTGACCCTGACCGGTGGCGGCACGTCCGAGTCGCTTGCGGTCGTCTCGCTGGCCAGTCGTCGGATGGTGTCGTGGCGTGGGACGCAGACGCTGGAGTTCGAGATCACCAACGGGCAGCAGGTGCGCCGGATGGTGCAGCAGGTCGTCGACGTGGCGACGCTGGTCACTCCGTAGCGCATTGTCACGGATTTTCCGGTAACGCAGACGCGGAGAAATGCGCTCAGTCGGACAGGCGGAGCGGCATGAGGATGGTCATGTACGTCGCCGGGTCGTTCCACCCTTCCGGCTCCACGGTCGCCGCGCGTTCCGGCGCCTTGAAGGTGAGCTTCACTTCCGGTGTCGGGATGTTCTTGAGGATCTCGAGGAGATAGGCGCCGTTGAAGCCGATGTCCATCGGGTCGCCTTCGTAGCGCACCGGGATTTCGTCCTGGCCGTCGCCGAGGTCGGGGGTGGTGACCTGGAAGCGGAGGATGCCGGCGTTGAAGGAGAGCTTGATGCGGTGCGTCTGGTCCGAAGCGACCGTGGACATGCGGCGCAGCGCCGCCTGGAGGGCGTCCTTGTCGCAGATGGCGAAGCGGTCGTTGTCCTTCGGAATGACCTGTTCGTAGTTCGGGTACGGTCCCTCGATCAGTCGCGTGAAGATCGTGGTGAACGGGCTCCGGAAGGCGAGGTGGTTGTCGCCGCGGGCGACCTCGAGCTCCTCCTCATCGGGGAAGAGCTTGCTCACCTGGTCCAGCGCCTTCGGCATGACGATCAGGTCGCTCGCCTGCTCGCCATGTCCGCTGACGGCGACGTCCATCTTCGCCAGGCGATGTCCGTTGGTGGCGACCATGCGCATGCGATCCGGCTTGAGCTCCCAGAGGACGCCGTTGAGGATCGGTCGGCTTTCCTCGGTGCTGACGGCGTAGGAGGTGTGGCGGATCAGCTTGCGCACATCGGCCGACTTCACGCGCCAGCCATCCCCGAATCGGATGGCGGGGAACTGCGGGAAATCATCCTTGGGCAGGCCGTTGAGCTTGAACTTCGCGCGACCGCACTCGAGGCTGACCTTCTGTTCGCCGGCCGACTCGATCTTCACCGGGCTGGGAGGCAGTTCGCGGGCGAGTTCCTGGAGTTTCTTGGCGGGGATCGTGATGCCCCCCTGTCGTTCGACGTCCGCCTGCACTTCGTGGCTGACGTGGATGTCGAGGTCGGTGCCGGAGAAACGGATGCCGCGCTCCGTCGTCTCGACCAGGATGTTCGCCAGGACCGGCAGTGTCGTCTTGCCGGGGATGCTGGCAGCGACCGCCGCCAAGCCTTCCTGGAGTTTTTCGCGCGCGATGGTGAATCGCATCAGCTCCTCGGAGTGCACAGGATCGACGCCGGGCGAACGCCCTGTGTGGCAATCGATCCTGCGGTCTGTGCCAACGTCAGCCCTGCGGTGTGGAAGCCCTGCTGTAATGCTGTTCTATAAATCTTTAACAGTCGTAGTCGTAGAGGGCGGCCGGACTGTGGACGAACGCCGGAAGCTACGACCGGACAACGCTTAAGCCAAGCCAAGGTGATGTGGAGGCGACTGTACACGCACCCCCTTTTTCCGCAGTCATCACCATCCTCGTGCGCTGCCGTGTGGAGAGTCCTGCCGAGCCGTGGAGTGGTGTGGATCATTCGCCCGTTTCCAACAGTCGGCGGATCTTTTCCACACGCGCCGCGAAGATGATGTCGTCCTTGGCCGTCTGCTCAGCCCGGTCGAGCGAGTGGATGACCGTCGAATGGTCCCGTCCGCCGAATGCGTTGCCGATCTCGACCAGTTGCAGGGCCAGCAGCTCGCGGCAGAGCAGCATGGCGACCTGACGGGGCACCGTGAGCATCTTGGTCCGGGTCTTGGACTTGAGGCCCTCAGCGGTCACGCCCCACTCCTTGGCGACCGCATTCTGGATGGCAGCGACGGTGATGCCGGCCGGTCCGGCGGGCGCGCCGTCACTGCGGAAACGATCGCGCAGCGCTTCGCGCGCCAGCTCGACGGTGATGTCGGCGTGCTTGAGCGAGGCGTAGGCGAGCAGCTTGATGATCGCCCCTTCGAGCTCGCGGACGTTCGAGCGCACGTTGTCGGCGATGACCTGGATGACGTCATCGGGAATCGTGAGCTCGAGGTGATCGAGCTGTGCCTTGCGGCGCAGGATGGCGACGCGGTGTTCGACGTCGGGGAGCGCGATGTCTGCGACCATGCCCCACTGGAAGCGGCTGACCAGTCGCGCCTCGAGGCCGGGGATCTCCGACGGTGGGCGGTCGGAGGTGAGGATGATCTGGCGTCCTGCCTCGTAGATCGCGTTGAAGGTGTGGAAGAACTCCTCCTGCGTCGCCTCCTTCCCCTTCAGGAACTGCACGTCGTCCACCAGCAGGAGGTCGGTCTCCCGGTAGCGGCGACGGAAGTCCTGCGTGGTGCGGCTCTGGATGCTGCCCACCAGCTCGTTGGTGAACTGTTCGGTGCCGACGAAGGTGATGCGGGTGCCGGGGTCACGCTTGAGCAGTTCGTGTGCGACGGCCTGCATCAGGTGGGTCTTGCCCAGTCCCGTGTCGCCGTAGATGAAGAGTGGGTTGTAGAGCTTGCCCGGGGCCTGGGCTGCGGCGATGGCGGCGGCGGCGGCGAGTTCGTTGCTCTTGCCGACGACGAAGTGCTCGAACGTGTAGCGCTCCGAGAGGGGCGCGAGGTTCGGGTTCGGCGTGACCGGCGTCCGCGGTGTCTGCTCAGCCGGCGCGACGAACAGGTCCATCTGTGGCCGCGTGCGCGCCGACTCGTGGACGACGAACTGCACCTGCAGCGGATGGCCGAGTGCGACCGGCGCGAAGCTGGCGAGGAGGGCGGAGTGTTTGGAGTCGTTCCAGTCGGCTGCGAACTGATCCGGGACGCCGACCGTGAGGGCCCGGTCGTCCACGCGCAGCGGCTCACACGGTTCGAGCCAGGTGCGGACGGTCTGCTCCTGGAGTTCGAGTCGCGCGCGGTCGAGCAGTCGAGCCCAGGTTTCTGCGGCCGTGAGCATTACGTGCGGCGGGGAGACATTCAGGAAGGGAGGGCGAGTTTACCGTTTCTCGACGCGCTTCGCAAACGGGGTGCGCGGGGGAAACGTGTGTCCGGGCAAGTAATGCACAGTCTGACCTCGCTTGACCGAAGTCCTTGTCCTGAATAGCTTTGGCACTCTTTCCCCGAATACAGCGAACGCACCTGGAGTACATATGGGCAAGCCCACGTACCGCCCCCGCAACAAGCGTCGTATCCGCAAGCATGGCTTCCGTGCCCGCATGGCCGATCGTTGGGGCCGCGCGATCCTGAGCCGTCGCCGCAAGAAGGGCCGCAAGCAGCTGACCGTGATGCTGCCGGACAAGTACGCCGGCGCCTGAGTCGTTCCGTTTCTCGCGAGACCAGCGTCTCACGAGGAAGTCGGAGCTGGAGCGGGTGCGTCGTGAGGGGAAGCGTGTGCGGACGGCTCAGCTCGAGCTCCGCGTCGCGGCTTCCCCTTTGTCGTGTGCGCGGGTGGGGTTCATCGTCCCCAAGCACGGCCGCGACATCGTGGACCGGAACCGTTTGAAGCGTCGGCTGCGTGAGCTGGTGCGCACGACGGCTCTGCCACATCTGGCACCCCAGGACGTGGTGATCCGCGTTCTGCCGGGCGCGTATGCGCTGTCGTGGGAGGCACTGGCGGCGGAGATGTCGGCACTGTTGCGGCGATTGCCGGCGATCGTGGCGCCCCTGCTGTCACCCGTACGGGCGCCTGTGGCGTTACCCGAGGTTGCGCCTCCTGAGGCCGCGCCTGACACCAACCAGTCGCCGCCGCCGTCGTGACGGGGATGCCGCCGTCACCATCGCCGCCAGCCTCGCCGCCAGCCTCGGCGCCATCGCCGGGGCCGACCTCACCGCGCTCGCCGCTGGTGCGCGGGGCACGCTGGTCGGCGACGGCGCTGATCCGGGTGTACCAGCTCTTCATTTCGCCGATCTTTCCCTCCTCGTGCCGCTATACTCCAACCTGTTCTGCCTACGCCGTGGAAGCCATCGAGCGCCACGGTGTTGCGCGCGGGTCGTGGCTGGCAGCACAGCGGATTGCCAGATGCCACCCGTTCCGCCCCGGCGGACACGATCCTGTTCCCTGACCCACACGACTGCTGCACGCGGACGCACACGTTGCGTTCCGCGCCTGCGCTTCGCCTGACCCTTCCCATCCCCGTATGAACAAGCGCATGCTGCTCGCCCTCGCCCTGTCGGCGGCGGTGATCGGTCTCACTCAGTACCTGTTTCCGCCCGCCAGGCCGCCTGTGAAGGCGGTGGCTGCGGCGGACAGTTCGCCGGTGGTGACGACGAAGCCGGGCGCGACGGCTGCGGTGCTGCCGCCGGCCGCGATCACGCCGCGTCTCGACAGCGCCGCGCCCGGCACGGCACCGCTCGTGATCGACACCGCCGTGCTGACCGGTACGCGCAGCACCATGCGTATCAGCAGCGTCGGTGCGTCGCCGGTCTCGGTGGTGCTGAACGGCTACAAGCGGCTGCCCTCGAGCGCGGGCGCCGACGAGTTCGTGCAGCTCGTCAGGCCGGGTGAGGCGCTGCTCCGCTACGCGCTGATCGTGAAGGAGCCGGGCGGCAATCGCGTGATCGACCTCGCCGGTGTGCCGTTCACACCGACCACGATCGACGATCGCACGGTCATGTACTCGGGCCAATCGGGTGCCGCGGCGGTCCAGCTCACCTACACCTTCCAGCCCGACAGCTTCATCGTGCGCGTCGGTGGCAAGGTGACGGGACTCACGTCACCCGCCTTCCTGCGCGTGACGCTGCCGACGGGCCTCAACTCCGCCGAGGCGGATACGGCCGAGGATCAGCGCCATCTCGCCGTGGCGATGAAGCCGGCCACGGGCAACACGCAGAGCGTCGCGTTCACCTCCCTCGATCCGGGGGAGCGCGAGCTGAAGGAAGGGCCGTTCATCTGGGTCGCGAGCAAGAGCAAGTTCTTCATCACCGGCCTGCTCACCGCCGCGGGCGACCGCCCGTTCGACGAGGTGACGGTCGTGGGCGGGCCGAAGACGGGGAAGGTCGAGAGCCACGTCGAGGCGACCGCGCTGCAGTCGTTGCAGGACGGCACCTTCCGCTTCGAGCTCTACGCCGGCCCGCAGGAGTGGCGCCGCCTCGTGTCACTGGGGCGCGACTTCGAGAACAGCAACCCGTACGGAGGCTGGCTGCAGGGCTTCGTGCAACCGTTCGCGACGATGGTGATGAAGTCGCTGCTCTGGATGCACGAGACGCTCAGGCTGAACTACGGCTGGGTGCTGGTGATCTTCGGCATCGCCGTCCGCCTGCTGCTCTGGCCGTTCAACCAGCGCGCGATGCGCACCTCGATGAAGATGCAGGTCCTGCAGCCCGAGCTGCAGGCGGTGCAGGAGAAGTACAAGTCCGACCCGCAGAAGATGCAGGCCGAGGTGATGAAGGTGTACAAGGAGCACGACATGTCGCCGTTCAGCGCACTGTCGGGCTGCCTGCCGATGCTGCTGCCGATGCCGGTGTTCATCACGCTCTTCTTCGTGTTCCAGAACACGATCGAGTTCCGGGGGGTGCCGTTCCTCTATCTCGCCGACATTTCGCAGAAGGATCCGACGTTCGTGATCCCGCTGCTGATGGCATTGAGCGCCTTCCTGCTCAGCTGGATCGGTCTGCGCGGTGTGCCGCCGAATCCACAGGCGAAGATCATGGCGTACATGTTCCCGGCGATGATGTTCGCGTTCTTCTTCAGCGCGGCGGCGGGGCTCAACCTGTACTACATGGTGCAGAACATCGCGGCCCTGCCGCAGCAGCGGCTGATCTCCAACGAGCGGCTCAAGGGCAAGGGCAAGCCGGTGGTCTTCAGCGAGAAGGGCACGCCGGCGAAGCCGAAGAAGGGCTGACGCTGGTTCAATGCACAACGAAAGGGCGCTCCGTTCGCGGGGCGCCCTTTTGCTCATTCCGTGGCTCTGTGAAATCCCCTCACACGGAGACGCGGTGACGCGGAGGGGTCTGCGCGGTGTGCCGGAACGTCGTGCAACACATTTTCGAACGGCTGTGGAAACTGCGTGGTGCGAGTGCAGTTCCCCACAAGTTGCAGGCATCTCGACACAGTGACGTCCCGCATCGCGGTAGAATCCTCCGTGTCTCCGCGTCTCCGTGTGAGCGGAGTTGCAGTTGGTGGCCGTTCAGACGGTCAGGACCAGTTCATCGACGCCTTGATGCCGTGGGTCAGGACGCGGTGGAACAGCGCACGAACCACCGCGAGCGCGACGCGCGGCCAGCGCACCGGCCCGGCTCCGGAACAGACGAGCATCAGGCCGATACGGCGGCGGAGTTGCGGCCCACATCCATCAGGGCGCGGGTGCTGGCGCGCAGCGCCCAGGCGATTCCCCGTTCGGCGACGGCAGGGGCGACGAGCGAGTGGCCCAGGTAGTAGCCGGCACGCTCCGGCACCACGTGGCGCTCGACGGTGCGGGCATCGTCGCTGGTGCCGTCGCTGAGCCAGCGCAGGCGCAGACCGAGTCCGTTCCGGTCG
Organism: Gemmatimonadaceae bacterium; assembly: GCA_031409715.1. Taxonomy (GTDB): domain Bacteria; phylum Gemmatimonadota; class Gemmatimonadetes; order Gemmatimonadales; family Gemmatimonadaceae; genus JACMLX01. The sequence continues at coordinate 624 of JANNXU010000094.1, read as the reverse complement.
AGGTCCGAGCTGATCGTGCGGGCAAGCAAGGGCTCCAGCTCTCGGATTCTGGCGTACTGGCGACGGCCGTAGCCGAGGTATTCCCACGGTGCGTATCCGCTGCAGACGGCCTGCGCCGCGTGTGTGGCGAGGCCTTCGTTCACGAGCAGCTCGCGCAGCGTGGCGCGCTTGCCCGTGTCCCAGAACGAGTAGTAGCCGTTGTTCTCCGCCACGAGCGTCTTCATGTCGGCGTCGCTGTTCTTGGCCGTGTAACGCACGCCGTGTGCGATCTCGTGTGCGAGCCAGGGCGGCAGCAGCGCGGGGTCGAGTCCGAGCGAGTCGGTGTCCGGGTTCCGTTCGCCCGTGAAATGCTCGAGGCAGACGAACGCCACCGGTCGGCCATTGATCACGAGTTCGCCGGCATTGGCTGCGCCCACACCCACCATCAGGACGACATCGGGTTCGTCATTGATCTCGAGCGTACTCATCGCCTGCGCCATCGTCTGGCGTGCCCGCAGCACGAGTGGTTCGCGATCCAGCACGCCGAGCAGGTCGGCACGATCAGCCGCTACTGTCTTGCGGATGATCTCACCGACGTGCGGGCCCGTGGGATCGACGACGTAGTTGTCCCAGTATGCGGACAAC
>JANNXU010000093.1:0-13600 GCA_031409715.1 Gemmatimonadaceae bacterium | reverse complement strand
GAGCCAAGGCTGCTCGGAAGATGCCGGTCCCTCAGATCCTGCGGCCCAGTCCAGTCTGCTGTCCATCGCCCAGCTCCCGCGGTGGGGGTGGGGAATTTGAGACGATCACTGGGTGGGGAATTTCAGACGATCACTGACACTAGGTGAGCGCGATGTTTGCCGAGGAGCAGCCGCTCCCACTCGAGCCCTTTCGCTTCTACCGCTACGGCACGCGCAGCGTGCACCTCGGCGGCTGCGTCGAAGTGGATGCGGCCTACTATAGCGTGCCGCCACGCGGGATCAGTCGGCGGGTGAGTGTGCAGTGGAATGATCACCACCTGCGCGTGCTCGACCTGAAGTCCGGCGCCCTGCTGCGCGAGCATCTACGCACGTGGCGTGGCCATCATCGCGTTGAGGACGCGGATCGGCCGTCGCGCGCGCCGGCGAAGCTCCTTGCGACCCTGGCGACCGCGCGTACGGTCGGCCCGTCCATCGGCGCGCTGTGCGACCACCTGCATCAGACCGATGGCCTCATTTCACCACGGCGCATCCTCGGCGTCCTGCCGCTGAGCTGACGCTTCGCTTCTCACATCAGAGAGAAGCAAGGGTACGCGCTCAGGATGAGATACTGGGTAGGGGCGTCTCTCAACTAACGCTGGCCCCGAGAGCACACCCGCGTGCGGAAAGGCGCCGAAACCATCGAGTCACGCGCAGTCACAAAAACGAAGAAGCCCCGCATTTCTGCGGGGTTTCTTCGTGTGGCGGCCGACCGTGAGAGCGTTGGCGATAGACCGTGAGAATGGCTGCCGATAGAGCCCGAGAGCCCACAGGGTTTCTCGCTGGTGACGACGGAGCGTGCACGCACTGCCGACAGATCGTGCAAAACCGTGTCGAAAGACCGTGCACGCCGACAGACACACATACACCAACCCGCCCCCCTACTGCACCGTATTCATCATATCAAAGATCGGCAAATACATCGCCACCACCATCCCACCCACCACCACACCCAGAAACACGATCATCAACGGCTCCAGCAGCGACAGCAGTCCACCCACCGCGGTATCCACCTCCTCATCATAGAAATCCGCGATCTTCGACAACATCTCGTCCAGCCCACCCGTCTGCTCACCGACGCTGATCATCGAGATCACCATCGGCGGAAACACCCCGCTCTTCTGCAACGGCGCCGAAATCGTCTCACCACCAGCAATGCTCGCCCGGCTCGCCATGATCGCATTCTGGATCACCCGGTTGCCGCTCGTCCGCGCCGTGATCTCCAAGCCGTCCAGAATGCTCACCCCCGAACTGATCAACGTGCCGAGCGTCCGCGTGAACCGCGACACCGCACTCTTCCGCAACACGTCGCCCAGCACCGGCACCTTCAGCAAAAACCCGTCGATCCGCAGCCGGCCGTCATCCGTCGCGTAATACCGGTTGCCCAGCACGAACGCGCCAAAACCGGCCGCGATCAGTGCCCACCAGTACCCCTGCAAGAACTTCGAGCACCCGATCACGATCCGCGTCGGCAACGGCAGCGCCAGCCCCACCCCCGCGAACATCTTCTCGAACGTCGGGATCACGAAGATCAGCAGGATCGCAATCGCCGCCGCCGCCACCGTCATGATCGTCACGGGATAGATCATCGCGCTCTTCACCTTCCGCACCAGCGCATCGGTCTTCTCGATGAACGTCGCCAGGCGCATCAGGATCGTGTCCAGGATGCCGCCCGCTTCGCCGGCGGCCACCATGTTCACATACAGCTCGTTGAACGCCTTCGGCCGCTTCCGCAGCGCGTCCGCCACGGTCTGGCCGCTCTCCACGTCGAACACGACCTCCTTCGTCACCGCCTGCAGCGCCTTGTTCTCGCTCTGCTTGGCGAGGATGTCCAGCGCCTGCACCAGCGGCAGGCCGGCGTTGATCATCGTCGAGAACTGCCGCGTGAACACCACGATGTCGCGCATCCCGATGCTCCCCAGCCGCTTCGCCGGCTTCTCGGCATCGATCTTCACCACCGTCAGCTTCTGCTTGCGCAGCAGCGCGATCACCTCGTCGCGACTCGCCGCCTCCACCTGCGCGGTCCTGAGTTCGCCGCCGCCGGAGCGCGCGGTGTAGGTATAGACTGCCATCCCTCAGCTCTCCATCACGCGGTTGATGCCAGGTGGCCGGGCACGGGCTTGCCGATCATGCGCAGGAACTCCACCGCGTCGGGGCTGAAGCGCAGGCAATCCTCCTCCGACACCTCGCGCGACACGTACAGCTGGTACAGCGAGTCGTTCAGCGTCTGCATGCCGTACTTCTTGCCGGCCTGCATCATGCTGTAGATCTGGTGGATCTTGTCGTCGCGGATCAGCGCGCGGATGGCCGGCGTCACCACCAGCACCTCGCTCGCCAGCACCCGCCCGCGACCATTCATCCGCGGCACAAGCACCTGCGTCACGATCCCCTCCAGCGTGAACGCGAGCTGCGCCCGCACCTGGCTCTGCTGGTGGCTCGGGAAGACGTCGATCACGCGGTTCACCGCCTCCGCCGCACTGTTCGTGTGCAGCGTCGCGAACGCGAGGTGACCGGTCTCCGCGATCGTGATCGCGGCACTGATGGTCTCCAGGTCGCGCATCTCGCCCACCAGGATCACGTCGGGATCCTCGCGCAGCGCATACTTGAGCGCCGAGGCGAAGCTGCGCGTGTCCGTGCCCACCTCGCGCTGGTTCACGATCGACTGCTGGTGCTTGTGCACGAACTCGATCGGGTCCTCGACCGTGAGGATGTGCGCCTGGCGCTCCTTGTTGATCTTGTCGATCAGCGACGCCAGCGTCGTGCTCTTCCCCGACCCGGTCGGCCCCGTCACCAGCACCAGCACGCGCGGCTTCTCGGCAAACTTCTGGATCGCGGCCGGCAGCTTCAGCTCCGCACAGGTCGGGATCAGCATCGGGATGCGGCGCACCACCATCGCCACCTGCCCTCGCTGCCTGAACAGGTTGCCGCGAAAGCGCGCCAGCGACGCGATGCCGAACGAGAAGTCCAGCTCGTCGTCCAGCTCGAAGCGCTTCTTCTGCCCTTCGGTCAGCACGCTGTACGCCAGCTGCAGCGTGTCCTTGCCGCTCAGCACATGCGCACTGCGCGCCGGCACGATGTGCCCATCCACGCGCAGCATCGCCCGTTCGCCCACCGTCACGTGCAGGTCCGAGGCGTCCCGATCGATCACCTCCTCCAGCAGCGCACGCAGGTTGAGCGGCGGCGCGGCGTGCACCGGCGCCGAATGCCCAGACGCTGGCGCGGCGGGCACTGGCGTGGTCGGGCGCGCCGGGGCCGGCAGCGGACTGACCGGCGGCATCACGCCGCCACTCGTCCCGCCGATGCCGCTCATGGAAAAGGAGGGCGTCAATCGACGGGGCAACGGAGGAAGACTGGAACTCATGTAAGGCCGGCAGCAGGAAGAGGGTACCCGAGCGCAGACGCCCGGATCGGGAGGCGCGTCACGCCGCGGTCTCGCGCACGACCTGCTCCAGCGTCGTGATGCCGCGAAGCACCTTCAGCCAGCCGTCCATGCGCAGCGTCAGCATCCCCTCGTCCACCGCCGCGTCCTTCAACTCGGCCGCGCCAGCGTTCTGGATGATCAGCTTGCGCACGGCCGGCGTCATGTTCATCACCTCGTACAGGCCCTGACGGCCCTTGTACCCGGTGCCGTTGCACGCGTCGCACCCCTTGCCGCGGAAGAACGGCAGCTGCGACACGCGCGTGTCCAGCGACAACCCCTCCAGGAACGGCGCCGCGTCGGGCAGCGCCCCGCGCTTCGCCCCCTCCAGCGCCACCGTCGTGAACCGCATCTCGCGCAGCGTGGTGGCCGCCTTCACCTTCGCCCCCGCGAACTCGAGCTCCGCCGGCTCGTAGCGCTCACGGCACCCCTTGCAGATGCGGCGCACCAGCCGCTGCGCCAGGATCAGGTTCAGCGCGCTCGATACGTTGAACGGCTCCAGCCCCATGTCCATCAGGCGCGTGATCGTCTCCGGCGCGCTGTTCGTGTGCAGGGTGCTCAACACCATGTGCCCCGTCAGCGCCGCCTTGATCGCGATCGACCCCGTCTCGAGGTCACGGATCTCACCCACCATGATCACGTTCGGATCCTGCCGCAGGAACGCCTTCAGCGCCGCCGCGAACGTCATCCCGATCTCGTTCCGCACCAGCACCTGGTTGATCCCGAACAGGTTGTACTCGACGGGATCCTCGGCCGTCATGATGTTCGTGTCGCCGGTGTTGATCTTGGACAGGCAGGAGTAGAGCGTCGTCGTCTTGCCCGACCCCGTCGGCCCGGTCACCAGCACCATGCCATACGGGTTCTGCACCGCCTCCATCAGGTCCTTCTCGGCCTGCGGCTCGATCCCGAACTTCTCCAGGTCGAGCGTCAGGTTGCCCTGGTCGAGGATGCGCAAGACGATCTTCTCGCCGAACAGCGTCGGCAGCGTGCTCACGCGGAAGTCGATCACCTTGCCGCCGAACTTGAGCTTGATGCGCCCATCCTGCGGCACACGACGCTCGGCGATGTTGAGCTGCGACATGATCTTGAACCGGCTCACCAGCGAGGCACGCAGCTTCACTGGCGGCTTCATCACCTCCTGCAGCGCGCCGTCCACGCGGTAGCGCACCCGCAGCTCGTGCTCGAAGCACTCGAAGTGGATGTCCGACGCGCCCCGCTGCACCGCCTCGATCAGGATCGCGTTGATCAGGCGCACCACCGGCGCCTCGTCCGCCCCCACCGAGGCGTTCGACTCCTCCACCTCCGCGTCCAGCACCTCGACGTCCGACATCTCCGACGTGATGTCGGCCAGCATCGAGTTCACCGTCTCCTCGGTGCTCGCCTTCAGTTGCACGGGATAGTACCGATCGAGCTGCGCCTGCATCGAGACCTCGCCCGCCAGCACCGGGAAGATCTCGTAGCGCGTCTTGAAGCGGAGACTGTCCGTCGCCTCGTGGTTCCACGGATCGGTGATCGCCACCGTCAGCTTCTGTCCCTCACGCCGCAGCGGGAGGATGCGGTACCGGTGCGCCATCTCGGCCGTCACGGCCCGCAGCACCCGCTCGTCGGGCTCCACCCGCAGCAGGTCCACCGCCGGCATCCCGTGCACCTTCGACAGCGACTTGAGCAGCGCCACCTCGTTCAGCAGCCCCGCACGGATCGCCAGCAGCGGCACCGAACCGACGCCGTGTGCCGCCACCAGCTCCCTCGACAACGCCGTCAGCTGCTCCTGCGTCAGGAACTGCGCCGACACCATGTGCTGCAGCAGCGAGTTGCCGGAGGCCGCATTCATGGCGTGGGCCGGACGGGCGCCCGGCGGCCGCCCGATCGCGGCAGGCGACGAGATCGCGCGCATTTCAAGCGTATTGCGTGCGTCTGACATGAGACGGATGAGTCTGTTGAGGTGGCGCCACGCCCCGGACGGGTGGGACCGGGGGTCAGCGTCGTACGCCGGAGGGACGCCCGTTTGTGGAGAACGTCACGTGCGGCGCGAGCCGTTCGGCCAGCTTCGGACCGATGCCCCGCACACGCTGCAACGCCGCCAGGGAACCGTACGCCCCGTGTTTGAGTCGATCGGCCACGATCCGCGACGCGAGGGCAGGTCCGATCCTCGGGAGCCGCTCCAGCGCCGCTGAATCCGCCATGTCCAGATCGACGGGTGTGAGTGTCGGACGCTCACCGACCGTATCACGCGATCCCGCCGATGCCCCCGGCGCACGCGCCCGCCTGCGGGGCTGCCCTCCCCCGCCCACCGCACCACGACGCCCACGGGACCCGGCCGACGATCGCCGTCCCGTTGTTCGGGACTCGCGCTGAGCAGAGTCCACCGCCAGGAGCTGCCGCGCCAGCGCCTCGCCAGACGCGCCCGTGGCCTCCGACCGATGCCCGACCTGACGCGCCACCTGGACCGCGGCGCCCCCGGCACAGACCGCCAGCAGCCACCCCAGCGCGCGACGCTCCGCCGCCGTCATCGACATCGCTCGTCCGCGTTCGACACGGCGACACCATCGCACACGCCCCGCAGACTGGCACACCCGATTCACGCAGGACGGTGCATTCCCACCCGCCCCGCCGCCCCACTCAGGGCGCCGCCAGCTCCTGGATCAGCGCCACTGCCACTGTGCCCACGATCTGCAGGCTCTCCGCGCTCACCTTGTCCACCGTGTCCTCGAGCGTGTGGTGATACGGGAAGTCGATGTCGATCACGTCGATCGCCTTCAGCCCCACCGCCTGCAGCGCGATGTGGTCGTCACGCACCCCGCCACCGGGCCGCTGGATGAAGGAACCCGAATACCCCAGCGCCTCCGCCATCCGCCACACCCGCGCCACCACCGAGGGCTGCACGTCCAGCGAGATCTGCTCCTGGAAGATCTGCAGGCTCCGGTCGCCGATCATGTCCCAGACGACGGCGAACTCCGGCGCATACCCCGGCTCGGGCAGGTGCGCCGCGAAGTACTGCGAGCCGATGAACACATCCACTTCCTTCGGCGAGAAGTCGCCGTAGTCCTCGCCATCCACGAACAGCAGGTCCACACCGACCGTGGTCGGCTTCGCCTTCAGCACATCCCCGATCGAGAGGAACAGTGCGATCCCGCTGGTGCCATCGTTCGCACCGGGAATCGGCTTGGCCTGATCCGCTGGCGGCACCCCCGCCCCGTCCGCCTTCGGCCGCGTGTCCCAGTGCGTCACGTACAGCACCCGGCGGGCGGCCGTCGGATTCCACCGCGCGAGGATGTTCCGCATCGGCAGCTTCACCCCCGCCGCGGTCGTGTGCGTCCAGGTCTGCTCGACCACCGTCGCGCCCCGCGCCTTCATCTCCGCCACGATCCAGTCGCCGGCCGCGACGTGACCAGTCGAGCCCGGTACCCGGGTACCGAACGTCATCGCCTGCGTCAGGTAGCGCAGCGAGGTGGCGCCATTGAATCCCGCCGCATTGCGCAGGCGGAGCGAGTCCGCCCCGGGGCCGGCAGTCGTGCCGGGCTGTTCCCCTGAGCAGGCGACTACCCCGGCCAGGAGCAGGGCATGGACGAGGACGGCACCACGGCGGGTAGGCATGAGCTGGGCAGACACCGGTGAGCGTATGGAGGTCCCGCGCGACTCGACCGGCGCGGGTGGACGGGTGCAGCGTGGAACCCGACACTTAAACCTGTGTCACAGTTAGGCTTGAAGCTCGCGTCGTGGACGTTGAATATACGCCCGGCCGTTTCGCGCCGTACCTCCCCGACCCCCCGCCGTGAAGATCCTCAGCCGCTACGTCCTCAGGGAGCATCTCGGGCCGCTTGTCTTTGCGCTCACCGCCCTGACGTCGCTCCTGCTGCTGAATTTCATCGCCAAGCGATTCGGCGACCTCGTGGGCAAGGGTCTCCCCTCGTCGGTCATCGCCGAGTTCTTCCTCCTCGCGATCCCGTTCACCATCGCGATGACGCTGCCGATGGCGGTCCTGGTCGCGGTGCTCTATGCGTTCAGCCGCCTCGCCGCCGAGAGCGAGATCACCGCCCTCAAGGCCAGCGGCGTCTCGATGGGACGCATCCTCGCCCCCGTCCTCGGCGGTGCGACGGTGCTGGCGGTAGGCATGATCTACTTCAATGACTTCGTGCTGCCCGAGGCCAATCACCGGCTGCGCATCCTGCAGACCGACATCGGGCGCACCAAGCCCACCTTCGCCCTCCGCGAGCAGGTCATCAACGACGTCGTGCCCGGCCGGCTCTTCCTGCGCGCCGTCCGCATCGACAAGGCCAACAACCGCCTCCACAACGTCGTCATCTACGACTTCGGCGACGGCAGCAAGCGGCGCACCATCGTCTCCGACAGCGGCGATCTCGCGCTCGTCGAGGGCACCGGTGACCTCACGCTCGTGCTCTATCACGGCACGATGACCGAGATCCCCACCGCCACGCCCACCCAGCTCACGCGGCTCTCGTACGCCACCGACCGCATCACCGTGCGTGGCGTCGCCAACAGCTTTTCGCGCGACAGCGCGGACAACTTCAAGTCCGAGCGCGAGATGGGGGTCTGCGAGATGCAGGCCCAGGTGACCCAGGCCGAGCGCGAACTCTACGGCGAGCGGCGCAGCGTGGTCAACACGCAGGCGCGGGCCCTCAAGGCGCTCACCCGCGGCATCGTCGATCCCCTGCGCCCGTACGATTCCCTGAAGACGCCGTCGCCCGGCATCGGGCGCTACTACTGCGCCGCCAGCGCTGCCATCGCCGGCATCCTCAACCGCGGTGATACCACCGGCACACCGCGCGGGACGCCCACCGGACAGCCGGTGACGGTGTCGCCGACGATCGCACCGATGGTGACTCCGAACGACAACGCCGGCACTACCGTGCAGGCCGACGTGCCCGTCGATGCGATCCGATCCGCGCCGTCCAGCGGTCTCGCCGTCGCCACGTCGCAGATGGTGGTCCAGCCCGGCGTCGTCACGCCGTCGATGGCGTCGTCGGGGATCAGCTCGATCCTCGAGCAGGCGATGCAGCGCGGCGCGATCTCGAGTGCCACCTGGTCGCAGTACGAGGTCGAGATCCACAAGAAGTTCTCGCTCGCCGCGGCCTGCATCGTGTTCGTGCTGCTCGGTGCCCCGATCGCGCTGCGCTTCCCCCGTGGCGGCGTCGGTCTCGTGATCGGCGCCAGCCTTGCCGTGTTCGCGCTCTACTACATGTGCCTCATCGCCGGCGAGTCGATGGCCGATGACGGCAAGCTGCCGCCGTGGGTCGCGATGTGGGGCGCCAACATCGTCTTCACCGCCGTCGGGCTCGTGCTCTTCGCGCGCATGGGACGCGAGGGCAGCACTGCGCGCGGCGGTGACATCGACGAGGTGAAGGAGCGCATCAGGGCGTGGATCGGCGGCCTGCGTCCCTCGGTGCGCCGCGCGCAGCGCGCCATCCCCGCCACGGAACTCTGATGTTTCGCGCTCTCGATCGGTACGTGCTGTCCGAGTGGCTGCGGATCTTCATCGTGACGGCGCTCGGGTTCCCGGTGATGATCGTGATCATCGACCTCACCGAGAAGCTCGACACCTATTTCCAGCGACAGATCCCGCTCCGCGACATCGCGCTCAGCTATCTCTATGGCGTGCCCGAGACGATGTTCCAGGTGCTGCCGGCCGCGGTGCTGTTCGCGACGGTCTTCACCGTCAGCTCGTTCACCCGCTACTCCGAAATCACGGCCGCGAAGGCCAGCGGCATCTCGTTCCACCGCTTCATCCGGCCGCTGACGCTGGGTGCCATCTTCGCGATGTGCATCGGCTTTTCGCTCAACGTGATCATCCCGCCGCTCAACCAGCGCAAGCTGAATCTGCTGCAGGAGCAGAAGTTCAAGGATACCGGCGAGCGCTACAACTTTGCCTACGCCACCGGTGACGGCCGCACCTACAAGGTCGGCGCGCTCCATGCATCACGGTACCTGATGGAGAATCTCGAGGTGGAGCGGCTTGGCACGGGCCCGAAGCTGCCGACGACCTATGCCGTTGCCGAACGCGCCTTCTTCCGCGACAACAGGCACTGGATGCTGGTGAAGGGCAATCTCCACATCGTGCCGAACGCGAGGGTGAATTTCGTGTTCACGTACGATTCACTGCTCGACAAGTCCTTCACCGAGCGACCGCTCGAGCTCAACGCCGCGACGAAGGCGCCAGCCGACATGGGGTGGACCGAGCTGGGTCGCTACATTCGGGCATTGCAGCGATCGGGCACCGACGTGAACCCGCTCAAGGTCGAGCGCATGCTCAAGCTCGCCATTCCCGTGACCTGCGTGATCATCCTGCTCTTCGCGGCACCGCTCGCCACCAGTACGCAGCGTGGCGGAGCCGCGTGGGGCATCGGCGTCAGCCTGCTGACGACGGTCGTCTTCCTCGTCCTGGTCAATCTCATGCGCGGCTTCGGCGGCAAGGGCATCATCTCGCCCGATCTCGCGGCGTGGGTGCCGAGCCTGATCTTCGGCGTGGTCGGCGCCACCCTGCTCTGGCGGGTGCGCACGTGAGCGGTGGGTCGCACGTCCCGGCAGAAGCCACGGTCGTCGACGCGCCCGTCGACATCCTTCCCATCCGCGCCGTGCGCGCGCTGGGCCAGCTTGGTCTCGCACAGCTCGCGCACACGGGCCACTTCGCCCAGTTCGCCGGTGACATCGGCCGCGGACTCACCGAGGTGCGGACCTGGGCGCCGGAACTCATCAAGCAGATGCGCGGCATCGGCGTGGACTCGCTGCCGCTGGTCGTCATCGTGGCGTCCTTCCTCGGCGCCGTCTCGGCGTTCCAGACGCGGTATCAGCTCTTCCCGGGCGTGCAGCTCAGTGTCATCGGCCTGATCGTCCGTCAGTCCATCGTGCTCGAGCTGGGGCCGCTGCTCACCGCCCTCGTGCTCGCCGGACGGGTGGGTGCGAAGATGACGGCCGAAATCGGCACCATGCGCGTCACCGAGCAGATCGACGCCCTCGAGACCCTCGCCTTCGACCCCGTCGCCTTCCTCGCCGTGCCGCGACTGCTGGCGGCCGTGGTGATGGTGCCGGTGCTGGTCGTGGTCGCGAATTTCATGGCGATCATCGCGGCGTTCCTGACGCTGATCGTCGCCACCGACGTCACGCCACTCGACTTCAAGGCCGGTCTGCAGCTCGCGTTCATCCCGTTCCAGATCTGGTACAGCATCATCAAGTCGGTGGGCTTCGGCGCGGCAATTGCGCTGGTCTGCACGTACGAAGGCTACGTCAGCGGCGCCGGTGCCGAAGGCGTCGGTCGCTCCACGGCGAAGGCCGTCGTCATCACCTCGGTGGCCATCCTCGTCTACGATGCCATCATCGCGGCGCTCCTCGCACCACTCATTCAGGCATGAAGCGCTCTAACGAAGTTCTCGTCGGACTCCTGCTCCTCGTCGGTGGCGCCATCGCCGTGTTCGGCTCCATCTGGCTGGTGCGTGGCAGCCTCGCGCAGGGCTATCCCCTCTACGCCCGCTTCCCATGGGGCGCCGGCCTCAAGCCGGGGCAGCCGGTGATGCTCGCGGGCGTCACCGCCGGGTCGGTGGCCGACGTCGAGTACGACCCCGCCGGCACGGTGCGCGTCACGCTGCGGATCGGCCGCAACTACAAGGTGCCGAAGGGCTCCACCGCGCAGTCGATCTCGGTCGGCTTCTTCGGTGACCGCGCCATCGCCATCGCGCCGGTGCAGAACTCGACCGACTACATGCAGGAGCGGGACACGATCGCCGTCATCAAGAGCGGCTCGGCCACCGACGACGTGATCGCCACCGGTGACTCCATCGCCCGTGACGTGCGCGCCATCACGCTGCCGCTCCGCCGTCAGCTGGCCGACAGCGGCGGCGTGGACGACATCCGCGAGATCCTCCGCAGCACCAGCGCGCTCACCAAGCAGCTGAACGCCGTGATCATCGCGCAGAACATGCAGCTCACCACCGCCATGACGAGCGTGAATCGTTCCCTGCGCGCGCTCGAGCGCACCAGCAGCGCACTCGACTCGATGCGTGTGGACAGCCTGAGCCGGAACGCCGGTCGCGCCACCGCCAACGTCGCGCTCATCACCGACTCCCTCCGCCACACCATCCAGTCGCTCAACGCCACCATGGCACGACTGGAACGCGGCGAGGGCACCGCCGGCAAGCTGCTCAGCGACTCGCTGCTCTACACCGACATGCGGCGCCTCGTCATGCGCCTCGACAGCGTCACCGCCGACTTCAAGCAGAACCCGCGCAAGTACATCAAGTTCTCGGTGTTCTAGACACCACACGAGCGTTCCGTCTTCTGGGAGCCCGGGCGCGCCGACACGACTTCCGCGCCCGGACTTCCACTTTATGAGAGTCGGATTAGGATTCTCACATCCGCGCCGTGGCGGACACAGCTGGCTTACGCGTGCACGAGGTGCGACATGGGCGGTTTCAAGGCATTCCTGAAGGAGTACGGGGTCGTCGGACTGGCGCTCGGCGTGATCATCGGCGTGGCGGCCGGTCAGCTCGTCACCGCCGTCGTCGAAGGCATCCTCATGCCGCCGATCGGCATCGCGCTCAGCCGGTTCGGCGCCAACTGGCAGACGATCAAGATGGGCCCGTTCGAGGTCGGCAAGGTCGCGGCGTCGATGATCAACTTCATCATCGTGGCCCTGTTCGTGTATGCCGTGTCCAAGATCGTCCTGAAGGAGAAGGACGTCGCCAAGAAGTAGTCGCGCTCAGGTGTGCCCGGTGTCGGCACTGCCGTAGCAGCCGAACGGCGCGCAGTCTCGTTCACGTGGGCCTGCGCCGCACCGCTGGAACAGCAGAACGCAACGTCGCCAAGACAAACCGAGAGGACGCAAAGCACGGCTCTGGGAACAGCTCCCCGTAGGGCGGGCCGACCACCCCCTGTCTAGTCCTGAAATCTGTCTACACCGGTGATGCACACGGTGACGGCTAGGCCGCCTGCGAGAATACCGCGTGCGGGGTCTGCAGGTTGAGACTGTCATGCGGCCGCACCGTGTTGTAGCGATGGATCGCTTCGGTGACGGCGTCCTGTGCCGTCGTCACGGTGGGAAAGACCGCGTCCAGATCGAATTCGTCCTTCAAGATGCCGTTCACCCGTTCGGCGACGGCGTTCTGATAGCAGTGGGCGCCATCCGTCATGCTCGGCAGCATGCGGGCGGCGTGCAGCTGTGCGCGGTAGGCATGACAGCAGTACTGGGTCCCGCGGTCGGAGTGATGCACGATGCCCGTGGTGTCGCCCAGGGTCGCTTGCGCCATGCCCAAGGCCTGCAGGGCCGCCTGATGCGAGAGGTCGCGGCTGAGGTGCCAGCCGACGATGGCGCGCGACGCGAGATCCGTGACGAGGAAGAGATAGGCGAAGGTGCGCCCCGCCAGCGCGAGGTAGGTGATGTCGCTCACGACGACCTGGCGGGGCCCCGTGACGACCTGCGTCGTCAACAGATTCGGCGCGACCGCATAGCCGTGCCGCGAGTAGGTCGTCTGCGTGCCGCGGCGTTTCCGCGGCACGAGCTGGCCCGCCGTCCGGAGCAGCGTGAACAACGCATCGCGGCCCACGGAGACGCCCCGACGCCCGAGCGCGTCGTGCAGCTTGCGCGTGCCCAGCCGCGGCAGCACCGCGCGCTCGCCGGCTACCGCGGCCAGCACTACGGCGTCCGCCGTCGGCGCGGCGCCGACGCGCCGCTGGTGCTTGTAGAAGGCGTCGCGGGTGACCCCGAGGGTCCGGCAGACGGCGCCGAGGGCCGGGCTGTCGGGCCGGGCGTGGCAGGCGGCTGCGGTGGCGTACCAAATCTTTTTTTTAGATCGGTCTTGTACGCCTTGTTCGCCTGCGTGATCAGCTCGTCGTACACGTACAGCTTGAGATGCGCCTCGGCCAGCGCCCGTTCCAGCGACGCAATCTTCTCCTGTTCACTCCGCATCACGACCTCCACGACATCGCGTTTGGGCTTGTACTGGCCGTACTCGTCGAGCCAGGTGCGGACCATCGCCACGGTCGTCCGCGCATCCTGCGCCGCCTCCCGCAGCGTCAGCTGCCCCGCCTCGAGCTCCGCGACCAGCCGCTGCTTCAACTCCGGACTGTAATGGTGAAACGAGCGATTCATCTGCCACGCCTCCTTCCGAGAACGTGTAGACGCTAATCAGGACGTGACAG
>JANNXU010000092.1:0-2582 GCA_031409715.1 Gemmatimonadaceae bacterium | reverse complement strand
GAGCCAAGGCTGCTCGGAAGATGCCGGTCCCTCAGATCCTGCGGCCCAGTCCAGTCTGCTGTCCATCGCCCAGCTCCCGCGGTGGGGGTGGGGAATTTGAGACGATCACTGGGTGGGGAATTTCAGACGATCACTGACACTTGCTCAAGCAGAAGGGTGGCATCTGGCATCCGTTCCGGCGCGGATGGGCGCAGTCGTTGCTCGCGAAGGGCTGGGACGCGCAGCAGGTCGCCAAGTACGGCGGGTGGCGCGATCTCGCGACCTTCCACACGAGCTACGCGCTCCGCCTGCCTGAGACGGAGAAGGCCATGATCCACAGCACGCCGATGGCGCAGCTTCTGGCGCGCCGCGAAAGAGGCGGCGCCGAGGTAGACTCCCCGGCCGCCGACCACCCGGCGGAAGCCGCCATGACCCAGCCGACCAAGCGCGGGACGATGCAGCGCAACGCCACCCAGAGCGGAGTGCGCGTTCTGGAGTTCCCGAAGCGACGGGATGCAGGTCAGCCTGACGCGAGCAGGGAGAGCAAGCGCTCAGCGCCGCGTTCGCATCGCGATGATTGAGCGTGCGCAGCCGTTATGACCGAGGTATGGCTGCGGTCATAAATGATATGGCTCGCTGTGACCGCAGCCATAAACGGAAAGCCCGGCGGCGCCTAAGTGCAGGCGCCGCCGGGCTTTCCGTATTGCCCCTCCTGGGCTCGAACCAGGACTCTTCTGATCCAGAATCAGACATGTTGCCAGTTACACCAAGGGGCACCACTTCCCGACCGCCGCTACCGGCCGCCGAATTAACGAAAACTACCTGCCACACCACCCGCCTTCAAGGGGAGAACACCGACTTCCCACCGCGCACACCACCGCTGAGCCAGACCTTCGTCGGAAACGGCTAGCTTCAACGGTCGTGACCTGCCCTCCCCGACACACCCGAACCGCCGTCCTGCTCCTTGCCGGCGCGCTGCTCACCACGGCCTGCCGCGCGGGATGGGACGCCTTCGGGCCGTCTCCGGCACGGGCGCAGGCCAATGGCGTCGGATTCGCCGATGCGCTCTACCGCCGCTACCTGATCGTCGAGCGTGCACCGTTCTACGCCGCCGCGCGCGCCAAGCTGGGCAAACGGGCGCTCTCGCCCTCCGCGGTCTTCGATGACACCACCAACTGGACGTCGCGGCCCGATGCTCGCACGCGGCTGCTGCTGGCCGAGGGGACGGCGTCGGCAGACGGGCACTATCGCTTCACGCCGCGGCCGAGTGTCGCCTATCCCGACAAGCCGGCCGGGGGACGACATCTCACGCAACTCACCAGGCTCGCCCGCGACGGCGAGTACGAATGGCGCACGGCCGTGGACTTCGCCGTCGGCTCGGTCACACCCACCGACTGGGGCACGGGCTTCCGGGCCCTCCTCGGCAGCGCCGAGGGGCGCAGCGACACCGACCTGCGCGCCGACGTGCGCAGCACCCTGCCGCGCACGACCGCGGCACTCGGGCGGATGTTCACCCTCGACTCGCTGCGCGTGCAGCGCCTGACCGATGGCAGTTCGGCGCTGACGATCGTCACGCGGCTCCAACCCGACCGGCTCACGGCAGGCTTTCCACTCTACGGCGCATTCATCGCGAAGTACCTCGGCCCGCTGGCCTATCGCATCGTGCTGCGCGATGCGCGTGGCGTGCGCTGGATGGAGCTGGTCGCCGCGAACCGCGTACACACCGTGCGCTTGCGCGTGAAGGACGGCGGCGTGGTGCCACTGGACGGTCCGCCGTCGGCGATGCCCGATTCGTTGCGCCTGTCGATGGACGTGAGCACGAAGTTCTCGATCTTCCGCATCGGTGTGTCGGAGATGCTCGGCAGCATGGCCTTCATCCGCACACCGACGGAGCGGGGCTGGACGTTCCGCTTCGATCGCGCGCCGGAGTGGCAGCTGCCGCTGTTTGCGGCGTCGATGCTGCGGTCGCCGCTGCGCCGGCCGTTCGAGCAGGGGGGCATGACGGCGAAGGTGAGCTTCCGCAGCGCGGGCGGCGGGCAGACGCTGATCACGCGTGAGTTCCGCACGGCGGTGCAGGAATCGGGGGTGACGCGATTTCTCGGTGGCCTGAGCGGCAGCGCGTTCAGCGAGTTCGAGGGACCCGCCGAGCGCGACGAGAATCGTTTCAACGCGGAGCTGTTTCAGGCCATGCGCGACGACCTGCGCGCGCTGCGGTACGGCAGCGGCGAATAGGATCAAGCACGATCAGGCACGATCAGGCGCCGCGGCGAGCGGCACCGCGATGTCCACACGCCCGGGCGACGCGGGAACGCGCGATGCGAGGCTCGCCGATGCGACGAGGGGCGGCAAATCCGTTTGGATTTACCGCCCCGCAATCAGCTGGGCCACGCACGCTGTCATTGGAACTCTCCGTCCTACCGAACAGCGGCGGGCATATGCTCACACAATCACACAATGGAGCTGAGGGGAATCGAACCCCTGACCTCTGCAGTGCGATTGCAGCGCTCTACCAACTGAGCTACAGCCCCAGACTCTGTAGGTGCCCCATCACGAGAACGTATCGGCACCTCGCACAGTCTCCTGAAGCTAGCTGACCCAGCTTC
>JANNXU010000091.1:0-24580 GCA_031409715.1 Gemmatimonadaceae bacterium | reverse complement strand
ACATTCACAAGAAGTGGAAACCCCAACCCGCGCCGATCTGGGGCGCGGCACTCCCACACTTCAAGGTGCTCTTCGGCGCCCGCGTCCCAGATCGCGCATGATCCCCAACGCGGCTCATACACAAACTTCCTGACACACCCGAACTGCGTGGTGCGATTGCAGCGCAGGCGCTCCGTCACGCCGTCATCTTCCGACGTTCCCCCGGCACCAGCGCCGCCGCTGCGTGATAGAAGATGAAAAGTCGTCCTGCTGTTCTCCGGCACCTCTGCGCCTCTGGTGCCTCTGCGTGAAAAGAGTTGCTGTTGCTTTTGGCTGTGGCTGCGGCTGTGCGAGTGCAGCACAAAGACTGACTCCTCGCACCTTTCGGTGCGATTGCGGTGATGCTGCCGACGTGGGTCACGATAGATTTCAGGGATGCCGCTGACGATTCCGGAGCCGCGCGAGCGCGGCATGACGACGGGGACGGCCGTGCCGCTGTACTGGTGCCGGTATGGGCGGGCTGGGGCGACGCCGATGGTGGTGCTGCACGGCGGGCCGGGGGCGTCGCACGAGTACCTGTTGCCGCAACTGCTGTCGCTGGCCGCGCTGGGCGACGGGTTCGACCTCGTGTTCTACGACCAGCGCGGCGGGGGGCAGTCGAAGACCGACGACCCCGCGCCGATCACGGTCGCGACGCATGTGGAGGATTTCACCGCCGTCACGACCGAGCTCGGTGTGCAGGGGGCGGCGCTGGTCGGATACTCGTGGGGGGCGCTGCTGGCGCTGCACGTCGTGACCGACGCACGGGCGCGGGGTGACGTCGCGGCGCTGCCGCCGTGGATGATGCTGATCGCCCCGGCGCCGTTCCTGGCCGATGATCGTGCCGCGTTCGATGCGGAGTTCCACCGGCGGCAGCTCTCACCGGCCGTGGCCGGGTTGCGTGCCGAGCTGCAGCAATCCGGGATGCGCGAGCGCGACACGGAAGCGTACCGGCAGCGGGCGTTCGAGCTGAGCGTGGCCGGGTACTTCGCGCATCCGGAGCGGTCGTCGAACCTCACGCCGTTCCGGGTCCAGGGTCGGGTGCAGCAGTCCACCTGGGCGAGCGTGCGCGGTGCCGAACTGATGGCGATGCTGCCCGCGGTGCAGGTGCCGACGCTGGTGGTGCACGTTTATCGCGACCCCATACCCGTCGCCAGTGCGCAGGCGACGGCAGCCGCGCTCGACGCGCAATTCGTCGAGCTGGCCGACTGTGGTCATGTGCCGTACGTCGAGCAGCCCGGGGCGCTGCAGCAGGCCTTGGCCGGGTTCGTCGCACGCATGTCCTGAACCGGGAATGCCGGCGCAGCGGGGAGCGCTAGATTCCGCTCCATGGATGCCCGCGCCGCCGCCCATGTGCTCTCGGAGATCGCCACCCTGCGCCAGCTGCGCGGCGAGGATGCCGAGCAGGCGGGGCGGTTCGAGGCGGCGTCAAAGCAGCTCGGTGCGCAGCCGACGCGGGGGCTGGCCGAAGTCATCGAGGCCGTCGCCTTTCCGGACGATGTGCGCGTCGTCCTGCAGGAGCTGCTGAACGACGGCGATGCGCAGTTGCTGGACGACCTCCGGGAGGAGACGCCGGAAGGGTTGCAGGAGATGCTGCGGGTACCGGGCCTTGGTCCGACGACCATCCAGCGAGTGCATGCCGGCCTTGGCATCGAGACGCTGCAGGAGCTCGAGGACGCGGTCCGCGACGGCCGGCTGGCGGCGCTGCCGCGGTTCGGGCCGCGGCTCGTCGAGCGGGTGCGCAACGGCATCGCGCAGCTGCGGGCAACCGGGGCCCCGGTGCTGCTCCCACATGCCGATGCCGAAGCGCTGCGGTTGTGCCAGGAGATCGCAGCGCGCGAGGGTGTGGCAGCGGTGGCGATCAGCGGCGTGCTCCGGCGGCGGTTGGAGACCGTGAACGCACTGGCGCTGGTGGTCGCCTGTACGATGCAGCCCAGCGTCGTGGCGGCGGCACTGACCCAGGTGCGTGGGGTGCAGCGCGTCGTCGGCAGCGGCACCCGCGTGATCTCGCTGCACTTTGCCGATGCGACGACCGCCACGCTGCACTGCGTGCACCCGACGCAGTTCGCGATGACAATGCTGCGCACGACCGGGAGTGCCGAGCATGTGCGCGAGGTGCTGCAGCGGCTGGCGGAGCGGCGGTATCGCGTGGTGGATGACGAGGTGCGCGATGCCGCAGGCGGGGTGGTGCCGCTGGCAGACGAGGCGGCGGTGTACGCGCTGGCCGGGCTGCCGTACATCGAGCCGGAGCTGCGCGAGGCGATGGGGGAGATCGCGGCGGCGGCGGCGGGCGCGCTGCCGGCGCTGCTGACTGCTGGCGACCTGCAGGGCGTGTTGCACTGTCACAGCCTGTACTCCGACGGCGGCTTCGGTATCCGCGACCTGGCCGCGGCGGCGATGGCCCGCGGCTGGAGCTACCTCGGCATCAGCGACCATTCCCGCTCGGCGCTGAATGCGCACGGCATGTCGGCCGAGGCCGTACAGCAGCAGCACGACGAGATCGATGCCGTGAATGCAGCGCTGGCGGGGCGGTTCCGGGTACTGAAGGGGGTGGAGGCCGACATCCTTCCCTGTGGTACGGTGGATTTCGGGGCGCCGCTGCTGGACCGCTTCGAGTACGTGATCGCGTCCGTGCATACCCGTTTCGGGATGAACAGCACGCAGATGACCGATCGTGTGCTGAAGGCGATGGAGGATCCGCACGTGACCATCATCGGGCACCCGACTGGCCGGCTGCTGCTGACGCGCGAGCCGTATGCGATCGACCTCGACGCCATCCTGTCGAATGCGGCGCGGCTGGGGGTGGCGGTGGAGCTGAACGCCGATCCGCATCGTCTGGACCTGCACTGGCGCTGGTGTCGCGCGGCGCGGGCAGCGGGGGTGCAGGTGGAACTCGGTCCCGACGCCCATTCGATCGCGGGGCTGGACCATGTCGCGCTGGGCGTCTCGATGGCACGGAAGGGGTGGCTGGGCGTGACAGACGTACTCAACACGCGGGGCGCGGACGCGGTGCTGGCCTTCGCCCAGCGGCGGCGTGCGGGCGCACTGACGCCGGCATGACGCCAGCGCGTCGGGCTGCAGCGTCCACACCCGCGGCGTCGAAGCGCCTCGTCCTGCGGACGCGCTTTGTGCAGCGCCGCGGCGCGGCGCTCAGGGCACACGCCACGGCGGTCTACGCGGAGCTCGAGCGGCTCTACCCGAATGCCCACTGCGAGCTGGACTACCGCAATCCGTACGAACTGACCGTCGCCACGATCCTCAGTGCGCAGTGCACGGACAAGCGCGTGAACATGGTCACGCCGGCGGTGTTCGCGGCGTATCCGGACGCCGCGGCGCTGGCGGATGCGCCGCTGGCTGCCGTCGAGGCGCTGGTGAAGACGACGGGGTTCTTCCGCGCCAAGGCGAAGAACCTCGTGGGGATGGCACAGGGCGTGGTGTCCCGGCATGGCGGGGAGATCCCGGCCACGATGGAGGCGCTGGTGGTCCTGCCCGGGGTGGGGCGAAAGACGGCCAACGTGGTGCTGGGCAATGCCTTCGGCATCAACGAGGGCGTCGTCGTCGACACGCACGTGGGACGGCTCGCCACGCGCCTCGGCCTGACGAAGGCGACCGATCCCGTGAAGGTCGAGGCCGCGCTGGCGCCGCTCTTCCCGCGGCAGCACTGGACGATGCTGTCGCACCTGCTGATCTGGCACGGCCGGCAGGTCTGTGACGCCCGTTCGCCCCGCTGCGGCGCCTGCACACTGCGTCCGCAGTGCCCGTCCGCGCCACTGGACCAGTAGGCTCCGGTGCCTGATCCGCGAAGGGTCGGCGCGGGTCACTTCGCACCGGGAATCGGGTAGATTGCGGGTTGTGCGCCCCGGCTCAGATCGCCGGCGGCTGCCTCACCCACTGCACTCCGGAGCACCCCGTGGCCAAGACCGTCACGTTCGAAACCAACAAGGGCACCATCGTCGCCGACCTGTTCGAGACCGAGGCGCCGCTGGCGGCCGCGAACTTCGAGAAGCTCGCGAACGACAAGTTCTACGACGGTGTGAAGTTCCACCGTGTGATCCCCGACTTCGTCGTGCAGGGCGGCGACCCGAAGTCGCGCGACCTGCCGAACGGTCACCCGCAGGTCGGCACTGGCGGTCCCGGGTACACGATCCCGTGTGAAACGGCAGGCAATCCGCACAAGCACAAGCCGGGCGCGCTGTCGATGGCGCACGCGGGCAAGAACACGGGTGGTAGCCAGTTCTTCATCGTGCTGAACGAGCGCAACACGCAGCACCTGAACGGTGTCCACACGGTCTTCGGTCAGGTCACCGACGGAATGGACGTGGTGAACTCGATCGTCGGCAACGACGTGATGAACACGGTCCGCGTCGCGTAACCGGATGTTTCCTCACCGGAGCGGCGCAGCGCCGCTCCGGCCGACCATTTCTCCGGATCTTTTCATGAGCGCATCCCATTCCACACCGCCGAGCGATCGCAGCGCGGCGTACACCGGGCTCGGCATCGGCGCGGTGCTGGTGTTCGTGATCCTGTTCACGGTGGTGAAAGTGACGAATGCGCGGTTCGCGGCGCACGAAGCCGCTGCCGAGGGCGCGCACGAAGCGCCTGCCGCCACGAAGTAACGACGCAGTGACGTTTTCCCCCCGGATCACGCGAGGCGCCGGTGCGCCGCGGCTCAGCCGCAACGCTGTGATCCCGGGGTGCGTACCAGCGGCAACCCCGTCCCGCTGCCATGCGCCTGCCCGCTCTGCAACTCGTGTCGTCCACTCCCTCTGCCGTGCGGCGTGTGCCCATGGCGCGTAAGTCGATCCGCGGGTCGGCGGGCGGAGCTGGAGAGACGGCGCAGGCGGTCGAAGCGCTGGCGGTCGCGCGTGAGCAGGAGCGTGGCTGGGTGCTGGCGGCGCAGTCGGGCGACACCGCCGCGTTTGCCAACCTCGTGCGGCGGCATCAGCAGCGGGCGTATGCCGTGGCGCGTGCCGTGCTGCTCTCGCACGAGGATGCGGAGGATGCGGTGCAGGAAGGATTTCTGCACGCGCACCGGGCGCTCTGCCGCTTCCGGCCCGATCAGCCGTTCGGGGCGTGGTTGCACCGCATCATCAGCAATGCGGCGCTGGATCTCGCGCGGCGGCGCAAGGTGCGCGACACCGACGAACTGGTCGACACTCATGCCAGTCCGTTCCGCGACCCTGCCGAGGCGGACGAGCTGCACGACCGGCTCCGCAGTGCGCTGACGCAGTTACCCGACCGGCAGCGGTCGGTGCTCGTGCTTCACGATGTCGAGGGCTACAAGCATGCCGAGATCGGCGCACTGCTCGGGATTCCCGAGGGGACCGCGCGATCCGACCTGCACCATGCCAGGTCCGCGATGCGCACCATTCTCGGCGCGCTTCGACGCCTGGCCTGACGACCATTCTGTCATGTCTACCGAAGATTTCGACCGCGATCCCGCGGTGACACTGCAACTCCGCTCGATGCTCCGTCCCCCGGCCGATGCCGCGTACTGGGAAGGACTCGAGGAGCGGATCATGGCCCGGGTTCTTGCCGACGACGCTGCCGGCGCGGGTTCCCGACGGACCTCCGGCTCGCGGGCTGCGATCGGGGGCTGGTGGGAGCCGTTCGCGCAGTGGCGCCGCGTTGGTGGCGTGCTGGCTGCGGCGGCCCTTGCCCTGACGGCGTGGAGCCTGTGGGAGACGTCCACCACCGACGCCAGACTGGAGTACGAGGCGGCGGTCGAGGCGCTCTCGACGCCGCTCGACTCGGTCGGCCGTCCGATGATCGACGCGCCGCGTGAGAAGACCGTGCCGGACCTGTTCCGCTACTGATGTCGACCGCGCTGCAGCGGACGAAGGCGCAGGCCATGGTCTTCCTGCTGGGTGCCGTGCTCGTTGGTGGTGCGCTGGGTTTCACGGCCGACCGGGCGATCGCGAGTCGCGAGGTCCGACGCGACCGGCAGAACTCCCGGGCTCAGCTGGCGGATCGACTGATGCTGGACGCGGCGCAGCGGGAGATGCTCGATTCGGTGCTCGACGCGCGGAATGAGCGGATGAAGGCGCTGCTCGCCCCGGTGCGTCCGCAACTCGATTCGTTGCGGGTGGCGGCGCGCGCCGTCATCCGGGGGCGGCTCACACCTGCGCAGCAGGTCCGCTGGGATCAGGTACTGCTGGAACTGAGCCGCGACAGCGCCGGGACCGCGAGGCGCTGAGACGGGGGTAACCACTACCCTGCGGCACAGGCATGGATAGCTTCTTTCCGATCGTCCCGGGCCGGGTTGGCCGTCGACCGCCGTCCGGCGGACTCGCGACCTGCCGGCGCTGCCGGGGTGTGGTGTCCCGATGATGAGCAATGTGGCCGACGCAGCCCGATGTGGCGCGCGGCATCCTGTATGAACGAACCGCACATCGACCCGCCGGCCTCGCCGGCGCCAGATTCGGGTGCAGCGGCCGCCGACGCCGCTGCGACCGACGAGCCCCCTGAAACGGCACCGCCCCCGATCAGCGCCCTTCCGGCCGCGCCGGCGCGTCAGCCCTCCGGTGTGCATCCCGTGACCGACACCCACGCGGTGATCGCGGACAGCAACCAGCATCACGTTGGCGATCCAGCGACGGGTGCCAAGTTGGCACTGCTCAGCCTCACCGCGCTCGGCGTGGTGTATGGCGACATCGGCACGAGCCCGCTGTACGCACTCAAGGAGTGCTTCAACGGTCCACACGGCGTGGAGCCGACGCCGGCGAACGTGGTCGGTGTGCTGTCGCTGATCGTCTGGTCGCTGATCATGGTGGTGTCGGTCAAGTACATCGGCTTCATCCTGCGTGCCGACAATCGCGGCGAGGGCGGCATCCTCGCGCTCCTCGCGCTGCTGCTGCAGAAGAGCAGCGGTATCCTCGAGGATGAACGCAAGAAGAAACGCGTGATCTGGCTGGCGCTCTTCGGCGCCGCACTGCTCTACGGCGATGGCATCATCACGCCGGCCATCTCGGTGCTTGGCGCGGTCGAGGGTGTGAGCGTGATCGCGCCCGGGCTCGGGCAGTTCGTCGTCCCGGTCACGATCGTCCTGCTGGTGGGCCTGTTCGCCGCGCAGCGCTTCGGCACCGATCGTGTCGGCAAGGCATTCGGGCCGATCATGCTGGTCTGGTTCGCGACGATCGCGGCGCTCGGGGTACCCCACGTAGTGCGGCACCCCGAGGTGCTGTGGGCGGTCTCGCCATTCTACGCAATCTCGTTCACAGTCACGCACGGCTGGCATGCCTTCGTGCTGCTCGGCGCGGTGGTGCTGGCCGTGACCGGCGCCGAAGCCCTGTACGCCGACATGGGCCACTTCGGCAAGCGGCCGATCCGGCTGGCGTGGCTGACGCTCGTCTTCCCGTGCCTGCTGATCAACTACTTCGGGCAGGGTGCGCTGCTGCTGAGCGACACGGCGGCCCGGGAGAATCCGTTCTATTCGCTGGCGCCGGCGGTGCTGCAGTACCCGCTGCTGATCCTCGCCACGATGGCGGCGATCATTGCCAGTCAGGCGCTGATCTCGGGCGCCTTCTCGCTGACCCAGCAGAGCGTGCAGCTTGGGTATACCCCGCGGGTGACGATCATCCACACCTCGGAGCAGCAGTCGGGGCAGATCTACATTCCCGAGGTGAACACGCTGCTGGCGATCGGCACGATCCTGGTGGTCCTTGGTTTCAAGTCGTCGAGCGCAGTGGGTGCGGCGTACGGCATCGCGGTGACGGGCACGATGGCCATCACCACGCTGCTGTTCTACGAGATCTGCGTCACCCGCTGGGGCTGGAAGGTGTGGAAGGCGCGCTCGCTGACGGCGCTGTTCCTGTTGATCGACCTTGCGTTCTTCGGGGCCAACGCGCTCAAGATCCTGCAGGGCGGCTGGGTGCCGCTGGTGGTCGCGGCGGGGCTGTTCACGCTGATGACGACGTGGAAGCGGGGTCGCGAGGCGCTCGGCCAGCTGCTGCGGCGCAGCACGCTGCCGTCCGAGCTCTTCCTAGCGGACATCCGACGCAAGGAGCCGGTGCGCGTCTCCGGCACCGCGGTGTTCATGACCTCCGATGCCGACGGCATTCCGCCCGTCCTGCTCCACCATCTCAAGCACAACAAGGTGTTGCACGCACAGGTGGTGCTGCTGAGCGTCGTCTCGAAGCCGGTGCCGTACATCGACGCCACCAAACGGGTGGACGTGGCGGAGATGGGCTGCGGATTCTGGCGGGTGCGGGCGAACTACGGCTTCATGCAGTCGCCCGAGATGCGCGACATCATGGGCAGCGCACGCAGTCAGGGCCTGGTGTGCGGCGCGGGTTCGACGAGCTACTTCCTTGGCCGCGAGCAGCTCCTGCCGGACGGGCCGGCGCGGATGTCGCGCTGGCGGAAGAAGCTGTTCATCCTGATGGTGCGGAACGCGCGTTCCGCGACGGCCTTCTTCGGCATTCCGCCAGGCCGCGTGGTGGAACTCGGCACGCAGATCGAGCTCTGATATCCGGTGGCGTGCGTGAGGCGCTGCGATCACCGTCGCATGCCGTTACTCTCCCGCTGCGATCGACCGTCCACGAGTGTTGTGACCATTCCGGCAGCACCGGTGACGTCCACCGGTCTCCCCTGACCTGCCCCCCTTTGCACGACCGAGGATTTCGATGCGCGTCCATTCCCTGCCTGCTGCTGCCGTCGTCGCTTTCGCCTGCCTCGCCGCCGCTGGCGCCGATGCGCAGGGGCCGAGCGCATCCATCGACACGACACCGAGCCGTCTCGTGCCGGCGCGTGCCGCGACGTTCGACGGCCGGCTGAGCGTCCCGACGGGCTTTACCGTGACGAAGTTCGCGACCGTCCCGAACGCCCGCGCGATGGTCCTCGGTCCGGACGGCAGCGTGTACGTGAGCACGCCGGGCCGGAACGCGATCACGCGCCTCGTGGACATGAACCGTGATGGCGTCGCCGACTCGAACACGGTCGTCCTGACGGGCCTCGACCGCCCGCACGGCATGGCGTTTCACAAGGGGAAGTTCTACGTCGCCAACACCGGTGGCGTGGTACGGTACGCCCTCACGGCGGCGGGCATCCCGACCGGTGCCCCGGAGCAGCTCAACCGCTACGACGCGGGCAAGAATCACTGGACGCGCAGCATCCTCTTCGGTGCCGACAACCGGATGTACGTCAGCATCGGCAGCACCTGCAACATCTGCGTCGAGACGGCGCAGGAGCGTGCGGCGGTGATGGTGTACGACGAGAACGGCCAGAACGGGCGCGTCTACAGCAGCGGACTTCGCAACGCGGTGGGCATGGCGATCCACCCGGCGACGAAGCAGATCTGGGTGACGCAGCACGAGCGCGACAACCTGCAGCCGGACCATCAGGACCTGCCGACGGAAGAGCTCAACCTGCTGCAGGACGGCAAGGACTACGGATGGCCGTACTGCCACGGGCCGAAGGTCCCGAACCCGGAGTACAACGACCAGGCACGCTGCGACCGCACGGAATCACCGGCGCTGCGGATGCAGGCGCACTCGGCCCCGCTGGGGATGACGTTCCTGACGGGTGCGACGACGTTTCCGTCCGACTGGCGCGGCGACGCGCTGGTGGCGTTCCACGGAAGCTGGAACCGCGACACGCCGACGGGGGCCAAGGTGGTCCGCGTCCGTGTGCGGAACGGTCGTCCGGTGAGCTACGAGGACTTCATCACGGGCTGGCAGGGCGAGACGGGCGCACGCTGGGGGCGTCCGGTGGACTTCGCGGTGCTGCGTGACGGCTCGGTGCTGGTCAGCGACGACAACGGCGGGATGATCTTCCGTGTGACGGCGGCGGGCCGGTGATCGGGCGTCAATGCTGTACCGCTGATCGCTGATCGCTGATCGCTGAACAGCTGAACAGCTGAAGAGCATCAACGCAAAGACGCAGAGGGACGGAAAGGACGCAACGAGGTCGTGTGTACTGTGACGTGATTTGAGGTGAGAGCACTTTTTTTATGACAATTGCTGGGGGAACTGCGTAACGGTTGCGCAGTCTTCCCCAGCAATCTGGCGTTCCGGCGCGATGAATACTGCGATTGGCGCAGACTCTTTGTGTTCTTTCGGTACCTCTGCGCCTTTGCGTTGATGCAGTTTGCTGTTGCAGTTTGGTGCGTACTGGCTAGATCAGCGGCCCATGCGCTGGAGTTCGATCAGCATGCAGTGGTCCTGCACGACATCGATGCCGGCTCGCGCGAGCGTTTCGGCGACGGTGTCCTCGCGGATGCCGAGCTGCATCCAGACGAGCTTCGGCTTCACCGCGAGGATGTCGTCGAGGTGGGGCGGGATGTCGACGGGGCGACGGAAGAGCTGGACGATATCGATCGGGACGGGCACCTCCCGCAGCGACCGGTAGGCCGTCTCGCCGAGCACCATCGTCAGCCCGGGATAGTAGACGGGAACAGGGATGATCGTGTAGCCGGCGCGTTGCGCGTACGCCGCGACGTAGAAGGCTGGAGCATTCGTGTCGGCCGGCTTGATGCCGACGACGGCAATGGTACGCAGTGCACCGAGCGCAGCATGAATGGCCGTGCTGCCAGTGAGCAGGTGACCGCGCCATGCGTCAGTGCTGTCGGTGCTGTCGGTGCTGTCGGTGCTGTCGGCGATGTCCATGCGTGTGTGCTGGAGCCAGGTGAGGTGCACGCCGGTCGCAGCGCGACGGCACGAGGGTAACTTCCTGCGTACACGGCAGGTTTCCTGCCCCTGCATCGTCCATCCTCGAGCCTGCGTTTTGCGCGACATCACTGCGCATGCAGGCGCCACCACTTCGCGTCATGCGCTTTCTCGTGCTCGGTCGCGGTGCCCAGGGCTCCGCGTGCGCGTTCGACCTCCTCCGCAATCCCGCCGTGACGGAGGTGCGGCTCGGCGACCTCGACGTGCGCTCGCTGCCGGGGTTCCTCCCCGCCGGCGACGCGCGGCTCGTGCCGGTCGCGCTCGACGTCCGCGATCGCACCGCAATGCTGGCCGAAATGGGGAAGGTCGACGCGGTGCTCAGCGCCATTCCCTACTACTTCAACGGTGCGCTGGCGGCGCTCGCCGTGGAGGCGGGTGTGCACTTCGCCGACCTCGGCGGCAACACGGAGATCGTGTTCGAGCAGAAGCGGCTCCACGCGGCAGCCCAGTCGAAGGGGGTGACGGTGGTGCCGGATACGGGGCTCGCGCCGGGGATGATCAACGTCCTGGCCGAACACGGCATTCGTTCGATGGAGACGGTCGAGCGCGTGAAGCTCTTCGTCGGCGGGCTGCCGCAGCATCCAGAACCACCGCTCAACTACCAGATCGTCTACTCGATCGAGGGGGTGCTGGACTATTACTCGACGCTCTCGTGGGTGGTGCGCGACGGCCTGCGGGTGCAGGTGCCGGCGCTGAGCGAGATCGAGGCGGTGGAATTCGGCGGCGCAATCGGGACGCTCGAGGCGTTCCACACGGCCGGTGGCCTGTCCACGATGGCGTGGCGGTACGAGGGCAGGATCCCGGTGATGGAGTACAAGACGCTCCGGTATCCCGGTCATGCACAGCTGATGGCCGCGATGCGCGACCTGGGCCTGTTCGACACGACGCCGGTTGATGTGAAGGGCACGTCCGTGGTGCCCCGCGACCTGTTCATCGCGACCGTCGGGCCGAAGCTGCGGAAGCCGGGCGGCACCGATCTCGTCGCGCTTCGTGTGATCGTGACCGGCACGGCCAACGGTGCGCCCTGCACGCGCCAGTACGACCTGCGTGATTACTACGACGCCGAGCATGACATCACGGCCATGATGCGCGTCACGGGCTACACGCTGTCGATCACGGGGCAGTTGATGGTGTCCTGTGCACTCGAGAGTGGTGTGCACACACCGGACGAGGTGTTTCCGGGCGACCGCTACATCGCCGAACTGGCGGCGCGCGGGATCGACATCGTGGTGTCGTGAGCAGGTTTTCAACAGCAGAACGCAAAGCCGCCGAGGGACTGAAAGGCGCAAAGAAGCAGCGCCTGGGGTAGTCGGCCCGAATCGCGAGAGCCCTTCCCCACGCCCTCCTTCGCGCCTCTCTGTTCGTCTTGGCGACCTTGCGTTCTGCTGTTGCGAGTTCGGCAGTGCCGCGACTCAGCTGTTCTGCTGTCGTGCTGTCCCGCGCGTGTCCGCGACCCGTGCATGTCGGCTGGGACCGCGTTCAGCGGGCCCAGTTGGCGAGCGTCACACCGACCGCATCGATGGCCTCGCGCGCACGCCAGCGGTCGGCGCCGTTGTAAGTCATCGAGAACGCGAGCAGCTCGCCGTTGCGGGCAGTGACGTAGCCGGCGAGAGCGATGACGTCGTTGGTGGTGCCCGTCTTGGCGTGCAGGTTGGTCTGCGCGGTGGTGTTGAACATGCGCCGGCGCAGTGTGCCGCTTTCGCCGGCCAGGGGGAGCGAGGCGTGGAAGAGCGGCCCCCATGCCGCGCGGTCGGCCCAGCCCAGAAGCTGGACCATCGTGCGCGCCGTGACTCGGTCGAGCTGGGAGAGGCCACTGCCGTCGAGCGCACGCAGGCCGTCGCGCGGCAGGGCGGCACTCCGCTGGAGGAGCTGGTGGAGGGCAGAATCGCCGGCAAGCGCACTGCCGGTGAGGTGGCGGTCCGCCCCACGTGACGCAGCCCTGAACAGATGCTCGGCAATCACGTTGACCGACTCGCGATTCATCACCGTCAGCATCGCGTCAAGCGGGAGCGACTCCCAACTCGTCACCGGCTCGGCATCGGCAGGGGTGCGAGCGAGCGCCATGCCATGCGACACCGTCACGCCATGCCGCTGCAGCGCGGCGAGGAAGGCACCCGTCGTGAATGAGGCGGGATCCTCGACGATGTAGGAGAACGAACGCTGGCCGGCACTGACACCGATGCTCCCGGAGACCGTGATGCGACCGGTGCCGCCGTTCCTCGAAATCCGGAGCGGGGCCCCTGCGCCACCGACGGTGCGCACGGAGGCGCTGAGCGGAATTGCCGCGCTGGCCGGCTCCAGGACCACCTCAGCGGCGCTGCCACGCGTGGTGGGACGAACCGTGACCCAGACCAGGTTCTCGTTGAGCGACAGGGCGGAAACGCGACCGGCGTAGGCGTCCTGCAGGATGCGGGGGTGCCATCCCTCGGGAATGCTGCGCGATTCGAATGCACTGGCGTCACCGATGACACGACCGGTGACCTCGCGCACGCCTGCGGCCACGACGCGCGCCGCGAGCGAATCCATGGCCGCGTCGGGGCGTCGTCCAACGAATCGCATCGAGAGGGTCGGGTCACCATCTCCGCGCAGTATCAAATCACCATCGAGCCTTCCGTCGCGCAGTTGGCCAGAACGGAGCACATCGGTCCTGAACCGGAACTGCGGACCGAGCGCGTCGAGCGCGAGCACGGAGGTGAGGAGTTTCTGGGTCGACGCCGGGACGTGGCCGACATCGGGATTGAGCGAGAAGAGCGTGTCGCCGTGGGAGAGCGAGACCACCATCATGCCCCACGAGCCACCGCGGATCGAGGTACCGGCGAGTGACCCGAGGTCGGCCCGCAGGTTGTCCAGCCCGAACGGCATGCGTGCTTCGAGCACGGGGAGCGGCGGCGCTATGGGCCGCCGCCGTGCCGAGTTGGCGCGGCGCTTGCCAGTCGTGCGGGTCGCGTCGCGTTTGGCGACGACGGGGTTGGTCGCGGCTCGCCGAGCCACGGCGATCGCGGCGCGGCGGGCGGCGGGGGATCGGGGGACGGTGCGCGTGGATGGGCGGGCGGCGCCCCGGCGTGACGGCACACCGTTCGTCGCCGGGCGTGCCGCGGCGGCGCCCTTGCGCACCGCCGCCTTCCGTGGAGGCGTCTGGGCTTCGGCAGCTGCCGTGGCGAATCCGCTCAGTCCAAGGAACAGCGCCAGCAGCGTCGCCAGGGCTCGTCGGGCGGGAAGTACCACAGTCACACCTTGAGGAAGACGTTCCGGCGCCAGAGCGCCCAGAGGATGACGAACCAGAGCATCACGAACGTCACGGCATACCCCAGCGAGGCGACTCGAGGTTCGAGTATCGGCGTGTAGATCGCATGGTAGACCAGCGACTGCAGTGAGACGGGCCCGTTCGCGGTCGGGACCTTGATCAGCGAGACCGTGAGTCGCGCCATCAGGCCGCTGCCGAGGAAGGCGATCATCGGATTGGTGCCGTAGATCTCGAAGAACTTCGTCCAGCCGCGGAGTCCACGGGCGTCGATCAGCCACATGCAGGTCGCCAGGGTGACGAGCGCCATGCCGCCGGTGAAGACGACGTAGCTACTGGTCCAGAGGCTCTTGTTGATGGGGAAGACCCAGTGCCAGACCAGTCCGAGCATCAGCAGCAGTGCGCCGGCGGCGAACATCCCGTTCAGCCGCTCCGCCAGTGGCGTTCTGGAGCCGATCCAGCGCCCGGTGAACTGCCCAAGCATCATCGTACCAACGGCGGGCAGCGTACTGAGGAGCCCCTCGGGATCCCAGGTCTTTGCCGAGGCCCAGAGGTGGTTGGTGGTGAGGATGGTGCGATCGAACCAGGCGCTGAGGACGGCGTCGGGCTTGTCGAGCACCTGCCAGCCCGGGACACCGGTGTCCGGGACCGGCACGAGCGTCATCAGCGCCCAGTAGCCCAGGAGGATGCCGACGAGGATCAGCAGATGCTGGCGCCATGTGCCGCGGAGCGTGATCAGCGCGCCGATCACGTACGCGACGGCGATGCGCTGCAGCACGCCCATGATGCGCAGGTGGTCGATGCGGTAGAGCACGCGCTCGCCGAACGACGGGTCGGGGCTGCCGTCGATCGTGGCCCACCAGAAGCCCGGGAACCATGCCAGGAACACGCCGAACAGGAAGATCAGCGCGCCGCGCCGCAGGACCTGCCGCACCACGGCCGCTTCGCCGTCACCGCGCAGGCGGCGCTGCGTCAGCGAGAGATGCGAGGTGACGCCGACGATGAAGAGGAAGAACGGGAAGATCAGGTCCGTTGGCGTCCAGCCGTGCCACGGGGCGTGCTCGAGCGGCGGGAAGATGTGACCCCAGTCTCCCGGGTTGTTCACCAGCAGCATCCCGGCGACGGTCATCCCGCGGAAGACGTCGAGGGCGAGCAGCCGTTCGCGCGACACGGCCTGCGGCGCGCCGGTCGGCGGCGTCGGGGCGATGACGGAGGGGCGGCGGCGCGACTCGATCGGGGTCTCCGTCGCCATCGCTCAGGTGCCGGGGGCGACGACGAGCGGCGGCGATGCGCCCGATTGCGCGGACGCGACACCATCGCCGGCCTGTCCCTGTCGCTGCCAGCGGAAGAACACCACCGTCATGATCCCGTAGAAGAACAGGCCGCCGGGGATCCACATGATGAGGCCGCCGATGAGCTGGTCCATCTTCGGTGTGATCTCCCAGATGCGGGGGCTCGAGGCGTAGAGCGGGTACAGCACGGTGTCCGCCATGGTGATGTAGACGGCCACGACGCTCATGGGAAGGGTCATGAGAAAGCAGTACAACATCTGCCCGGGGTAGCTGAGGCGCGGCAGCTCCGGGAGTGGGCTCATGAACGGCCACCACATCAGCACACTCGCCACGAGGAAGGTGAGGTGCTGGAGGATGTGGATCTCGTGATGCAGCAGGGCGGTGTTGTAGAGCGCCGGAATGTGCCAGACCGACAGCGTGACGTTGAAGATCGCGAACGCCATGGGTGCGGTGGTAGTGCGCCTGGCGAGCGCACCGACGACGGGCCACTGCAGCGCCGGGCGGAGCATCCAGCCGGGTGTGCCGGCGATCAGGAGTGGCGGGACGACCAGTTCCATGATCAGGTGCTGCACCATGTGTCCGCTGAACAGGTAGAAGTCGCTCAGGTCGTGGAGCGGCCCGTTCAGGATGATGAAGAGGAGCAGCAGGCCGAGGACGAAGCTGAGGCGTTGTCCGGTGGCGGGGCCATCGCCATCATGCGCGCGGGCACGCCGGAAATAGAGCCACCCGAGCGCCGTCAATCCGATGACGGTGCTCGGGTGGACCGTCCACGTGTCCGGCCGCAGCGAGAGCGTCTGGGCCGGATGGAGCAGCAGCGCGAGGGTGATCATCGCGCGTCCTGCGGCGGCATCAGCCGCCGCGGCTGAGGTTGACCGCGACCTTGCCGAACAGGAACAGCAGGCCGACGCAGGTCACGATCGCGATCGCCAGCGGGCCGACGAACAGGTTGCGGAAGAGCTTGTTGTCGTACTTCAGGTGCATGTACACCGCGCACACGACCGCGAACTTCACCGCCGACATGAAGATCATGCTCGGCACGTAGATCGCCGACTGCTCCCAGGGCTTGATGTAGTAGGCCGAGATCTCGACGATGGTGACGATCGTGAGGAAGAGCGCCGTCCAGAGGTAGGTCTTCGCGGTCGGGTGGTGGCCGTGTTCGTCGTGCGCGGCGTCGTGTGCCTGTGCCATGTCGTCGCGGCTCACTTGATGAGGTAGAGGAGGACGAAGATCGCGATCCAGACGACGTCGACGAAGTGCCAGTAGAGGGCGCAGAGGTCGACGTTCAATCCTTCGGCGGGCGTGAGGCCGCGCTTCTTGTCGATCGAGGCGAGCGTGAAGAGCCAGAGCACGCCGGCGGTGACGTGGGCGCCATGGAAGCCCGTCAGCACGTAGAAGCTGCTGCTGAAGAGGTTCGTGGTGAGGCCCAGGCCCTCGTTGACGAAGCTGGTGAACTCGTACGCCTGGCACATGAGGAAGACGATGCCAAGCAGCGCCGTCGCGACGAGCCAGAAGAACGAGTTGCCCTCGAGTCGCGCGAGGAAGGTGGTGCGCTTCACGTGGCGGTTCACGACCGCGTTGTGGGCGAGCACCATCGCCAGCGACGACATCAGGAGCACGAACGTGGAGAAGCTCGTGACCGGGATGTTGAGGATCGCGTTGTAGACCTTGCCCGTGGCGGGGTCGGTCCAGACCTCGTGCGGGAAGGGGCCGACGCGCGACTTGCCCTTGTAGATCAGGTACGTCGAGATGAGCGACACGAAGAGCATGCATTCCGAACCGATGAAGGCCCAGATGGCGATCTTCCGGTTGTCGAGTCCCGTGGTGGTGTAGTGATGGCCATGGGCGTGCGCATCGGCAGCGCCCGTGGTCTCCAGAGCCGTGGCGCTCATCTCAGTGCGACTCCTCGAGCGGCGACGTGAGCCAGGCGTAGAGGCTCACGACCAGCATGGTTGCGCCGCCGCCGACGACGGCGAAGAAGGCGTAGAAGTTGACGTGCTTGAGGGTCATGCCGCCCAGCATGGTGACGAGGCCGATGGCGGCCATGACCGGCTTGAAGGTGCTCATCGGCATGGGGATGCCGAGTTCCTTCGCGGTGGGCACGCGTTCGTCGCGCAGTTCGTGGCCGGCGTGAATCTCGCGGGAGAGGTTGTGACCGTCGGTCACGTCCCACAGCGGGTAGCGGCTGGTCACGTTCGGCAGCTCGGCAAAGTTGTACTCGGGCGGCGGCGACGGGATGGACCACTCGAGCGTCGAGGCGCCCCATGGGTCACGGCCGGCGCGCGGGCCGCTCTTGAGCGAGGCGAAGAAGTTGTAGATGAAGATCAGGGTCGCGACGATGATGATCGCCGTGCCGATGGAACTCATCATGTTGAACAGGTCCCAGCCCTGATTCGCATCGTAGGTGTAGATGCGGCGCGGCATGCCGAGCAGGCCGGAGAGGTGCATCGGGCCGAAGGTGAGGTTCATGCCGATCATGTTGATCCAGAAGTGCCACTTGCCGAGCGTCTCGTTCATCAGCCGCCCGAACATCTTCGGGAAGTAGTGATAGATGCCGGCGAAGATGCCCATGATCGAGCCGCCGAAGAGCACGTAGTGGAAGTGCGCGACGACGTAGTACGTGTCGGTCTGCTGCAGGTCGGTCGGGGGCGACGCGTGCGTGACGCCGGAGAGACCGCCGATGGTGAACATCGCGACGAGGCCGACGGAGAAGCACATGCTGGTGGTGAACGTGATCTTGCCGCCCCACATCGTGCTCATCCAGTTGAAGATCTTCACGCCGGTCGGGATGGCGATCAGCATCGTGGTGAGGCTGAACACCGTGTCGGCGATCGGGCCCATGCCGACCGAGAACATGTGGTGGGCCCACACGCCGAAGCCGAGGAAGCCGATCAGGATGCCCGAGTAGACCATCACCGCGTAGCCGAACAGCGGCTTGCGCGAGAAGGTCGGCAGGACCTCGGAGACGAGGCCGAAGGCCGGCAGGATGAGGATGTAGACCTCGGGGTGCCCGAAGATCCAGAACAGGTGCTGCCAGAGGAGTGGGTCGGCGCCGGCGGTGAGCGTGTAGAAGTTCGTGCCGAAGAAGCGGTCGAACTGCAGGAACACGAGCGCGACGGTGATGACCGGGAACGCGAGCACGACGAGGAACTGCACCACGAACGACATCCACGTGAACATCGGCATGCGCATCAGGTGCATTCCTGGCGCGCGCATGTTGATGATCGTGGTGATGAAGTTGAAGCCGGCGGCGAGCGAGCTGATCCCGAGGATCTGGAGTCCGAGCACCCAGAAGTCGATGTTCAGGCCGGGGTTGTACGCCATGGTCGTGATCGGCGCATAGCCGAACCAGCCGCCGTTGGGGGCAATGCCGGCGAAGATCGGCAGCGTGATGAAGATGCCGCCGAACAGGTAGACCCAGTAGCTGAAGGCGTTGAGACGCGGGAAGGCCACGTCACGGGCGCCGATCTGCAGCGGGATGAGGAAGTTGAAGAAGGCGGCCGAGAGCGGCATGATGGCGAGGAACACCATCGTGGTGCCGTGCATGGTGAAGAGCTGGTTGTAGAGCTCTGCACTGACGAGGGACTGGTTCGGGGCCGCGAGCTGCGCGCGGATGACCGCGGCCTCGAGTCCGCCGAAGATGAAGAAGAAGAGCGACGTGAAGAGATACAGCACGCCGATCCGCTTGTGGTCCGTCGTGGTGATCCAGCTCCAGACGCCGGTCTTGTCACCGGCATAGGAGGGTGAAGAAGCGGCCGGCGCGTAGGTCGGCGGCGCAACAGTCGTTGCCATGATCCGAGATGCTCCGGGCGCGGGTTACTTGAGAGCCTGCAGGTAGGCGGCGACGTCAGCAATTTGCTGATCGTTGAGTCCGCCCATGGTGACCTTGGCCTTGATCGCCGGGTTGTACTCACCCGTGCCGATGGCCGGCATCAGGCTGCCCGGCTTCATGGCCGGCGCATTCTTGATCCAGCGTACGAGGAGCGCCGTGTTGTTCTCGAAGAGCGCGCTGGCCATCGTGTAGCGCGATCCGAAGTGCGTCAGGTTCGGGCCGATGATCCCGGCGCTCATCGGATTGCCGTTGATCTTGTGGCACCCGATGCATGACGAGCGCGAATAGATCTCCTGACCGCGCTTGGCATCACCGAGGAGGGTGTCGTCGAAGCGGATCGAGGCCGGCGCCGTGGCCGTCGGCATGGTGGACGGATCGAGCTTCTCGCGCGGGAAGACGAAGCCGACCGGCGCTGGCGCCGCCGCGTTGGCGAGCTCGGGACCGACCTGTCCCGCCTTGCTGGTCGATTCGGCTGCCGGCGTTGCCGGGCTGGTGGCCGGCGCGGCCTTCGGTGCGATCCCATAGATGGCAGGCGCCTTCTGGTGCGCGGCCCAGCTCGCGAACTGCTCCGGCGACACGGTGAAGACGCGGAACTTCATGTTCGCATGGCTCTCGCCGCAGTACTCCGTGCAGATACCGTTGAGCGCCTTGAGCGCCATCGAGTCGCGCGGCGTCATCCACAGGTAATTCGTGCGATTCGAGATCAGGTCGCGCTTGCCACCGAGGCGCGGGATCCAGAACGAGTGCAGCACGTCGATCGTGTTGAGCTTGAAGTTCACCGGGCGGTTCACCGGCAGATACAGCTCGTTGGCGGTCGTGATGCCGTACTCGGGGTAGCGGAACTCCCACCACCACTGATGCCCGATGACCTCGACCTGCAGCGCGTTGGCGGGCGCCTTGGCCTGTGTGATGAAGATCGTCTTGACCGTCGGCACGGCGATGAAGGCCAGGATGACGGCAGGAATCGCCGTCCACAGGATCTCGAGCGTAGTGTTGCCGTGCACGTGCTTCGGTTCAGGCGAATTCGGGCGCGCCTTGAACTTGAAGATGATGTAGAGAATTCCGACCTGAACGATCACGAAGACGATGGTCGCCCAGAACAGCAGGCTGTCCCAGAGTTTCGTGGTGGCTTCGTTCAGATCCGTCGTGTAGTTGAACGTGGTGTTCGGATACTGCTGCGCACCTGCCGTGGCAGCGAGTCCGGCGAAGAGCAGCGCGGTGATCGCGAGAGGGGCGACTGCGCGGCGGGTCAGTGCGCCGGTACGCAACCGGCGGAACCATGAAAAGCTGGCCATGCCCAAGTCTTGGGAAAGGTCGTGGGGAGCCAGGGTAGACGCCCCGAGAGGAGCCCGCAGCTCAGGTGCAGACTGCCACCCGGGCGTCGGACACGGATCGCGCGCAGAGGCACACCATCCGGAAGACAGAGTTCGTCATCTCGTCCTCGGCAACCGTGACCCCTATCAGGTCAAGCGACCGACGTACCGGTTAGTTCACACCGGCGTCCGACACGTACTGTGTCAGCAAAGATAGACACACCGCGCAAAGCTAAGGACCAGTGGTTACTCGCCGCCAGCACCAGACTCTTCGGCGGCGGCCTTCGTTTCATCCACCGCATGTTTGTTCAGGGTCGAAGTGACGGCCAGATCGATCCCGCTCTTGAGCTGGCCGACCCGTTCGCGGAGCATCCGCAGCTTGGAGGCGTCGGCCCCGCCCCCCCGGGTGGCAATCAGGATCACGTCGCTGGCCAGGTCGGCCAGGAGCTGAAACTGGCTCCGGAGCAGGCCCACCAGCGGGGTAGCAGCCCGCTTGATCTGCTGCCCATAGGACGAGGTCGGTTGCCCGGTCCGGATGGCGATCGCGTACTTCTCGACCATGCCATGGACCGTCTGGGCGATGGACGTGGCGGTCTCGAGTTGCTGCAGCTTGGCCTGACCGGGCCCGTCAACGGTGGGTTTTGCCATGCAGCAAGTTACGCGGCGCCGAGGGGATACCGCTGTCGGCGAACTCCCGCCAGGGGCCGTTCGGGTCATATTCGGATGATGTCCGACCGTCTGCCAACCCGCCGCCCGCCGGCCTTCGCCCCGACCACGCCGCCAACCCCCCGGTGCCCCATCTGCTGGTCGGCACCGTTCCTCGGCACCACCCGCAAGATGCGCCGGGGGTGGCGGGTGCAGACCGGCGAGGTGGAGGAAGCCCCCGGGGCAACGGTCGCGGTGGCGAGCGCAGTCTACCCGTGCAGCAACCCGGATTGTTACACGGCCATCGTCGTTCGCATGGCGTTGACGGGCGGATACCTGCAGGCCGACGTGTACGACGGGCTGCTCGCCGGCAACGACGCGGCGGCGTACCTCCGCGGACGCACCGCCCGCGACGGGGTCTGGCGGGACCGTGCGGGCGATCCGCGAACCGCGCCGGAGCAGCGGGATCTATTCGCATGCTGACGTCCGTCCTGGATCGCCTGCACTGCTGAACTGCCAAACGCAAAGGACGCAGAGGCGCCGAGACGCATAGGCATCGCTGCATCCATCGAGTGTCGGTGCGTCAGAGAGAATGAACTGAGGGGAGCTGCATGCGACGAGTGCAGTTCCCCTCAGTCTATTTCGTTCTCCGGGCACGAGTCGACGCGATGCGCACACAGCGCTTGGCGTCTCCGCGCCTCAGCGTCCTTTGTGTTTCGCAGTTCAGCAGGAGCAACGCACGAGCGATGGACTACCGGAAGCGCAGGCCAAGTCCGATCATGACGCTGCTGTTCTTGGTGTCGTTGCCGGCAACGTCGCTGATGCGCGTCAGGCCGCGGACGTAGCGGACGGTCGGCACGATCAGGCCGCGCTGACCGACCTTGATCGGCAGTTCGACGCCGACAGTGGCGCCGAGGTCGAAGCGCTTCGTGTCGAGATCTTCGTTGACGAGTGCGTCGTCACAGTTCGTGCTCGTGGTGCGGTTGCCGCTTTCGAGAATCGCGCGACAGGCCACACGCCAGCCGAGTGATGCACCACCGATGATCGTCGGAGCAGCACCGATCACGCTGAGCGGCACGCCGATACGAAGCATGGCCGGCACTTCGATGTAGCTGAGCTTCAGGCCACCGCTGGTGCTCGGGAAACCGCTGCCGCCGGAAGTGAACGACGACTTGGCACCCTTCTGCACGTACAGCACGCCAGTCTGGAAGCCGATCGCCGAGCTGTTCGGCTGCACGATGAACGACAGGCCGCCGTAGCCACCGTTCCGGTTGCTGTCATTGTCGAGCTCACTGCCGACAAAGTTCGAGATGGTCCAGCCACCCTCCAGTCCAACCTGCACCACGCCCATCGGCGTGCGCATACGCGCGGATTCACGGGCCTGCGCATGTGCAGCAGGGGTCAGGGCGAGCACGCCACAGGCGAGCGTCGCAGCAGTCACAAACTGATTGTATCGCATAATGTCTCCAGTGTTCCAAACGGTACAGCAATACACGCTGAGTGTTACGAATAGCGTGCCGGAATCATCCGACTGTCATGCGGTTGCACGACACGTGCCAAAACGCAGCACGGGCGCCGCGCAATTGCACGACACCCGTGAGCCATCAGCACATCGTTGTGCACTGCTGATCGTCGATCAGTTCCGTCTGGCCATGTTCAGCCTACGCCTTTCGACTACGTGCACGCAGCGGCACACGCGACATGCACATCCTCAGACTGGCGGCAGTGCATCCGGTCGCATGACCCGATACTCCTGCGTCCCCGCCGCGATGCCGGAGAACGTCGATGCCAGTCGGCCCGCCATCGCTTCCGGGCTGAGCACCTCGTCGAGCTCTGCACGTGTCATCCAGCCACGCTCGAGCACGATCTCGGTCACACCACGACCCGATGCGAGCGCTTCCTTCGCCACCTCCGTGGCCTTCTCATAGCCGATCACCGGCAGCAACGCCGTCACGACACCGATGGAATGCTCCACGTACCAGCGCATCCGTTCCGCGTTGGCCGTGATGCCAACGATGCACTTGTCCTTCAGCACCTGGATGGCGTGCGTGAGTTCCTGAATGCCGCCGAGCAACCGGTAGGCGATGATCGGCTCGAACACGTTGAGCTGCAGTTGCCCGGCCTCGGCTGCCATCGTGATCGTCACGTCACCACCGATGATGTTGAAGCAGACCTGGTTCACCACTTCCGGGATGACCGGATTCACCTTGCCGGGCATGATGCTGCTGCCGGGTTGCATCGGTGGCAGGTTGATCTCGCCGAAGCCGGCGCGCGGCCCCGATGACAGCAGGCGCAGGTCATTGCAGATCTTCGAGAGTTTCGTGGCGGTGCGCTTGAGCACGCCGCTGAGCTGGACGAAGGCACCGGTATCACTGGTGGCCTCGATCAGGTCCGGGGCCGTGATCATCACGAGCCCAGTCACATCCGAGAGATGCCGGCGCACCGCCACTGTGAACTCTTCCGATGCGGTGATGCCGGTGCCGATGGCGGTGGCGCCCATGTTCATCTCGCGCATCAGTGCCTGCGCTTCACCGAGCCGGTCCACGTCTTCCATCAGCGTGTGCGCCCACGCCTTGAATTCGCGGCCAAGGGTCATCGGCACGGCGTCCTGCAGCTGCGTGCGCCCCATCTTGATCAGGTCGCGGAACTCCACCGCCTTGGCATCCAGTGCGCCGCAGAGATCCTTGAGCGTGTCACGCAGGCCGTCGAGTGCGGTATGCAGCGCGATGCGGATCGACGTGGGATACACGTCGTTGGTGCTCTGGCTGCGATTGACGTGTTCGTTGGGGTGCACCACATCGTACGTCCCGCGCGAACGTCCGAGGAGTTCGAGGGCGCGGTTCGCGATCACCTCGTTGGCGTTCATGTTCGTGCTGGTGCCGGCCCCGCCCTGGATCATGTCCACGATGAAGTGTTCGTGGTGGCGACCGGCGCGGAGCTCCTCTCCGGCCCGCACGATGGCATCAGCGATGTTGTCAGGGAGCAGGCCCAGCTCACGGTTGGCCTGCGCCGCAGCGATCTTCACCGCCGCCAGCGCCGAGATCAGCTCAGGGAATTCGCGCAGCGGTACGCCGGTTATCGGGAAGTTCTCGGCCGCGCGCAGTGTCTGCACGCCATACAGCGCCTCGTCAGGCACCTCGCGCTCACCAAGCAGGTCGTGCTCGATGCGCATGCGCCCGTTGCCGAAGCCGAGCGTCCGGCCACGGCCCACCAGCGTCGCGTCGGCGCTGCGGAGCCGGCTGGCGATGGCACGCGCGGCGCGTGCGACCAGGCCAGCGTAGAGATGCGGGTTGTCCTTCACGACTTCAGCCAGCTTCTGCTTGTTGAGGATCAGCAGTTCACCGGCGATGACGGCGCGGGCGGTGGTGCCGTGCCGCGTATCGTCGAGCAGGATGCCTTCACCGATGGCCTCGCCGGGACCCATGGTCACCAGACGGGTGGTGCGGCCCCCTGCGGTCTTCTCGATGGCCACACCGCCGGTGACCACGAGGGCGAACATCGACCGTTCATCGCCTTCCTGAAAGAAGACGTCGTCGGTGGCAAACGAATGTGGCTCGACGGCCTGCGCGAGGCGCCAG
>JANNXU010000090.1:0-81144 GCA_031409715.1 Gemmatimonadaceae bacterium | reverse complement strand
ACATTCACAAGAAGTGGAAACCCCAACCCGCGCCGATCTGGGGCGCGGCACTCCCACACTTCAAGGTGCTCTTCGGCGCCCGCGTCCCAGATCGCGCATGATCCCCAACGCGGCTCATACACAAACTTCCTGACACACCCGTGTCCAGCTGTGACCGTCCGACAGTCTCCATCTGGGGTGTGCCTGAGAACTGCAGCGACATCCTCGCGCGCGTCGACCGACTGTGACGTCCGACAGTTCCCATCTGTTTTGGAACTGCGCTCGTGCAGGCGCACGGTAGGTGTCGTTTGCACCCCCAAAAATGTGATCCGTCGCCACTCGCGCGCCTTGACCGACGCGACGCGGTACGCCGTTGGCGCAGTTTTGCGGCTGTGCAGTTTTGCGTTGTGCCGTTTGCTGTTGCTGTTGCTGTTCAGCGGCTGTGCAGTTCTGCGGCTGTGCGGTTCTGCGATCTGCTGTTTCTCTTGCTCTTGCTCTTGCTCTTGCTGTTGCAGTTGCTGTTGCAGTTGCTGTTGCTGTTGCGGCGGCGGCAGGCGACACCGTCACCGTTCATGCGTTTGCTGCTGCACGATGCCCGCACGGATCAAGGTGTGACCCGAGCGTCCGAAACTGATATGAACTGTGACACACCTGACAGTCGAGCGACCGCACTCCGCCGCCCCTTGCACACAGCCAGCCCTCGTCGCTGCGGCTGCGTCGAGTGCCAGCCTGTATGCGGTGTTCGATGCCATGACCGACATCGTCTGTGTCGCCAGCGCCGATGGCACGCTGCGCTTCCTGAATCGCGCCGGGCGGGACCTGCTGGGCCATGGCGACACCGATGCAGCGATCATCGGCACGCTCTTCCCGACGCACTCCGCTGCCGCTCGGGCGCTGCTGCTGGACGAGGTCATCCCCGCCGCCATGCGCACCGGCCAGGCCACGTCCGATACGGCGCTGCAGAGTGTCGACGGCCGCATCTTTCCGGCGTCGCAGACAGTCGTTGTCAGCCCCGGTGACCAGAGCACGCCACTCACGCTGACGATCGTCATCCGGAACGTCGGCATTGCGCGGCATGCGTCCACGCGCATGGCCGAGAGCCAGCGACTGTTCGAGATGATCGCACGCGGCTCGCCCGACCTGATCTTCCTCTACGACCCCGAGGAGCAGCGCGTGGTCTGGATGAACCGGTGCGTGCACGCCTTTCTTGGCGGCACCGAACGCGACGCGCGCACGCTCAACCGGCGTGAGCTGCAACGGCTCGTGCACCGCGAGGATCGCGACACGCTGCGCGTCTGCGGCGCGCACATGGCGGCGGCCTACGGCGACAGCGACCTCATCACCGCGCAATTCCGCATCCGCACGCCGAGTGGCTCGTGGCGCTGGGTGCACATCCGCGCCAACGTCTTCAGCCGTCGCGAAACAGGCGCCCCACTGCTCCTGCTTGGCATCACCACCGACGTCACTGCCGACCGGAAGGAGGTGCAGCGCCTCGTTACGACGCGTGACACCGCCCTGCAATCGGCGCGCACCGCGTACGCCTTCGTCGATGATCTCACCCGGTCGTGCCAGGACTCGCTGTATGCCGTCGTCGGGCTCGCGTCCGAGCTGCGCGACAACCGCGAGGGCCGCCTCAGTCCGCGCGAGCTCGATCGCCTCGACCGCCTCACGGCACATGCCACCAGCCTCCTCGCCACCGTCAGCGACGTGCGCGAGTACGAGCAGGTGGAGTCGGGCGGGATCGTCGTGTCGCAGGCGCTGGTCGACATTCCGGCGCTGCTGGCGGACACCGTCGGCACGCTCGCGCCGCACGCCGATCGCGCCGGCATCGTCGTCACGATCCATGTGCCGGCGCAGGAGATCACGCCGGTCCTCACCGATGCGCTCCGCCTGCGACAGGCGCTCTCGCAGCTCATTGCCACCGCCGTGACCCATGGCACTGGCGGTGACCTGTCCGTGACGTTGCGCTGCGCCGACGACGGCGTGACTCCGCTCGTGATCGAGGTGCGCATCGACGGCGCCCCGTCGATCGCCGCGGCCACCGGCGGGATCTTCACC
Source organism: Gemmatimonadaceae bacterium (assembly GCA_031409715.1). Lineage (GTDB taxonomy): Bacteria > Gemmatimonadota > Gemmatimonadetes > Gemmatimonadales > Gemmatimonadaceae > JACMLX01. The sequence goes on along the minus strand of JANNXU010000090.1, from coordinate 79,107 downwards.
CCGTTCCGTACGGTCGCCCATCCGTCCCGCACTGACCGGCAGCCCGCCACCGACCGCTTCGGTCTTGCCCTCGCGCAGGCCCTCTGTCAGGCGAGCGGCTGCTCGCTGCAGCACCTCGTCACCGGCCACGCGGCGATCTTCCACATCGCACTCCCCGTGCCCTCGCAGGCCGCGCGCCTCGCCGCCGCCTTCGCGCCGCCGCCGGCACATCCGACTGGTCGCCGCGCAAACGCCTGTTGACCGGCGCGCGTATATTCAGGCAGACACCTTCGCTGCTGCGCACTGCGCCGCAGGCGATGCACACGAACTGATTCACCACGGGAATACCATGCTGCTTCGTACCCTCGCCACGACGGCCGTTGCCGGCGCGCTCGTCATCGCCACGCCGGTCGCGCTCCGCACCGCGGCTCCCCTGCAGGCTGCCGCCCCGGTCGCCATGTCGACCTTCACCATCGACGCCGTGCACAGCAACCTGATGTTCAAGGTCAAGCACCTTGGCATCAGTACCGTCACCGGACGCTTTGCCACCTTCGGCGGGACGTTCCAGATGGATCCAGCCAGCGGTCAGACCGGCAGCGCGAACCTGTCGATCGACGTGGCCAGCATCACCACCGGCAGCGAACGTCGTGACGGCCACCTGAAGTCCGCCGACTTCTTCGCCGCCGACAGCTTCCCGAAGATCACCTTCACCTCCACGCAGATCACCAAGGTCCGCGGCACCATGTACAAGGTCGCCGGCAACCTCACCATCCGCGGCGTGACCAAGCCGGTCGTCCTCGACGCCGAGCTGGGCGGCCCGCGCAAGACGCCGGACGGCTACCTCGCCGCCATCAACATGACGGGCATGGTGAAGCGGAAGGACTTCGGCCTGATGTGGGATCGCATCACCGAAGGCGTTGCCGTCGTCAGTGACGAGATTCAGCTGATCATCGAAGTCGAGGCGAAGGGCACGCCGTAACCGTCGTCGTCCTGCAGTGCGACGGGCCGGTATCACGCGACGTGATGCCGGCCCGTGTCACGTCCGTGCCATCGCCGTCTCAGTTCGCGGCCAGCGAGCCCCGCTCGATCGCACGTCGCGCCGTCTTCATCAGCAGCGCTGCCATTCCGCCCAGGAACGCGAAGCGCGCATCGCGCGAGCGCCCGTCCACGTAGCGCGCATACAGCTGCAGCACGATCACCGCCACCTTCGCCAGCCCGAATGCCCACCAGTACACGGGCGTCTCGATGGTGATGCCGGACGCCGCCTCGTACCGCGCCACCACCTCCTCGCGCGTCAGGCAACCTGGCGCGGTCGTCACGCCGAGTGCGAGTGCCTGCAGCATCGGCGAGTCATCCGCCTGGACCCAGTAGCCGAGCGCCGTCGCCAGGTCGAAGCGTGGGTCGCCGATCGCCGCCATCTCCCAGTCGAGCACACCGATCACCCGCGCCGGATCGTCGGGAGACACGAGCATGTTGTCGAACTTCCAGTCGTTGTGCAGCAGCGACGGCGGCAGCGGCGTGGGGAGGTGCGCCGCCAGCCACGCAAACACCGTCTGCGCGTCACCGTCCGGCACGTCCGCGGGGCGCGCTGCGTTCCAGCGCGCGTGCCAATTGGCGACCTGTCGTGCGCCGTAACCCTCCACGCGCGCCGCGTCGTAGATCGGCATCGGTGTCACGGGCAGCGCATGCAGCGCGGCGAGGCCATCCACCAGCGCCTCGCTGGTGGCGCGCATCACCGCCGGATCGCGCAGCGCTGGTGCATCGTCCAGCGCACGCACCGCCACCCCCGGCACCTTCTGCATGATGAAGAACATCCCGCCCAGCACCGTCTCATCCTCGCAGAGCGCGATCGGCTGTGGCACGGGCACCGCCGTGCCGTGCACCGCCGTCAGCACGCGAAACTCGCGGCGCATGTCGTGCGCGCCGCGTTCCGCGCGCACACCGTGGGGCGGCGAACGCAGGATGTACGAGCGGCACATGGCACCACTGCCGAGCACCAGCTCGAGCGTGAGGTTCGAGTAACCGCCGCCGATCTGGGTCAGCGTGATCTCGGTCGTCGCCTCCACCGCCAGCGCCGGCGCGGCCTCCTGCAACCACGCCCGCAGCCTGTCCACGTCCGGCACCGCCGCGCTGCCACTCATGACGCCGCGTATCGCTTGAGGATCGCACGCCCCAGCGACTGCTTGTGCACTTCGTCCGGCCCGTCGTAGATGCGTGCGCCGCGTTCGTGGGCCCACCACAGTGCGAGTGGCGTGGCGTCGGTGAGCCCCATCGCGCCATGCACCTGGATGGCACGGTCCAGCACCCGCTGCAGCACGGCTGCGGTGTGGAACTTGATGGCGGAAATCTGCTCCTTCGCACCGGCCGCGCCTCGCGTCTCCAGCGCCTGCGCCGCTTCCAGCACCAGCAGCCGCGCCGCATCGATCTCGGCCCGGCTCTCGGCCACCCAGTGCTGGATCGTGTCCTTGCGGGCCAGCGGCTCGCCCGGCGACAGCTCGCGCGACACCGCACGCCGGCACATCAGGTCGAACGCGCGCTCGCAGATGCCGATCCAGCGCATGCAGTGATGCACCCGTCCCGGCCCCAGCCGCGCCTGCGCCAGCTCGAAGCCCTGGCCCTCGGCACCGATGCGGTGTGTCGCCGGCACGCGCACGCCGTCAAAGCGCACCTCGGCATGCGAGTGATGATCGCCGCCCCGCTCGCCCATGATGTTGATGTTCTGCACGATGCTGAAGCCCGGCGCATCCAGCGGCACGAGGATCATCGAGGCGCGACGGTGCGGCGGCGCGGCGGCATCGGTGACGGCCATCACGATCGTGAACGCCGCGCCATCGGCGCCGGTGGTGAACCACTTGTGCCCGTCGATCACATACTCGTCGCCATCGCGCACCGCGCGCGTGGACATCCACACCGGATTGGAACCAGCATGCTCAGGCTCCGTCATGGCGAAGCAGCTCCGGATCTCGCCGCGCATCAGCGGCTGCAGCCAGGTGGCCTGCAGCGCGGCATCGGCGTGGGTGTGCATCAGCTCCATGTTGCCGATGTCCGGTGCCTGGCAGTTGCAGAGCCAGTGCCCGATCGGCGACCGGCCAAGCACCTCGCTGACCCGCGCGAACTCCACCAGCGAGAGCCCCAGCCCGCCGTCCGAGGGCGACAGGTGCGGGGCCCACGCCCCGATCCGCCGAACCTCGTCGCGCAGCGCATGCAGCTGCGGCAGCGCGGCCACCCAGCCGTCGCGCAGCATCACCGCCTCGACCGCCAGCCCCGGCCCGTCGAGCAGCGCACGCAACTGCGCGACGAGTGCACTGACGTCCGTGCCGGTCCCACCTGACACGGTCGTCATGCGAGGTACCCGCCGTCCACCGTGAACGTCGCCCCGGTGGTGAAGCGCGCGGCGTCGCTGGCCAGGTAGAGCGCCATCGCCGCGATGTCCTCGCCCTCTCCGATGCGCTGCACTGGCTGCTGGGCGAGCATGTGCTGCATCGTCCTGTCGTTGGACCAGAGTGCCGCGCTGAAGTCGGTCTTGATCAGCCCCGGACAGATCGCATTGACGGTGATGCCATCCACACCCCACTCCTTCGCCAGCACCTGCGTCAGGCTCAGCAGCGCCGCCTTGCTCACACTGTAGATGCCAAGCCCCGGCTCGGGAGAACGGCCGCCGATGCTGGACATGTTGATGATGCTGCCACCGCCGCGCGCCATCAGGTGCGGGCGCGCGGCCTTCGCCAGCTCGAAGGGCGCATGCAGGTTCACCTGCATGATCTTCGTGAAGATCTCGGGCGTGGCCAGCTCCACCGGCCCGTAGATCGGATTGGCGGCGGCGTTGTTGACGAGGATGTCCAGCCCGCCGAACAGCGCCACGGCGGCCTCGATCAGCGCCGGTGCGCTCTCCACGCGTCCGGCACTCATCGCCAGCGGCCTGGCCGCGAACCCCTCGGCCGTGATCCCGGCCACCGCCGCCTCGAGCGCCTCCGGCTTGCGCGCGTTCAGGATCACGTTCGCGCCCGCGCGTGCATACGCCTGTGCGATGGCGAGGCCGATGCCGCGCGAGGCGCCGGTGATCAGCGCCGTCTTGCCAGCCAGTGAAAACAGCGATGTCGGGACAGCAGCCATGGCGATGGGAGCGGTGAGTCGGGAGAGTTGCGCCGTTCCAGGCGCGAAAGGTCTTGAATCAGTCAGGTCGGCGCCAGCGCTCGACTCACCGGGGGCTCATGGGTTCACGCGGCCGCTCACGGCCACTTCGGCACGCGACCCGGTGTCCACGGCGCACCCGCCGCCTCGGCGGCCGACTCGAGCGCGCGCAGGTCCCGCTCCACGAGCTGTTCCAGCGCCGCGCGCACCGGCGTGAACGCCTCGCCTGCCCACTGCAGGTTCTGACGCTGCGTCGCCGTCGGCGCGCCGCTGCCGTTCCAGTGGTACTGGATCACCTGACTGACGCGCGCCGAGATGCTGGCCGGCGTCGGCTCGCCGCGGCGGGAGACCGTCTGGTCACCACTCAGCGGCGTGCGGAGGTCGGCGATCTGCTGCTCCAGCCGGCGTGCCGTCGCGGCCAGTGCGCGTGTGTCACCGGGCGCCGCATCGAGCGCGCGCTTGAGCGCCGTCAGCCGCGTCTGCGCCTCGCCGAGCGTCGCGACGGCGCCGAGTACCGCCCGCTGCAGCCGCGCCGTCTCGGCGCGGAACTGCAGCGTGGCGGGATCGCGTGACGTCGTGCCTGCCAGCGCGGCCGGCGGTTCTGCGGCGAACGGCTGCGTGCCGATCTCCTTCAACTGCCCATCCATCCGCAACGCCAGCGCGACCGTGTAGCTGCCCGGCGCCGCCACTGGCCCTTCCGGCGGTTCGTCATCGCTGCCGGGCACCCGCGGCGGCGCGAGCTGCGGTGCGGACCAGCGCAGGTCCCACGCCACCCGTGCATAGCCCGCCTTCACCGGGCCGCTCAGGCGGCGCACCACCATCCCTGCCGCATCGCGCACCGTCAGCACCGCCTCGGGCGCCTCCTCGCGATCCTCCGCCCGCAGCGCGTCGTAGCCCGGGAACGGCACGTCCTTGCCGGCGCGGACCAGCACCTTCTCACGCTCCTGCCGCTGCGCGCGCTTCGTGCGGATCTCCTTGGGCAGCCAGTAGGTGAAAACCGCACCGTGCGGCGGGTTCGCCGCGGTGAAGTGCTGCGCCCCGAAGAAGCCCGGTCCCTTGCCGCCCATGTACGGTTCGGCCTGCAGGAACATCGCCGTCTTGCGCACCGGCAGCAGCGTGGCGCTCCCCTCGGTCATGGCGGCCATCGCCGCCGCATCGCGGGCGGCGGTGCGCAACGGCGTCAGGTCGTCCAGCACGTAGAACCCGCGACCGAACGTCGCCGCCACCAGGTCGCCCTCGCGCTCCTGCACGACGAGGTGCCGCACCTGGATCGTCGGAATGCCTCCCTTCAGTGCGCGCCAGCGCACACCGCCGTCGAGTGACACCCACGCGCCGAACTCCGTGCCGGCGTAGAGCAGCCCCTTCACCGTCGGGTCCTCGGCAATCGTGTACACCGACCCGCGCGCCGGCAGGTTGGCGGCGATGCTGCGCCAGGTGCGTCCACGATCGCCGGACTGCATCAGGTACGGCGCGAAGTCACCCGAGCGGTGGTTGTTGAACACCGCATACACCGTGTTCGCATCGTGCCGGCTGGCCAGCACCTGCATCACGTACGTCGTGTCGGGCACGCCGGCGAAGGTGGACATTTTGCGCCACGTGGCGCCGGCATCCTCGCTCACCTGCACCAGCCCATCGTCGGTGCCGGCATAGAGCAGCCCCTCCACCACCGGCGACTCGCTGACGGTGATGATCGTGCCGAAGAAGCTCGTGCCATTGTTGCGCGCGATCGCGTCCACGCTCTGCTGTCGGCCGAGGAGGCGAAGCTGCGAGCGATCGATGTTTCGCGTCAGGTCACCGGACTTCATCGTCCACGATTCACCGCGGTCGTCGGAGCGCCAGAGTCGCTGCGAGCCGTAGTAGATGCGCTTCGGGTTGTGCGGCGAGATCACCAGCGGGCTGTCCCAGTACCAGCGATTGGCGGCCTCGTTCGGCCCCACCTGCGGCTGGATGCCGGTGTTTTCCCCCGTGCGGCGATCGTGACGCACGAGGCCACCGTTCTGCCACTCGCCGTACACCGTGTTGGGATCGGTCGGATCGATCTGCACCGAGAATCCATCGCCGAAGACCACCATCTGCCAGTCGGTGTTGGACACGCCGTGCACCGTGTTGTTGCGCGACGGGCCGCCGAAGGTGGCATTGTCCTGTGTGCCGCCGTAGACGCGATAGAACGGCTCGCTGTTGTCCACCGCCACCTTGTAGAACTGCGCCAGCGGCAGGTTCGGGAAGAACTTCCATGATGCGGCGCGGTCGAACGACTCGTACAACCCGCCGTCGCAACCCACGAGGTAGTGGTTGGCGTCGGTGGGGTCGATCCAGATCACATGGTTGTCGACGTGCTTGTACTGCTCGCCCAGCCGGCGGAAGGTGCGGCCGGCATCGTCGCTGACGAGGTTGTACGTGTCCATCAGGTAGACACGATCCACGGTGTGCGGATCGGCGATGATCTCGACGTAGTACAGGCCACTGGTGGACGTGTTGCCCATGCGCGTCCAGCTCGCGCCGATGTCGGTGGAGCGGTAGACGCCACCGCGGTCATTGGCGGCCTCCAGCACCGCGTAGACCACGTCGGGGTCCTTCGGGCTGATCGCGAGGCCGATGCGGCCCATCTCCTCCGTCGGCAGGCCCGTGACCTTCTGCCAGGTCGCGCCGCCGTCGGTGGAGCGGTGGATCGTGCTCTCCGGGCCGCCGCTCACCTGTCCCCACACGCGACGCTGCCGCACCTGCGTGCTCGCGATCAGGATCTTCGGGTTGCGCGGGTCCATCTGCACGTCGTTCACGCCCACCCACTCGCCGCCACCGAGGATGCGCGCCCACGTCTTGCCGCCGTCGGTGGTCTTGTACAGTCCACGCTCACCGCCGGGGCTCCACGCCGGTCCCTGGGCCGCGACGTACACGATGTCGCTGTTGGTCGGGTCGATCACGATGCGGCCGATGTGCTCCGACGTCCTGAGACCCATGTTGGTCCACGTCGCACCGTCATCCACCGACTTGTAGATGCCGTCGCCGTACGCCACCGCCCGCTGGTAGTTGTTCTCGCCCGTGCCCACCCACACCGTGTGCGGATTGGCGGGATCGATCACCACCGTGCCGATCGAGTAGCTCGCCTGGCCATCGAACACCGGCGTGAAGGTCGTGCCGGCGTTGGTGGTCTTCCACACGCCGCCGCTCGCCGCCGCCAGGTACCAGGTGCGCGGGGCTTTCGGGTGGATGGCGATGTCGCTGATGCGCCCCGACATGGTCGCCGGCCCGATGCTGCGCCACGCGAGCCCGGCCAGCAACGGTCCCGCCGTTGCCGAATCCGTAGCCGCCGCTGGCACCGCGGGCCGCGTCGCGGGTCGCCGCACGCTGTCACGCGCGCCGCCCAGCGACTGCGCCAGCACCACGGTATTCGGAACGACGGCCGGCACCACGCACGTCAGCAGCGCAAGGAGTCCAGCGGCAACGGAGAGTCGGGGAGTCGTCATGTGTCTGTCGGCGGTGGTCATCGAGGGCAGGAAACAGCGCTCACGCGCGAACTCCAAGAATGCATCCCGTGTGAGTCCGTCAACACTGTTCACACGGAGGTTGGGAGCAACGGAGGAAAGGAGGACATGCATCGCCGGCAGCCCGGACGCCACCGTCGCTGGCCTGGAGGCATGGGACTTCGGAAACGGACTCCAACCGATCACCCCCCCAACAAGTAAGCGATCGCCCGCCCCCGCTCGAAGGCCGGCGACACGCACCTCCCTCCCTCCGCTGCTCCAATCCTCCGCGTGAAAAGAGTTGACGATCCCGGCTCCGGAGACGACCATCGCGGCACGCACCGACACCGCCGTTTTGCCAGACCTCCGTGTGAACAGCGTTGACGATCCTGGCCCCGGAGACGACCAGCCGCACAACGCACCAGGCCACCCGCAGCATGCGCCGGGGTGGCCTGATGTCACGACCTGATGTCGACGAACAGAGGCGCCGGTCGGAATCGAACCGACGATGCCAGATTTGCAGTCTGGAGCCTTACCACTTGGCGACGGCGCCATCTCTCTCGGCCGGGTCCACTGCCCCGCCCCATCACCTGCCAGCGGCACCGATGACGTCCGGCGCTGCGCAGTCAACATAACCACGGCGGTCCCACTTGGGCACGGCGTCACGCCTCGCCCCGCATCGCCCTTCCCGTCCATCAGTATTCTTGACGGCTGTGCCGCACCGACGCGACATGTCGTCCGCTCCCCCACACGCCACACCGTCGCACCGCTGATGCCGCCCAAACCCATGTTGCTTGCGGTCGCCGGGATGGTCGGCACGGGCAAGACCACCCTCACCCGCGCGCTCGGCCGCCGGTTCGGGCTGCAGATGGCGCTCGAGTCGGTGGATGACGAGAATCCATGGCTCACCCCCTATTACGGCCCCGAGGCCGACGCGCAGCAGAAATACGCGCTTCGGCTCCAGCTCCACTTCCTCGCCACGCGCTTTCATGCCATGCGGCAGATGCGGACGCTGGGCGGCGGCTGGATCCTCGACCGCACCTGGTACGAGGACGCCGAGATCTTCGCGCGCGGCCTGTTCGAGCAGGGCGTGATGATGCGGCACGAGCACGAGCTCTACGAGCGGCTCTATGCCGAGCTGCTGACCGGGCCGGCGGCCAGGCCGCCGCGGCTGCTGATCTACCTGCACGGCTCGCTCGACCTGGTCGTGGCCCGCATCGGCCAGCGCGGCCGGGAGGCCGAACGCGACATGCCACCGAGCTACTGGAAGTCGCTGCACGGTCGCTACGCCGCCTGGATCAGCCGCTTCCGCCGCTGCCCGGTGCTCGAGCTCGACATTGCCGACTACGACCTCCTCCGGGACCCGGCAGCGATCGACGAGATCGCCTCCGCCGTCCGCCGTCGGCTGGAGCCGGAGATTCCGCAGACGGAGCTCTGGCCGGTCGGTTTCTGACGGCGCCGCAGTCCGGCGGCGCCAGCGCGCGCACCACCGCGGGGCGCCGCCCGCATATTGCCCCGCTCGGTCGGGTCCCGGCCCCCGTTGCATCCGGTCCGCCAACTCGTCCCTGAAGACGCCCCGACCCGACGAACAACTGTCTCTTGGGAATTTTCCGTTTCTGCACGCTTTCAACAGCGTTTCGCGTCGAAGGCAGCAGAAATTGCGGCGGTGACTGATTAGTTTTGCAGTTCTCGCACGAAATGCAGTACATCCCGGCCGTACGCCGCCAGAGCGCCCGTACTCTTCATCTCCCGCTCGCCACATGCCTTCGTCGAACACACCGCGCACCTCTGCCCTCCGCGCCATCGCCACCCGCCCGGCCCAGACCGAGAATGATGGTCTCCCGCCGCGCACCTCCGAGTACTTCGGCAGCCTCACCTTCGGCGCCCGCCAGATGCGCGCCAAGCTGCCCCCCGACGTCTACGCCAAGCTCTCGGCCTCCATCCGGCTCGGGAAGAAGCTCGACACCGATATCGCCCCCGTCGTCGCCCAGACGATCAAGGAATGGGCGATGTCGCTCGGCGTCACGCACTTCACGCACTGGTTCCAGCCCCAGACCGGCCTCACCGCCGAGAAGCACGACGCGTTTCTGAGCTTCGACGACAACATGACGCCGCTGGAGACCTTCTCCGCCGCGCAGCTCATCCAGTCCGAGCCCGATGCCTCCAGCTTCCCCTCGGGCGGCCTCCGCGCCACCTGGGAAGCTCGCGGCTACACGGCGTGGAACCCGGCCAGCCCCGTCTTCATCATCGAGACCGCCGGCGTCAAGACGCTCTGCGTGCCGTCCGTCTTCATCGGCTACAACGGTGAAGCGCTCGACGAGATGACGCCGCTGCTCCGCAGCACCGACGTCCTCTCGCAGAAGGCCATCGAACTGCTCGAGGTGCTCGGCGACAAGGGCGTGCAGCGCGTCTACACCACGATGGGCACCGAACAGGAGTACTTCCTGATCGACCGCGCCCTCTTCGCCATGCGCCCGGACCTCGTCATGGGCGGCCGCTCGCTCGTCGGCGCCCCGCCGCCGCGCGGACAGCAGCTCGAGGACCACTACTTCGGTGGCATCCCCGAGCGCGTGCAGGCCTGCATCGCCGAGGTGGAGCACGAGCTCTACAAGCTCGGCGTGCCGATCACGACGCGCCACAACGAAGTCGCGCCCTGCCAGTTCGAGATGGCGCCGCACTACGAGGAGACCGACGTCGCCGTCGACCACAACCAGATGGTGATGTCGGTGCTGCGGAAGGTCGCGCTCCGTCATGGCCTGCAGGCGCTGCTGCACGAGAAGCCGTTCGCCGGCATCAACGGCAGCGGCAAGCACTGCAACTGGTCGATGGCCATCGCCGCGAGCAACCCGGAGCTCAACGGCTTCAACCTGCTCAAGCCGGGCAAGACGCCGCACCAGAACATCCGTTTCCTGCTGTTCCTCGCAGCCGTCCAGAAGGCGGTGCACAAGCATGCCGGCCTGCTCCGCGCCGGCATCGCCACCAGCGGCAACGAACATCGACTCGGGGCCAACGAGGCACCGCCCGCCATCATCTCCATCTTCATGGGCGAGACGCTCACGAAGGTGATCGACGAGATCGCCGAGGGCCGCACCGGAGGCAAGACCGCCGCACAGCGCATGCTCGACCTCGGCGTCGCCAAGCTGCCCGAAGTCGCGCAGGACAACACCGATCGCAACCGCACCTCGCCCTTCGCCTTCACCGGCATGAAGTTCGAGTTCCGCGCCGTCGGCTCGTCGCAGTCCATCGCCTTCCCGGTGATGCTGCTCAACGCCGCTGCTGCCGAGGCCATCGGTGAGGTCACCGACAAGCTGCGCCAGCTCATCGCCGACGGCACGCCCGTGGACGAGGCGGTGCTGAACGTCGTCAGCGAGGCGTTCCGCGAGACGAAGGCCGTCCGCTTCGAGGGCAACGGCTACTCGGCCGAGTGGGTCGATGAGGCGGCGCGCCGCGGCCTGCCGAACTATCGCAAGACCCCCGAGGCGCTCGAGCAGCTCATCACGCCGCAGTCGCGTCACACGCTCACCAGCCTCGGCATCCTCTCCGATGCGGAGCTGGACAGCCGCTTCCACGTCCGCGTCGAGCGATACGTGAAGGACGTGATCATCGAGATGAGCACACTGAAGGAGATCGCCGACACGCTCATCCTGCCGGCGTCGTTCGAGTACTTCGGTGGGCTGGCGAGTGCGGCGGCGCACGCGCACACCGCCGGCATCACGGTGGTGCCGCAGGTCGCGCAGGCGAACCACATCGGCACGGTGATCCAGGAGCTCCAGGCACGCCGTGACACGCTGGTGGATGTGATCGACCGCGCCGAGGGGATGCACCACGACCCCGTCGCGCAGGCCAAGCTGCTGACGAGCGAGGGCACCGCCGCCGCCGAGGCCGTCCGCGATCGCTGCGACGCCCTCGAGCTGGCCATCGACGACCGGCTCTGGCCGCTGCCGAAGTACCGGGAGATCCTCTTCCCGGTCTGACCACCGGCGGGTACGACGCGGCAGGGCTCCTGATGCGGGATACGGGCGGAATGCGACTGACAGCGCACTCCGCCCGTAGCTTCATATCATCCTGTCATTCCTCATTCCAGTTCGCACCGGTGCCGTTCCGCCTCCGTCACATCTATCCCTCCCGGTTCGTTGTCGGCGCCACCTCGCTGGCCCTGATCGGCTCCACCCGCGCCACCGCGCAGGCCCGGCCGGACACTGCCGTCGTCACGGTGCTGCTGGCCACGCACCCGTGGCTCGGCAACGGTGGCCAGTTCGCCGACGTGCAACGCGCCATCCGGGGCGTCCGCGAGGCGGATGGTGCCGTTGCCCTTCGCTGGACCACCGACGCGGGACGACCCACCGGGGCCGCCGCGCAGCTCCTCGCCCACGTGGGCAGCGACGGGGAAGCCTCACGCGCCGAGCAGGCCGATGCCGTGCGCCTCGACAGCGCCGCCCGTGCGTTTTCGGTTGCCGCTGCGTCGGCCAGCGACCGCCGGCTCTTCGACGTCGCGCTCGACATCATCGCCGCGCGCCATGCCTATCTCCACGCGCAGGGACGCGTGGACCCCACGCGCGTGCATCCCGAATGGTCGCTCGCGGCGGCCGACGTGGACCTGCGAACCGTGCTCACCCGGCTGGCCGGTGATGCAGGCCCTGCCGATGTCTTCAGCGCCCTCGAGCCCCAGACGCGCGCGTATGGGATGCTCGTCAGCAGCCTCGAGGCGGTGCGTCGCCACGACGCCGACGGCGCCACGCGTCGTCCCGCACGGCCCGCACATGCCATCGGTGCCGGCCAGCGGTATGCCGACGCCACCGCACTCGCCGACGTGCTCGTGCAACTCGGCGAGCTGCCCACCGAATTCCCCGTGCGCACCGTCGGCACGCGCTACACGAAGCCGATGTTCGATGCGGTCGCCCGTTGGCAGAACCGCAAGTTGAAGAAGGGTCGTGCCACCGGGACGCTGACCGCGCCGCTGCTGGCGGCACTGATGGAGGAGTACGACGGACGCGGCGATCGGATCGCAATGGCCATCGAGCGCTGGCGCTGGCTGCCGCGCACCTTCAGCAACGATCCGCTGGTGGTGAACCTGCCGGAATACCGGCTGCACTCCTACCTGCGCTTCCAGGGCAACCCCGCCACCGACTCGATCAGCATGAACGTCGTGATCGGCCGCGCCGACTCCAACGCCACGCCCGTCTTCGCCGCCAACATGACGCAGGTCGTGTTCTCGCCACAGTGGCATGTTCCGAAGTCGATCATGCTGAAGGAGATCCTTCCCGCGGCCACTGCCAGCGGCGACTATCTCGCCAAGCACGACTACGAACTCACCACCACCGGCGGTCGCGTCATTCCAACCACCCCGGGCAACATCGCCCGCATCGGCACGACCGTGATGGTGCGACAGCGTTCGGGTGATGCGAATGCCCTGGGGAAGGTCAAGTTCCTGTTGCCCAATCCGTACGACATCTACCTGCACGACACGCCATCGCGCAGCTTCTTCCGCCGCGTGCGCCGCGATTTCAGCCACGGCTGCGTGCGACTCGACGACCCGATGGCGCTGGCCCGGTACGTGCTCGGCAGCCAGCCGGCATGGAACGATTCGAAGATCACCGAGGCAATGAACGCCGGCGTGGAGCGCTACGTGCGTGTACCGCGGCCCATCCCGGTGCTGATCGTCTACCAGACCGCGGTCGCCGACGCGGGCGGACGGGTGCGGTACTTCAACGACGTGTACGGGCACGACAGCACACTGCATGCGGCGATGGTCGCCGCGCGGTAGCGCAGTGTTCTCACCTCGGGTCAGGCGAGGGATGCCGGTGCTGTGTGGCGGGTGGTGCTGTACGTGGCGTGCCTCGCGCACCAACTCGGGAGCGCCGCCGGGCCTCGGCGTCACGCCATCACACCGCGCGACCGGCCGCAGTCGAAACACGCGTACCCCGGTCGTACACGCTGCCATCCGAACCCATGCAAATGACTGAACAGTCCGTGAGTGGCCAACCGGGTTCGCCATTGCCGATCATCTCGGTCGTCGTTCCTGTGTATCAGGGCGCCGACTGCCTTCAGGAACTCTACCGACGGCTGGTGGCGTCCCTGTCGGCCATCGACGACACCTTCGAGATCATCCTCGTCGAAGACTGCGGAGCGGATGATTCGTGGAACCTCATCCGCGCACTCGCACAGCGCGATCCTCGCGTTCGCGGGATTCAATTCTCCCGGAACTTCGGCCAGCACTACGGCATCACCGCAGGCATCCATGAATCCCGCGGCAGCTGGATCGTCATCATGGACTGCGATCTGCAGGACCGTCCAGAAGAGATTCCGAGACTGTACACTGCCGCGATGCAGGGATACGACATCGTGCTCGCGCGCCGGCAGCGACGGCAGGACAGTTGGCCCAAGCGTGCAACATCGACCCTCTTCTATGCTGCATTTCGCTACCTGACTGAACTCGAATACGACGGGACCGTCGGCAACTTCCGGATCATGTCGCGCCAGGTTGCGAACTCGTTCAATGCCTTCACTGAACAGCTTCGGTTCTTCGGTGGCATCATCACATGGCTCGGCTTTCGGGTATCGTCGATCGACGTGCAGCACGATCCGAGGTTTGCCGGCGAGACCGCGTACACATGGCGAAAGCTCATCAATCTCGCCGTGCAAACGATGGTGGCCTACTCCGACAAGCCGCTTCGGATCGCCATTCGGCTGGGATTCTCCCTGGCGGGGCTCTCGCTGCTGGCGGGACTGTACGTGTTCGTCCTGGCGCTGTCCGGTCGCAACACGGTGACGGGGTGGGCCAGCGTGATGGTGTCCCTGTATTTCCTCAGCGGCATCATGCTGGGGTTCATGGGCGTCCTCGGCCTCTACCTCGGCCGGGTGTTCGACGAGGTGAAGGGCCGTCCCCTGTATGTCATCCGTGAGAGGACATATCTGTGACGGACGCGCAGCTCGTGACGCGCCCGCTGGAAAGTGATCTCTTCGGCGTGTCGATCGCGGGGGTCAGCGTTCGGCGGGCCGACGACGTGGAGCCGGTGCTCGATGCCATTCGAATGGCGTCGTTCGATCTGATCGTCCTCAGGCTGCCGGCAGCGGCAATCGATGCGGCGCAGGCCCTCGAGGGCCACGGAGCGCGACTGTGTGATGTCCTGGTCTCCCTCTCGGGCACGATTCCCATGGGCGGACTTTCCGGCGCGTCGAGCGACGGCGGCCTTGCCATTCGCGCAGGCCGGGCCGATGACGCCGCAGCCATGCGCGCCGTGGCGCTGGAGGCGTTCGACGGATTCAGCGGGCACTGGCACGCAGACTCGCGGCTGGACGCTGCGCGCGCGACCGAACTCTACGCACGATGGGCGGGGGATCTCGCGCGGCGCCCGGCTGCCCTCGGCTCCGTGCTGATTGCAGAGTCGCCGGTGGGCGAGGTGGCCGGATTTCTCGCGCTCGAGCAGGATTCGCCAGCCGACTGGCATGTGCCACTGACGGCGGTGCACCCTCGCTTCCGTGGGCGAGGGACGTTGCGCGACATGCTCGGCGCGGCCTCCACCACGATCGCTGCGCATGGCAGCGTGCGATTTCGGTATGATACACAGTTGACGAATTGGCCGGCAATGCGGGTCGTGTCCCGTTGCGGCTTCATCCCTGGCGAGGCCCAAATGACCTTCCACCTTTGGACGGTGGATCTGTGATCCCCTTCAACCGTCCGATGATCGTCGGACCGGAGTTCGACTACATCCGTGAAGCCCTCGAGGCCGGTCATCTGTCCGGTGACGGCAGCTTCACCAGGCGCTGTCACGCGCTGCTCGAGTCATCGACCGGCGCGGGGAAGGCGCTCCTGACGCACTCGTGCACGGCGGCGCTGGAGATGGCGGCGCTCCTGGCCGACCTCGCACCAGGCGACGAGGTCATCATGCCGTCGTTCACCTTCGTGTCGACCGCCAACGCCTTCGTACTCCGCGGCGCCGTCCCCGTGTTCGTCGACGTGCGCCAGGATACGCTGAACATCGACGAGTCGCTGATCGAAGCGGCGATCACGCCACGAACACGCGCGATCGCCGTGGTGCACTATGCCGGCATGAGCTGCGACATGGAGTCGATCGGCGCAATCGCGGGTCGCCATGGCCTGCTCGTGATCGAGGATGCGGCGCAGGGCGTGGGATCCACCTATCGGGGGAAGGCGCTTGGTGCCATCGGTGACCTTGGTGCACTGAGTTTCCATGAAACGAAGAACGTCATCTCGGGCGAGGGCGGCGCGCTGCTGATCAACGACCCGCGCTTCGAGGCGCGTGCGGAGATCATCCGGGAGAAGGGTACGAACCGCAGCGCGTTCTTTCGCGGCCAGGTGGACAAGTACACGTGGGTGGACGTGGGATCGTCGTTTCTGCCGAGTGAGATCATCGCGGCATTTCTCTGCGCGCAGCTCGAGCATGCGGACGCGTTGACGGCGCGCCGGCTGCGCATCTGGGAGCGGTACCACGCCGCGTTCGAGGTGCTGGAGCGCGACGCGCTGGTGCGTCGACCGATCGTGCCGGCGGACTGTCGGCACAACGCGCACATGTACTATCTGCTGCTGCCAAGCCTGGACGAGCGGCAGCGTTTCATCGACGGCCTGCGGGCCCGTGGCGTCGCATCCGTGTTCCACTACGTGCCACTGCATTCAGCGCCGGCCGGTCGCCGGTTCGGGCGAGCGCACGGCACCCTGCCAGTGACCGACTCGGCCGGGGAACGACTGGTCCGGTTGCCGCTGTGGCCCGGCGTGGAGACACATCTGGATGAGATCGTTGACGCGGTGCACACCGTGGCGCGTGCGTCAGAATCGCGCGTGCAACTGTCGACGTCGGCGCAATGAGTGAGCCGCGGATCGTCTCCGCCTGGTCGCCGTCTGCCGGTGGCCTCCAGGAGGGCCCAGCAGGGTTCTGGGCGGCGGGATCGTCAGGGGAGCTGTCGTATCCGGACGATGCGCACGAGGCGTGCTATCAGGTCGAGGCGACGTCGTTCTGGTTCGCGCATCGCAATCGATGCGTCGCCGCCACGGTCCGGCGGCTGCCGCCGGCCGGCCTGTTTGCCGATGTCGGCGGTGGGAATGGATTCGTGTCCGCGGCATTGCTCGACGCGGGCATCGAGTTGCTGCTTGTGGAACCTGGCAAGGAAGGTGCGATGAACGCCTGGCGCCGCGGGGTGCGGCCCGTCGTCTGTGCGCGTCTCGAACAGGCAGGCGTTGCAGCCGGCAGCCTCGGTGGCATCGGTCTCTTCGACGTGGTCGAACACATCGAGGACGATGTGGCGTTCCTGCAGGAGATGCGCAGGCATCTCGCGCCCGACGGACGCGTCTACATCTCAGTGCCGGCTTTCCAGCAGCTCTGGTCGTACGAAGATGATCGCGCTGGACATTTCCGGCGATACAGCGCGCGGACACTGCGCGCCGCGCTGCGGCGCGCTGGTTTCGAGGTCGAGTACCTGTCGGCGATGTTCGTCTGGCTTCCCCTGCCGGTGTTCTTCCTGAGGAGGGTTCCATCATTGCTTGGCCGCCGCACACCGGGCGCGGATCGCATGCACGCGGAGCATGGGCTCCCTGGTGGGATCGGCGGTCGCGCGCTCAGCAGGCTGCTCGACAGTGAATACAAGGTGATCCAGTCTGGCGGCGCCTTCCCGATCGGTGGCAGCCTGCTGGCCGTCGCGCGCAACGTCCGACCATGAGGACGATCGCGCCGGGAGGCGGGTCGTGCGGCGGACGGTTCGAGTCGTGACCGCGATGATGTCTGAGCATCGCCGCCGGTGGCTTCGGCGGGCGATGACCGCCCTGTGGCTCGGGACCGTCACCCTCACGATGCAGTTCTGGGTCGGCCAGTCAACGATCTACAGCGCTTCAAATGCGAACAAGGTGGCGATCGCCCATGAACGCATCCTGACCAACACACCGCCTGATGGCGGATGGGGGTCGATGGGAATGAACGGCGTCAACATCAGGGTTGGCGCCGTCTACCTCGGCGAGGCCGTGCACCGGCTCAGCGGCTGGTCCGTGCTGCGCAGCTACTTCGTGATCGATACGGTCATGCTGTGGGTCGCTCTGATACTGCTGCTGTCGTACCTCCGGCGATTCACGGCGCCGGTCTATGCGGTCCTCGGGGTGTCATTCGTCTGTGCAGTCCTGCCGCTCACGTATCAGCTCTTCTGGCAGCATCCGTGGGACCGATTGAGCCTCGTTGCGTGGATTCTCATCATCGGCCTGCTCGAACGTGAGCGGATCCTGATGGCCGCCCTGCTCCTGCCGCTCGCCGTCATCGTCAAGTACGACATCATGCTGTTGCCCGGATTGATCGGACTGCACTCGCTCATCCGCGACCGGCGCATCGTGATTGCGCCGTGGGCGGCGTCACTGGGGTTGCTGAGCCTTGGGATCGGCACCTATGCCCTCTTGCGCACCGTGCTCCCCGGCGGGTTCGCGCCAGCTCCGGTCGGGCCGCAGGTCCTCAGCAATCTGGCCGAGATCCGCCGGCTGAATGTGCACTGGCCACCGTTCCTCGGATTCACGCTCCCGATCGCCTTCGCGTTTCTCGGCATGCGACGCGCCACCCCGTGGGTTCAGGCGTCGGCCGTGTTTGGCCTGCTGCTGTTCGTGCCGTTCGCGTTACAGTCGAACCTTGCGGAGTTCCGGGCGCATCTTCCCGTGCTCGTACTCATATTGCCGGCCGCGATGCATGGCGTTCGGGAACTGCTTGAGGCGCCTTCCGAAGACTCGACGGGGACCCCGCCAGAACGTCGACCGCGCTGACGGGGCCGCTGTTCGCGCGCCAGTCGTCGGGTCTCAGAGCGAGAAGTTCAGGTCGTTCTTCTTCACCCGGTAGCCCGTCGGCAGCACGAACAGCGCGGCATCCGGCGTGGCGGCAGACAGCGACGTGACTTCGACGGACGAACGCTTGGCGTCCTCACCCGACTCGGTCACCGTCACCACCGCCTTCAGCGGCGACCCGCGAAAAAGCGCGAGACGGGTGCGCGAGAGATTGGCCTGATGCGTGGCGTCCTGCTGCGCCAGCGCGCTGGAGCTCCGCATCATCAGCTCGAATATCGGGTTGCGTGGCACACTCGCCTCCACCGGCACCCAGTAGTCCGTCACCACGCGATGGTGCTTCTCCTCGGCGTTCATCCCGAACACGCCGATGCGCACGTTGTACTCCTCGATGATGCGGAACTGCTGCGTGCGCACGCCGGCCACCATCCCACCGGGGCCGACGTCGTTGGCGAGGATGCCGGCATCGCGCACCTGCATCTGGACCACGCTCCCGACCATGCCGAGCGCCTTGCCGATGATCTGTTCGAAGGTCGCGAGCGGCAGCTCGCTGATCTCGCGCTCCTCGGGCTTCACGGTGCGCACCGTGTTGCTGGCGAAGTCCACCAGCATGTACTCGCCGCGTCGGTTGCTGGTGCTGACCGACACGCCCTTCCCGCGGCGGGCGCGGTTCCGGGTCCGGTCCATGTCGATGCGCAGCACCTGACCGCTCCAGGCCACCGTGCCGGTCTGGACGTCGCCGTCGTCATCGGCACTCGTGAATTCGTACCGGCCCGCCGCCATCGTGCGCGGCGCGAGCGATGCCGTGGCGCGGGCGGCTGTGGCGGACTGGGCGTGGGCGTTCGCCGGCGCGGTGGCGACGAGCAGCAGGGCAGGAACGAGCAGCGGCAGGACAGGGCGCATTGGAGGCCTCCTCAGGCGACGGGCGACGTGGGCACTACGGCACGGCGCTGGCATGGTTTCGAGCGTCGTCCAGCTCCGGTGCAGCGGCATCGCCGACCGTGGATGTCGGTCACGAGGCATCGGCCGCTGAGGTGATCACGTCACGAGTGGACTGGAAATCACGTTCGGAGAGCATCAAGCCGGGGGGGGCGCCCGGATGGGACGGCGAAAACCACAGCAATACCCGCGGTATTGCGAGGATTTTCAACGTAGCCAGCCGGGATGCTCCGACCGGCGACTGCTTCCCGAACTTCATTTCCAGTCCACTAGAATGTCACCTGTCGAACGTCACATGGAACGACGGAACAGGAACGGTTCGCGATGCGGTGGAGCCTGCTCGTAGCGATGGGAGTGGTCGTCGCGTCGGTGGACGCCGGTGCTCAATCGGTGCAGCGATTGCTGCCATGCCAGTACGATGGCAGCTGCGCCAGGGATCTGCCGTCGGTGAGGGTTGCCGTCACCGACACGGGAATCGTGCGGGTGGATCCGCCGCTGCCCGGTGGCGGTGAGCGACATGCCCGCTCCGACTCCCCTGATTCCTCGTTCATACGTCTGCGTGTGCACCGCTTCAAGACATCGGAGCGCGTTCGCATCGTGCTGCATGGCATGAATCCCTTCCTGCAGGATTCGTATGCCCTCGCCGTTGTGACGAGGCCGAGCGAAGGGAACGACGACGCGATCACCGTGCTGCAGCGCAGGCTTCCTGCGCTGTTCAGCGAACGTCCCGTCACCGAAGGCGCTCGCGCAGTGGGAGCGGAGCCTCCGCTGGCGTCGCGACGCGTCTGCAACGTCGTCGAGGAGATGCGCGCCGTCGCTGCCGACGCGGCACGACTCTTCAGCAGGGAGTTGATGGATCCTGCAAATGCCACCGCGCCGGAGGCGTTGCAGGCATCGCTCAGCGCACTCCAGTCGTCGGAGGACCGGGGTACGGAGCTCGCCGATGCGGCCGAGGAGGTCGTGACGCGGTATGCGCGTTTTACGGTTCTTCGCATCCGTGCTCCACAACTTGCCCGTGCCGATTCGGCGCTTGCGCGAATTCGCGCGCTCCCCCTGCCGTCGACGATCGACGCCAGCTGCCAGAACGCTGACGCCTATCGCGAGTCGTATGACGAAGTGGTTGCGTCGGCAGCCGCAGAACGCCGGGCGATCGACGGACTCAATCGAACGCCGGCGCTTGCTCCCTCCATCGCGGCGGTTCGCAGGATCCTCGTGACGCCATCGGCGTGGAGCGTCCAGCAGGTGCTTGGGAACTACGACGCCGGCACCGTGGCCACCGTCTCGGTGATTCGCACACCGGCCTCTGCCTCGAGCTGGCGGCTGATCGCCGGCACCGAATCGAACGACGTCACAGACGTTCCCCGCACGGCGACTGACACGGTGGGTACCGTCGAGGTGGTGTTCGTCAGCGACAACCCCGTCAGCCTTGCCATCGGCGGCGTTGCCTCCATGCTTGGCACGTCCGAGTATTCCGTCATCGCCGCCCCCGACAGTGGCCGCCGCATCGGTGTCACGCGCGACGAGCGATGGCGGACGCCGATCGTCGGCGTGATCCATGTGCGCCTGCCGTTCCTGGCCGGTGTCGGCAAGCCCATCCACCTCAGCGGAGGTGCCGCGCTGAATTCCACCGGCGCCAACATCAGTGACCGCGACTGGTTGCTTGGTCTCTCGGTGGCATTCGCTCGACAGCGGCTCTTCGTCTCGTGGGGCGCCGTGCTGGGACAGTCCGTGCGTATCGACGACGCATGGAAGGGCGCCCTCACGCGTGGCGACCGGATCCCGTCGACGATCACTTCGATCCCCACCACGCGCGAACGCCGCTTCAGCCAATTCTTCGGCGTCAGCCTCCGCTCGCCGAAGCTCTCCAAGTGAGCCTGCCCAACCGTCCGGGGCACCACCGCTGCGCGTCGTGCGCACACATCGCGACGGCGGGTTGCGACGTTGCGTGAGCGCGATCTCCGAGGACCGGCGCACGAGCCGGTGTCGTGGCGGGGGCGCGCGACGATGCTCGAATCGAAACTCGAACGGTGCTCGGGCCGGTCTCCGGCCAGCGAACGTCTGCGACCGTCAGCGATCGGGTAGCGTCGTCTCGAGCACCCTCGCGCGCAGGTGCACGCGGTGCGTCAACGCGCCGCTGGTGACGATCGACGCCGTGGGCGTGCCGTCGAAGCTGACCGCCGCATGCGCGGACGGTGGACGGAGCCGGCGTGGCGATGCGCCCGGCGTCTCGGAGAGCTCGAGCGTCACGAGGCCGGTCAGCGGCCAGGGAAATCGTGGATCGTTCACGAGATATCGCATCGCGGCGTAGCGGTGCATGCGCACCACCGTCGAGGGGGCGCGGCCGGGCGCACCGGTATCCGACGTGACGATCGAGTCGGTGCCGGTCATCAGCACCTTGGCCCCATCCTCCTGCACGAAGCGACGGACGGTGTGTCGGTACACCGTCACACCGTCGGTGGGCGTCGCCGTCCCGGTCGTGACCCGCTCGATCGCGGTCGTCGGCGCACCGTCGTAGGCAGTCAGGACCTGTCCACTCGCATCCACGAAGCGCACCCGCACGCTGTCGCTCGCCCCGCAGGCCGACGCGGCGGCGCAGGCGACGAGCGCCGGCATGTTCGGTGGCTCGAACGCCGGCTGCAGCCCGAAGTAGTCGATGATGGCGGGCGTCAGCTTCGTCGAGAGTGGCATCGAATCGCGCGGTGTCGCGGCCTGCGCATGCGGCGCGGCGACGGCGGCCGACGCGCCGGCGACAGCGGCGACCATCAGGAGCACGAGGAACGGCTTGCTGGGCTTCATCAACGGGAGGCAGGGGTCATCAGGGACTCCTGCGGTGACGACGCGCGGAATGGCCGCGTCACGCCGCGTGCCGCCCTACCGCCCCCGCACCACCTCGCGCACACATTCCACGAAGGCACGCCCCTGCGGCGACCGCACCGCACCGCGGCGCCACACGGCCACGATCTCACGCTCCAGTGTGTGATCGACCAGCGTCACGTAGGCGCACCGCGGGGTGTTGTGCCGCGCGGCCGCCATCGCCGGCACGATGCTGATCCCCACTCCAGCCCCCACCAGCTCCAGCACCGTCGTCAGCTGCGCGCTGCGACACACCACCGACGGCGATACCTCGCGGCTCGAGCAGAACCCCTCCACCTGCTCGCCCAGACAGTGCAGCGGATCCAGCGTCACGGCCGGCGCATCGCGAAGCTGCGCCAGCGTGATCCGCCCCACCCGTGCCGCCGGATGCGACGCCGGAACGGCCACCACCAGCGCATCACGACCGAGGACCTCGGTGTCCAGATGCTCGAAGCCGTAGGGCAGGGCGGCGATCACCACGTCCAGCGACCCGTCGTGCAGCAGTCGCGCCAAGGCGCTGCTGTAGTCCTCGCGGATCGCCACCCGCATCGCCGCATGCCGCGCCCGCAGCTTCTGCACCGCCGTCGGCAGGAGGTACGGCGCGACGGTCGGGATCGCGCCGACGCTCAAGGTCCCTGCCACCTGCATCGCCTCCTGCCGGATGCTGTCCTCTGTCTCGCGGACCTCGTCCAGGATCCGGCGCGCCCGTGGGTAGAGTGTCGTGCCGGCGTCGGTGAGGGTCACGCCCCGCCCGTGGCGATCGAACAAGGGTGTGCCAAGGTGGGTCTCCAGCCGCTGGATCTGTCCGGTGAGCGAGGGCTGCGACAGGTCGAGCGTCCGTGCCGCGCGACTCAGGCTGCCGGCATCAGCCGTCTCGACGAATGCCCGGAGGAGGAGGGTGTCCACTCGGCAGAACATAAGCTCTGGCTATGGCTTGTATAGGTTTT
This sequence comes from Gemmatimonadaceae bacterium, assembly GCA_031409715.1. GTDB lineage: Bacteria > Gemmatimonadota > Gemmatimonadetes > Gemmatimonadales > Gemmatimonadaceae > JACMLX01. The sequence goes on along the minus strand of JANNXU010000090.1, from coordinate 56,035 downwards.
ACCTGATTGCGGGCTATGACGGGGCGACGTATCCTCACGCGTTGTTCCATTCGAGACATCAGCACACCGGCTCGGTTGCGGCCGGTTCATGGCAGCGGCACCACTTCGGAGAGCGTGCGATGGAAGGAAATTCTGGCGGGAATGGCGGGAAGTGCCCCGTGATGCACGGCGCCGCAGTGTCGGCGCCGGTGCCGGCACGCATGAGCTCGATCGTCGGCGGCAGGTCCAATCGCGACTGGTGGCCCAACCAGCTCGACCTCAGCATCCTCCACCAGCACTCGTCGCTCTCCAACCCGATGGGCGACGGCTTCGATTACTCGGCCGAGTTCCGGACATTGGACCTGTCCGCCGTGAAGGCCGATCTCGTTGCGCTGATGACCGATTCGCAGGACTGGTGGCCTGCCGACTACGGCCACTACGGCCCCTTCTTCATCCGCATGGCCTGGCACGCCGCCGGCACCTACCGCACCGGTGACGGTCGCGGCGGCGCCTCGGCCGGCACCCAGCGCTTCGCCCCGCTCAACAGCTGGCCCGACAACGGCAATCTGGACAAGGCCCGTCGGCTGCTCTGGCCGATCAAGCAGAAGTACGGCCGCACGCTCTCGTGGGCCGACCTGTTCGTGTACACCGGCAACGTCGCGCTCGAGTCGATGGGCTTCGACACGTTCGGCTTCGGCGGCGGGCGCGCCGATGTCTTCGAGGCCGAGGGCGACATCTACTGGGGCCCCGAGGCCGAGTGGCTCGGTGACAAGCGGTATCAGGGTGAGCGCGAGCTGGAGAACCCGCTCGCCGCGGTGCAGATGGGGCTCATCTACGTGAACCCTGAAGGCCCGAACGGCGTCCCCGACCCGCTCGCCGCAGCGCACGACATCCGCGAGACCTTCGCCCGCATGGCGATGAACGACGAGGAGACCGTCGCGCTGATCGCCGGCGGTCACACCTTCGGCAAGACGCACGGCGCCAACCTGACCTCGCACGTCGGTCCCGAGCCCGAGGGCGCGAGCATCGAGCTGCAGGGCCTTGGCTGGCAGAACAGCTTCGGCAGCGGCAAGGGTGGCGACGCCATCACCAGCGGCCTCGAAGGCGCCTGGAAGCCGAACCCGACGCAGTGGGACAACGGTTACTTCGACACGCTCTTCAAGTACGAGTGGACGCTGACCAGGAGCCCCGCCGGCGCGCACCAGTGGACGCCCACCGATCCGTCGGCCGCGGCCACGGTCGTCGATGCGCACGATCCGACGAAGTTCCATGCGCCGATGATGGCGACCACCGACCTCGCGCTCCGTCTCGATCCCGTCTACGAGCCGATCTCGCGCCGCTTCCATGCGAACCCCGACCAGTTCGCGGATGCGTTCGCCCGCGCCTGGTTCAAGCTCACGCACCGTGACATGGGCCCGCGCACGCGCTACCTCGGCCCGCTCGTGCCCAGCGAGGAGCTGATCTGGCAGGATCCGATTCCCGCAGTCGATCACGCCCTGGTGGATGCGCATGACATCGCGTCGCTCAAGGCCCGCATCCTCGCCTCGGGGCTGTCCATCGGGCAGCTCGTCACCACGGCGTGGGCGTCGGCCTCGACGTTCCGCAACTCCGACAAGCGCGGCGGTGCCAACGGCGCACGGCTGCGCCTCGCCCCGCAGAAGGGGTGGGAGGTGAACCAGCCGGCCAAGCTGCAGCGCGCGCTCGAGATCTACGAGACCATCCAGCGCGACTTCAACGCCGCGCAGACGGGTGGTACGAAGGTATCGCTGGCTGACCTGATCGTGCTCGGCGGATGCGCCGCGATCGAGCAGGCGGCGCGCGCGGCGGGCCACGAGGTGACCGTGCCGTTCACGCCGGGCCGCATGGACGCGCTGCAGGAGCAGACGGACGTCGACTCGTTCGGCGTCCTCGAGCCCATCGCCGACGGCTTCCGCAATTACCAGAAAGGCGCGTACACCGTCAGCGCCGAAGCGCTGCTGCTGGACAAGGCGCAGCTGCTGACGCTGACCGCACCCCAGATGACCGCGCTGGTGGGTGGTCTGCGTGTGCTGAACGCCAACCATGCGCAGTCGCGGCATGGCGTGTTCACCAGCCGTCCGGAAGTGCTCACGAACGACTTCTTCGTGCACCTGCTGGACATCGGCACGGTGTGGACGCCGGTCCCGGAATCGAAGGATGTGTTCGAGGGTCGCGATCGGGTGACGGGTGACGTGAAGTGGACGGCGACGCGTGTGGACCTGATCTTCGGGTCGCACTCGCAGCTGCGGGCGATTGCCGAGGTGTTCGCGGAGCACGGAAACGAGTCGCGCTTCCTCGACACGTTCGTGGCGGCGTGGACGAAGGTGATGCACGCGGATCGGTTCGATCTCGCCTGAGTACGGCCGTGCAAGCGGTGACGGAAACAGCGGTTCCGTTCTGCGATGAATACGCTGTTTGCTGTTGCCGCTGTTGGCAGGTGCAGCCACCCCGACGGAAGTACGACCGTGCGTCAGTACTTCATCAGATACCGGTCGATCTCCCACGAACTCACCTGCGACGAGAACTCCACCCACTCCGCCCGCTTCGCCGCGAGGAACTGCTGGAAGACGTGCTCGCCCAGCGCCCCGCGGATCACGTCGTCCTTCTCCAGCTCGTCACACGCCTCGTTCAGGTCGCGCGGCAGGTCGTCGATCCGCAGCCGTCGCTTCTCGCGATGACTCATCTCGAAAATGTTCGTGTCCACCGGCTCGCGGCTGTCCGCCTGCGTCTCGATCCCGTCCAGCCCCGCGCTCAGCATCACCGCCAGCGCCAGATACGGATTCGCGCTCGGATCGGGCAACCGGTGTTCCACCCGCGTGCCCGTGCCACGACGTGCCGGGATGCGCAGCATCGGTGAGCGGTTCCGCATGCTCCACGCCACGTTGATCGGCGCCTCGAAGCCGGGCACCAGCCGCTTGTAGCTGTTCACCAGCGGGTTCGTCACGGCGCAGTAGCCGCGCGCGTGCCGCAGCAGCCCGCCGATGTAGTGCAGCGCCGTCGCGCTCAGCTCGTACTCGGCCTGCGGGTCCCAGAAGGCGTTCTCGCTGCCGCGGAAGAGGCTCTGATGCGTGTGCATGCCGCTGCCGTTCTGCCCAAAAATGGGCTTCGGCATGAAGCTCGCGCTCAGCCCGAACCGCTGCGCCACCTGCTTCACCACGAAACGGAACGTGGTCAGGTTGTCGGCCGTCGTCAGCGCATCCGCATACCGGAAGTCGATCTCGTGCTGGCCGTGCGCCACTTCGTGATGACTGGCCTCCACCTCGAAACCCATCTGCTCCAGCGTGTCGACAATGGCGCGCCGCGCCTCCTCGCCCAGATCCACCGGCGCGAGGTCGAAGTAGCTGCCCACGTCGTGGGTGTCGGTGGTGGCCCGCCCGGTCGCATCCTGCTTGAACAGGAAGAACTCGGCCTCCATGCCGGCGTTCATCGTGTAGCCCATCGCGGCGGCGCGGGCGAGCGTCGCCTTCAGGCGACCACGCGGGTCGCCGACGAAGGGGTGACCGTCGGGCATCGAGATGTCGCAGATCAGCCGGGCCACCCGTGATCCGGTCGGGCCGAACGGCAGCACACGGTACGTCGCGAGGTCGGGCTTGAGCAGCATGTCGCTCTCCTCCACCCGCACGAACCCTTCGATCGAGCTGCCATCGAACAGGATGTCGCCCGCCAGCGCCTTGCCGAATTGCGACCGCGGGATCTCGACGTTCTTGATGACGCCGAGGATGTCAGTGAACTGCAGCCGCAGAAAACGGACGTCGTGCTCGCGCAGCAAGGCCTGGATGTCGCCGGCCTCCGCGGTGCGCAACTCGTTCGCGGCCGGCGTGTCTGGTGTCATGCCTCAAAGCTACGTCCGGCCGGCACGGCAGCGAGGGAACAACGGACGGGGCTAGATTGCTCGGCTCTCGTGGCGCGTCCCTCGCGCCCATTCCGCTTTCCCCGATCTCCCATGTCGACTGCCTTCTGTGCGGCCTGTGGCGCACAGCTCACCTCCGGCGCCCGATTCTGCCATCGGTGCGGCCAGACCGTCGGCGAGCCGGTGTACGCCCCCGGCGCCCCGGTCCCGACACCCGCCGCGGTCGTTGCCCCGCCGCAGAATCAGGTCCTCCCGTGGGCCGTCGCCGCGATTGCCCTGCTGGCGCTGATCGCCCTCATCGCCGGCCAGCGCTTCAACGGCAGCGCGTCCGCGCCCGTCGCGGCGCAGACGCAGTCGCCGCTCCGCGACCCCAGCGGCGTGACCCCCGAGGCACCCGGTGGTCCGTTCGCAGGCGGCGGCGCCCCCGCTGCCCCCGGCGGCATGGAACGTCCCGTCCGCGCGCCGGACATCTCCCAGATGTCGCCGGACGAGCGCGCGCTGCGCCTCTTCAATCGCGTCGTCTCGCTGGCCGAACAGGGCAAGGCCGACTCGGTCCGATTCTTCGCGCCGATGGCGCTGATGTCGTTCCAGAGCCTCCCCTCCCCCACCATGCTGCAGCGGTTCGAGCTGGGGCGCATCGCCGAACTGGCCGACGTGGTGGACATCGTCGCGGCACAGGGCGACACGATCCTCAAGCAGGCGCCGGATCATCTCCTTGGCCTGACACTGGCGCGCACCGCGGCCGGCATGAAGAAGGCGTTCGGCAAGCAGGCCGAGTACGACCGTCGCCTGCTCGCCGTGGCAAAGGCCGAACGCGCCAAGAACCTCCCCGAGTACGAAGTGACGAGGATCGACCTCGACAGCGCCCTGGCCCGTGCCCGGCGCAACGTCCAGTGACCCGACATATCATGGAACCCACACGCACCATCACCGTCGCGCACAGTCCGGACTCGGACGACGCGTTCATGTTCTACGCGCTCGCCGAAGGCAAGGTGAACACGGAAGGACTCGCCTACCGCCACGAGCTGCAGGACATCGAGACGCTGAACCAGCGTGCCCGTCGCCAGGAGCTCGAGGTGACCGCGGTCTCGATCCACGCCTTCGCCTACCTCTCCGATCACTACGCCCTGCTGCCGCACGGCGCGTCGATGGGCGACAAGTACGGCCCGCGCGTCGTCGGCCGGACCAAGCGTGGCCCGGACGCGATCAAGGGCGCCCGCATCGCGGTGCCCGGTCCGCTCACCAGCGCCTACCTCGCCCTGCGCCTCTACGAACCCGACTTCGAGGCGGTGTTCGTGCCGTTCGACAAGATCGAGGACGCCGTGCTCGACGGCCATGTGGACCTTGGCCTGCTCATCCACGAGGGCCAGCTGACGTTCGGTGAACGCGGTCTGCACCTGCTGCTCGATCTCGGGGTGTGGTGGCACGAGGAGACGCAGCTGCCGTTGCCACTCGGCGGCAACGTGATCCGCAAGGATCTCGGTCCCGACCTCATCGGCATGATCAGCCGGCACCTGCGCGAGAGCATCGCCTTCGGCCTCACGCATCGTCGTGCCGCACTCGACCACGCGATGAAGTACGCGCGTGGACTTGATCGTGGTCAGGCCGATACATTCGTCGGCATGTACGTCAACGAATGGACGCTCGACTACGGCGATGCTGGTCGTGCCGCGGTGCAGCTCTTCCTGCAGCGCGGCACCGACGCGGGCATCATTCCGCACAGCGTCGCCGTCGAGTTCGCTGAATGATGCGCAGGCGCGTCGATGCCTGAACTCCCGATGGCCGGCATCGACTCGCGTCCGTCGTCCCCGACGTCGGCCGACCCGCCGCCCCACGTCGTCGAGGCACCGGGGGGCGGCGCGTCACGCGGCGGCTCGGCCGACGACGCGGCGAGGGTGCGCCGCCTGCGGGCGCTGGCCAGCGAGATCGAGGCGCTGCCCACCACCCATGCCGCCTTCCATCGGTTGCTCGCCGTCGCGGTCGAGACGCTGCACGGCGCCGGCGCCTGGGTGGGGCTGACGATGGAAGATTCCGATGCCCTCGTCGCCGTCGCGACGTTCGGCGACATCCCCATCGAGGCAGGCGCCCGTGTGCCCCGCGACCGCGCTTTCGCCGCGCGCGCACTGAGCGCACACTCGGCGGTGTACGCCGACCCCAGCACCGGCGTGCGCTGGAGCGACACCGTCATCGCGCGCAGTCCCGTGCGCGCCGTCGCAGCACCCCTGCGCGCCGAGGGTGAGCAGGCGGTCGGCATGCTCGCGATCATCGGTGGACCGGGGCGGCTCTTCACGGTCGCCGACGGCGCCTTCGTGACGGACCTCGGCGTGCTCGCGACACGGGTGCTCCGGCGACGCAACAACGGTCGCCGTGCCCTCGACGAGCTGCCGGCACAATCACCGGTCGCGTCGTCGTACGCGGAGCCGATGCTCATCGATGCCGCCAGCGCCGTCACCGTCGACGACTTCGCCGCGGCCACCATGCAGCGGCTCGACAACTCGGCGTTCCTCGGTGTCAGCATCGCGATTCGCGACCGCGCACAAGGCACACTGCGCTTTCCTGCCGCCGTCGGCGCGCTGGCGGCGCTGCGCGGCGTACGCACCCCCCTCGACGCGTCACGCGCCGAGCACCTCTCGCGACAGCGACGCGCCGTGCAGATGCCGGATGCGCGCCAGCTCGTGCCCGAAGGCTGGCGGTCACTGGTGCCGGCCCTTCCCGGTGCGTCGATCGCGCTGGTGGATGGCGACGTCGCGCTTGGGCGCATCGATGTCGTCTTCGATCCCGACCGCGTCATCCCGCACGAGGCGATGCGCCGCATCGAGCAGCAGTCGGCCATGCTCGGCCGGGCACTCGGCGTGGTGATGACGCGCGTCTCGCGCACCCCGATCGATCCCGCGATCGAGTCGCTGCACGCGCTTCGCAGCACGCTCGCCGCACGGCTGCACGACCTCACGTCGCCGATCGCCGGCATCAGCGCGCTCTCGGAACTGCTGGCTGACGAACCGCTGTCGCCGGAGATCCTCGAGCTGGTCTCGCTGATCCAGCGCAGCGCTCGCCGCGCCTCGGATGCAGCACGCACGCTCCGCGGCCTGGCTGATGACGCCGAGCGCTCGCCGGAACCGGTGGCGATCGAGGCGCTGGTGATGGCGATCCTGCGCGAACGCACCGAGGCCCAGCGCGCGCTGGCGATCACGATGGACGTGGCGATCGACCCCGCCCTGCCGCTGATCGCGTGGCCCATCGCGTCGCTGCGCGACTGGTTCGCCTCCGCCATCGTCGCCTCGGAAACGGCGCTGCTCGGCTCGGCGCGCCGCCGCATCGACGTGCGCGCCACCGTCGAAGGCGGGCTGGCGGTGCTCTCGGTGGCCGATGACGGGATGCCGCTCGGTATCGTCGCGGCCGAGAGCGAGTTGCATGGCGCCTCCGTGTCGGTGATCCGCACCGACGATGGCCGCACCATCCGACGCCTCGCCGTCCCGCTCCGCATCGGCGCACCGGCGCACCAGTCGTGACCAGCGCACTGCAGACCCTCGCACCGCCGCCCGCCCCGCCACCACTCGCCCACATCCTCGTCGTCGACGATGACGAGTCGATCCGGGTCGCGATGGCGCGATTCCTCCAGCGCTGCGGCTACGCGGTCGAGGCGGCCGGCAGCGGGACCGATGCGCTCGCGCTGTTCGAATCGCGCCAGTTCGATGCGATGATCTGTGACGTGCGCATGCCAGGCCTGTCCGGACCGGAACTGCTGCCGCAGGTGCTGGCGCACGATCCGAACCTGGCGGTGCTGATGCTGAGCGCCGTCAACGAAGCGGCCACGGCGGCCAATGTGCTGGCCGGCGGCGCGATCGACTACCTCGTCAAGCCGATCGAGCTGCGGCAGTTGCAGGACGCCGTCATCCGCGGCCTCGCGCGCCGCCAGTCGCGCATGGAGAAGGAGCGCTTCGACGCCCGCATCCAGGACGAGGTCCGGCTCCGCACGTCGGAACTCGAGCAGGAGAAGGAATCGCTCCGGCGACTCTCCGTGAGCGTGGTCGAGACGCTGATCATCGCGATGGAAGCCAAGGACGTGTACCTCCGTGGCCACTCGCAGCGCGTCGCCGACCTCGCGGCCGAAATCGCCACCGAGCTGGGCCTCGATCACGAGGTCGTGAAGCGCATCAGCCTCGCCGGCCGCCTGCACGACGTGGGCAAGATCGGAATCCGCGAGGAGATCCTCAACAAGCCCGCCGCGCTCAGCGTGGCCGAGTTCGAGCACGTGAAGCAGCATGTGCGCATCGGCATGGAGATCCTCCGTCCACTGCAGCAGCTCGAACATGTGCTGGACTTCATCCACGACCACCACGAGCACTGGGACGGCAGCGGCTATCCGCGCGGTCGCCGCGGCGAGGAGATCACCCTCGGCGGCCGTATCCTCGCCGGTGCTGACGCGTTCGATGCGCTGACGTCGCAGCGCGCCTACCGCGATCCGATGGCGCCAGCAGAGTCGCTCGCCTATCTGGGCACCACCGCCGGTGCCCTCCTCGATCCGCAGGTCGTCACGGCGCTGCAGGTGGTGATGAGGCGACGGCTGGCGTCGGCCTGAACCGGCACGCCAGGAGCGTCCCATCCGTTTGGTGGCAAACGTTATGCCCCGCGTTGGCGTACATAACACACTATGTCTGTCACTGAAGCTCGTCGCCCTGCGCATCGACGCGGGCGTTTTGTCATCGTCATCGGCCTTGCCACCGGACTCGCGGCCCTCCCGGCCACCGCGCAACAGCGGACACCGATATCCCGTGCTGATCGTCTCACCACCGACACCCTCCCCCTCTCGTTCGACGCCGCCATCACGCGGGCGCTCCGCGATGGCGAGGAAGTGCGCGCGGCGAGCGCGAGTGTGGATGTGGCCGAGGCGCAGATCGGGGTCGCACGGTCCACGGGGCTGCCGCAGCTGCGGCTGAACAGCGGCTACAACCAGGTGGTGGAGAATGCGCGCGCCACGATCGTGGGTGCGGTGTTCAACCAGGCGTACACCTACACCGCCAGCGCACAACTCGCCCAGCCGCTCTTCCTCGGTGGCCGTGTCGTTGCAGGCGCGAAGGCGGCCAACGCCGTGCGCGCCGCAGCCCGCGCCAGCACCGGTGAGGTGCGCGGGCAGGTGGTGGTCGATGTCGAGCGCGCCTATCTCAACGCCCTCTTCACGCGACGGCTGATCAGCATCCAGCAGCAGAACCTGCAGCTCGCCGACGAACGCGTGGCGCAGGCGCAGCAGCTCGAGACTGCGGGGCGCGCCTCGCGCTACGACGTGCTGCGGCTGCGCGTCGAGCGTGCCAACCTCGAGCCGGCGCTGGTGCAGGCGCGGAACGAGTACCAGCTCGCCATGCTCAACCTGCGTCGCCTCGTCAACGCGCCATCGCAGCAGCCGATGCTGCTCACCTCGGAGCTGGACACGCTCTCGCTGCAGCGAATGCTGTCGTCCGTGGACACCACGCCGGGCGTCGGCAGCGTACGCGACGCCGTGCGCGCCGCCGAGCTGTCGCTGACGGCGCGACAGGCCGGTGTGCGCGTGGCCCGCGCCGACCTGCTGCCCTCGGTCAACGCCACGCTCACCTCCGGCTTCCTGGCACTGCCAGGATCCAACGGCTTTCCGACACGCTCCGGCGAGACCAACAGCACCTTCTGCCCGGCTGGCTCGGCACCGACCCGCGTCTGCCAGAACAACGGCTGGTTCACCGACCGCAGCTTCGGCTTCCAGGTGTCGTGGCCGATCTTCGACGGCCTCCGCACCAAGTCGAACATCGAGAACGCACGCGCGCTGGTGGACCAGTCGGAGATCCAGCTGGCGCTCGTGCGCGAGCAGGTCGCCGTGGAAGGGGCCGCGGCCCGCGCCGAGTTCGGGCGCGCCCGCACACTGTTCGACGCCCGACGCGAAACGGTGACCGAGGCCGCCGAGGCCTACCAGCTCGCGGTGCTGCGCAACAGCCGCGGCGTGGGCACGACCCTCGATGTCTCCGATGCACAACTCAACCTCGTCCAGGCGCAGGTCAACGCCGCCCGGGCGGTCTATGACGTCTTTCTTGCCGCCGCCGATCTGGCGCGGGCGACCGGTCGCCCGATCCCGCTGCCTGATGGCGGCGCGCTGCGCATCACCGAACGTGGAGCAGATCGTGTCACGACGGATCGCTGAAGTTCTCCCCGCCGCGCGCCTCGTCACGTGCGCGGCGTTGTTGGTCGTCACCGCCTGCTCCAACGGCGGTGACTCGGCTGAAGCCCGGCCAGCCGCGGCCGGTGGCGGCGCGGGTGCGCCGGCTGGTTCCGGCGCCGCTGCGGGTGGTCGTCCTGCGGGCGGCGGTGGCGCCGGGGCGGCCGGTCGCGGCGGTCCGGGCGCACCCGGTGGACGTGGCGGCGTGGTGCTCGCCGCCACCGACGTCGCGACGCTCAGGAACGGTGTCATCGAGAACGCCGTCGCCGTCTCGGGTAACCTGCGGCCAATCGAGACGATCGAGGTCCGCAGCCGGCTGAACGGCGACGTCGATCAGGTCTACGTGCAGGAGGGCGAGCGCGTCCGCGCTGGCCAGGTGCTGGCGCGCTTCGAGTCCAGCCAGCAGGAGAGCTCCCGGCGCAGCGCCGAGGCGGATCGCGAGGCCGCCCGGTCGCAGCTCCAGACCGCCACCTGGGCCGCCGAGCAGTCGGCAGCACTGTTCAAGGCCGGCGCGATCGCAGAGCAGGAGAACCGCGCGTCGCAGCAGGCCGTGGTCGCCGCCCAGGCGGCCGTCGCCGCCTCGGAAGCCCGCCTCCGCACCGCCAGCGCCGTCGCCGGCGATACGCGCGTGCTCTCCCCCTCCTCCGGCATCATCGACCGGCGCACGGTGCAGCCGGGCGAGCGGGTCAGTGTCAGCTCGCCCCTCTTCACGCTGGTCCGAAACGAGACCCTCGAGCTCGCGGCGAACGTCCCCTCCCGCAACGCCAACATGGTGCGCCCGGGACAGCTGGTGCGCCTCAGCATCGACAATCGCACGGTCGAGTCGCGCGTCGCACGGGTCAGCCCCACGGTCGATCCGGTCTCGCGCAGCGTGACGGTCTACGTGCGGGTGCCCAACGGCACCGGCGCGATCAAGGGCAACACCTTCGTCAGCGGCCGCATCATCGGCAACCGTGACACCGACGCCCTGCTCGTGCCCACGGCCGCCATCCGTCAGGCACCAGGCACCGAGTCTGCGCCGTTCGTCTGGCGGATCGCCGGCGGATCGCTCGAGAAGCGGAACGTCACGCTCGGTGTGGTCGATGATGCGGCCGGCGTCGCCGAGGTGAAGGAAGGCCTCACCGCCGGCGACCGCGTCATCGTCGGCAACGTCGGCGCACTCGGCAACGGCGCCAAGGTCACCATCGCAGGCGGAAAGTCATGATCATCTCGGATGTCTCGATCAAGCGGCCGGTCTTCGCCACCATGATGATGGTGTCGCTCGTCGTGCTTGGCGTCGTCGGCTACTCGCGGCTCGCGATCGACGAGTACCCCGACATCACCTACCCCACCGTCGTCGCGCAGACCGCCTATCCCGGCGCCTCGCCCGAAGTGGTGATGCGTGAGGTGTCGAAGCCGATCGAGGAAGCGCTCAACACCGTGCAGGGCATCAAGGAGGTCACCTCCACATCGCTGGAAGGGAGCTCACTGGTGCGGCTGCAGTTCAACCTCGACGTGGACGTGATCGCGGCGCAGCAGGAGGTGAGCGCGAAGGTCGCCCGCATCCGCCGCCAGCTCCCGCCCAACATCGAGGACCCCATCGTCCTCCGCTTCGACCCGAACGACCGGCCGATCATCAGCGTCGCCATGACCAGCAGCGAGCGCCCGCTCCGCGAGCTGAGCGACATCGCACAGGAAGTGATCAAGACCCGGTTCGAGTCGATCCCCGGCGTGGGTGGCGCCAACATCACCGGCGCCGCCACGCGGCAGATCCAGATCCAGCTCGACCCCGATGCGATGCGGGCCTACAACATCGCGCCGCCGGTGGTGATCGCCGCCCTCGAGCGCGAGAACCGTGAGGTGCCCGCCGGCCGCGTGCGCCGCAACGGCCGTGAGCAGCTGATCCGCGTCACCGGCCGCGTGGTGGACCCCGCCCGCTTCGCCGACATCACGCTCACCGTCCGCAACGGCGCCCCGGTGCGCATCAGCGATGTCGCGAAGGTCGTCGACGGCAGCGCCGAGCAGCGCAGCGCCGCCTATATCGGCAACACGCCCGCCGTGTCGATCGAGGTGCAGAAGATCGCCGGCAGCAACACGGTCGAAGTCGCCGATCGCGTGCGCGGCGAAGTGGACGCGCTGATGAAGACGCTCCCCGCCGACGTGAAGCTGGCCGTCATCCGCGACGACTCGCAGCGCATCCGCGACTCGCTCGACAGCGTGCAGCACGAGCTGATCCTCGGCGCGATCCTCTGCATCGTCATCATCTACTTCTTCCTCAACTCCTGGCGCTCGACGATCATCACCGGACTGGCCCTGCCGATCTCGCTGATCTCGTCGTTCTTCGTCATGTGGGCGTTCAACTTCACGCTCAACACGATGACGCTGCTGGCACTCTCGCTCGCCATCGGCCTGCTGATCGACGACGCCATCGTGGTGCGCGAGAACAGCGAGCGCCACCTCGAAATGGGGAAAGACCACGAACACGCCGCCTCCGAGGGTACCAGCGAGATCGGCCTGGCCGTCTTCGCCACCACCATGGCGGTCGTCGCGGTGTTCTTCCCGGTCGCCTTCATGGGCGGCATGATCGGCAAGATCTTCTTCCAGTTCGGCGTGACGGTGGCGTTCGCGGTGCTGGTGTCGCTCCTCGTCAGCTTCACGCTCGACCCGATGCTCTCGAGTATCTGGCCCGACCCCGAGGTGGACAAGCACAACCAGGCCGCGCTCCGCGCCTCGCGGAACCCGATCCGTCGCATCGCCTTCGCGTTCAACGACTGGTTCGAGCGGGTCGCCGACCGGTACCCGAATGGATTGGCCTGGGCGCTCAATCACCGGGTCCCGGTGCTGGGTCTGGCGCTGATGACGGTGGTGGGTTCGGTGCTGCTGGTGCCGAAGCTGGGCTTCACCTGGATGCCTGACGTGGACGGCAGCGAGTTCAACGTCAACTACCGTGTCGCCCCCGGCTCGGCCATCGATTATACCATCGCACGTGGGCAGGCGATCGCCGCCGTGCTCCAGAAGCGCCCCGAGGTGCTCTCGACCTACCTGAACATCGGCGGCGGCTTCCGTGGCTCGCCGAGTGGTGGGTCGGTCTCGGTGAAGCTCAAGCCGAAGGATCAGCGAAAACTCTCGCAGGCCGAGCTGCAGACGGTGCTCCGACCGGCGCTGATGCGCATCCCGGGCGTCCGGGCCAACATCACCGGCACCCCGACGATCTTCGGCGGCTACCGCCAGCCGATCGACGTGAAGGTGCAGGGCCCCGAGCCGACGCGCCTCAAGCTCGCCGCCGCCGAGGTGCTGAAGACCATGCAGGGCGTCACCGGCATCGCCGAGCCAAACTCGAGCGACGACGGCGAGATTCCGCAGCTCGACGTGCAGGTGGACCGCGAGCAGGCCTGGGCGGCTGGATTGGGCATCGGGACGATCGCGACGACCCTGCAGCCGCTCTTCACCGGCCAGCGCGCCACCCGCTGGGAGGACCCGCAGGGGTACTCGCACGACGTGGTCGTGATCTACCCCGACTCGCTGCGCCGCTCCTCCGACGACGTGGCCGATCTGCCGGTGCCCGGATCGGGCGTCGACAGCCGGACCGGCCTCGCCACGACCATTCCGCTCGGCTCCGTCGCGACGATCCGCGCCGGCATCGGCCCGCAGGCCATCGAGCGTTCGTCGCTCGAGCGGCAGGTGTCGATCAGCGCCGGTGTCCTGCCGGGCTACAACACGGGGGACGTGGCGGCCAAGGTGCAGGTGGCCATCGACTCGATGGGCCTGCCGGCGGGCTACCGTACGGTCTTCGGCGGTGACGTCCAGAACCTCACCGAGACGAAGGGGTATGTCGGCGAGGCGCTGATTCTGGCCGTCGTCTTCATCTACCTGATCCTGGCCTCGCTCTTCGGCTCGTTCTTCCAGCCGCTGGCGATCATGCTCTCGCTGCCGCTCAGCTTCATCGGCGTCGCGCTCGCGCTCCTGGCCACCAAGGGGAGCCTGAACGTGATGACGATGATCGGGATCATCATGCTGCTCGGCCTGGTCACCAAGAACGGCATCCTGCTGGTGGACTTCGCCAATCACCGCCGCGGGCAGGGTGACGACGTGCGCGCGGCGCTGCTGGCGTCGGCCCGCATCCGCCTCCGCCCGATCATCATGACGACCGTCGCGATGATCGCCGGCATGCTCCCGCTGGCGTTCGCACTCGGCGCAGGCGCAGAGCAGCGCGCACCGATGGGCCGGGCCGTGATCGGTGGTCTGGTGACCAGCACCCTGCTCACGCTCTTCGTGGTGCCGGTGGTGTACTCGCTGCTGGACGACATGGTGGTGGCGGTGCGGAAGCGGTTCTCCGCGGCGCCCGCCCACGCGTCCCGCCCGCTGCCAAGCCCCATCGCAGGCGACTGATCGCGGGCGTTTTTCTGCACGCCGCACCCTTTTGCACCGCCACTGCTTGACTCGCAGTGGCGGTTCTGCTATACCGGTCACGTCAACCGCGCGCAGAACACTCTTTCTGCCGTGGTTCCCTTCTCCTGCTGGCCCTATTCTGCGTTGGAGGCAGGCATGCCGCGCTTCGGCGAATACGAGGACGTTGACTTCCGGCTCCGTGGCCGTGATGACGACGAGGATGATTACTACGACTCCGATCCCATGTACGAGGAAGAGGAGGAGGAGGAAGATGAGGACGAGGAAGGCTTCACCCCGACGCTGAAGCGGAAGCGTGAATCGTTGTTCGACGACCCGGACGATGCCGCCAAGGACGAGGACGAGGAGGAGGACACGGGCGAGGTGATCGAGGAGGAGGTCGATGCCGAGCTGGGAACCGAGGAGCTCGAGCCGGCCGAGGAGGACGACCTCGCCCTCGATGACGACGTGGCGCTGGACGATGATCTCGGCGATGAACCGCCGGCCGGTCGCGCCAAGCTCCCCGCGCTCGAGCCGATCGCGGCCGTGCGCGGCTCGGCTGCGGTGAAGGCCATCAAGCCGCCAAAGGCGCCCGCGCCGATCAAGGAACCGAAGGCTGCCGCTCCAGCCCCCGAGGCGAAAGCCCCGGCGGGTGCGGCGAAGGCCAGCGTCAGAAAGCCGCCTGTGCCGGTCGGGGGTGACGAAGCGAAAGTCGGCACACCAGCCGCTGCGGCGAAGACCCCGGCGGCCTCGAAGCAGGCGGCCGTCAAGGCGCCCGCCTCGGATCCGGCCGTGCCGGCGACGCCCGCCGCCAAGGCGCCGGCAGCGAAGGCACCACCAGCCAAGGCGCCGGCACAACCGAAGGCGCCAGCAGCCACGGCACCAGCGGTCAAGGCACCACCAGCCAAGGCACCAGCCGCCAAGGCACCAGCCACCAAGGCACCAGCCACCAAGGCACCACCAGCCAGGACGCCGGTGGCAAAGGCACCTGACGTCAAGGCACCAGCCGCCAAGGCACCACCAGCCAGGACCGGCGGCAAGACTCCCCCCAAGCCTCCCGTGAAGCCGGCTCCCAAGCAGGCGCCGGCGAAGAAGGCACCGGCGAAGAAGGCCGCGCCCGCAAAGAAGGTGGCACCCGCCAGGAAGGCCGCGCCACCGGCAAGGAAGGCGGCACCCATCAAGAAGGCAGCGGCAAAGAAGTCGGCCATCAAGAAGGCGCCCACGCCGGCGAAGAAGGCCGTCGCCAAGGCACCCGCGAAGAAGGGGAAGCCGGCCGCCAGGAAGAAGGGACGCTGAGCCTGGGCCGCCGCGATCGTCGCGGGACGACCTGTCGATCGATGCACGCCGACCGGCGGATGGAGCAGCCTCCATCCGCCGGTCTATCTTTCGCCCATGCCGGTTCGCGAGCAGCAGATCCTTGATGCGGTGCCGTTGATGATCTTCGCCACCGACCCGGCCGGGATCGTGGTGCAGGAGAATCACCCCGCGTCCATCCACGCCGAAGCCTCTGCCATTGGCCGGGCCCTGCACGAGATCCTCGGCGAGGCGGATGGGCGCGACCAGTGCGAACGCGCCTTCGCCGCCATCCGCGACGCCGCAGCGCCACTCGTGCGATGGGAATTCGCCGCCCCACCCGGCGACGACGAACGGGTCATGCTGGTGCAGGTCACCCCGTGGTGCGCCGACGGACAGCAGGTCGGTTTCGTCGCGACGCTCTCCGACGTCACCGAGTCGCACCGCGCCCGCGAAGCGCTGATCTCCACCGGTCTCGCGCTCGCCAGTTCCATCGACCTGGCACGCGTCTACCGCGAGGTCGGCCACCAGCTCCAACGCGCCGTCCGCTGTGACGCCTACATCATCGCCGTCGCCGACGACGAGACCCTCGCGCTGGCCGGCGTCCAGTCGGCCGGGTTCAGCGAAGCGGCTGACGCGCTTGCGTCACGACTCACCCCCGACTGGCTGGAGGCGCTCGCCTCAGGCGGCAGCCTGGTGCACCGCACCCCCGACGGGAGTGAGGTCACGGCGCCCGTCATCAGCGAGGAGGGGGTGCTCGGCGCCATCACCGTGCGACTCGGCACCATCGAGGCGAACTACGAGCTGGCCGAAACCCAGCGGATCCTCAGCACCATCGCCGCACAGACCGCGGCCGCCATCGACCGCGCCTTCCTCGTGCGACGCGTCGAGCAGAAGCGCCGACTCGAGGCGATCGGTGAGGTCGCCGCCGGCGTGGCGCATGAACTGCGCAATCCACTGTTCGGCATCAGCTCCGCCGCCCAACTGCTCCGCATCCGCGGCAAGGACGACCCGGCCGTGGAGCGGAACGTCAGCCGCATGCTGCGCGAAGTCGAGCGGCTCAACAGCATGCTCACGTCGCTGCTCGGCTACGGCCGCCCGCAGCCGCTGCACCGCACCCTCGGCGATCCCGACGCGGCCTGGGACGAGGTGGTCGAGGCGAACCGCGCCCGCATCGCCGAGCAGGGTATCCAGCTCGTGCGCTTCCGCAGCGATCCGCCGGTGCGCCTGCGGTTCGACGCGGCACAGTTCGGGCAGGTCGCGCTCAACCTCCTCGTCAACGCGCTCGACGCCGCGCCGCGCGGCTCGACGATCACGCTCCAGAGCGGCGCCTTCGGCAACGGCGCGTGGCGGTGCCGCCTGCACAACGGCGGCCCGGCGATCCCCCCCGAGGCACTGCCGCGCGTCTTCGAGATCTTCTACTCGCTCAAGAGCGGCGGCACCGGCATCGGTCTCGCGCTCTGCCAGCGGATCATCGAGGAACACGAGGGCACCATCTCGATCGAGAGCCAGCCGGAGACAGGCACCGCCGTCACCGTGGTCCTGCCGGCCGGTCCTGCGGCGTGATGTTTTCGCGCGCGCTCAGCCGTGGCACCGCACGCTCACGACCCCGCATCGTTCTGGCGCACCCGCACCGGAACCTCAGCCACCGCTCTCGCATTGTGACATGAGCATGCCGAAACGTGTCCTGATCGTCGAAGACGAGATCTCCATTCGTGAGTCGCTCGCAGACCTCTTTGCCAGCGACGACGTCGTCGTGGTCACGGCGGCGACGCTCGACGAGGCAAAAGCCGCCCTGTTCACGAAACTGCCGATCGACCTCATCATCACGGACCTCCGCCTCGGAGGTAACCGCGATGGCGGGCTGCAGGTGCTCGCTGCGGCAGGGCTCGTGCATGCCGACACACCGGCGATCGTCCTCACGGCGTACCCCGATGACGACAACCGGCATGCCTCGGAACGCCTGAATGCAGCCGTCTTCCTCGAGAAGCCTGTGGACCTGTCCGTGATCGCACGCATGGCGCGGGACCACGGCATCACGTCGGCGCTGTGGCCGTCGGACGGCGCGGCGAACTGATCGAGTGACCTAGGGTCGACGTTCGCCGAGGCCGGGTCGGGCGTCCAGATCGCACGGCGTCACGAGTCACGACACCGGTGACCACGTCGTCCTGACGACCCTACATCGTGTCGTCTTGATTGGCCGGGTTACGCCAGCATCACAGCAGAGCCTTGACAGTGCTCGCGTGTCCCGCTGTTCTTTCGGGGCGCGCCGTGCTGATCCCTGCACCTCCTGCGCGCACGTCGCCCGTCACTCAACGCATGGCCGAAACTCCGGTCGCTCTGCTCCGTGCCCACAGCCGGCACGCTCCCTGGAACGCACGCGGTCTCGCGGCGCATGCCACGGCCCTCGTCGATTCCGCCGGGTTCCGGCCGACGAACACCTCGGCACGGGCCGCGCCGAGCGCACGGGCGATCCGGTTCTACGTGGCGCAGCGCCTGCTCGATCGGCCCGAGGGGGCCGGTACCACGGCGACCTACGGCTATCGGCACCTCCTCCAGCTCCTCGCGATCAAGATCCGCCAGCGCGAGGGGCAGACCCTCGAGGTGATCAAGCGGGAGCTGGCGGGCGTGAGCGGTGAGCAACTCGAGCGGCGCGTCGCCACTGCCCTCGCCCCGGCCCTCTCGCACAGTGCCGACCTGACGGTGCGCCAGGAGGATGCCCAGCCGGTCGCGGAGTGGCGCCGTGTGCAGGTTGCCGACGGCATCGAGCTGCATGTGCGTACCGACACGGCCGGCGCACGCGACGATGCCCTGGTGGCCATGCGCGATGCCATCCGCGCCGCACTTGGCCGCTCCGACGCTCGGAGCTGAAGTGCTGCAGCCCGCCGAGCCGGGGCAGGGCCTGACTGTGCCCGTGCAGGGTGCCGGGCTGGTGCGGGCGGCCGCGGGTGGCGGGGACGTCGCCGGCGGCAGCGGTGCGGCGGCCAGACGGCGGGCGGCCAGCCGGCTCGTCTACCTCGATCGCGCACTCGAGGCGCTGCCGCTGTTTCGGCTGAGCGACTCGAACGAGGAAGGCGCGATCGCGTTCACCGGCCAGAACGGCGGCCGCTGGCGCGTCCTGCCCGCCCCCGGCGACCGGTTGCCCGGCACGTTCGATCAGGATGTCTACATCGAACTGCTGTACCGCTACCAGGAGGCGGGCCGGCCGGCTGACGGCGTGCTGACGTTCACGCTGCACGCCTTCCTGCGCGCCATGGGCCGCCGCGTGGACGGGCGCACCTATGAGCAGCTCCGGGGCGCGCTCGCGCGCCTCGAGCGCACCACACTCGAGAGTTCGGGTGCCTACTGGGACGCCGCCAACGCCCGTCCCCTCGACGGGGCGTTCACGCTGCTCAGCGCCGCCACCGTCGACCGGCGCCGCGCCGCCGACCGCGACCAGCTCTCGCTCTTCCCGAGCGTCACCGCGGCGGAGCCGGGCGTGGCCCGTGTGTCACTCGCCCCGCAGATCCGCAGCAACCTCGATGCCGGCCACGTCACCTCGCTGCGCCTTGGCGGATATGCCGCGCTGCTGTCGCCCGTGGCACGGCGCATCTACCGGCTCATCGCCGTGCAGCTCGCCGCCGGCGCCGATGGCCGCTGGCGCGTGTCGCTCGAGACCCTCGCCGAGTTGCTTCCTCTCACGCAGCGCTATCCGAGCCACATCCTGCGCGTGGTCAAGCCGGCCAGTGAGATGCTCGTGGCCGCCGGCATCGTCCAGACCGCAGAGGAACACCAGGACGGCCGATACTGGTTCATGGAGTATCGCTGGGCATGACGAATGCCGGGTGCCGCGCGTAGAGCAGCAGCGTGGCCAACCGGAACTTGCCATCCGCGCTCCGGTACAGTAGCCGTTCGGAAGATTCCGACGTCCGTCCCTTTCCTGCTGGAAGGTTTTCATGTCGCGTACGCGTCGCGCCGTTGTCGGCGCCATCCTCGTCGCAGTGCCCCTCATTGCCGGCGGCTTCGTCTGGCAGAGCCGTGAGGCACGTGATGGAGCCATGCTCTTCGACCAGGTGCTGCGTCGCGTCTCCGAGCGATTCGTCGACACCGTCGATGCCACCGCGCTGTACGAAAAGGCGGCGCGCGGTCTGATCGCGCAGCTCAACGACCCGTACACCACGCTCTACACGCCAAAGGAATTCGCGGCGTTCACGCAGGGCACCAACGGTCGCTACGCCGGCGTCGGCATGCAGATCGAGGACATCAAGGGCAACATCACCGTCAACCGCGTGTTCCCGAACACCCCCGCCGCCGGTGCCGGCATCGCCGAGGGTGACCGCATCATCATGGTGGACTCGGCGTCCACGCGCGGCTGGATCATCGACTCGGTGTCGTCCAAGCTGAAGGGTGAGCCGGGGAGCAAGGTGCGCGTGCGCTTCCAGCGTCCCGGCGTGCCCGACCCGATCAACGTCACCTTCACGCGCGCCACGATCCACATCCCGGCCGTGCCGTTCGTGACGATGCTCGATGGCGGCGTCGGCTACATCCCGGTCCAGGGCTTCAACGAGACGGCATCCGAGGAGACGATCCGCGGCATCCAGCGCCTGCAGCGCGAGGGGATGAAGTCGCTCATCCTCGACCTGCGCGGCAACCCGGGCGGCATCCTCGACGAAGCGTTCGTGATGAGCAATCTCTTCCTGCCCAAGGGCAAGGAGATCCTCAGCTACCGCGGTCGGGCCGACATGAACCAGACGTTCATCTCGGAGAACGATCCGCTCGTCCCTGCCCTGCCGCTGGTCGTGCTGGTGGATGACGGATCGGCGTCGGCCTCCGAGATCGTGGCCGGTGCGCTGCAGGATCACGATCGCGCGGTGATCGTCGGTACGACCAGCTTCGGCAAGGGCCTGGTGCAGTCGCTGTTCCGCCTCGATGGCGGGTACGCACTCAAGATGACGACCGCCAAGTGGTTCACGCCGAGCGGCCGCTCGATCCAGCGGCCGCGGAAGTTCGTGAACGGCCGCTTCGTCGAAGAGGAGGCACCGGACTCGATGGAGACCGACAGCGCACGCAAGGCTCGTCCTGCGTTCCGCAGCGACGTGGGGCGCGTGATCTACGGCGGTGGCGGCATCACGCCGGATGTCGTCGTCCGGCCCGACACCCTCTCCGCTGCCGAGCAGAAGGCCGCACGGCAGATCGCGCAGAAGGTGCAGGAGGCGTACACCACGCTGGCGCAGTATGCCGAGGAGCTCCGACCGCAGGTGAAGGCACCGAACTTCACGGTCCTGCCGGCGTGGCGACAGGAGTACTTCCGCCGCATCGTGGCCGCCAAGGTGCCGGTGGATTCCGCGACGTTCTTCGCCGCCCCCGGATACGTGGATCGCCTCATCGCCAACCGCGTCGCCAAGGCGGCGTTCGGTGATTCGACGGTGGCGATCCGCCAGTTCGGCGAGGACCCACAGATGCAGAAGGCGCTGCAGCTCCTCCGCCGCGGCGGCACGCAGCGTGACCTGTTCACGATGATCGGCACCCCCGCTCCAGCGGCAGGAACGGCGCGGCGTCCGTAGTACTACCGATCACCCGCACCTCGCCGTCGCAGGTATTTTGGGGGGCCCGGCACTGTGCCGGGCCCTTCGCTTTTTCACCCGGTCTGCTCGTCATGAACAACGCTCGTCCCGCCGCGCGCCTCGGCATCGCGGTCGCGGTGATCGCCATCATCGCCGCCTGTGCGCGCAGCACGACGCCCGCCGGCACGCCAGCGCCTGCGGTCGGCACGAACATGCCCCGCCCCGCCGACCCAACCGAGCCGCGCCTGCGCAACATCCGGCAGATCACCAACGGCGGTGAGAACGCCGAGGCGTACTTCAGCCGCGACGGGAAGTGGATCACCTTCCAGTCGTCACGCAACGGACGCACCTGCGACCAGCAGTACGTGATGCGCACCGACGGCTCACAGCTGAAGCGCGTGTCGAATGGCAACGGCAAGACGACCTGCGGCTGGTTCCTGCCCGGCGGCGACCGGCTGTTCTTCGGGTCGAGCCACATGCACGACAGTCTCTGCCCGCCCAAGCCCGACCCATCCAAGGGCTACGTCTGGCCACTCGACAAGTTCGACATCTTCACCGTGAACCGTGACGGCACCGGCATGCGTCGCCTCACGAATTACGACGTGTACACCGCCGAGGCCGTGCTCTCACCGGACGGCCGCACGATCGTGTTCACGTCACTGAAGGACGGCGACCTCGAGATCTACACGATGAACGTCGACGGGACGAACGTGAAGCGGCTCACCACCACCGCAGGCTACGATGGCGGGCCCTGGTGGTCACCGGACGGCACCAGGATCGTCTACCGCGCCCATCACCCGAAGGACTCCGTCGAGCTGCGTCAGTACCGCGAATTGCTGGCGCAGGGCATGATCCGGCCCAGCAAGGTGGAGCTGTTCGTGATGAACGCCGACGGCAGTGACAACCGCCAGATCACGTCCCTCGGTGGCGCGAACTTCGGCCCGTCGTGGACCCCCGACGGCAAGCGGATCATCTTCTCGTCGAACCACACCAACCCGCGCAGCGGCAATTTCGATCTCTACCTGGTGGACCTCGACGGGAAGAACCTGGAACGGGTGACCACCAGCCCGGTCTTCGACGGCTTCCCGATGTTCAGCCCCGACGGCAAGTCGCTGATCTGGGCGTCGAACCGCTTTGACAACGTCTCGACCGAGACGAACCTGTTCATCGCCGACTGGGTCCCCTGACGAGCTCCGCCGGAGCGGGTGAGTCAGCCGGGGCCCGATAGCCGACCGCTGCGAACCCCGTCGTTCAGTGTGCTGCCGCATCACGCGCCGCGTCCCGATCCCCGGGGCGCGGCGCGTCGTTCGTCGACCGACCGCTGCCACGACCTGCGCGGCTCCGCTACCATCCAGCCACCCCCCGTTCACTCACACCGCCGGAACAGCCGCATGACCTGGATTCTCCCGCTGATCATCGCCCTGCTCCTGGTGGCCATCGGCACCAGCTCGTTCAAGATCATCGGACAGGCCGAAGTGATGGTGATCGAGCGCCTCGGCCGCTTCAACCGCATCGCCCGGTCGGGGTTCAACTTCCTGATCCCGTTCATCGAGCGTCCCCGCACGATCGACGTCCGCTACTTCGGGCAGGATGTGCAGGGGGTGAAGCGGGTCACCAGCGGCAGCACCTCGCGGATCGACCTGCGCGAGCAGGTGCTCAACTTCCCGAGCCAGCCGGTGATCACGAAGGACAACGTCACGATCGACATCGATGCCGTGATGTACTACCGCGTGGCCGATCCGCAGAAGGCGACGTACTCGGTGCAGAACCTGCCGTTCGCCCTCGAAACACTGACCCGGACGGCGCTGCGCAACATCGTCGGCGAGATGGAGCTCGACACCTGCCTCACCAGCCGCGACGGCATCAACACGCGGATGCGCGAGACGATCGAGGAAGCGTCGATCGGCTGGGGCGTGGACGTGACGCGCGTGGAGTTGCAGAGCATCGAGCCGCCGCGCGACATCCAGCAGTCGATGGAGCTGCAGATGCGCGCCGAGCGCGAGCGTCGCGCATCGGTGACGAACGCCGAGGCCACCAAGCGTGCGCAGATCCTCGAGGCGGAAGGGTCTCGCGAGTCGCAGATCCAGAAGGCGCAGGGTGAGAAGGAGGCGTCGATCCTGCGCGCCAACGGCCTGGCGGAGGCGCGCCTCGCGATGGCGTCCGCCGAGGCCGAGGCGATCCGGCGCATCGCCGAGGCACTCCCCGACGGCCAGGTGGCGATGTACCTGCTGGGCCAGAAGTACCTCGAGATGCTCCCGGCGCTCGCGGCGGGGAAGGGGAGCACGGACTTCCTTCCGGCAGAGGCGGCGGGCATGATGGGCGCGCTGGGCGGGATCAAGGAGTTGCTGGCCCGGACCAGTGGTGGCAGCAACACGGAGCCCGCGCGCACGACACCGCCCCAGCCGCCGCGCCTTGCGCCGCCGCCCGGTGGCTTCTTCCCGGACCTCGGCAGCTGACATGGCGATCGTCACGCGGACGCGCGCGGAACTGATCGCGCGCGCGCAGGCCTGTCCCCGCTGTCATGAGTACACGTACAAGCGCATCAAGCTGCGCGAGGCGGCACAGGCCGATCACATCGACGGCGCCGCATGGATCGCAGACATGATCTGCGGCGTCTGCGCGGCGCACCTGCAACTGGCGCTCGAGGCGGACGGTGACGTGCTGTTTTTTTCGTGATCTGCCGTTGAAAATTCAACGCGACGCATCAACGCAAAGGCGCGGAGACGCTACGAGCATCGTGCGCGATTCGGCCACCGGTGCTTTCGTGACGCATCGTCGACTGCTGCAGGAACTGCTCACGCGCGAGCAGTTCCTGCAGCATTTTCGTTGGTGAACGCGCGCACGGGCTTCAGTCGCACACACCGAACGCGTTGCGCCCTTGCGCCTTTGCGTCTTGGCGTTCATCAATTTGCGGTGCTGACAGTCCGCAGACCGCCGCGCGCGGGCACCGGGACCTCTGCGCCTTTCAGTCCCTCTGCGTCGTTGCATTGACGCTTTTGGGATGACGCTGTTCAGCCAGAGATCACGGCGCCGGCGGATCACACCGCATCGACCCCGGCGGCCGGCTGTCGCAGGCGATCTTTTCGTTCATGCCGTTCGCGAGCGGTCCGCAGGCCGTGGAGTGGGCCGTCCGTGTGGCCTCCTTCGCATTGATGGCGCTGGCGGTGCTGCAGCGGCGCTCGCCGTTGAAGGTCACGCAGACCTCACAGGTGGCCAGCTGGGCGGACATCGTCTTGTTCCAGAAGATGGCGAGCAGGGCGGCGAGGGCGAGGAGCGTGAGGAGCGTGTTCCGGTAGCGGCGCATCGGTGTCAGGACTGTGGCGTAGGCTGCGGGTGGGTCGCGGTGGCGCCCAGACGATGATACGTGATTTGATTCGTGTCGACAGGGCGCTCGTCGGCAGGTGATCGTTGCCGCCCCGCTGACTCGTCAGGCCCACCCGACACCGACCCGCACCGATCCTCATGCCTCCCCTGCATCTGCCCGCACTGGCCGCCGGCGCCTCCGTCTCTGCCGAGCTGCTCGTCCATGATCGCGTCGAACGCAGCACCGGTGCCGGCGATCCCTTCTGGGTGCTGACACTGGGCAATGCCAGCGGGATGCTGCAGACGGCACCGGTGTGGAAGGACAACGCGGCGTGGGTGGAGGGGGTGGAGAAGGGACGTGTCGTGCAGGTGATCGGTACGGTGGAGGTGTACGCCAAGACCGGGGCGCGGCAGCTCAAGATCACCGGTCCGGTGCGGGTGCTGCCGGTCGGCACCGAGCGGATCGACGAGTTCCTGCCGCGCATCGAGTTCGCCACCGAGCGGCTCTGGGATGCGCTCGACAAGCTCCGCGCCAGCATCACGGCGCCGCGCATCGCCGAGGCGGTGGATCTGTTCTTCGCCGACGACGCGTTCCGCCAGCGCTTCGAGCGGACACCGGGTGCAGTGCGCGGGCATCACGCGCGCCTTGGCGGGCTGCTGCTGCACGTACTCGAGGTGGCATCCATCGGGCAGCACATGGCCAAGACGATGCGCAAGGCGAATGTCGATCTCGTCATCGCCGGCGCCCTGCTGCACGACGTCGGCAAGGTCGACGCGTACACCGTGGACGCCCGTGGTCTGGGCTACGATCCTCGCAATCATCTCATCGGTCACGTCGTGCTGGGCTGCCTGATGTTCACGGAGCGCGTGGCGGCATCGCGAGCGGCAGGAACGTCCACGCTGTCGGACGCGCAGGTGACGGAGCTGCAGCACATGATCCTCTCGCATCACGGCTCACTCGAGTTCGGGAGCCCGGTGCAGCCGATGACGATCGAGGCGGAGATCCTGCACTGGGCCGACGAGACCAGTGCCAAGGCCGACTCGTTCGCGGAGGCAGTGAACGATGCGGAGCTGTTCCAGGGCGGCGATGAGGTTTCGGCGCGGAAGGCCTGGCAACTGGATCGCCGGATCTGGCGGCGCCCGTTCCGCTGGGACGAGAGCTGACACAACGGTCAGCCAGGTCTGTTGTCGGCCATCTTGGCAGTCGTTGGTATCGCGACGATCATGCGCGCCGGAACGTTCCGCCGATTTGATCGCGCTAAGCTGCGCGGATATACCGACACGCGCCCGTTGCTGCACGACATCGATCGACACGGGCATATGTCGGCGTGTTGAACCAGATGCATCGATGGAAATATGGTTTTCATCGATATCGCAAGGCGCCAGTGAACCGTCAGTATCCGATTTCTGCTCGTCGACGTGCGAGCAAGCCAATCGGAATCGGTTTCTGGCGCACCCGGAATTGCGCCCGCGTTCGACGCGCTCACGCGCAGTACAGTGACGGTGGCAACGGCTTTTGCAGCCCTTCCTTTCGTGGTTACTGTTCTCTCACTGCCCATTGGCACAGTGCGTCCGATCTGCCAAAGGGACCACAATTCGGAGGGTACATGCGTAAGCCTCGGCCCGCGTCGTACAACCCTGCACAGGCGCTGAACCTGATTGCCAGCGATCGTACAGGAATTCCCCTGGTCTGCCCGTCGTGCGCCTCGGCGCAGTTCGAGCGTGAACCGGCTCTCATGCCACCGCCGCCGCGCAGTCATGTGACGCTGCGTTGTGAAACTTGCGGCAGGATAGCGCGGTATATTGCTGGTGCCGCCTGACGCGGCGACCGGCGCTCACGACAGGATGAGTTGGGCCCGCCGCGGCGTCTGGAGCTTTCCGGGCGCCGCGGTCCATTTCCTGCATTGTTGCGCTGCACAATCTCGCGCAATGACACCTCACCGCTGGTGTGTCATTGCGCTGCTCGAGGGACGGCTCGTCGCTCGCGCTTTTAGCAAGACCAGCGGGACGCGAGGAGCCTCATCATGGCACGGATTCAGGGAACGGTTAAGTGGTTCAACGATGCAAAGGGGTTTGGGTTCATCGCTCATGAGGGTGGTCCCGACGTCTTCGTGCATTTCAGCGCAATTCAATCCCAGGGCTTCAAGAGCCTGGCCGAAGGTGACAAGGTGGAGTTCGAGATCGTTCAGGGCCAGAAGGGTCCGCAGGCTGACGCGGTGACCAAGGCGTGACCTCCTCGCACGGCAAGATGTGAACGGACGAGGGGCCGGTGATCAGTCGATCACCGGCCCCTCGTCCGTCATGCCTCTGACGTGGCGGCTGCCGCCGCGAACGTCACCGCGTCACGGAGGTCCCGGTCAGCGTGCGAGCTCGAACCGCACGCCACGGACGTTTCCGCGACGACGGCGCGGCGCAAACTTGTAGAGCTGCGCCGGACGTCCGCGTCCCTCGGCCCGCCACGCCTTGGTCGGCTCCACGAGGTGCGCGGCGTGCAGCGACCGACGGAAGCTGGCCTTGTGCAATGGACGCTCCAGCAGCAGCTCGTACACCTGCTGCAGCTCACGGAGCGTGAACGTGGTCGGCAAGGCATGGAAGGCAATCGGTTCGTGCTCCACCGCATGCTTCAACATGCCGAGCGTCGCCTTCAGCAGCGCCTTCTGCCGTGACGGCAACGTGGCTGACTCGGCTCGGACCCACCCCTCGTCGTCGTGGACCGTGCCATCGGGATACACCGCCACGAAGGCGATCGAGATCGGCGTGTCAGCCGGGTGCGTCCCCTCGGAGAACGCGGCCACCTGCGTCATCCATCGCGGCGCAGTCCCGACAGTCTTCGTCGCGAGTGATTTGGCGAGCGCCGGCAACGACTCGGCCGGTGCCTTGGTCACCCCGATGAAAGGCAGCGCGCGCCCGGCGGCCTTCGCCCGCGCTGCACCCGCCGTGGTGCACACGTACCACTCGCCATCCCGCGGCGAAAGGAGCACCAGGTCCAACGAGAAGAGATTGCGCATGCCAGCGTCGCCCTTACGCGCCAAGATTCAGTCTCGCCCAGGTCGGGCGACCGGTCGACAGCCAGCGCGAAATGACTGCCGTTCCCTTCAGTGCAGGTCGGTCAGCGGCGGGAGCCGGCAGCCGACATCGATATCGGAATATAACGATTGAATTCCTGCGCGCCCATGATGGCACGTGCCGCCGCCAGCTGCGATGCACGACTCCCATTCCACGCGATCACGTACGTGCCCACGCCGGGCAACTGCGCGCCGAGGTACGGATTGCCGAACCCGATCATGACCAGCGGGCGGCCACGCTGCTGAATTGCGTTCACAAGGGCACCAAGCCCATCGGGCACGCCGGCTGACGCCTGATCCCACTGCTGCGCCATGTACGAGGCCATCACCACCACGTCCGAGGAATCCACCAGCGGGAGCAGGCGCATCGCGTCCACGAACGGGTCATCGGGATGGAGCACGATCGTCCGCACCTTCCGTCCCCCGCCTCGAGCCAGTTCCTTCGCGAAACTCGTGCCGGCGCCGAGATTGGTGCTTCGTGATACGACGACGTGCAGGATGCGTTCCGGCGCCGCACTGCTTCGGGCCTTCAATGGAAGCAGTAACGCAGTATCACGAACGAGCGTCACCGAACGCTGCGCGATCCGTTCCGACAACTGCCGCGTGAGCGTGTCGCCCACCACCCGCCGCAGCTGCGCCAGATCCACCTGGGCGTTCCGTTGCAGCCCCAGCGATGCCTTCGCCACCAGGATGCGGCGCACCGCGTCGTCGATCCTGCTGCGCGGGATTCGACCGGCCATCACCGCCGCGACGAGCGCATCGATCGTCTCGGTCACGCTCTCGGGCTGAATCAGCACGTCCGCGCCAGCCAGCACCGCCATCTTCGACGCTTCGGCAGCGCCGAACTGGTCGAGCACCCCGCGCATGTCCATCGCGTCGGAGATGATCAACCCACCGAAACGCATGTCACGACGCAGCAGTCCCGTGAGCACCGGTGCCGAGAGCGTACCCGGGAGACCGGTCGGATCGAGCGCCGGCATGCTGCCGTGAAAGGTCATGACGGCACCGACACCGGCAGCGATCGCGGCGCGAAACGGCGGCAGCTCCACGGTGTCGAGTCGCGCCCGCGACGCCGTCACCACCGGCAGCGCCAGGTGCGAGTTCACGTCGGTGTCGCCGTGTCCGGGAAAGTGCTTTGCCGTCGCAATCATCCCGTGGTCCTGCACCCCGCGGATGAACGACGCGCCAAGCCGGCCCACCCACGCCGGATCCTCGCCGAAACTGCGCACGTTGATGACGGGATTGCCGGGGTTATTGTTCACATCCAGCACGGGGCCGTACACGATGTGGATGCCCAGCGCACGACCCTCCACTGCAGTCGCCGTACCGTATTCGTACGCCAGTACCGTGTCGCGGGTGGCCCCCAGCGCCATCAGCGGGGGAAAAAGCGTGGCACCGCCCAAGTCGATCGCGTTCGGCAGGAAGAAGCCGCCACTGGCCCGGAACCCCGCGCCCGCCTCGAGGTCGGCGCCGATGATCAGCGGCAGCCGCGCCATGCGCTGCATCGCATTCAGCTTTGCACCCATCTCGATCGGGCTGCCGATCGACATCGTGAACCCGCCCACCTGATCGGTGCGGATCCAGCGATCGATGCGCGTCCATGCCGAGTCGCTGGTGGAGACGTAATCGGCAAAGACACTCGGCCAGACCATCTGTCCCACTTTCTGCCGGAGCGTCAGCCCGGCGAGCGTCCTGCTGGCCCAGGCGCTGTCCCGCGCCGTGGCGCGCTGGGCGCCCAGCAGTCCGGGAGCACACAGCGCGAAACCCGCGACGGCACGGAGAAGGTGGCGCATCAGTGGGAAATCGTTCCCTGCTTGGAGGTGTCGATGTCGGCGGCCGCGTCACCGGTGCGGAACAGGAACGAATTCATGTTCTTGACGAGGAACTGACGTGACTGCGGGTCCATCACGTTCAGTCCGTAATGATTGATCAACATCGTCTGCTGCTTCAGCCAGTCGCCCCAGCACACCTGACAGATCTCCGCCAGCACGCGCTGGCCGATGGCACCGGGGAAGGGCGGCTTGTCGAAGCCGGCGCGCATGGTGCCGCAACGGCTGCAGGTCAGGTCTGGCACGGCGGACGGGGGGTCGGGGAAGGCCGGCGACGGCCGGCATGCGTGGATGACACAAGCAGGAAAGATGGCGCGAGTGTGCACCGGATGGCACTCGCCCGCGCCGTCATGCTGCCGGTCAGCATGCGATCAGTCACCGCTCGCGACGGCGCTCGTTGCGGTGCCGTGCGCGTACTTCACCTCGGCGAGGCCACACCACGACAGCAGCGTGATGTACATCCAGCCGATGTCGAACTCGAACCAGCGGTGCGAGAACTTCGCCGAGTGCGGATCCGCGTGATGGTTGTTGTGCAGCTCCTCGCCGGCGATGATGATGCCGATGGGGCTGATGTTCCGGCTCTCATCCTTCACGTCGTGGTTGCGGTAGCCCACCGCGTGGCCCACCCCGTTGATGATCCCGGCAGCCCAGAACGGGATCCAGATCATCTGCAGCGCCCACACGATCGCACCGACGAAGAACCCGAACAGGTAGAGGTCCACCGCCAGCATCACGAGGATGCCGAGCGAGCTGTGTCGGGTGAGCACGTGCCGCTCGATCCAGTCCGAGGGCGTGCCCTTGCCGTACTTCTCGAGGATGCCCGGCTGGCGCACCGTCGCCCGGTAGTAGAAGGCGCCCTTGATCACGATGTTGCGCAGTCCCTCGACCACCGGCGAATGCGGATCGCCCTCACGGTCGGCGAACGCATGGTGCTTGCGATGGCAGGCCACCCACTCCTTCGTCACCGTCGCGGTGCTCACCCACAGCCAGAGACGCATCGGCAGCGACACCAGCCAGTGGAACCGCACGCCGCGATGGGTCTGCTCGCGGTGCAGGAACAGCGTCACACAGATGTTCGTGAGGTGACCGGCGATCAGGACGAACAGGACGGGCATCCACCACTCACGTGCAAGACTCGCAAAACCGGGCATTCCAGCAACACTCCTCGACCTGCAGGGAAAAGGGGACCACGCCTGGTGCTGGCGCGATCGTCATCACGGCGGGTGCCAGGAGCACCGCGCGGGCAACATACAGGTTCCGGCAGCGCGCGCACCACCGGCACCGCACGGATGTCCGTGGACTGCGCACGTCGCCAGCCATGTCACACATGACGCCGACATGCAAAAAAGGTGCGCCGAGGGCCGCCGCGCTGGTCGGGAGAACTACGGACACCCGACCGGCATGGGACGTCGAGACGGCAGACACGCAGACGGCCGTCGGTCCCGTGCGGGCCGACGGCCGACGCCGGCTCGAGGCTCCGGCCTACTCGAGCGTCTTCACCTCGGTCACGAGCTTCGACAGGCTCGCCTTGGCGTCGCCGAAGAGCATGCTGGTCTTCTCATCGTAAAACAGCTCGTTCTCGATACCGGCAAAGCCCGCCGACATGCCGCGCTTCATCACGATGATGTGCTTGGCATCGGAGACGTTCAGGATCGGCATGCCGAAGATCGGCGAGCCGGGGTCGTTCTTCGCCGCCGGGTTCACCACGTCGTTGGCACCGATCACGAGCGCCACGTCGGCCGTCTTGAACTCCTCGTTGATCTCGTCCATGTCGTACATCCGGTCGTACGGCACGTTCGCCTCGGCCAGCAGCACGTTCATGTGGCCGGGCATGCGGCCGGCGACGGGGTGAATGGCGTACTTCACCTCGCCCCCCTTCTTCTCGATCAGTTCCGCCAGCTCGCGCACGGCGTGCTGGCTCTGGGCCACTGCCATGCCGTACCCCGGCACCACGATCACCTTCGAGGCATAGCCGAGCTGCACGGCGGCGTCCTCGGCGGTGATGCTGCGCACCGTCAGGCCGGCCGACGACTTTCCGCTGGACGACGTGGTCGCCGCGCCGAAGGCACCGAAGAGCACGTTCGCGAAGCTGCGGTTCATCGCCTTCGACATGATCATCGAGAGGATGAACCCCGAGGCGCCGTCGAGTGCGCCGCAGATGATCAGCACGTTGTTGCCGATCGCGAAGCCCGTCGCCGAGGCGGCAAGGCCAGCGTACGAGTTCAGCAGCGAGACCACCACCGGCATGTCGGCACCACCGATCGGCAGCACCATCGTGATGCCGATGACGAAGGCGATCGCGATCATGCTGAAGAACACCGTCATGTTCCGCGGATCGTAGATCAGGTACCCGAAGCACCCGATGGCCGTCGCGAACAGCAGCAGGTTGACGAAGTTCTGGCCCTTGAACGTGACGGGCCGCCCCGTGATGAACTCCTGCAGCTTGCCGAAGGCCATGAAGCTGCCGGTGACCGTCAGGCTGCCGAACAGCACCTCGAAGCCGAGGGCGGCCATCTTCGCGCCGCCGATCGTGATGCCTTCGTGATAGTCGTGCCAGAACTCCGCCACGCCCACCAGCGTCGCCGCGAGGGCACCGAACATGTGGCTGAACGCGATACGCTGCGGCATCGCGGTCATCGGCACGAACTTGCCGAGTGGATAGCCGATGACGCTGCCGATGATCAGGCCGGTGATGATCCACTGGTACGTCAGGATGTCCTGATGGAGCAGCGTGCCGATGATCGCCAGCAGCATGCCCAGCGCGGCCATCTGCATGCCACGCTGCGCCTGATCGGGCTTGGTCAGCCCGCGCAGGCCGAGGATGAAGAGGACCGAGGCTGCCAGGTAGCAGCCCTGCATGAAGAGCTCACGCATGCGTCTTCCCCGCAGGCAATTCGGCCGGCTTCTCGGTGCGCTTGAACATGCCCAGCATGCGGTCGGTGATGATGAAGCCGCCGACCACGTTGGTGGTCGCGCAGATCACCGCGATGAAGCCGAGGAGCGTCGACACCGTGCCGAACTTGCCGCCGGCCGCGACCAGCGAGCCGACCAGCGAGATGCCCGAGATGGCGTTCGTGGCGCTCATCAGCGGCGTGTGCAGCAGCGGCGGCACGCGGGTGATGAGCAGGTAGCCGACGAAACCCGCCAGCACGAAGACGTAGAGCGAAATGATGTAGTTGCCAGTCATGGCGGTTCCGGTCGGGGAGTCGGTCAGCTCAGGCGGACCTGGCCATCGTGCGTGACGAGCATCGCGCCCGTGATCTCGTCGGCAGGATCGACGACGAGGGTGTTGCCTTCCTTGGACGTGAGGTGCTGCAACAGCGTGAGCACGTTGCGTCCGAACATCTGTGACGCATGCATGGGCTGCGTGGCGGGCAGGTTGCGCGGGCCGAAGATGGTCACGCCATTCTCGACCACGACCTCGCCGGCCTGGGTCAGCTCGCAGTTGCCCCCGGTTTCGGCGGCAAGATCGACGATCACGGAGCCGGGCTTCATCCGGCGCACCATGTCGGCGGTGATCAGCCGCGGCGCCGCCCGACCCGGGATGGCGGCGGTGGTGATCACGAGATCCTGCGTGACGATGTGATTGCCGATCGTCTCGAGGGTGCGTGCCGCCTCATCCTGCGACTGCGCCTTGGCGTAGCCACCCTTGTCCTCGGCGGCGGCGGTGACGACGTCGGATTTCACGAACGTCGCGCCCAGCGACTGCACCTGTTCGGCGGCGGCGGGGCGCACGTCGAAGGCAGTCACGACGGCGCCGAGCCGGCGGGCGGTGGCGATGGCCTGGAGGCCGGCGACGCCCGCGCCGATCACGAACGCCTTCCCCGGTGTCAGCGAGCCGGCGGCGGTCGTCATCATCGGCAGGAGGCGGGGCAGGGCGGCCGCGCCCATCAGGACGGCCTTGTAGCCGGCCACGGTCGCCTGCGAGCTGAGCACGTCCATCGACTGGGCACGCGTGATGCGCGGCACGCGCTCCAGCGCCAGCGTGCTCACGCCCTGCGTGGCGAGCTGCTGGATCAAGTCACCGGCGCTCAGCGCCTGCAGGAGGCAGATGAGCGTGATACCGGACGGCAGCAGGGACATCTCGTCGGCGAGGGGACGCTGCACCTTGGCCACGACATCGGCGCCAGCCACGGCGTCGGCAGCGGTGTCGGCGAGGGTGGCGCCGGCGGCCACGTAGGCGGCATCGGCGTGGAAGGCGCGCAGTCCCGCGCCCTTCTGGACGACGACCGTCGCGCCGGCCTTCACCAGCTTGACGACATTCTCCGGCACGAGCGCCACGCGCTGCTCGCCGTCGGCGCGCTCTGTCAGAACGGAAATACGCATGGTTTCAGGCGGTAGGGAGCATCAGAGGCACACGGAACACCACAGGGCACGACTGACGCGCTGGGCGTCGCGTTCCCGGCCGCCCGACGACGTGCCGAGGTCATCGGCGACGATTATCGGGCGCATGCACGCGTCGGTCGAGGGGAGCAGCAGTCAGCCGACCGAGGATCTCCGCCACGTCGCCGCGAGTGATATAGCCCAGACGGGCAGCCAGCCGTGACTCGCCACGGTCAGGTTCGGTGAGGATGCTCGGTCGAACAACAGTAAACGGGTTGGAGCCACTCGCCAGCGCGGCCCCGACCCTCGTGCACGCGCGGAGGTCCTCGTGCCCGGCTGGTGACGCATCCAGCACGGAGAGATACATGACGTCAGCCCGGGGCGCACTCGCCCTCGCCACGCGGTCCGCCAGCCACCCCATGTCAGTGCCCTCCGACCGCAATCGAGGCAGGGGCCGCCATCGGCGCCCCGGCGTAGCGTGCCAGCCATGCGGCGGTGTCGGCCCAGACCTCCTCGCGGCAGAAGTCCACCGCGATCACGTGTCCCGATCCCTCCACCCAGTGCTGCTCACGGACGCTGGCACCGGTGAAGTAACCCAGATGCCGCTCCGCGAGGGCGAGCGGGATGCGGTAGTCGGTCCGCGAATGGATCAGCAGCGTCGGCGCGCGGACCGCCGGCGCCGCGGCGCGGGCGTCATTCGCGACCGCCACGAGATCGCGCACCCGCTTGGGAGGCGCACCGCCGGCACCGAGCGTCAGGGCGCGCGCCGCCGGATCGAAGATGGACTGCTCCCGGTCGCCGCCCCGCAGATAGGGCACGAACAGATTGACCACGCCCGCCAGCGGAGCGAGTCGCTGCGCCCCCGCGGGCGCGGTGGGGTACGGCACCAGCAGCACCACCGCCCGCAGCGTGGGATCGGCGGCGGCCACCAGCGTCACGAGCGCACCACCCATCGATTGGCCCACGAGGCACACCGTCGCATGGCGCGTCTTCAGGGCGCCGTACTCCGCCGCCACCGCCTCGCGCCACGCACCCGATCCCGCCGCGTCGAAATCGGCCAGCGTCCGCCCGTGGCCCGGCAGCAGCGGTGCCCGCACCGTCCAGCCGTGCACACCGTGCAGATGGTCGCACAGCAGCCGGACGGATTGCGGCGTGTCACCAAATCCATGCACGACGAGCACCGCGTGCGTCGGGCTTCCGACGAGCGTGATCGGCTCGGCACCCGGAATGATGCCATCGCGACCGATCGGCAGTCGACGCAGGTCGGCGGCACGGATGCGCATCATGCGCCAGCGATACCGTACCCCGTGGGCCAGCAACACTGCGCTCGTGCCGATGGCAATCGTACCCAGCATCAGCGATCAGTACAGCGGCACGGAGGCATCGACGTCCCTGCTCCAGGCATCGATGCCACCCACCATGTGCGAGACACGCGGAAATCCCTGCGCCAACAGGAAATTGCCGGCCATCTCGCTGCGCATGCCGTGGTGACAGAGCAGGATGATCTCGTGCTCGCGAGGGAGCGATGCGACATGCTGCGGCAGCGTGCGCAGTGGAATGAGCGTCGCACCCTGGATGCGCGCCGTGTCGTGTTCGGCCGGCTCACGCACGTCCACCAGCGTGATGTCCTGCCGCGCGGCGAGCGCCTCGCGGATGGCCGTCGGGGAGAGGTCGTTCAGCATTGGGAGGGGGGATGGTGAACCGGCGCACCGAGGCCGCCAACCGGATTGGTCACCGTTCGGGCAGATGCCGCCCGAACCCGTCGCCGCCTGTCGGCGATCCTCGCGCCGTTGCGGCATCGCGCACCGTGCGAACTTACCGGGAGCACTGTAACTTTGCCGCAGGACGCCCTCCCGTCCTGCTGTCCCCGCGCAACAGCTGCGACTGCATGACGCGGTAGACCACTGCCACGCGACGCCGCGTGCGAGGACGATCAGCCGATGCAACTTCATTCAAGGCAGGCAGTTAGGACCTTCTTGCTCCGAGCCACGTGGGGACCTGTATTGCTCGAGTTCGGTTGGCGCGCATGTTGCCACCGATCTGAGCCATAACGACGCAGCGAACCTCCCCACGGCACGCCGACGAGTGAGCGTACCACCGTATTCCATCGCGATCCTCGGCAACGACGCATTCCTTGCGGCGCTGCCGGCGCATCCCGTGCAGCTCATGCACGGTGCGCTGGCAGCCGGCTTCGACGCGGTCGTGCCGGCGAGCCTTGGCGATGAACTGGTGGCGGGCGAGACGCTGCGGATCGCCCAGCTTCGCGGTCGGAAACCGGTCGTGCAGTGCTCCTGCGTGTTCGCGCTGCAGCAGCTGTGCAAGCGTGAGGCGAACCTCGCCGACATCACCGTCGCGGTGGCGCCGGCCCCCGTGGCTCTGGCGCGTGCGCTGCGCACGCAACGCACCGAACCGACGCACATCACGTTCATCGGCGCCTGCCTCGGCGCCCACGATCCGGCCATCGACCTGGTGGTCAGGCCGGACGCATTCCTGCGCGGGATGGCGCAGCGCCGCATCGTTCTCGCGGGCCAGCCCGATGTCTTCACCGACCGCCTCCCGCCCGATCGCCGGCGTTTCGTGTCGGTCCCAGGCGGCGCACCGCGCCCCGAGCTGGTCGTGACGGTGCTGCGCCGCACGCCGGTGACGCTGGTCGAAGGACAGCACCCGATGCTGGCCATCGCCGATGCCCTCTTCGACGGCGGCGCGACCCTCATCGACCCGGCCGCGGTGTACGGCTGCGCCTGCGCCGGTGCGGGCGAGGGCCGCACCACGGCACAGGGCCGTGCCGCGATCGAGTCGCTGGAGCCGGTGCGCTCCACCACGCCGATCTTCGAGGCGCCGGCCTGGCTGGACCTGCGCCCGACGGCCATGCCCGATCACGACACCGAGGACGGGCCGGGCGCCGGCACCGAGCCCCCCGGCAGTTTCAGTGACGCAGCCCGCATCGAACCGACGACGCGACCGGCGCATGTCGCCGAGTACGCGCCGCACCACCCCGGATCACCTGCGGCGGAGGCGCGTCGCCTGTATGCACTCGGGGTGCGCAGCACCCGCCGCCGCGCCTCGTCGGCACCTGCCGATCCCGGGAGTGCCGAACACGCCCAGCCGCGTGAGGGTGACGACCTGCTGCCTCCCACCACGACCGCACTGCGCGCGCCGCACATCGAGCGCGCGGTGCCGATCATCCCGCCGGCCGCCGAATACGCCGACGGCACGGCGCCGCTGCCCACGGCACCGCTCCGGCCGCGGATGCCACACGACGAGCTGTTCCGCCGCGACTGAGTCAGCGCGGTGGCGGCGCCAACTTCAGCGCGACAGCACCGGCGTCAGCGGCTGCGACGCGGCGCCACGCTCGCTGGCAGCGTCAACGCCGTCCGTGCCTCGTCGAGCGCGGCGCCCGCACTCTCGATCCGCGTGATGAGATCCGACAGCTCACGCCGCGCCAGCGTCGCATCCTTCGCCCGCACCGCCTCGCCAATCGTGGGGAAGATCATCGTCGAGTAGCCGTTGTCCACGTCGGCCGCGTAGATGACACCACGCACCCACGACCGCGACCTGAGTCCCTCGGCCCGCGTCAGGCGTCGCTCCACCTGACGCAGCGCCGCATTCGCGCGCATCACGCTGCCCTGCGGTGCCGTCCCCGAGGCGAACACGCTGTCGCGCACCGAATTGAACCGCGCGGCGCGCACGACGAATCGCTGCCACGCCTCGTCCAGCAGCGATGCGTTCCCGGCGCCGATCGACGCAAGCTGCCGCGACGTGCGTTCGGTGTAGCGGCGCATCGTGTTGCCGAACTCCACGTAGTCGTACGGCACGACGGCGGCGTTGGCGAGGCGCAGCAGCATCGCCGCCGCCAGCCGAGCCGCCGCCGCATGCGCCACATAGCCGGTGTCGCCGAAGGTCTCCATCCAGCGACGTGAATCGTACGCCGAGTGATACACGCCACCCGGCCCGCCAAAGCCCCAGTCGGCGTGGGGAATGCCGAAGTGGTTGTAGAACCCTGCAAAGTCGCTGCCGCCACCCGGATCACCCATCGCCGGTTCGGAGGAGTCCGGCACCGCAGCACGCGTGCGCCATGTCGCATACACGCTGCCGTTGCCGCGTGGATCCGGCACCTCGCGCGCCAGCTCACGCGTCAGTGCGCGCAGAGACGGCGATCCGCCGGCGCCGAAGTCGAGGCCCGTCGCACTCACGTCGAGGTTCAGGTACGCCACACCACCACGCTGCAGCCGCAGCGAATCATCCTCCACGAACTCCGTCGAGCCGAGCATGCCCCACTCCTCGGCATCCCAGGTGGCAAAGACGAGCGTGCGCGCGGGAGCCTGGCCGTTCAGCGCGCGCACCACCGCCCGCGCCGACTCGAGGATGCTCGTCACGCCGCTCACGTTGTCGCCGGCACCGGCACCCCAGGCATCGCGATGGCCACCGATCACGATCACCTCGTCGGGATAGACCGTGCCCGGCAGCGTCGCGATGGTGTTGTGGATCATCTTGAACGGCACCGTGTCGAGCGTGACCTTGACCCGCGCCGTCACCGGACCCGGGCCGATGTGATAGCGGAACGAGAGGCCGCCCTGCCATCCGGCTGGGATCGTCGTGCCGCGGATGCCTTCCAGCAGCGATGTCGCCGTGCCGTACGAAATGGGCACGACGGGGATGTGCGGAATCGCCATCTGGTCGGTGCCGACGCGCGCGGCAGTCGCGGTGGCCGCGTAGCCGGGCGTGGCGGGATCGCCGTAGCCGTTGTAGACGCTGCCGCGTTGCACACCCTGCGCGTTGCGCATCGGGCCGGCGGGGTAGACGTCGCCTGTCACGAAGCCGTCGTCGATCGGATCGCTGTAGATCAGGATCGCCACCGCGCCATGCTTCTCCGCCTCACGCGCCTTGATGCCGCGGAAGCTGCGGCCATACCGCGCGATGGCGATCTTCCCCCGCACCGACACACCGAGCGAATCGAGCTTGGCATAGTCCTCGACGAGGCCGTAGTTCACGTACACCACCTCGCCGGTCGCATCGCCGGCGGCGCTGTAGCCGTTGACGGTCGGATACTGTGGCAACGCCGACACCGAGTCCGCCGCGATCACCGGCTCGTTGACGTTCAGCTCCATCGGCTGCGGTGCGGTGCGCCACACCTGGACACCGGTGGCATGCGGCAGGTAGACGCGGTAGCTGCGCGTCTCGACACGCAGGCCAAGCGTGCGCAGTTCGGCGTTGACGACGTCGCGGGTGCGCTCCTGCGCCGGCGTGCCGGCGATGTGCGGCTCGCGCGAGAGCAGGCGCGCGATGCGGCGGGCCGAGTCGGGCGATGGCAGCGTGATGGCGCGGCGCTCGAGCTCGCGTTGTGCCGCGCTGGACTGGGCCGAAAAGCCCGTCAGTGGCGCCTGCGCGTCACCGACGTGCGGCAGGGCGAGGAGCAACGCAGCGCCGGACACGAGCGCGCGGAACGGTCGGGACATGGATGCGGGGCAGCAGAGGGAAGGGTGAGGCGTCTCCGCATGGTGCGCCGGTGCGGGCCGAGTGGCAAGTCGGCGCCGGCGTGCGATCACTCGTCGTGCAGCTCCTGCAGCTCCTGCAGCAGCTGACGCAGTGCGGCGCGCAGCGCCTCGACGGGGTCCGGCGAGTCGGTGATGCCGTGGGTGATCGCGCCGAACTGCGAGCGCATCTCGTCGGCGATGGCGCTGTCGGCCGGCGATCGCACACCGAGCCGGATGATGCTCAGCGTCGCCACCTCGCGCAGGACCGCACGCAGGTCGGCGGGAAGTGCTGCGAGTTCGGCGGGATCGGCCACCGGCACCGGTGTCTTGCGGCCGGTGCGCAGCCGCGGGGCGTCCACCAGCGCGCGCAGCGGTGCCACGGTCACCACCACCGCGCCGGGCCCATGCTCCTGCACCGCCACGACGACGTTCAACCGCTTCAGTTGCGTGCAGCGCGCCAGCACCGCCTCGCGAACCCGGCCCACGCCATCGAGGCTGCCAAGCCCGCGCCCGGTGATCACCAATACCTCGCCGCCGCCCTCGGCCTGCTTCTGCCGCAGCCAGGCCTCGATGCGAGCGCTGGCCTGTGCCACTGTGGGCAGGCCGTCGCGCAGGTTGAGCGTCCGCGCCGCGCCGAAGCGCAGCGCGTCGAAGGCCCGGTCGATCGTGGCGGGCGTCGGGGACGGCCGTCGCGGTGGCTTACCGCTGGAAGGCATCACGCAGCACCACACCATCCAGTCGCTCGCCCGGCACGAGGCCAAGGCGCTGCGCCAACGTCGGCGCGATATCCACCACACGGACCGTCCGCGCGCTCACCACGCCGCGTGCAAAGCCGCTGCCGTAGAACAGGATGGGCACTCTCGCGTCGCGGTCGTTCGGCGAGCCGTGTGTGGCGTAGGTCACCCCCTGCCAGTACACGAACGGCTTGGGCGAGACGAGCAGCACGACCGGCAGCGATGCGGGGATGGCGTGGATCCAGCGCCGCGCCACATCGTCACGCACCGTGTCGGCCCGGGCCAGATCGCGCACGCGGTCCACACGCGCCACGCCCGGCACGGCACGGAAGGCCGTCGCCAGGCCCGTCAGCACCGAGTCGAGGTTCACGTTCGCGCGCCGGAACGCCATCGAATCGGCGAACAGCATCCCGAACTCGAAGTCGAGGGCCGTCGTCGTGTCCAGCCCGCGGACAGCCAGTGCGCGCCGCGTCGTGGTCAGCACCGGTTCGACATTCACCCGCAGCGCCGTCTGTTGGCCGCGGAAGTGCAGCTCGGGGAACGGTTGCACGCCGTGGTCGGCCGTCAGCGCGATCACGATCCGTGTGCTGTCGCGACCCCGGTAGAGCGAGTCGAGGAACTCACCGAGGTAGCGATCCAGGCGCAGGATCTGGTCGTGGATCTCGCGCGAGTCCGGACCGTACTTGTGGCCCACTGCATCGGTGGTCGAGAGCGAGATCGCCAGCAGGTCGGTCTGGGGACCCCGGCCGAGCCGCATCGCGTCGGCACCAGCGAGTGCGGCCTGCAGGGTGAGCCAGTCCATGCGCGGGTCATCGGGCATCGCGCGCACCGATTGGACCGTGTCGGTGGGCATCGGGTGCGGGAAGGTGAAGCCACGCCCCATCGCTTCCACCGGTACGCTGTCGGGTTCCGGGTACCGTGCGGCATCACGGAGCAGCGTCCACGACGTGCCAGTCATCGTGTGCGGGAGTCGGCGCGCATTGAAGCGCACCAGCCAGGTGGGCAGCGTGTCGCCGTACCAGTTGCTGGTGGTGAAGCGGCCGTCGCTGGCGTACCAGAACACCGACTGCTTCGAGCGACCGATCGGCAGGATCGCCCCGCGATCCTTGCGACTGATCGAGAGCACCTTCGTGCGCGGATCACGCGCGATCATCCAGTCGGTGAGCGTCGTGCCCCGAAAGCGGTACGGCGAGGCGCCGGGGCCGCCGCCGCCGATCAGCGCATGCCCCGTGTCATTCACGCCCGCATTGTTCCGCACGATCCCGGTGTGCATCGGGAAGCGGCCCGACAGCGTCGCGGCGTGGCCTGGCGCGGTCTCGGTGGTGGCGTGATCCTGATAGCCGTTGCGGTACAGCACTCCGCCGCGCTGCAGCCGGCCAAGTCCGCCGGTCAGCTCGCCGGCGTACCGGGTGAAGTATTCGGGAATCATCTGGTCCACCGTCAGGAACAGGACCAGCGTCGGGGCCGGCGCTGCGGCAGCACGCTGCGCATGGAGCAGGGCGGGCACGGTGGTGACGACCAGCGC
The DNA here is from genome assembly GCA_031409715.1 of Gemmatimonadaceae bacterium. Lineage (GTDB taxonomy): Bacteria > Gemmatimonadota > Gemmatimonadetes > Gemmatimonadales > Gemmatimonadaceae > JACMLX01. Next base: position 14,556 of record JANNXU010000090.1, on the reverse strand, counting down.
CGTGGCAACGACGACGGCGAGACCAGTGCGCCTGCGCAACAGAAGATGAGACATGATTGAAGCTACACGAGCCGGCCCGCATCGGACCGGCTCATGCCTCATGCCTTCGCACAGGATGACGTCAGCCGGCGCCGACCGCGCGGCGCACCGACACCACCGTCACACCGACGCCACGACGTCCTGCAGCGCCTGATCGAGGATGGTCACCGCGCGCTGCAGCTCCTCACGCGTCGCCACCAGCGGCGGGAGGATGCGCAGCGTGTGGTCTCCGGCCGAGAGGATCAGCAGCCCACGCTCACGCGCGCGCTCGATCACGGCGCTGGCCGGCTCGGTGACGTCCACGCCCCACATGTAGCCCACACCACGCACGGCACGCACGCAGCTGTGCCGGTGCTTCAGCGCTGCCAACTGCGCGCCGAACCACGCCCCATCCTCGCGCACACGCGCCAGGAAGGCCGCATCGGCCAGCCGCTCGCAGACATGCAGTGCCACGTGCGTCACCAGCGGACCGCCGCCGAACGTGGTGCCATGTTCTCCCGGCTTGAGCGCCCCCGCCACCTCGTCCGTGAGCAGGATCGCGCCCATCGGCAGCCCACCGGCCAGCGGCTTGGCGAGTGTCACGATATCGGGACGAATGCCAACCGGCTCATGCGCGAGGAAGCACCCGGTGCGACCCAGGCCGCACTGGATCTCGTCCAGGATCAGCAGGATGTTGCGCTCACGCGTGAGCACCCGCAGCGCCCGCAGGAACGCGTGGTCCAACGGCCGCACACCACCCTCGCCCTGCACCGGCTCGACGATCACCGCCGCCGTCGTCTGGGCCGACAGGATCGCCGACAGCGACTCGATGTCACGCTCGGCGATCGTCACGCCGGGCGTGAGGGGACGGAACGGCATCCGGTACGCCGCGCGATCGGTGGCCGCGAGTGCCGCACCCAGCCGACCATGGAAGCTGCCACGCACCGCCACGATCTCGTGCTTGCCCCCCTCGGCGTCCACCGAGCGGCCCCACCGGCGCGCGAACTTGATCGCCCCTTCCACCGCCTCCACACCCGAGTTGCAGAAGAACACCTTGTCGGCGAAGGTGCGCGCCGTGAGGAAGTGCGCGAACCGTTCCGCCGGCTCGTTGGTGACGAGGTTCGACAGGTGGATCAACCCCGTCGACAGCCCTTTCGCGATCGCGGCATTCACGCCGGCATCGTTGTAGCCCAGCGCGTTGGTGGCGATGCCCGACATGAAGTCGAGGTAGGAACGCCCGGCATCGTCCCACAGCGTCACACCATCGCCACGCACCACCGTCAGCGGGAATCGCTTGTAGGTGTAGGCGATGCTGCTCGGCGCGTGCTCGGCGATGGCGGGCTGCGTGAGCGGCGTGGGCGCCGCCGTGAGCGGTGCGACCGGTGACGGCGCGACGGGTGACGGCGCGACGGGCGCCGCGAGGGCTGCGTTCATGCGGGTACTCCAGCAAGGGTGATCACCGTTCCGCTCGCGTCATCCACCAGCGCCTGCACCGCGCCGATCCGGACGCGCGACACGCCACGCGCGAGTGCGCCGAGTGCCGCCTCCAGCTTGGCGGCCATGCCGCCCTTCGCCACGCCACGCGCGATCAGTGCACGCGCCGCATCGCCATCCAGGTGCGACAGCGCCACACCGTCGACCAGCACACCGGCCACGTCACTCACCAGCACCAGCTCCTCCGCCTGCAGCGCGACGGCGATTGCGGCAGCCGCATCGTCACCGTTGACGTTCAGCACACCGCCGTCCGGATTGTGCGCGTCGCGAGCCAGCGGCGAGATCACCGGGCAGAATCCACCGGCGAGCAGGTGCAACAACAGCGCCACGTTCACGCCCGCCGGCGTACCGACCTCGCCCATCGTCGCGCGCGTCTCGGCGACGGCAGTCAGCAGCGCCGCATCCTCGCCCGAGACGCCTACCGCGCGAATGCCGGCGCTGACCATCGCTGCCACGAGCCGCTTGTTGGCGCTGCCCGACAGCGCCATGCGCAGCAGGTCGAGATCCTCCACGGCCGTGACCCGCTTGCCATCCACGAACTGCGACACCCGTCCGAACGCCTGCTGCAGCGCCGAGACCTCGTCGCCACCACCGTGCACGACGACGAGTGCCGGGGCGTGCGCCCAGGCGGCGGCAAGCACCGACGGCAGCGCCGGATCCACCTGCACGCGCCCGCCGATCTTGATGACCCGCGTCATCCCCGTGGTCATGGCGTTCGTCACAGCGGCAGCCCGGCGATCTCGTCGTAGTCGCAGAGCAGGTTGGCGTTCTGGACGGCCTGGCCGGCAGCGCCCTTGAGCAGGTTGTCGATCGCCACGAACACCTGCAGCATCGGGACGCGGGTGCGCTGCATTGGCGTCGCGAAGATGCGGGCGACGTTGCGCCGCTGCACCTCGCGCAGGCGGGGTGGCGCCGGCGCCACCTCCACGAACGGCTCGACCGCGTAGTGCGTGCGGAAGAGGGCATTCGCGTCATCGAGCGGCTCGCGCAGCGTGACGGTGATGGTCGCGAGGATGCCACGCGCGACCGGCAGCAGGTGCGGGGTGAAGAGCAGGTCCACGTCGGCACCGAGTGCCTCGAGCGTGGCGCGCATCTCTCCGAGGTGGTTGTGCACGTTGCCCACGCCGTAGGCACGGAAATCCTCGGCAACCTCGCCGAAGAGCAGGTCGGCGCGTGGCGAGTTGCCGGCGCCGGTCACGCCGCTGGCGGCGTCCACGATCACCGGTGTGCCGGGCGCGATCAGGTCCCGCGCGACCAGCGGCACGATGCCGAGCAACGCGGCGGTGGCGTAGCAGCCCGGGTTGGCCACCACGGTGGCGGTGCGGATGGCATCGCGGTTGATCTCCGGCAGGCCGTAGGGCGCATCGAACTCCGGCAGCGCGGCCATCTCTGCCTTGCCGGGCCGCAGGTCAGCGGAGAGGTCGATCACCTTGGCGCCTGCCTGCTGGGCGCGCGTCACCCACGCCGCGGAGGCGCCGTGGGGCAGGGCGGAGAACACGACGGCGGCGTCGGTCAGGGTGACGGCGTCCATCGAGGCCAGCAGCAGGTCGCGGCCGGGCAGGTGCAGCGTCTCCCCGGCGCGCGAGTGCGCGGCGGCGAACACGAGGTCGAAGCCGGGATGGGCGTCCACCAGCAGGCAGAGCTCCTGCCCCGCATACCCGCTGGCCCCTAGCACACCGACAGGGAGTTTATGCATATTGAATGCATATTCTTTCACTGCCCCCCAGTCAATGGCCGGAGACACGGGGAGGCGGGCACCGATCCTCCGGCGGCAGGAGCGCGCAACATGGCGAACAAACGCGAGCGCCACCTGGCCATCCACGAGATCGTCGAAACGCGGGCGGTGCAGAGCCAGGACGAGCTGCGGAAGCTCCTCCGGCAGCGTGGGTGGGACGTGACCCAGTCCACCCTCTCCCGCGACCTGCACGAGCTCCGCCTGGCGCGGATCCCCACCGGCGACGGCGTGCGCTACGCCTTCACCGACGGGAGCGTGGCGACTGCCGAGGACGACCGGGCCGCGCTGGACCACCTGCTGCCCCAGTTCTTCGACAAGGTGGACGGCACCGGCGAGCTGGTGGTGCTGCACACCATGGCCGGCGGCGCCCAACCGGTGGCCGCCGCCATCGACAGCGAGGCCTGGCCCGACGTGCTCGGCACGATCGCCGGGGACGACACGATTCTGCTCGTCTGCCGCTCGGTGGACGCGCGCACGCGAGTGATGCGGCGGCTCAGCACGCTCGCCGGCGACCGGGCGTGACGGCCGCCCCCGTCCACTTGTGGGCGGGGGCGGATTTTGCGAAGTTATGCACTAATTCTGCATAAAATTTCACTTGGAGTTGCATATGCCACACACCATCGCCCTCGCCTACTCGGGTGGGCTCGACACCTCGATCATCGTCCCGTGGCTCAAGGAGCATTACCCGGGATCACGCGTCATCTGCGTCGCCGCCGACATCGGGCAGGACGACCTGGGCGGGGTGCGCGAGAAGGCCATCGCCTCGGGTGCCGAAGAGTGCGTGGTGGTGGACCTGAAGGAGCGGTTCGTCCGCGACTTCATCTTCCCCATGCTCCGCGCCGGCGCGATCTACAACCGGAAGTACCTGCTCGGTACCTCGATCGCGCGTCCGCTGATCGCCCGCTCGCAGGTCGAGGTGGCGCGCCAGTTCGGCGCCGACGCCCTCGCCCACGGCTGCACCGGCAAAGGCAACGACCAGGTGCGCTTCGAGCTGAGCTACATGACGTTCGCCCCGGATCTCGAGGTGATCGCGCCGTGGCGCCTCTGGAACATCCGCAGCCGCGAGGATGCCATCGCCTACGCCAAGGCGAAGAACGTGCCGATCGTCGCCACGGTGGAGAAGATCTACTCCCGCGACGCGAACCTCTTCCACCTCTCGCACGAAGGGGGCGGACTCGAGGACCCGAACTGGGAGCCGGTGGAGGACATGTTCCAGCTCACCGTCTCGCCCGAGGCGGCCCCCGACACCCCCGAGTACGTGACCATCGGCTTCGAGGCCGGCACGCCGATCAGCGTGAACGGTGAGAAGCTCGGCGCGTTCGACCTGCTCACGGCCCTGAACACGCTCGGGGCGCGCAATGGCGTGGGTCGCATCGACCTCGTCGAGGATCGCCTCGTCGGCATGAAGAGCCGCGGTGTGTACGAGACGCCGGGCGGGACGCTGCTGTACGCAGCGCACTCCGAGCTGGAGCAGCTCGTGCTCGACCGTCGCACCCTCGCGGCCAAGGACCTGATTGCGCCGCGCTACGCCGACCTGGTGTACGAGGGCCGCTGGTGGACCACCGAGCGCGACGCCTACGACGCGTTCGTGAACGTCACGCAGGCGCGCATCACCGGCACCGTCACCCTCAAGCTCTACAAGGGCAACGTGATCGTCGCTGGCCGTCAGAGCGCGCATGCCATCTACGACGAGCGGTTCGTCACGTTCGGTGAGGACAACGTGTATCAGCAGGCCGATGCCGGCGGTTTCATCCGCCTCTACGGATTGCCGTACCGCGTCCGGGCGCTGAATGATGCCGAGATGGGCTTCGTGCCGTCGTGGGGCACGGCCGATGCGCCGGAGGCCACGCCGGCCAACGCGCCGTCCACCGCGGGCGCATAAGTGGCCGACGGACCGACGCACAAGCTGTGGGGGGGTCGCTTCGCCGGCGGCCCCTCCGCCATTCTGGACGCCGTGAACCGGTCCATCACGACCGACTTCCGCCTCTGGCCGTTCGACATCCAGCTCTCGCGCGCCTGGGCCAAGGGGCTCGTGCGCGGTGCCATCCTCACGCCCGACGAGGGTGCGCGCATGGACGCTGGCCTCGCCGCCGTGGCCGATGATTTCGTGGCCGGCGCACAGCCGCTGCCGAGCGACGAGGATGTGCACACCATGATCGACCGGCTGCTGCACACGCATGTCGGCGACCTCGCCTCAAAGCTGCACACGGGCCGCAGCCGCAACGATCAGGTCGCGACGGCGTCGCGTCTCTGGACGCTCGATGCGATCTCGCAGCTCGACCTCGGTGTGCGCGAGGTGCAGCGCGTGCTGTTGACGCATGCCGAACGGCACCAGCACGACCTGCTGCCCGCGTACACGCACCTGCAGCGCGCACAGCCCGTCACGCTGGCGCACTGGCTGCTGTCGCATTTCTGGCCACTGCAGCGGGACCGGCAGCGCCTGGCCGACGCGGCGCGCACCAGCAACGTGTTGCCGCTGGGCTCCGGTGCGATCGCCGGCACGGCGTTCCCGGTGTCACGCGAGTTGCTGCGCGACGAGTTGGGCTTCGCATCGCTGTCGCCGAACAGCATCGATGCGGTGGGTGACCGCGACTTCGTCGCCGACACGCTCTACGCCCTGACGATGTCCGCCATGCACCTGTCGCGGCTGGCCGAGGACTTCATCCTGTTCGGCACGAGCGAGTTCGGCTTCGTGCAGTTCGGCGATGCCTTCTCCACCGGCTCGAGCATGATGCCGCAGAAGCGCAATCCCGATGCGCTTGAGCTCACGCGTGGCAGCGCCGCACGCGTTTTCAGTGACCTGACGTCGATGGTGATGTCGCTGAAGGGCCTGCCGAGTGGCTACAACAAGGACCTGCAGGACGACAAGCGCGCGTTGTTCGACGCGGTGGACGTGATGTCGCTGGTCTTGCCGGCGGTGGCGGGTGCGGTGGACGAGCTGACGTTCCGCACCGATCGCATGGCAGCGGCGGTGACGTCGGTGATGATGGCGACCGATCTCGCCGATTACCTCGTGCTGCGTGGCGTGACGTTCCGCGCGTCGCACGGCGCGGTGGGTGCGCTGGTGCGGCAGGCGGAAGAGGCACGTGTCGAGCTGCATGAGCTGCCGCTCTCGGCGTTCATGGCGGCGCATGCGACCTTCGGGCCGGACGTGCTGGATGCGCTGTCGGCGCAGGCCAGTGTCGATCGGCGATCGGTGCCGGGCGGCACGGCCGTCAGTGCCGTCCGCGACCAGATCGCTGCGGCGCACGCGGCGCTCGGCTGACGGACTGACGGGCGCAAACTCGCGGGTGTCTCTCTCGACCAGCTCCGATTCTGCGCACCATCGAGCGACGAGAGGCGTGTCTCTAGAACATGATCCCGATGTTGACCGGGATGAACTTCGCCGTCGTGCGGTTGTTGGCCACGTCGAACGTGCCGTTCCGCACCTGGTGCACGCGCGCTTCCACGAACAGGCTGGTACCGAGCAGCCCCACCTTCACGCCGCCGCCATAGTTGAATCCGGTCCTGCGTGTGCTCGAGGAGCCGCCGATCCGAGTGTCGTAGTAGCCCACGCCACCGATCACGTACGGCTGCACCGGGCCGGGGAGCAGCGTGAACACGCCGTTGATCGATCCGCTGATCACGCGCGCGTCCGACCCGTTCACCGCACGGCTGAACGCATTCGAGATGCTGCTGCCCCCGAAGCTGTTGTACTGCAGGTCGGCACGCAGCCGGATCGGCAGCAGCGGCAGGCCGGCCTGCACGGCGATCAGGCCGTTGTAGCCCAAGTCCTTCCGCTCGCTGAGCGACCCTGTGGGCGCGGTGCTGCCACCGGCGAGTGCGACGGAGAACTGCGCCTGAACTGGTGCCGCCGCAGCACTCACGGCGAGGGCGAGGCCGAGGACGGAAAGAAACGGTCGGTTGGTGAGCATGGTGTCGGGAGTCTGGGGTGAACGCACACACGGCGCTTTCAGTACGGACGACCAATACGGTCTCGGGATCACAGACACAGGACACCGCTCATTCCACTCACCCCACGCCGTCACGCCGCAAACGGCTGGCGCCCCACCGGCGCTTCGCGCACCCGCGCCCGGCGACGCGGGACGGACATCGCACTCGTGGGCTGTAGTCGAGATGCGTCGTGCGGTCGCCAGCCGGGATGCTCCGTCCGGCGACTGCTTCCCGAAATTCGTTTCCTGTCCACTAGAAGAGGATGCCGAGCGAGATCGGGATGAAGGTCGCCGTGGACCGGCCGCCGCCGACGTCGAACGTGGCGTCCTTCACCTCGTGCACGCGACCCTCGATGAACAGGCTGGCGCCGGTGAGTGCGAACTTCACGCCGGCACCATAGTTGTAGCCGAACTTGCGCGTGCTTTCGGTGCCTTGCAGGCGCGTGTCGTAGTAGCCCACGCCGCCGATGATGTATGGCTTCACCGGGCCGGTCATAAGGGTGAACACCGCGTTGGCCGTGCCGCTGATCACACGGGTGTCCGCGTCGTTATACGCGCTGTTGACGGCATTGACGAAGTTTTTGCCGCCGAAGCCGTTGTACTGCAGGTCGGCGCGGAACTGGAGCGGGAATACGGGCACACCGAGCTGCAGCGTGGCGAGTCCGTTGTAGCCGAGGTTCTGGCGGTCGTGCAGTGAGCCGGACGGCACCGTCGCGCCAGCGGCGAGACCGAAGGCGAGCTGCGCCTGTGCCGGGGCGGCCGCGACCACGAGTGCTGCGCCGAGCCCGGCGATGTGTGTGCGAAAGGACGGCATGGATTCTGGTGTGTGAAGGTGAGATCACGCGCTGGTCGGAGATGGCGACCCGACCCCGCGCCGTTTCACGAACCAGACGGGGTCACAACGCGCGCGAACTCCGGACCACGGCATCCGCTGCCGCGAGGCCACCGCGAGCGGCGCCCTCGAGAGAGCTCGTGTGCACTGCCTCAGAAGCAACGAACAGGCCAGCCAGTTCGGTCGAGGTCGGAACGCGGCGGTCCAGGCTGCCCGGAGGCTGGGCAAACTGGGAGAAGGGGACACGCCATATCGTGAGAAGTTCCGCGCGCGCCGGCTGCGCGGCGGCGTTCATCCGCGTCAGGTCGGCAAGCACCCGAGGCACCAGCTCGGCTGCGCCGAGCGTGGCCGCGTCGCCGAGCACGGTGGCGGCCGTCAGTGCCGATCCGGCAGGGGAGTACGTGGGTGCCACGTTGCTGATCGTGATGGCGTGGCTGACCGTGGCGTCGCGGGCCGTGTTGAGCCACAGCGCCGTTCCCGGCAGCAGCGGTGTCGCGGTGCGGAAATACATCGTGGTGCAGCCCAGGCGCCCCTCGGGTACCGGGAACCGGAGTTGCGCCGTGAGCGCCAGCGCAGCGGTCATCGGTGGCTCGCAGGCGAGCACCACCTCCGACCCGGCAATCTCCTCGCCGCTGCGCAGCACCACGCCATGCACGCCATCGGCATCATGCAGCAGGCGCACGACTTCGCAGCGGGTGCGCACCGAGCCGGCGGGCAGACCCTGCGCAAGCTGCGCCGTGATCGCGCCCATCCCGTTGGCCGGCACGACGGTACGGCCCTCGGCAAGCATCTTGAACGTGTACAGCAGCACCGACGCCGACGTCTCGAGTGAACGGTCGAGCAGGATGCCACCGTAGAACGGGGCGAAGAAGTTGTCGATCGCGCCGGTGCTGAAGCCGCGGGCAGTCAGGAACGCGCGGGTGGAGACGCCGTCGAACCGTGGCGCGAAGCACTCGTCGAACGGCAGTGCCGTGGCAAACGACCGGAGCCGCAGCATGCGCAGCTTGTCGGCGATCGAGAGCTGGCCGGCGAGGATCGTCGGCAGGAGCAGCGAACGGTCGGCAAGCGCATCCCCGATCAGCGATGACGCCCCGCCGCTGCCCGCCAGCCGCGCGGCTGGCTGGAAGGCCCGGAGGTCGAGCGCCGGCAGGTCGAGCTGTGCTGCCAGCGTCGGGTAGGCCGTGAACAGCACCTGGAAGCCATGATCGAGGCGGAAGCCGTCGCGCACCGTGGTACGTACGCGTCCCCCGACGGCATCCTCCCGCTCGAGCAGGCAGACCGCACGACCGGCGCGCACCAGCGTCCGCGCGCAGAGCAGTCCCGCGATCCCGCCCCCGACGATGACCGTCGGGCCGCCACGCACCATCAGGGGATGGCGCCTGGCGCGGGCGTCGGGAGCGGGGTGGCAGCCGGCGTCGTGGCCGGTGCGACCGAGCCACCGGCCGCCGGTGGCGGCGCTCCGATCACCTGCATCGCCGTCACGAAGTATTCCGTCTCGCCGAAGCACTGCGTCGGGACGCCCTTGTGCTGCTCGTACGTCAGCTTGACCTGCCGACCCAGCGCGCCGTTGATCGCCTCGGCGACCTTGCCGTCGCGGACCGAGAACCGGAAGATCTCGGGCATGACGTTCGGCCCGTTGGCCAACGCGAGTTCCCCCTCCCACGTCTTGCAGACCCAGCCCTTGTTGGAAAGCTTCTGGACGAAGCCGGCCCGCTCGCCGCTCGCGTACGAGAAATTGAGCGCGATGGTCACCCAGAGCGCGAACGCCGTCAGTGGCAGCACCAGCAGCACCAGCACCGCCGTGATCTTCCACTTGCCCTTGCCCTTCGGCTTGGGCGTGTTCGCGAGGGGAGCGCCTCCGTCGATACCTGCGGTCCCCGGCGTGCTATATGCGCTGCGCGGCTCTTTGGCCATGACTCGTTCCTGGTCGCGGTGGATGGATCGCGTTCCCCGCAATGTCGGTGCAGCGACCGGGCTGCCACAACCCCGTGAGCGGGACACACGGATGATACGGTCCCCGGGCTGCGCTAGATTCTCCCTGGTTCGCAGTCCCGGTCACCCTGACACCTCCGTGCCGTGAGCATTCCCTCCGTGTTCCGCCAGCGCCGTCAGACGGTCACGGCGATGGTCGGCTCCGTGCCGGTCGGCAGTTCGCACCCGATCGTCGTGCAGTCGATGACCAACACCGATACCGCCGACATCGCGGGCACGGTGGCACAGGTCGCATCGCTCACGCGCGCCGGATCCCAGATCGTTCGGGTGACGGTCAACAACGAGGACTCGGCCGCAGCGCTGCCCGAGATCGTGGCCCAGCTCGCTGACATCGGGATCACCACGCCGATCGTCGGCGACTTCCACTACAACGGCCATCTGCTGCTGGCGAAGTACCCGGCCTGCGCCCGCGCCCTCGCCAAGTACCGCATCAACCCGGGCAACGTGGGCGGCAAGCGACGCGACGAGAACTTCCGCTCCATCGTCCAGATCGCCGTCGACAACGACAAGCCGGTCCGCATCGGCGTGAACTGGGGCTCGCTCGACCAGGACCTGCTGACGGTGATGATGGACGACAACGCCGCCCAGGGCTACCCGATGACGGCGCACGACGTCTACGTCGAGGCGATGCTCGCCAGCGCGCTGCGCTCGGCCGAGATGGCGGAGGAGGTCGGGCTCGCACACGACAAGATCCTGATCTCGGCCAAGGTCTCGCTCGTGCCGGACCTTGTGGACGTCTACCGCAAGCTCGCCACCCGCTGCGACTACCCGCTGCACCTGGGCCTGACCGAGGCGGGACTCGGCATGAAGGGGATCGTCGCCAGCACCGCCGGTCTGTCGCTGCTGCTCGCCGATGGCATCGGTGATACGATCCGCGTCTCGCTCACGCCCAAGCCAGGCGGCGACCGCGCCGAGGAGGTGCATGTCGCGCAGCAGATCCTGCAGTCGCTCGGCCTCCGCAGCTTCGCCCCGCAGGTCACCGCCTGCCCCGGCTGCGGCCGCACCACGTCCACGTTCTTCCAGAGCATGGCCGAGGACATTCAGGGCTACCTGCGCGAGCAGATGCCGGTCTGGCGTGGCAAGCATCCCGGCGTCGAGGAGATGCGCGTGGCGGTGATGGGCTGCGTCGTCAACGGTCCGGGTGAGTCGAAGCATGCCAACATCGGCATCTCGCTTCCCGGCACGTTCGAGGAACCCAAGGCGCCGGTCTACGTGGACGGCGCGCTGATGGTCACGCTCAAGGGCGACGGCATCGTGCCGGAATTTCTCGAGATCCTCGAGAATTACGTGGCGCGGACCTACCCGACCCCCGCCGTCGCGTCAGTCTGACCAGAGCAGCAACGACGACAGCAAGTACAACTGCAACTCTTTTCACGCAGAGGCACCGAAGCAGCAGAGAAAAAAGAGAACAGCCGATCGTCGTTGCGCGATGGGCAGTTCTCCTGCACCTCTGCTGCTTCGGTGCCTCTGCGTGAAAAGAGTTGCAGTTGCTGTTGTTGATGGTGCTGATGTCGTCTGCGCAGCGGAGGACTTCAGAGGACCGCGGGTTCGTCCCCAGTCGGCGCGGCGGCGAGTTCGGTCACCATCGCGCCGAACTCGCGCATGATCGGCGCCGTGAATCCCACCGACAGCAGCCGGTCGTGGACGACCCGGTACCAGTGCAGCGTCCCCTCACGCGTGGCGCCGCCGCGCGTCCAGACGGTGGACGGCTCGATGGTGCGGCGCAGGTCGGCGAGGATCGTGCCGGCGTTGTGCAGGTTGTGCGCGGCACAGACCCAGCGTGCGGCATCCGACGCGGCGGCGAGGCGGTGCAAGTAGTCCTCGCGCATCTCCTCGCGGCTCAGCTCCACACCGTCATCGTCGATGCGCCGGCGCGTGACCGAAAGGACCGACTGCAGCACGGCGTCGCCGAACTTGCTGCCGATCCGATCGTCCAGGTCTTCCGAGGTGCGACCGTCGCGCACCTGGTCCTCGATCACGTCGTGCAGCACGCCCCCCACGATCACCGACTCGTCGCACTGGTAGTGCGTGAGGATCACCGCCACGTTGGCCGCATGCGTGACATACGGCATGCGGAGGCCCTTGCGCACCTGGGTGTCATGGTGCTTTGCGGCGAACGCAAGCGCGTGGTTGATGCGGTCGGAGTATCCGCGCATGATGGGCCAAGGCCTGAGGCAGGGTTCGGTCAGCGAGCAGAGAAACTAGTCGCCGATGTCGCGTGACGCACTACGAACGCGCCACGGTCGTGCGACGCTGTGCACGACGATGCCGCAGGAATGACGCATCGTGCGCTCAGCGGGCCTGCGTCAGGAGCGCCGCCAGCCGGAGGTCCAGCAGCAGCAGCGCCGTGCCCTGAATGCCGATGGCGAGGCCGGCACCGAGCAGCCCCCGCGAGCGGGTCAGGCGCCACCCGCACGCGGCCAGCGTGACACCGACTGCGACGTACCCCACGTCGAGGCCGCAGTTGAACCAGAGAAAGCGATCGAGGCTCGTGACACCGGCGTAGTCCCGGAGCGCGAGCGTGGGCCGCGCAGCGAGCGCGAGCACGGTGTCCACCGCGCCCCACGCACCCGTCTGGATCGCAAAGTGGAGCAGCAGCGGCAGGTCGAGGCGTCGCGCGCGGAGCACCGCCCAGCAGGCGAGTCCCATCACGAGGCTCGCGCCACCCCACAAAAGCAGCCGCGCGAGATGCGCGCGCTCGAAGGCGAGGACCTGGTCAGCCCACATCTGGCGTCATCCGGAGTCAGCGGGTGGCCGCGGCGATCCGCGCGCGGCGCAGGCCAAGCGCGCTGCCGTACGCGTAGGTGACCGGATCGACATCATCGATGTCCGGCGACCAGATGACGACACCCAACGCAGACGTCCCATGCGCGCGGTGGATCTCGGCACGCACCCGTTCGAGCCACGCCGTCGGCGTGCTGCCGGTGCGCACGACGAGGATCACGTGCACGCTGCCGTCGCCTGCGCTGAGCGCAGGACGCACCTCGTCGAGGCTGCCGGTGCGCACGGTCACGGTGTCGCTGCTGAGCGCATCGCGGGAGAACTCGCCGGTCCACGCGACGCCGCGGCTGCGTTCCGGTGCCACCAGCACCGACAGCGCATGGCTCGGCGTGGCGCGACCGCGTGGCGCACGGGGCGTGGCACGCACCGTCGTCCGGTCGGTGCCCTGCGGTGACGCCACGACCCGCACGCGCCGTCCCTCGTGACCGAGGCGTTCCGCGATGCGCGTGCCGGTGCGCGTCGCCAGCGGGGCATCGTCGCTGACGACGATCAGCGTGCGCGTCTCCCGCATCGACGGCGACAGGTCGAAGACGAGCTGACTGAAGGCGCTGGTGAGGGCTTCGGGCGTGCCCGCATCGGTCGCGCGCACGTTGAGCAGCACCGGTACGCGCGCCTGCAGCGCGACCTCGTGCTCGTCGGCGAGGCGTGGCGCGCGCAGCTCGAGCAGCAGCGTCACGAGCAGTGCGACGCCGATGGCCGCAGCCAGGCTGGCGGACACCATCGCGGTCGGCGGTGCGAGCGCCTCGACACGACGCTGCGCGCGCACGCGCGACGAGTCACGCGCCAGCGCCTCGCGGCGACGCTGGGCGAGCTGCGCCCTGAGCGAGTCGGCCCGCGTCGCTGCGGCATCGCGGCGACGCCGTGCCTCGTCGTGGCGGGCGGAGTCGAAGACGTACCGGCGCCCGAGTTCCGCCGCCGATGGGCCGACCGGCACCAGCGCCACCGGCGCCACCGACGTGGTGGGTCGGAGCAGCGCGTCGATGCGTTGCTGTGCGCTGCGCTCGATCGCACGCCCGATCCCCGTCACGCGGCTCGAGAGCTCGAGGTAGATCGGGTCGACGCCACCCACGGCGTCGTACTCGTTGCGGGCGCGCTCCGCCTCGACCAGCGAGTCGGCCAGTGCGCGCACCCGCGCCTCCTGCTGCAGCAGCGGATCCGCGGCGAGCGCACGCCACGATGCGGCAAGGGGCGCATTCTGCGCGCGTTGCAGCCGCGCGGCGAGCGCCGCAATGGCCACACGCAACGAGTCGGGCAGCTGTGCGGTGGCGGTGGCCGTGTCCGGCACTGTCACCGCAATCGGTGCAGCAGTCATGATGCTGTCGCTGCCGGGACCCGTGGCGCTGGTGGTGTCCTGCACCCGTGCCACACGAACCACGGTGCGACGCACCGGCACTGGCACGAGCGCGAGCATGCTGTCGGCGGTACGCCGCGAGCGCATCGCCGACAGCACGCTGCGTGCGAGCGCGGTGGTGTCCGTGGCGACGGGGATGCGTTGCAGTGCCTCGCGTTCGGCACGCGTGAACCAGAGCAGCAGCCCGAACACGAGCGCGAACGTGATGCTGCCGACCGTGACGAGCGTGCCGTTGCGGTGCGCCAGATTGCGCGCGCGCGCCGCCATCCAGCGGCTCCGCGTGGCGTGCAGGGAAACATCGTCGGTGGAGCGCACGGGAGAATCTTACACCGGAAAAGCAGCGCGGCGGCCGCCACAATGCGGGGGGCCCCCCCGTACAACCGGGACAGAGGGTAATTGAGGTGATGGTAGGAGTGAGTGT
>JANNXU010000089.1:0-7775 GCA_031409715.1 Gemmatimonadaceae bacterium | reverse complement strand
GCGCTGGTGACGTTGGCGGGCGACAGGTTGTCGATGGTGACCGTCGTGCCGGCGGCATCGCTGCCCGTTTGCGCGTTGGTGCCAGTCCACGCCGAGAGGCGCGCCGTGACGGCGTAACTGCTGCCCGCCGGCGCGGGCATGTTCGCATGCGTCTTCGGCGTGATGCGGATCTTGAACTGCGTGAGCGTCGTTGTCGCGGTGAGCCCGGTCAGCGTGATCGCCGGCGTGTCGCTGCCCGGGTTCGCCGCCGAGCCGTAGACGGTGCTGCCGGCATCGTTGGTGATCTCGACGAGGCTCACCCCACCCGACGTGCCGGTGGCCAGGGTGACGGTCGCCGCCGTGATCGCGTCGGTGCCGCTGGCGGTCTGCAGCGTGAACGCATCGGCCATCGTGGCCGCGGCACCCGGCGCGATCGTCGTGTTCCCCGGATCGGTGCCGGTGGCGAGCGTCGTCAGGTTCGGCGTGACCGGTGAACCCGTGGGCACGACGCCGGTGGCGGCGAAGTTCCCGTTCGCATCGCGGGCAAAGACGCGGTAGTGGTAGACCGTGCCGTTGCTGAGCCCCGTGTCGGTGCAGCTCGCCGTCGGGGCGGTGACGACGCAGGCGACCGTACTCGCCCCAATGGTGTTGCCGACGGTGTAGGTCGTGCCTTCGACCGGCGTGTCAGCGACGGCCGACGTCGCCCGCCGCAGCACGATGATGCTCGACAGGTCGGCGTCAGCCGGATTGGTCCAGGCCAGCGCCACCTGCACATTGCCGGCCGTCGCGGTCGCCGCCGTCACGTTCGCCGGCGACAGGTTGTCGATGGTGACCGTGGTGCCGGCGGCATCGCTGCCGGTTTGCGCGTTGGTGCCCGTCCACGCCGAGATGCGAGCCGTCACGGCATAGCTCGAGCCAGCCGGCGCCGGCATGTTCGCGTGCGTTTTCGGCGTCACACGTATCTTGAACTGCGTGAGCGTGGTGGTGGCCGTGAGTCCGGTCAGCGTGATGGCCGGCGTGTCGCTGCCCGGGTTCGCGGCCGAGCCGTACACCACGCTGCCATCATCACTGGTGATCTCCACCAGCGACAGACCGCCTGCGGTGCCGGTCGCGAGCGTCACGGTCGCCGCCGTGATCGCATCGGTGCTGTTCGACGTCTGCAGCGTGAAGGCCCCCGCCATCGTCGCCGCCCCACTCGGCACGATCGTCGCATTCGACGGATCGGTGCCGGTCGCCAGCGTCGTCAGACTCGGCGTCACCGGGGACCCCGTCGGTACCACACCCGTCGCCGCATAGTTGCCGTTCGCGTCGAGGGCGAAGATCCGATAGTGATAGGCCGTGCCGTTGCTCAGGCTCGCGTCGGTGCAGCTCGCTGCGGGCGCCGTGATCACGCAGGCGACCGTGCTCGCGCCGATCGTGGCACCGGCGGTGTAGGTCGTCCCTTCCACCGGTGTGTCGGCCACCGCTGACGTCGCGCGGCGCAGCACGACGATGCTCGCCAGGTCCCCGTCGGCCGGGTTGGTCCACGCCAGTGACACCTGTGCGTTGCCAGCCGTCGCCGTCGCCGCCGTCACGTTCGCGGGCGACAGATTGTCGATCGTCACGGTCGTGCCCGCGGCATCCGACCCTGCCTGCAGCGACGTCCCAGTCCACGCACTGATGCGCGCCGTCACGCTGTACGTCGACCCCGCCGGCGCCGGCATGTTGGCGTGGCTCTTCGGCGTGACGCGGATCTTGTATTGCGTGTTCACGGTCGTTCCGGTGATCGGCGTCGACAGCGTGATCGCCGGCGTGTCGGTGCCGGGGTTCGCCACCGAGCCGTACACCACGCTGCCATCGTCGCTGGTGATCTCGACCAAGCTCAATCCGCCCGACGTGCCGGCCGCCAGCGTGACGGTCACGGCCGAAATCGACTCGGCACCGGAGTTGGTGACGACGGTGAAGGCGTCGGCCATGGTCGCCGCACCGCTTGGCGCGATGGCGCTGTTGCTCGGATCGGTGCCGTTGCCGAGGGTGGCGGTGTTCTGCTCGCCGATCTGGAAGTCGCCGAACGCCGTGAGCCCGGTGGCCTGGGTGGTAGTCGACGTGCGTGTCCCGACCGTGGGATAGCTCCACGTGCTGCCGGAGTACCGTCCCACGATGACGCTGCCCGTCGCCGTTCCCGCATCGAGGTCGCCCGCGACGAAGGTGAAGGTGGCGCTGTAGGTGGTGAAGACGGTGCCGCTGTTGGTGAGCGTGTAGTACCGGTTCACGCTCTTCGTGGCGTCGATGGACGCCGTACCGATGTTGGGATGGTCCGCTGCGGTCGCGGTCACCGACGCGGTGAGGGACCCCGCGACGCTGACGCTGGCGAAGTCCGCCGTGATCGGCCGGTAGTTGGTTGTGCCGCCGACCTCGAAGGTGCGGCTGGTGGCACCGGTCGCGACGTGCTTCTGCAGGTTGCCCACCACGTGGCCACTGGTGCGCGACACGGTGCCCGTGGATGGGATGATGACGGTGTTGCCGGCACCCGTGGTGATGTTGCCCGACGTGAGCGTCAGCGTGGCGCCGACGGTGGCGTTCACGCCACTCAGCGAGATGCCGGTGGCGTTGTTGATGGTGAGGTTGTTGAACGTCGTGGCGTTCGCGCCACCGAGCGTCTGGGCGGCGGTGCCGTTGAGCGTGACGGTGCTGGTGCCGGCAGTGAAGGTGCCGCTGTTGAGGAAGTTGCCCTTCACGCCGTGGCTGAAGGACGCCGCGTTGAACGTCGTCCCCGACCCGAGCGTGACGCTGCCGTTCACCGTGAGCGCGCCGGTGGCCGTCGTGGCTGCCGTGCCACTCATCGTGAAGTCGCCCTGCGTGGTCAGGGCACCGGGCATGGTCTTGGTGCCGCTGCCGCTGAGGATCAGGTTCCCGTACGTCTCGGCCGCCACCGACTGGTTGGTGCCGTAGTACTCCACCGTGCTGGTGGCACCGAACGTGTCGGTGCTGAAGTTCGAGGGATACGTCCCCGTCCCGCCGATGCGAAGGGTCGCACCGTTCGCGACCGAACTGGCACCGCCGGCGGCGGAACGGTTCAGCGTGAACGACGCCAGGTCGAGTGTGCCCGCGGTGACCGTCAGATCGCCGCTGGTGATGGCATGCGATTGCGCGAGCGTCGCCGTGCCGGATGGCTTGTTGACGACGAAGTTGCGGAAGGTCGTGGACGCCGAGCCGCCGATCGTCTGCGCCCCCGACCCATTGAAGGTCACGGTCGTGACCTTGCCCGAGAGCGTCGTGGCGACGTTGGACGTCCAGTTACCAGCAACACTGATGCTGACGATGCTGTTGTCGATGTTCGGCTCGACGTTGGCTACCACGTTGAAGAATTGCGTCGGACCGAGCGGGCTGGGGAACGTGCCGCCGTCGGGCGTGCCGTCGAACGAGATGGTGCCGCCGGTGGCAGCGAATGTTCCGCTGCTCTTGAAGCTGCGGTAAATGTTGAGCGTCCCCGCCGACTGGTTGTACGTGCCGTTCGGCGCGCCGCTCGTGGTCACGAGGTCGCGGGTGCGGATCGTGCCGCCGGATTGCGTGAGCGTGCCACCGGCGTCGATGACGAGGTGGTCGCTCGGCGTCGTGCCCGTCGCACTGGCCATGTGCAGCAACGCCGAGCCGGAGACGTTGAGGTTGCCGCCGCTAATCACGTTCAGGGTCACCGGGCTGAGGAACGTGCCGGCCGACAGGTTCAGTGTCCCGGCGATCTGCCCCTGGCCGGCCGTCTCGGTGATGGTGCCACCGGATTGCGTGACGGTGCCCGCGTTGACGATGAAGTTGCCCGCGATCGTGAGCGTGTTCGCCGACACGGTCAGGCTGGGCTGCGTGCCACCACCCGTCGCCAGGGTGATGGTCTTCGCGCTGGCAGCGGCGGTGCTCACCACCGGATAGCGCCCGCTCGCCACGTTCGCCGGAATCGTGACGTCGTCGCCGTTGTCCGGGATCGTGCCCGAGCTCCAGTTCCCCGCCAGGTTCCACTCCGTGGACACCGCACCGGTCCAGGTGAGCGCGGCATCGGTGAATGAGTGACTCGCGACACGGCCCGACGTGGCGCCGGTCGCCGTCACCGCGAAGCGCACGCCGAGGTCGTATTGCGCCGGCTTGAAGTCGGTGTTGACGATGTGCCCTGCGCCGTCGGCGACGGCGATCAGCGTCTCGTCGGCGTGCACACGCGGATGCCGTTGCATCGTGATCGTCACGCGTTCGCCTGGTGTCCATCCCTCACCAGTGAAGGTGACGGTGTGTCCGGGAGGGTAGTCGGCCTTGTCGGTGAGGATGCTCGCGCGGTCCAGCGTGACCACGCGAGGCGCGGGCGTCGTCCTGCCAGCGTCCGCGCCCACACTCGTCGCGCTGCTGACGGTCACAGGCGCGATGACGTGTGTGCCAGCCGTGATGCCCGCGCGTGGAGCCGTGTCCGTGCCGCACGCGGCGAGGAACAGCGTCGCGACGACACGGACGCAGCGCATGGCCACACCCCGAAGCGCATTCGAGTGCCACATGCGCATCATCCCGACGCCTCACCAAGGGCGCCGCCTGCAGATGCGACGAGTCGGACCACGAACGCTCGCGGTCTGAACGGGCAGCATGTTGCAGTGTCTTGTGTTACGACGGCGGCGGTCACACGAACGGGATGGGTTGGCCTCGACACACCCGCAAACGCGGGTTTGTTGGAACGCCTCCATCAGTGTCGTGTGAACGGGCGGAATGCTTGAGCTTCCGCCAGATCGCCGAGGTAACGCCGATGTATCAGCGGTGTCCGTCGTGACATTCCAGTCTCATAAAGCGACCGGTCGGTCTGCTCAGGAACGCCCACCCCCCAGGGGAACACCGGGCACTGGGCAGGGAGCGCAGGGGGGGTCCGGCACGGAGCGTCTGCTCACGGGAGTGAGCGGGCTGGTCCGCTGCGGGACGAGCGCTGTCCGAAGAGTCCCTCGTCGAACTTGAAGCCGAATTCGATGAAGGGTCCGCGCGCCGTGGCGGCCCCCGCGGCCGCGTCGGCATCTCGCCAGCCGAACAGGTTGTAGCCGGCAGCGAGGCGCAGATTGCGCACGAGGCGGACCCCGACCAGCGCGCCGAGACCGTACTGGCGCCCCGAGAAATCGGCGGTGCCGAGGGCGCTGCCCTGCAGGCCGAGGTCCCAGCGGGGCGTGAGGTCGTAGAGGGCGCGCGTCGCGAGCAGCTGGTTGACGGTGGTGGTGCGCAGCGCCGTGCCGCCCACGACCTGCGCGTCCAGCCCGCGCTTGAACGCGTAGCGGGTGCTGAGCGCGAGGCGCGGTGTGGGCTGCAGGTTGGTGTGCAGCGAGACGACGGCGGCACGTGATTCGACGTGCGGCCCCGCCAGCGGCGTCGCCGACTCGTCGCGCGTGTCGAGGCGCAGCAGCATGTTCCACCAGTCGCTGTCCACGGGACGGATGGCGAGGCCGAGCTGGCCGCGGAGGCGTTCCTGGCGGCCGTTGGTGTTCGTGTAGACGCCGCGGCCAAGGAACGTCACACCGCGCGCGACCTGCTGCGCGAGGCCGGCCGAGCCCAGCCAGCTGTCACCAGCGGGCGTGCGCCGCAGCTCGGCGCGGGCGGTGGCGCGCCACGTCGCCCAGCGTGAAAGTTCGATCCCTGACGTGATCGCGAGCACGCGGCTCGATGCCGCCGCGGTGGCGCCGGTGTCGGCCCCACCCATCGGCATCACCCGCTCGAACGACGTAGTGGCCACGACGCCCGAGTCGAGGCGGAAGCGGTTGCGCAGCCCGAACGCCGCCTCGGCCTGCCGCCCGCTGATGCCGTCGCGCAGTCGGTACTCGTTGAAGAGCTGCTGGTTGGTGCGCACGTCGGCGGTGAGGCCGATCACGGTGGACGCCTGCTGCTGCGATGAGCCCAGGCCGAACGGCCCGTTGGCGGACTTGAGGAACTCGTGGCGCGCATAGAGCCGCGCCCCGCGGGCGAAGCCGAGGTCACCGCCGATCGCCGCCCGCTGCTGCTCGCGCGAGCGCAGGTCCTGCTCGAACTCGGCGAACGTGGTCGAGCGAAGCTTCGCACCGGTGAGCAGATCCACGCTCAGGCGCGTGCGCAGGGCCGCGAGGCTGTTCGGTGTGCCGGCCACCGGCGCGCTCATGGTGCTGTCGGTGCGCACCGGGTTCCGGTTCTCGTCGGCCCAGCGATAGCCGAGTTCGAGGCGGGCGCGGCGGCCGAAGCTCTGCTCGACGCTGAGCAGCGCGCCGTCGCGGCGTGCGCTGGTCAGGCGATCCTCGGTGCGCAGCGCCTGCAGCAGGAGACGGGTGTGCGGCGTGAGCACCACCGCGCCATTGGCGCCGAACTCGATGCGGCCCGACGGCGCTCCGGCCGACGGGTTCGCGAAGCCCACGCCGGTCATGCTGCCGGTGAGGCGCATCGTGGTGCGCGCATCGGCGTGCCGCAGTTCGATGCGGGCCGCGTCGCCGGAGCGGGAGATGCCGGCGCTGTCGAGCGTGGCACCGGTGGTCGCGGTGACGGGGGCGCCCTCGCTGCGCGCCACTTCGGCGATGAGCATCGTGCGCGTGCCCAGGCCGATGGCACCGTGCACTCCGAGCAGGTCGCGGCGGGCGAGTGGGTTCTCGTCGCGCACGGCCGCGGCGCCGAGCATCACGGCGCCGACCTTCACGCGTGCATCACCACCGTACGCCAGGTAGGCCTCGCCGCCCTGCTCCACCTCGTAGGTGACGCGGAGGCTGACGGGGTTGAGCACTGCGTCCAGCGACGGCACGGGGGCGCGGAAGAGCAGGCGGCCGGCGTCACGCTCGAGGGTGTAGTCGGTGAAGCGCTGCAGCGGCGTGCGGCTGAGCACCACGGCGGGCTGGTTGCGGTCGCGGACGATGAGCTCGACCTGCTCGGAGTTGGCGCGCACGTCGGCCCGCGACAGCTGGTAGGGGCCCGAGATGCCGAGGCCCGGCAGCTCCTCGACGCGCTGGGCGAGGGTGGTGCGGCTGGCGAAGCCGTCGAGGCTGGCGGTCACGAAGCCGGTGCCGAGCTCGAGATGCTCGCGGATGCCGGTCATGGTGCGGTCGTAGGCGCTGAGGCGGCGCGCATCGTCGCCCATCGGCGCGGTGAAGTCGCCGACGAGCAGCGTGCTGCGATCACGATCGAGGCGGAGGAAGCCGCGGCCGGCGGTGCGCGTCAGGCCGCCGGCGGAGCGGGCGTCGTACTCGCGCACGGAGGCGTCGCCGAAGACGGCGTATTCGTCGTCGGGATTGATGTCGCGGAGCAGGTCGATGTCCAGATCGCGCTCGCTGTCGAAGGCGAGGGTGAGGCGGGTGCGGCGGGCGAGATCGCCGGTGACGTAGAAGGCGCCACGGGCGCCCAGGCGCTGGGTGGAGTCGGCGCTGCGGCGCGAGAGCGCGGTGAGGGCGGCGTCGAAGCCATCGTCGAGGCGGGCGCCGCGGCCGCCGAAGCCGCGCAACTCGAGGCGGCCCTGCAGCAGGCCGGCGGCGACGAAGCGGCGCGGCAGCCAAGTGAGGATCCCGGGCCCGTCGGCCACAATCGTCGTGTCAGTCGTCCGGGCGTTCGCGCTGTCGTTCATGCTGCCGTTGACGGCGCCGTCCATGCCGCCGCGCACACCGGTGCGGATGCCGGTGGTGGGACCGAGCGGCGCCCCTTGCTCGCTTCCGAGCCGGGCGGTCGTGGCCGACGTGGTGCGCACGCCGAAGGCGTCCGGCGCGGCCTCGAACACCGCATTCGCCAGCGACGCCCGCCGCCGCGCCCGCACGGCCAGCAGCACCGACGAGTCACCGCGCGCGATCGCGAAGTCGGCCTTCTGG
>JANNXU010000088.1:0-45077 GCA_031409715.1 Gemmatimonadaceae bacterium | reverse complement strand
CCGCCTCCCGCAGCGTCAGCTGCCCCGCCTCGAGCTCCGCGACCAGCCGCTGCTTCAACTCCGGACTGTAATGGTGAAACGAGCGATTCATCTGCCACGCCTCCTTCCGAGAACGTGTAGACGCTAATCAGGACGTGACAGGTGCAGCTCAAACGATCGAGCATGCACCCCCAAATCCATTGCAGTTTTGCGGCTGTTCAGCTTTGCGTTTTGCTGTGCATGCCGTCGCTGTTCAGCAGTTTGTCGTTCAGCCGGTACCCGAGCGTCAGGCGTACAACTCAGTTCACGCGCAGTAGGTGTCGAACGCCCCGACCAGGTCGTGTGAAATCTCGTCCGCCGAGCGCCCCTCGATCTGGTGACGCTCCAGCATGAACACCACCTTGCCGTCCTTCATGAGTGCGATGCTCGGGCTGCTGGGGCGATAGCCGGTGAAGTAGCCGCGGGCCGCCTGCGTCGGCTCGGGATCCTGGCCGGCGAACACCGTCACCGACTTGTCGGGCTTGGCCGCGTGTTCGAGCGCCGTCTTCACCGCGGGACGCGCGTTGCGGGCGGCGCAGCCGCACATGCTGTTGACCACCACCAGCGTCGTGCCGTCGGCCCCCTTGAGCGCCGCATCCACCTCGGCTGCCGACTTGAGTTCCTGGACGCCGAGCTGCGTGAGTTCGGCGCGCATGGGGGCAATGAAGCGTTCATCGTACATCGTCTATGCTCCTGCTGAGAGTTGAAACATCTGTGCCGCGGCGTGACGCTAGAACAGCACGTCGTCGGCCACGTTCGTATCGCGAACCAGCGCGAGGATGGCGGCCTGCGGCACCACCAGATAGCGCTCGTTCTCGAAGGTGATTTCCACGCTCGCCTTGCGGAAGAAGAGAGCGTAGTCGCCGGCGCGCGCCTGCATCGGGACGTGACGCGTGCCCGATGTGGCGCCGGGCTGCGACGTCTTCCACGGCTCGTCGCTGTCCTGGCTGACGAGGTCGGGCATCGGCAGCCCCGGCCCCGTCGCGACGATCCGCCCACCCTGCACCGCCTGATTCTCGACGGCGGTGGGCGGCAGGTACAACCCTACCTTCGTGCGCTCCTCACCATCCTCGATGGTCACGAGCACCCGGTCGCCCACGACGATCAGTTCCTTGTTCTTCTTCCGCATGACGGTCCCCGTCGATCCTGGCCGGCAGCGCATCCGCCGGCCTCAGGCCTGAAAGCTACTGCCTCCCGCCTGCGGCCATGCCTACCGTCGGCGCGGAGCCGCCGCGGCGGGCTTCACGAGATGGAAGCGCGCCTGACGCTGGTACCCCCAGCGGACGACGCCGGCACCATCGAGGATCACATCCTCCTCCTGACCCACCCGCACCGCCTGCCCATCCCACTCGGCCACCTTCGAGGTCGCCTGCAGCTCGATCGAGAACCACGTCGACGGCACCATCGCATGGTCGCCGCGCCCCGGCACACCGTCCTGATAATCCCAGAGCCCGATCAGCGGCCCGGCGCCGTGGCCGTGCATGCCGATGGGATGCGAGTAGATGGTCCCGTCGATGCTGTCGCGCGCCATCTGGTCCCGCGACATGCGCAGCACCTCGTTGCCGGTGCGGCCCGGGCGGATGTTGCCGGTGACGATGTCCTGCAGCCGATTGGCGGTGCCGAGCGCCCGTTGCAGGCCGGCGGGCACACCGGTCTCGCCGTCCTTCAGCACGTAGCCCATGTGCTGCGTGTCGGTGTTGAGACGCATCGCGGTGATCCCGAAATCGCAATGCAGCACATCGCCCTTCTGGATGATGGGATCCTCGCCCTCGGCGCCGCCCTTCCGCTGCACGTCCACCGACGGCTGGAACCAGGTCGTGAGGCCGTAGTCTGCGACGCGCTGGCGCATCCACCAGACCACGTCGCTGGTCCGCGTCACGCCCGGCGTGATGACCTTCGCGGAGAACGCCTCCTCGATGATGTCCCAGGTGAGGCGGTTCATGCGAGCGAACGTCGCCTCCTCCTCGGCCTGCCGGATCGCGATCAGGTCCACCGCCAGTCGCGTGGCGGGGCCGATCTGCGGACGCCAGTCGCCATCCGGCTTGAACACTTCCTTCGACAGCATGCCGGTGTACTCACCGAGCGTGAGCCCGTCGGCGAACGCGAAGGT
Source organism: Gemmatimonadaceae bacterium (assembly GCA_031409715.1). Lineage (GTDB taxonomy): Bacteria > Gemmatimonadota > Gemmatimonadetes > Gemmatimonadales > Gemmatimonadaceae > JACMLX01. Next base: position 42,949 of record JANNXU010000088.1, on the reverse strand, counting down.
GGTGTCCACGTCGAGCGCGATCTTCTTCGGCTTGCGCTCCCGGATCACCTTCGTGAGCGCGTCCCACTGCGCCGAGCCCCAGAGTTCGGCGGTGGTGCGGCCAGTGCTGACGTTGGTGGCGGGCACCTCCGATCGCACGGCCGTGTACAGACCACCCTGCGACGTGCCTCCGAGGGCGAGGCGCTCCACACCCCTGTCGCCGCCACGATCGAAGAAGACGTAGATGGTGCGACGGCGCGCCGAAAACGTCGTCGGTGAGACCAGCGACGAGAACACCGGATCCTCGTTGTACTCGCGCATCGGCACGATCCACATGTCCACCGAGTCACGCCGCATCAGCATCGGCAGCGTCTTCTCGAGGCGCAGCCGCAGCCACTCCTGCTGAGCGGCCGCCCACTCACGCTGCGTGCCGAGCGGGCGGCGCGGATCGGCGTTGGGCAGGTGTGGACCCACCTGCGCCGCCAGCGGCACGGCGAGCAGCAGCGGCAGGACGAGCGCATGGCGAAGGCGCGACAGGAGACGGCGCATGGAGACAGCTCCGGACGTGTGAGGCAGGGAGGGGAGGTGCCGGGCCAGCGCCGGCGTCAGGTCGTGCTACTGGTCGTCCTTCGGATCGTCGATCACCACGTCGCCCACTGCGCGCACCGAACGCCGGATGCCCTGCACCACCAGTGCGAGGATGCCGCCATAGATGCTGAGCACGAGCACGTGCGTGCTCAGGATCGTGAGCGCCAGCGTCGGCAGGTCGCTCCACTCCGCCATCGCGCTGCCGTACGGCTCACGCGCCAGCGCGATCAGCACCGCCGACGTGCCCACCTCGGCCGCGCTCTCCAAGACGGCGAAGACAGGAATGCGCCAGAGCCAGCGCTTGAGCGGGAAGTTGCCGACATGCAGCGTCGCCATGCCGAAGAACACCAGCACACCGAGCGCGATCACCGAGCCGAAGAAGAGCGGTGCGTCGGTCGGTCCGGTGCCAAGGAAGAGTGCGCGGAGCAGCCGCCACGCCACGCCGGTGATGACCGCCATCGCCAGCAGCGACCGGCTGAACTTCCGCACGGCACTCGCCTCGTAGGCGTCCCACGCTCCGGTGGTGGATGGGGCGAAGCGAACCATGCAGGCAACATCACCAGCGGCGGCAGGTGAAGGCAAGACGACGCCGCAACTTCCGTGTGCGGCGTTCCGCCTCAGCGCGTGACGAGATGGTCGCCGATGAAGCGCAGACTGCCTGACAGGTGCGCCTTCCAGTACGCCCAGTCATGGCGTCCCGGATACTCCGCGTACGCGAGTGGCACCTGCATCTGCGCCATCGTCTCGCGGAAGGAGCGATTCATCGGCAGGAGGTAATCCTCCGTGCCGACGTCCACGTACAGCGCCGGCAGCGGCGTGCCGGCATCGCGCAGTCGCTGCAGCAGTCGCGCGGGGTCGCGGCTCATCCACGACACCGAGTCCTGCCCGAACGCCGCCTCGATCCGTTCCCAGCGTGCACCTGAGGCGGCCCGCAGCTCGTCGCGGGTGCGGGCATCGCGCTCGGTGGCGCGGCCGGTCGTGGCGACGGTGCTGCTGTCGGTCATCAACGCCGGCCGCAGCACGCCGCTGTGACTGGCGGCAACGGCGAAGGTCTGCGGAAAGCGCGCCGCGAGGCTGATCGCGCCGTAGCCGCCCATGCTCAGCCCCGCGATCGCGCGTGAGGCACGCTGTGCGAGCGTGCGGTAGTGCGTGTCGGTCCAGGTGACGATGTCAGCCGCGACGTAATCGTCGTACTTGAGCCACGGCACGCAGTACGTGTCGGCGTTTTCCTGGCGGGGTGTGCGCCGGCAGACGGAGACATCGATCAGGCGGTGCCAGGTGGTCCACCAGCCGTCGTCACCGTCCGGCATGACGACGATCATCTCCGGCAGGCCCGCGGCCACCAGCGAGTCCATCGTCGCCGCCAGCGCGCCGGCCACGGTCCAGTCACGCTCACTGCCGAAGTAGCCGTGCAGGTACACCGCCACCGGATAGCGGCGGGTGGCACCGGCCGGCGTGGCGTACGACGGTGGCAGGTAGACGACGAGCTGCTTGGTGGTGCCGAGCGCCTGCGACCAGACGGCGTCGGTGCGCACGGTGCCCTGCTGCGCGGGCAGCGTCCCTGCTGCCAGCGCCGCGACCGAGCCTGCGACGGCGACGAGACGGAGCAGGCGCCGGCGCCGCATCACCGTCAGTGGAAGACGTACCCGATGCGCGACCACCGGATGTCGGTGATGAACGGCAGGGCGCGATCCGAATCTGCCGCGTTGTAGCTGTAGTAGACGAAGATCGGTCGTCCGCGCAGGTTGCCGCGCGGCACGATGCCCCAGTAGCGGCTGTCCTTCGACTCGTAGCGATTGTCGCCGAGCATGAAGAGATGGCCGGCGGGGACCACCAGCGGGCCCCAGTTGTCGTGCGTCGGCACTGCGGGCGGCTCGCCGAAGCGCGTGCCCTTGACCTCGATCGTGTGCTGCCACTCGAACAGCGGGTGCGTCTCGTCGGCGGCAATCTTCAGGGTGCTCTCGTCGGCACGCTGGGGATAGGGCGTGCCGTTCACGTGCACCACACCGTTGCGCATGTAGAGCGTGTCGCCCGGCGTGCCCCAGAGCCGCTTCACCAGCGTCGGCTGCGGGTCGTTGCCCACCTGCGCCTCGTCCGCCTGATACGGCGACTTGAACACCACGATCTCGCGCCGCACCGGCTCGGCGTAGCCGGGCAACGTCACGTCCGTGAACGGAATGTTCGGACCGTACACGAGGTTGTTCACGAACAGCCAGTCGCCGACCATCATCTCCGGCTGCATCGACGGCGACGGGATGCGGTAGGCCTGGAAGAAGAAGATGCGGATGAAGAAGAAGAGGAGGATCGGAACGATCCACCCTTTCAACCCGTCGATGAACGACGATTTGGTGGAGCCGCGGCCGCCGCGGGCGGCAGCGACCACGCCGGTCTGGGCGGCGGGAGAACTCGGTTTCCGGTCGGCAGCCACGTGAGCGGGGACGGCGGTGATGGAAGCGCGGGCAAACAGGCGGGGACCGGACGCGATCGAGGGCCTGCCCTCAGGAGGACACGCCCTCGATCCGGTCGTGCAGAAGATAACCCGTCCGAGGACGGGTGATCCGGTTCAGCTCAGGTGCTTGGACACCAGCGCGGTCATCTCGAACATCGTCACGGACTTCTTGCCACCGAACACGGCCTTGAGCTTGTCGTCGGCCAGGATGTTCCGCTTGTTCTTCGGGTCCTGCAGGTCGTGCTTCTTGATGTAGGCCCAGATCGCGCTCGTCACTTCCGTGCGCGGGCGAGCGGTGCCACCGATGACGGCGGCCAGCTCGGGGGAGATCGTCATGGCCTTGTTGAACGCCGACGCCGCCTTCTTGGCAGCAGGGGCCTTCTTCGCAGCAGCCTTCTTTGCGGGGGCCGTTGCCGGGGCCTTGGCAGCAGCCTTCTTGGCTGGAGCCTTGGCGGCAGCCTTCTTCGCAGTGGGCATCGCAGATCCTCGAGGAGGAGGGAGGGGCGAGCGACGCTCGCCGAACATGGAGCGAGACTCGCGCGCTCATCGTGGCCACCGACGGCGAACGCCGTGCGAAATGACCGTGACGCGCGGGAAGGTACACACCGACTCCCCCCGCGCAACAGGAGGCGTCACCCGTGCTGCAGCGCCCTGCTCAGGCGTCCGCGTCGAAGGAACGCAGCAGCGTCACCATCCGCACGTCGTACGGATCGGCGGACGGATCATCATCCGCCACCGCCTCGTTCGCCTGCGGAGTCTCGAGCAGCAGCGGGATGCCCTTCGTCCGCGCGTCGGCCAGCAGCCAGCGAAAGGCATCCGCACCGATCGCGCCCTCACCGATGAGCATGTGGCGATCCTTGTTGGACGCGAGCGTCCCGAGACTGTCATTCAGGTGCATGAAGGCCGGCGGTTCGCCGCAGGCGGCCTCGAACTCGTCCAGGATCGCAGCGCAGGCCGCCTGCGACGCGCTGATGTCGTACCCCGACGCGAACAGGTGGCAGGTGTCGAGCCCGTAGCCGGCGCGCGCCCGCAGCGACGTCGGCAGCGCGGCGAGGATGCCCGCCACCTCCTCCACGGTGCGCCCGATGGTGTTCCCCGCGCCGGCGCTGTTCTCCACCAGCAGCTTCGTGTCGCCGTCCACGGTTTCCAGCGCCTGTGTCATCGCCACCGCCACGCGTGCCACACCGGCCGCGCGATCCTGGTCGGTGGCCGCGCCGGGATGGAAGCAGACCCCGCGCACCTGCAGCGCCGTGCTCCGCGCCAGCTCCTGCGTCAGCGCGAGTGCCGCGCGCGTCCACTTCTCCGCCTCCGGCGTGGCGCAGTTCAGCACATAGCCGGCATGCACGATCACCGCGTCCCGCGCGATGCCCGCCTCCGCCAGCGCCGCGTGGAATGCCGTCACGCGCTCAGGCTTCACGCTGATCTTTTCGTTGTAGAACTTGGGCACCGCACTGAAGATCTGCAGCGCCGTCATCCCGGCGTTGCCGGCGCGGCGCGCGGCCATGGGAATGCCGCCGTTGTCGATGGTATGTGCGCCGATGAGCCGTGGCATGCCGTCAGAGTGTATTTGGAGTCAACGCGTCACGATGCTTGCGCGACGTAGCAGGAACGCACTGCCGGACTGGGACAGCTCCGTCCAGCCGACCCACAGCTGGCCGCCGCCGAGGCGCACGATCTGCGGCGCCGCGGCCGTCTGCGAGCTGGTGCTGACGGGGATGATGCGTGCCGTCTGCTCGAACAGGTGGCCGGCCGTCAGCGACAGGCTCATCGCGATCCGGCCGGCCCCGCTGTTGGGGTCCTCGTACGCCACGGCAACGGTGTCACCGCGACTGGCCAGCGCGACACGCGCCGGCCGCTCGCCGTACACCATCGCCATCGGTGGCTCGAACGCCGTGGCACGCGGGTCCATCAGGTGGGCATAGAAGACGCCAGGGCCTTCCGGCGCGACCATGAAGTAGCTGACGTGCACGTAGCCGTTGATGCTGTCCACCGCCACCGACGGCGCCGGACGCGCGCAGCCGAGCAGCGCCCGGTCCAGCGAGTCCACCACCAGTTGCCGTTGCGCCACGCCGGCGCTGTCGAGCCGCGCGGCCATCAGCGCCGCGCTGCTGTCGGTGCGGATCTGCCACCACACGCGCCACGCCGATCCGCCCACGAGCGACGTCCGCACCACCGATGCGGGACAGGCGGCAACCAGCGAGCTGGTGTCCGCTGCCGCAGCGGTATCCTGGCGCACGGCCACCGCCGGTGTCGCCCCAGGGGTCCAGCGGGCGGCGTACCGCGCGCTGCTGTCCGGCGCCGACGCAATCGGGGTGGGCGCCTGCCACTCCACCGGCGGCGCATCCCACCCGCAGCCCGCCACCAGTACCACCAGCGCAAGACTTCTCGACGCGACGGACATCCCGGAATCTACGCCCGTCGGGTCGCCGGTGATCCCGGCGCGGCTTGCTAGCTTTCCGTGGCACTGGCGGTGCACTCACCGCACAGCCCGGACCACTTCACCTCGCTCATCATGACGCCCCCTCTCGTCGCGCCCGTCGGCGCCTCGCAGTTCGCCGGCTCGCGCCGCATCCCGACCCCGGTCAACGAGCCGGTACGGAACTACGCCCCGAACTCGCCCGAGCGGACGGAGCTGCAGGCCCGGCTCGAGGTGATGGCCAGCGAGCGCGCCGAGATCCCGGTCGTGATCGGCGGGCGTCGCATCCACACCGGCAACGTCGCCTCGCAGGTGATGCCGCACGCCCACGCGCACGTCATCGCGGACTGGCACAAGGCGCGCGCCAGCGACGTCACGGACGCGATCACCGCCGCCGCCGATGCCCGCCGCGAGTGGTCGGCCTGGAGCTGGGAGGACCGCGCCGGCGTCTTCCTCAAGGCCGCCGAGCTGCTCACCACCACCCGACGCGCCACCCTCAACGCGGCCACGATGCTCGGCCAGTCGAAGACGGTGCACCAGGCCGAGATCGACGCGGCCTGCGAACTGATCGACTTCTGGCGCTTCAACGCCGCCTTCGCCGAGCAGCTCTACGCCGAGCAGCCGGTGAGCAGCAGCTCGACCTGGAACCAGTCGGATTACCGCCCGCTGGAAGGGTTCGTCTACGCCGTCTCGCCGTTCAACTTCACGGCCATCGGCGGCAACCTGTCGGGCGCGCCGGCGCTGATGGGCAATACGGTCATCTGGAAGCCCGCCTCGACTGCGGTGCTCTCGTCGTGGGTCGTCTTCCAGATTCTCGAGGAGGCAGGGCTGCCGCCTGGTGTGATCAACTTCCTCCCCGGCGACCCGGGGCCGATCTCCGACACGCTGCTGGCGCACCGCGACCTCGCCGGCGTGCACTTCACCGGCAGCACCACGGTGTTCAACGGCATGTGGGAGACCATCGGCCGCAACATGGGCACCTACCGCAGCTACCCGCGCATCGTGGGCGAGACGGGCGGCAAGGACTTCATCGTCGCACACCCGTCGGCCGATCCGCTGGCACTGGCGGTCGCGATCGTGCGTGGCGGTTTCGAGTATCAGGGCCAGAAATGCTCCGCTGCCAGCCGTGTGTACGTGCCGAAGTCGCTCTGGCCGACGGTGCGCGATCATGTCGCGCAGATGGCGAGCGAGATCAAGGTCGGGGACGTGCGCGACTTCTCGAACTTCATGGGCGCCGTGATCGACAAGCGCGCCTTCGACAAGCACACCAGCTTCCTGACGCTGGCGCAGGCCGAGTGCGAGGTCGTCTGCGGTGGCACGTCGAATGACGCGGTCGGATACTTCGTGCAGCCCACGCTCGTCCGCACCGACGATCCGAACCACCGCATGCTGAGCGAGGAGATCTTCGGCCCGATCGTCACCGCGTACGTGTACGACGATGACAAGTGGCTCGAGACGCTGCACCTCGTGGACAGAACCAGCCCGTACGCCCTCACCGGCGCCGTCTGGGCCCGCGAGAAGCAGGCGGTGCTCGACGCGATGTCGGTGCTGCGGAACGCCGCCGGCAATTTCTACATCAACGACAAGCCGACCGGCGCCGTCGTCGGCCAGCAGCCGTTCGGTGGCGCCCGCGGTTCGGGCACCAACGACAAGGCGGGCTCGAAGATGAACCTGATGCGTTGGGTCAGCGCCCGGTCGCTGAAGGAGACGTTCGTGCCGCCCACCGACTGGCGCTACCCGTTCCTCGGCTGATGCACGACGACGGCGCGGTCTTCGTCCACTACCTCACGCTCGATGTGTTCACCGACCAGCGGTTCGGCGGCAATCAGCTGGCGGTGATCCTCGATGCGCGTGACCTGACCAGCGAGCAGATGCTGCAGGTCACGCGCGAGTTCAACTACTCCGAGTCCACGTTCGTGCTGCCGGCGGAAACCACTGGCACCACCTGCCGTGTGCGCATCTTCACGCCCGGCGGCGAAGTGCCGTTCGCCGGCCATCCGACCATCGGCACGGCGATCGCACTGCTCTTCGATGGCGCCGTCACCACCGACGCCGATGCCGTGCAGGTGGTGCTCGGCGAGAACGTCGGACCCGTGCCGGTGACGGTGCGCCTGCGCGATGGTGTGCCGCACTGGGCACAACTCTCGGTGGCGCAGCTGCCCGTCGAGGAGCTCCCGCTCGACCGCGCCGTGGTCTGCGAGGTGCTCGGTCTGCAGCTCAGCGACATGCTGCCGCAGGACACCCACGCCCCGCGCGTGGCGTCGTGCGGGCTGCCGTTCCTGATGGTCCCCGTCGCCTCGCGCGACGCGGTCGAGCGCGCGTGCGTGCAGCCGGGCCCGTACGCGCAACACCTGCGTGGTACCAGCGCCGACATGATGCTCGTGTTCGCGCCGGTCAGCGACGTGCCGGGCGTGGACCTGCACGTCCGCGTGTTCTGCCCGGGCGTCGCGGTCCCGGAGGATCCCGCCACCGGCAGCGCCACCGCCGCCCTCGGCGGCTTCCTCGCCGCGCGCACGCCTCGTACCGGTACCCTGCGCTGGGTGACGCAGCAAGGGATCGAGATGGGGCGGCCGTCGCGGCTGGAGATCGAAGTCGACAAGTCCGACGACGTGATCACCGCGGTGCGTGTGGCTGGCTCGGCGGTGCTCATGTCCGAGGGTCGCCTGCGAGTGCGCTGAGGCGGGCGCGCGGAGCGTCGCAGCGGACTGCCACAGCATATCGCAGAACGGCACAGCCGCAGAACGGAACTGCCGCTGAACAGCGGGAACAGCGGGAACCGCGGGAACGGCGGGAACAGCAAAACGCAAAAGAGCGAACAGCCGCAAAACAGCCGACGTACCGTAGCGGCCGGGGCGACGGCTTCATGCAGCGCGACGTCTGACAAGGCGTTGGAAACTGCCACTGCCCGGAGCCGAACGGAATGGGCACGTTTCGGCCTTCAATCACCGCGACGTCCGACGGGGCTTTGGGAACTGCACCTGCCACCGCAGATCCAAAAGCATCGTCGTGCCAAGCACGTTTCGGTCTTCAACCACCGCGACGTCCGAGAGGGCTTTGGGAACTGCACCTGCCACCGCAGTTCCAAAAAAATCGTCGTGCCGAGCGTGTATGCACCGCTGATACAACGCGCAGTTTTGCGGCTGTTCGCTCTTTTGCGTTTTGCTGTTCCTGCTGTTCCTGCCGTTCCTGCCGTTCCTGCTGCTCCTGCTGCTCCTGCTGCTCCTGCTGCTCCTGCTGCTCCTGCTGTTCTGCGGCTGTTCCGTTCTGCGGCTGTGCAGTTCTGCGATATGCTGTTCCCAGCACGACACCGCGATCCGCCCTCGAAGCCGCAGCCGGGTCAACCGCGCAGCTGGCGCAGATACCGCTCTGGGTCAGCCAGGAATGACCGTGTGAGCCGAACGTGGTCGGTCTCGTCCCACGTCACTTCGGCCACCGGAACTTCATCGAACGAGTAGATCCGCGCGCCAGGGAACGCGAGCAGCAGCGGCGAGTGCGTGGCGATGATGAACTGCGCGCCATCAGCGACGAGGTCGAAGATCATCGCCAGCAGCGCCAGCTGCCGCTGCGGCGAGAGTGCAGCCTCGGGCTCGTCCATCAGGTACAGCCCGTTCGGGACGAGCCGCTGCTGGAAGAAGTTGAGAAACGCCTCGCCGTGGCTGCGCGCATCGGGGTCGGCGCCGTAGCGGCGCTCCATGTCACCGAGGCTCGCCTTGATCGGGCCCATCGCCAGCGCCTTCGCCTGCGCGCTGCTGTCGGCGAAATCCTCCTCCATGCGCGCCAGCGTCGCGATGAACTCGGCGCGATCGCGCTGCAGTTGCTGCTGGTAGCCGAAGAAGTCCTCGGCACGCAGGAAGAAACCGCGGCCCGTGCGCGCACCCCACGTGAGCCGCAACGTGCGCGAGAGCTCGAGCTGTGACTCGAGCGTCGGGTCGTCCTGCGCGCGGCCCGCAGCGCCGGCCGACGGCAACCCGCACGCGATCGCGAGCGCCTCCAGCAGCGTCGACTTGCCCGAGCCGTTCTCGCCGACCAGACAGGTCACGGCCGTGTCCACGTCGAGGTGCTCGAGCGTGGCGATGGCGGGCACGGAGAACGGAAAGCGTGCCGCCATCCCGGGTGGCGGCAGCGCACGTCGGACGCTCACGAGCTGTGCGCGCGTGCCGCGCGTCGCTGCGTCCATCACCGGCGTGGCCGTGGTGCGCCGGCGCGGTGCGCGCGGCGGCATGGCTACCAGCCTCCGGTGGCCTGCGTCATCCGGTTCCGCGCATCCACGAACACCTTGCGGGGCTCGAAATCATCGGTGAGCTCGTGCGCCTCGAACACCCCGAACGCCATGATGATCACGATGTCGCCCACCTGCGCCATGCGGGCAGCGGCGCCGTTCAGCTTGATCTCGCCAGCGCCACGCGCACCCTCGATGAGGTACGTCTCGAAGCGTGCGCCCGTGTTGACGTTCACCACCGCCACCTTCTCGTACACCTTCAGGTCGGCGGCGTCCAGCAGGTCGCGATCGACCGTCAGTGACCCTTCGTAATTGAGATCCGCGGCGGTGACCGTCGCGCGGTGGATCTTGGCCCGGACCATGATGCGCTGCATGGTCGAAATCTAACGGGACGAGAGTGCGTCCTCCCGCCCCGGCCGTGCCACCCACGCGCGGCGCCCGCTCAGAACCGGGCGCCGAGCGAGATGTCGAAGCGCGTGCCCTTCCGCGGGTAGATGCCACGGCTGGCGTCGATGCGGATCAGGCCGTCCACGAACGACGAGCCCAACCCCCAGCCCGCGATCGGCCGTCCCGGCGTGGTGAAGTCGCGTCGGTCACCCGCCCAGCCGAGGTCGAGAAACACCGTCCGCTTCACGCCACGCAGGCCCACACCGAGCTCCGTCCGCGACAGCCAGTAGGTGTCACCGATGCGCGTGCCGGCCAGCTGGCCCCGCACCGTGCGCAGGCCACCCATGTAGAACTGCCGCTGCAGCGGCACGCTGTCGGTGGCGGTACCGACGCTGGCCGTCTGCGCGAACGACAGCCGCCACACGAGCGGCCGCGCGACGGTGATCTCACCGAGGCCCCGCGCGTAGCTGAACGTCCCGCCGGCCGCCTCACCGCGCAGCTCCGTCGCCACCTGCCAGCCGCGTGGATCGAGACCGTAGCTCCCGCGCCACTCGCCAGACCCGCCGGCGAGCGTGCCAGCCTGCGCCACGATGTTGTCTGGCATGAATCGTCGGTCGCTGAAGGCGTTGGCGACGTTCCAGTTGGACCGCTTGCGCGCATCATCGTGCTGCTCGACGAAGGTGCGCCAGCGCAGCAGGCCGTTCGGCCGCTCGCGCAACCACGTCGCCTCGGCGCCGAGCGCGCGATAGTAGAACCCCTCGTCGCGACCGTACAGCAGTGTCGCCAGCGACGACCCCAGCGACAGCGGGTCGCCGAAGTCGTTCACCGCGGCGAGACGACGGAACACCGCCCCCTGCACCGTGGTGCGGCCGTTGCTGCGCGCCAGGCGCACCTCGGCATTGGGCTCCCAGTCGGCGAGGCCGATGCGCGCCGCGCCCGATGCCGTGTACCCCGCGCCGAGTGGCCAGCGCACCTCCCCGCCAAGCGAGAGTCCCTCGACGCGATTGTACCGCTGCTGGTTCACGGAGTAATCGAACTGCAACGGCTGCGGCCCGAACGCCGGCTGGAGTGACAGTCCGAGCGACGACGCCAGCGCCTCCGCATCGCGCTGGGAGAACACCGCCTCGTTCGCGTCGTAGGGCGACTCCGGGAGCTCCTTCGACGATGCCAGGACGGTCGAGTCACAGGGCAGGCGGACCGCATACTGCAGTGCGCCGTCGTACCGCGACTCCATCCGCGAGTAGTAGCCACCATTCCTCGCACACTCCGCATCACGCGATTTCGTGCGCGCCGTGCGAATGGACGCGCGCACCAGCGAATCGCCATACGCCCGCACGCGGCGGGCGTCGCGCGAGGAATCGGTTTGCGCCGGCACCGTCCGTCCCACACTCACGAGCAACGAATCGCGCGTGACACGGCGCTGTGCACGCACCACCGCCACCAGCGAGTCCTGGTGCGCCTTGTAGAGTGAATCGGCCAGGAAGCGCGTGCGCACCGCGAGTGCCGACGTGTCGGCGCGGGCGGCTGGCCTGAGCCCCGCCGCGGCCAGCAGCGAGTCGGTCACGGCCGCTCGCCGCGCCCGTGTCTGTCGTACCAGATTGACCTCGTCGGTCACGACATCCTCGCAGGCCGGAATGCACACCGATGCCTGCATGTTCGCATCATCCGCCGCCAATTTCGGCATTGCCGGCAGCGGCGTCGTGCCGTCCACGTCATCGTACTTGTAGCTCTCCTCGATGCGGATCGGCGTGCGCAGGAACGTCACCTGCGACAGCCCCTCGGCGCGGTTCACGCGCGGCAGCCAGAACTTCCCCTCGTAGAGCGCGTATTCGATCGTGACGAGGTTGATGTCGAAGCGCAGCGGGTTGATCAACCCGCGCACCAGCGCCGGCGGTATCTCACCCTGTGCGGCGTCGATGCGGCGCTGGCGGCTGCCGGTCGTGTCACGTTTCGCCTCGTCCAGTTCGCGCTGCGCATCGGCAATCGCCTCCGACCAGATCTCGAGCGGTGCCGAGAGCCGGTACGCGGCGCGCACCAGCGAGCCGCTGCGGGAGTCGAACCAGAAGCTGCCCACGAAGCTGCGCCACTCGGGGCGCCGCGCGATCACCTTCAGTTCGCGCAGCGTGATCCCCTCGCCGGTGGGCAGGCGGATGCGCAGCGAATCGCCGATCTGGTAGCGGTAGTACGCCTCGCTGCCCGTCGCGAGCGGATGGATGAAGCCCTCCGTCTCGTCCACGTCGCCGCGCACGATGCGCGCATCGGCGCTGGGAATCCAGAGCTGCTCGCGGCCCGGGAAGTACGGCACCGGCACGAGCTGCGCGGCGACACCGCCCACGTTCACGTTCTTCGCCATCGGCACCGTGGTGCGCGAGGCAAGGGGCTCGATCCACATGCCCTGGCCGCGCCGCCACTTCACGTTGGACACGTTCTCGGTGCGGAACAGCAGCCGGTTTCTCGTCAGCGCCGAGGTGCCGAGGTTGACCGTGATGCGCGACTGGGTCTTCGCATCGTAGCCGCGGAGCGCCGAGTCCTGCGCAACCCGCGCGCGGCGCGCGAGCAGGAGCAGCGCGCGGGTGGCTGAATCGGGGAACGCGCTGGACTGCAGCGCTGCGGTCACGGCGCGCCGACGCGGCGGCTCGACTCGCGGCTCGGCCGGCTGCGGCACGGGTTGCTGGAGCAGCAGGAGCAGGGCGGGAAGCAGCATGGGATTCGGTGTATGGTGTGCGGCGACGTCAGCCCGTACGGCAGCCGTTGCCTGAAGGTTCCACCGGTGACCGTCTGTTCACGGTGCAGGCGACAGACTGCTCCGCCGATACTCGGGCGAGACGCTGACGCCGCACGCCGACCCTTCGCCCACCGCTGGATGCCCGAGTCCCCCCGTCCCGGCGCTGCCGATCGCCTGACGCCGAACGATCCGTCGGGGCTGCAGCGTCGTCTGACCGCGATTCTCCAGTCGTCGCCCGCACCGACGATCTGCGCGGCGCGGCACCTGGCCGACGGCAGCGACGTGATCGTGGCCGGTGCGCCGCTGCTGGAGCATGTGCGCAGCCGCGGCACCGCACTGCAGCGCGCCGGGATGCGCCGCGGCGACGTGCTCGCCAGCGGCGAGTCCGGGATCGGGCGCGTGGTGGACGCGCTCGCCTGCATCCTGGGCGAATTCGTCTACTGGCCGTGCAGCGACCAGCGCCGCGTGGTCGACGGTCCGCTCGTCTCCGACTCGCGCGCACCGCTGATCTGGCGCCCGAACCCGCTGATCGGCGTCAGCCTGTCGCCCGTCCTGCCGCATGAGCCACCTGCCGCGCTGCCGATGCGTCTCTCCAGCGCACTCGAGTCCCTCATGCGACCCTGCGGCACACAGGTCCGCGTGCTCTGCGACGCACACACCCAGTCCGTGCACCCCTTCGCGGTGAACGCGCAGACCATCGCACGCCTCGGCGGCACCATGCGCCGCCAACTTGCGATCCGCCGCCAGAGCATCCGCTACTGCGCGGCGCCGGCAGAGTCGGCGGCCGGTGTGCTGCTGGACCTGCTGCCCGGCATCGCGGCGCGCCAGGTCATCGTCGTGCCCAGCGAGCTGCAGCCGAGCTCCACCACCATCGTCCGCGCCATCGCCCGGTACCGCCCGGACTCGCTCACCCTCACGCGCGATCAGGTCGAGGCGCTGATTGGAACGCCGATGGACGAGGAGGCGCGCATCGCACTGCGACAGGTCAGCCTCCTGATCGCCGACACCGCGCCGATCCCGACCGTGCTCCGCCTGCAGGTGGGCATGCTCGTGCGACGCGTCGACGTTGGCTACATCCTGCCGGAATGCGGGGACGTGGTGCTGGTCTGACTCCGCACCGACGCTGCCGCATCGCACCGGCGTCAGAACTCCCAGTTGATCCCGATGCTTGGCAGCAGTCCGATGCTCTCGTCCCGCTTCGGCGCCCGCAGTCGCGCATCCCAGGCGATCTGCGAGATGTTCTTGCGCCCCGTGGCATTCTGCAGGTCGAGATACGTCACCAGCTGCGACCGGCGGAACACGAACCGACGGTCCACGCGCACGTCCAGCGCGAAGAACGTCGGCAGTCGCCCGCCGTCGTTGTAGCGCGTGAAGTCGAGTCGCCCATCGGTCGTGAATGGTGTGATGGGCAGCCCGGCCGCACTCCGTACACGGCCGCTGAACTCCCAGCGCGCATTGGGGCGCCAGCCCAGCAGCCCGTTGAACACGATGGGTGAATCGAACGAACCGAGCGATTCCGAGCCGGTCAGGCCGCTGAATCGGGTGCGGTTGTAGCTGGCGCTGATCAGGCCATACACCGGGATGTCGCTCAGCCGCTTCTGCAGCAGCACTTCGGCGCCCCGCACCGACCCCGTCGCCTGACCGAGCAGCGGCTCGAGGCCGAACGGAATGTCGTTGGTCACGTTGTCGAAGCCGCTCGGCTGCAGCACGGCGCGCGGCCGGAAGACTCGGCCGGGATAGTCGGCGTAGCGCTTGGCATACGCTTCCACCTGGAACTTCAGGTCCGGGCGCAGCAGGCGCTGCCACCCCGCCACGACCTGATCGGCGCGCAGTGGCTCGAGCGTACGGGCGTTCTGCGCGTCGCCCACCAGCCAGATCGGCTGCGGCCCCTGATAGTACTGCCCGGCGGCCAGCGTGAACGTGTTCGCGTCGCTGGGCGTCCACGCCAGCACGCCGCGCGGCGACAGCCGCACGGCGTTGCGCAGGAACTGATACCAGTCGCCACGCGCGCCGAGTGTCAGGCGCAGACGGTCGGTGAGCTGCAGGCTGCTCTGCACATAGGCTGCCTGCCGGAAGGTGCTGAAGGTCGTGTCCACGCGCAGTGATCGTGGGACACCCGCCTGATCGCGACGCACCGCCCCCGGCAACGTGATGTCGTATTGCAACGCACCGGCGTACCTGGAGATCGCGCCGGCGCTGAACTCGACGCGCGGCGAGAGTTGCATCGTCAGGTCGCTGCGCAGCGACGTTTCGCCCTCGGTGGAGCGCGCACCGAAGATCAGCTGGGGCGGGTTGGACGAATCGCGCTGGACCGCATCGTACCGGCTCCACGTGCGACCGAGTGTCGTCGTCACGACACCCCGCGAGAGCAGCCGCTTCCACGTGAGGCCGGCGATGTACTGGTCCTGCGACGAACCGAGGACCGACGAGTTGTCAAAGCGGTTGTCGGCCGTCTCGTCCTTGAAGGTGAGCCGGTCGCGCGCGCCGATGAGCAGGAACGACACTTCATCGCGCACACTCGGTCGCTGCACGGCTTTCAGCGTGATGTCCGTGTATGCCGGGATGAAGGGGAACCCAACGGCGTTGAACACCAGATCCAGGTAGCTGCGACGCGCGCTCACCAGCCACGAGCCGTCGTTGGGCAGCGGTCCTTCCGCGATCGCGCCGAAGCCGGTGACCGAGAGGTTGAGCGTCGTGGCGGGCCGTTCACGATTGCCTTCGCGCAGTGCGATGGTCGTGACACTCGAGGTGCGGTCGCCGTAGCGCACACCGAACCCGCCGGCACTCAGCGACGCGTCCCGCACGAACTCGATCGGGATCAGCGAGATGGGCCCGCCAGTGGAGCCCTGCGAGCCGAAGTGATTGACGTTCGGCACTTCGATGTTGTCCACCACGAACAGGTTCTCGAACGGCGCCCCGCCGCGGACGACGAGGTCATTGCGGCCGGCGGACGTCACCCCCACGCCGGGCAGCACTGACAGCGCCTTGATCACATCCTGCTGGACGCCCGGCGTGCGGCGGATCTCTTCGGCGGTGAATCGCTGCGTGCTGACAGGCGACTCGCGCGAGGGCTCGAAGTAGGTCGGTTTCACCTCCACCGACGAGAGCTGCACGACGCGCGGCTCGAGGTCGATGACGATCGTCGTCGGCTTGCCGGCGCTGACCACCACATCGCTTCGGACGATGGGGGTGAACCCGATGGCGCGCACCTCGAGGCGCACCACGCCGGCGGGGGCGCGCAGGCGGAACCGGCCATCGTCACCCGTCGCGGCCGCGAGGTCGGTGCCGCCCACCCGCACCGTGGCGCCGGAGATGGGTTGCTGCGTGGGCGACGCACGGATGCGCCCGTCCACGAGCCCCGTGGCGCCCTGCGCCAGCATCACCGGTGCATGGAGCAGCGCGGTGACACCGAGCAGCAGCAGGGAACGGACAGGCACGCGACCTCCGACAGGCAATGGACGGGACGAACACAGATGGAGTGCAGCGCGAAAACACTGTCACGTGTGAGTTCGCTGGCGGTGTCGCTCCGGATGCGCCCAGCGCACCGCGCTCACGCCCCCCGAGGGACCACGCTCAGGGCCGGGCAGGCGCCGTCTGTCTGCCTTTCACCGACGCGGGGCGCAGGGCCGGCCCGTCAGGCAGGCACGCGCACGCAAAGGAGCCCGGCACCGCAGCCCGAAATTACAGGCGCACGTGCCGGGCCCCGCGCTTTCGCGGAACCGCTACTTGGTTTCCTTGAACAGGACGTGCTTCTTCGCAATCGGATCGTACTTCTTCATCTCGATCCGCTCAGGATGCAGACGTGCGTTCTTGGTCTTGTGGTACGTGTACGGTGATTCCGTGCTGCGCAGCTTGATCTTGATGCGCTTGCCCTTAGCGGCCATGCTGATCCTCGCGGGGTACTTGTAGCCTGCAAAGGTAGCACGGCCGAGTGAGCGATTCTAGGGGTGAGTCCGAGCAAGTCCCGCCGCGCCCGGGCTGCCACTGCCCGACGACGGCGGCACCGCTCATTCGTCGCCAAGCAGCGCACCGAGCGAGCCGATCGTGCCGCGTGACCCGCCACCGGTCCGCCCCGCCGGTGCCGCCGAAATGATGCGGTCCGCCAGCCGCGAGAACGGCAGCGTCTGCAGCACGATCCGACCCGGGCCGCGCAGCCGGATGTAGAACAGCCCCTCGCCACCGAACAGCGCCGTCTTGATCCCCTTCACCATCTCGATGTCGTAGTCCACGCTCGGCTGCATCGCGACGAAACAGCCCGTGTCGACGCGCAGGATCTCGCCCGGCTGGAGATCGCGCTGCACCAGCGTCCCGCTGGCGTGCAGGAACGCCAGCCCGTCGCCGCTGATCCGCTGCAGCACGAAGCCCTCGCCGCCGAAGAAGCCGGCGCCGATCTTCCGCTGCAGCGCCACCGAGACGTCCAGCCCTCGCGCGCCCGCCAGGAAGGCATCGCGCTGCGCGATGATCGTCCCACCCCAGTCGAGCACGTTCACCGGCTGGATCTTGCCGGGAAACGGACTCGCGAACGCCACGTCGCGGCGCTGGTGCGACTCGTTGATGAACATCGTCATCATGAACGAGTCGCCCGACATCACACGCTTGGCACCCATCATCAGCTTGCCCAGCATGCCGCCCCCCTCGCTGTTGGGGTCGAGCGTCGTGATGGGACGGATGCCGTCCTCCATGTACATCATCGCCCCCGCCTCGGCCGTCACGGCCTCGCCGGGGTCGAGGGTCACGATCACGGCCTGCAGGTCATCGCCGATGAGGCGGTAGTCGATCTCGTCAGCCTTGCGCATGTCGCGGGTCCGCGGTGGAGGGAAAACGGTGGTGCGGTGAGGTCAGGCCCAGTACTGCCACTGGCCCGAGAACACGACGTACGCGGACAGGCAGCCGTTGGTGACGGCGTGCGTCCAGATCAGGTCGGCGATGGAGCGGGTGCGGGCCATCCACAGGTTGTAGATGATGCCGCAGAGCAGGCCCACCTCCCAGTACGAGCCATGCTCGCTCGCGAACAGGATCGCGGTGGCCCAGAATGACAGCGTCGTGTAACTGCCGAGCGGCCGGAGGCGGAAATCGTCGAACGAGTCCACCGCACGGGGCAGCCAGCCACGCCAGAACAGTTCCTCGAGGATCGGCACCAGCAGCACCGCGCGGGCGGCACGAAGCCAGAGGGTGAGCACGTCACCACGTTCCGCGATGGCCAGCCCGGCGGTGGAGTGCCCGACGACCGAGTTGTCGAACAGCCAGTGCGAGCGCCACCCCGGCACCAGCGCCTCGGGCGCAATCCAGAGCATGAACACGCCGATGCCGATCGCCGTGGACATCAGCAGGTGCTTCGGGACGAGGTCGATCACCTCGCGGCTGAACACGAGCAGGGTGGCCACCAGCAGCACGATCCAGAGCGCGGCGTTCCACGGTTGCGGGATGGCGAGCGGCTTGAGCACGGCGAGGAGCACCATGAACAGCGCGAACGGTGCGACCCATGGCACGGCGGCGCGAACGGGCATGACGAGCGTCGGTGAGGGGGAAGGAACGGCGAGGCGAGAATCTACCGCCGCCGTCCCGAGGGACAACGCAGAACCGGGGGCACACCGCGAACGGCATGCCCCCGGTTGCACTGCACTGCTGCGCGATCAGTCGCCCATCACCGGCTGTGGCATCGCGCCGGCGGGCACCTTGTATTCACCGGTCACCGGCGTGCTGAACCCGAGGCGCCTGCCGAAGAAGGCGCGCACGCCGTCCAGGATCTCATAGATCGTCGGCACCACGATCAACGTCAGGATCGTGGACGTGATCACACCACCGATCACCGCCACACCCAACGGCTTGCGGAAGTCGGCGCCTTCGCCCGTCCCCAGCGCGATGGGCAGCATGCCGGCCACGAGCGCGAACGTCGTCATCAGGATCGGGCGAAGCCGGATCGCACCGGCCTCGATCAGGGCCGTGCGGAGCGGAACGCCGTTGTCCTCGCGCTGCCACTTGGCGAAGTCGATCAGCAGGATGGCATTCTTGGCCACGATGCCGGCCAGCAGGATCACGCCGATGAGCGACATCAGGTTGATCGTCATGCCCGTGATCGCGAGTGCGCCGAACACGCCGACCAGCGACAGCGGCAGCGAGATCAGGATCGCGATCGGGTCGAGGAAGCTCCCGAACTGCAGCACGAGGATCATGTACATCAGGATGATCGCGATCCCGAGTGCGGCGAAGATGGAGGAAAACACCTTCTGCTGATTCTCGGTGTCGCCACCCTGACTGAGCACGACGCCGGGCGGCATCGGCTCGGCTGCCATCGCCGTGTTGATGTCGGCCAGCACATCGTTGTTGGCGCGGCCAGCGACATTGGACTGAATCGTCACCAGCTTGTCACGATCGAGATGGCTGATGATCGATGGCCCGAGGCCCTGTTGCACCGTCGCCACCTGACCGAGTGGCAGCGTGGTCGCGGGCGCACCGTTCCGGCCCGGGATCACCAGCGGCAGGTTGGTCAGGTCGATCAGCCGATCGCGCGCTTCCGGAGTGAACCGGACGCGCACCTTTCGTGTCTCGCCCATCGGATCCACCCAGTCACCCGCTTCCACGCCGGCGAACGCCGGGCGCAGCGACTGCGCGACCGAACCGACGCTCACGCCCAGTGAACTGGCGAATCCGCGATCCACCTGGACCGTCAGCTCCGGCTTCTGCCCCTTGGTGCTGAGACTGACGTCCACCGCACCCTTCACCTGCGCCACCTTCGGCAACAGCTTCTCGGCGTACGCCTGCAGGACACGGGAGTCATCGCCACGCAGCTGGATCTGAATCTGCTTCTGGTCGCCGTTGAAGTCGTTGGTGTAGACGCTGGCCACCGCACCGCCGATGCTCGCCATGTCGATGCGCAGTTGCGCCGCCAGCTCATCCGCGCTGCGTGCGCCAGCCTTCCGACGCTCGGCCTTCGGCGACAGCTTCACATACACGTTGCCGGCATCCACCGCACCGCTGGAACCGCCAATCGTCGTGAAGGTGAACTGCACCTCCGGATACCGCTTTGCGATCCTGATGGCTTCCAGCACCTTCAGCCGCATGTAGTCGAGGTTGGAGCCGGGTGGCGTCTCCACCTTGACGTTGATCTCGGAGTTGTCCTCGCCGGGGAAGAAGCTCGTGCCGACGCGCCCGAAGTCGAGCAGGGCGGCGCTCTTCTCGGGTCCCAGCGACGACTGCATCACGCCGGGCACCACGCCGATGCTCACGACACCCAGCACGAGACAGACGATGCCGGTTCCGGCGCGGATGATGAGCGGCAGTGACTTGCGCGTGTCCATCCAGACGCCCAACAGCACCAACCCCATCGCGACGCCGAAGCCGACCAGTCCGGAGATCGGCAGCGCGAACGCACTGAAGAACACGCCGACCGCCAGAATCATCATCGCCAACGGGTGATCCAACGCCCAGGCGATCACGCCGCGGTACTTCTCGGTCTGACGGTTGAACCAGTTGTTGAAGCGATCCAGCATCTTCGTGATCCACCACTTCCGGTCCTCAGGGAGATGCGGGTCCGGCCAGTAGGCGGACAGCATCGGATCGAGGGAGAAGCTGACGAACAGCGACACCAGCACCGAGCAGGCGATCGTCAGTGCCAGCGGCTTGAACCACTGCCCCGCTTCGCCGTCGAGAAATGCGATCGGGACGAACACCGCCACGATCGAGAAGGTGGTCGCCGCCACCGCCAGACCGATTTCGGCGGTGCCCTCGCGCGCAGCGGTCATGTGGTCCTTGCCCATCTCCACATGGCGCACGATGTTCTCGCGCACCACGATCGCATCGTCGATCAGAATGCCGATGGCCAGTGACAGGCCCAGCAGCGACATCGTGTTGAGCGTGAAACCAAAGGCGTACACGGCCACGAAGCTGGCCATCACCGAGACCGGCAACGCGACGCCCGTGATGACCGTCGAGCGCCAGGAGTTGAGGAAGAGGAACACCACCAGCACGGTGAGCATCGCCCCTTCGATCAGCGTCCCCTGCACGTTCGAGACGCTGGCGTCCACGCGAACCCCGGTGTCCTTGATCACCTTCAGTTCGACACCAGCGGGCAACCGCTTCTGAATCCGCTCGATCGCCGCCACGACCTTGCCCGTCACTTCAGTCGTGCTGTAGCCCGACGACTTGGTGACTTCGAGGCCAACCGCTTCCACACCATCCAGCAGCGCCAGCGTCCGCTGCTCCTCGGTGCCATCGCGAATGTCGGCGACATCGCCAAGCCGGATCAGCTGCGAGCCGCGCTGCGCGACGGCGATGTTCGTGAAGTCCTGCACATCCTCGAGCCGGCCCTTGAGCCGGATCGTCCGCTCATCCAGCACACCCGTCAGGCTGCCGACCGGCACCGCGAGATTCTGCTGCTGCAGCGCCGCGACGACTTCCGTCACACTGACGTTGTTCGCCTGCAAGGCGCTGGGGCGGAGCTGCACCATCATCTCACGCTTCACACCGCCCGTCACGTCGACCTTGGCCACACCGGCAATCGCGCGCAGTTCGCGCGTCACACCGGGATCGGCGATGAGCGTCAGCTGCGGCGCCGTCAACGACTTGGACGACATCGCGATCTGCACCACCGGCCGGTCGATCGGATTGAACTTCTGCAGCACCGGCTCCTTCATCTCGGCCGGCAGGTCATTGCGCTTCAGGTTGATCGCGTCGCGAATCTCCGTCGTCGCCTCCTGCATGTTCTTCCCGAACTTGAAGAACGTCACGATGGTGACGAACCCGTCACGCGCTTCACCGGTCACCTTGTCGACGCCGGAGATGCCGGTGATCGCCTCTTCCACGGGATCCAGCACCTCGCGCTCGACCTGGTCCGGACTGGCACCGGGATACACGATCGTCGTCAACACGACGGGCGGGGCGACCTCGGGGAATTCGTCGGTCTCGAGCTTGGCGTACGCGAACAGGCCGCTGACCACCAGCACGATCATCGCAACGATCGTGATCAGGGGGCGCTTGATGGCGAAATCTGAAATCCACATCGTCGTCTACCTCGAACCGGTGGTGGCCTTTGGCGCTGCGGCAGTGCTGCCCTGATCGTTCACCGACGTCACACGGACCTGTTTCCCTTCACCAATCGCCTGCGCCGCGCCGAGCAGCACCGTGTCACCGCGCTGCACGCCGCCGGTGATCTCGAAGTTCTCGCGCTGCTCGTCGCGGATGCCGAGCGTCACGGACACCCGCTCCACCCGACCACCGCGCAGGCGCATCACCACCGGCGTGGCACCGCGCTGGTCGATCGCGGTGGCCGGCAGCACCATCGCCGTGCGCGTCTCGGCGTTCACACGACCCTCCGCGAACAGTCCGCCAACCAGCGTGCCGGCGCTGTTCGGGATCGACGCCAGGATCTGCACCTGCCGGGTGGTCGGATCGGCGACCGGGCTCACCCGCGTGACCTTGCCGGTGAACTTCCGGTCACCGTACCCGCTGACGCTGAACGCCACCGCCATGCCAAGCCGGATCTGGCCCACCTGCGCGGCCGGGACCGATGCCTCGAGTCGCATGCTCTTCGGGTCCACCACCGTGAAGAGCTGTGTGCCCGGCGTGACCACGTCACCGGCGCTGACGACCTTCCCCGCCACCACACCCGCGAACGGCGCGCGCACCGTGGCGCTGCGGAGTGCCTTGCTGGCCTGCGCGTACGCCGACTTCACGTTGGCCAGCTGCGCCATGGTGGTGGAGTACTGCAGGCGTGCGTTTTCGAGATCGCGGTCGGCGATGGCACCGGCGGCGTTGAGCCGTTCAGCACGATCGAGTTCCTTGCGCGACTGCGCGGCCTGCGCCTCGGTCGCCGTCACACCGGTGCGTGCCGAGAGCTCGGCAGCACTGGCGGTGGTGGCGTCGATGCGGGCCAGCGGCGCGCCTGCCGAAACTCGCTGACCCGGCTCGACGAACACCTCGATCACGCTACCCGAGACCTCGGAGCGGACCGAGGCGCTGCGCTCGGCATTCAGTTCACCGGATATCTGCGGGCCGCTGGCGATCGCCATCGTGTCGACGATGCTGATGTTGTCGACCGTGATGAGCGTCGGCTGCTCGGGCGCCGAGGCGCTCGCATCCGGCTTCTTGCCGCAGGCGGCGAGGCCGAGGGCGATGGTGACGATGAGCAGGGCCGGCGCGGTGGTGCGGGTCAGTCGTGCCGTGCGCGGGGCACGAGTCGGGATCTGTGTCATTGGAATTGGCATGTGAATCACTCCGGACGGCCGGAAGTGCCTGTGCTGCTGCTCGTGGCGCCGGACGGTGCGCCGGCGCTGGGGCCCTGCTGTGGTGCCGACGCGCCGCCACCCTGCGACGCCGCGCCGCCAGCGGAGGCCGACGTGCCACCGCCGGATCCCAGCGGCAGGTCGCGCAGTAACGTCAACCGAAGGCGCGCCAGCTGCAGGTCGCGCGCCGCAGTGAGGCGGCTGGCTTGCGACTGGATGAGAAGGTTACGGATGTCGCTCAGCTCGAGCTGCGTCGAGATGCCGTTGGTGTAGCGCACTTCGGCGATACGGAGCGCCTTGTCGGCCTGCTCCTCGGTGCCGATGCTGGCGAGCCAGTTCGCCTGCGCCTGCTCCAGACTGCGGAGCGCCAGCTGCACGTCCAGCGCCGCCGCTCGCTCGCCCTGATGCACCCGGGCTTCCGCATCAGCGACGTTCGCCCTCGCCACCATCTGGTCGCCCTTGATGCGGCCACTGGTGATGATCGGCACCGAAAAGCCGAGTGAGACCGTCCAGGCCGGGTAGAAGTCGGCCAGCGTCCTCGGGATGGGCGTGGTGTTCGGCTGGAACGCCGTTCGTGAATAGTTCGACGACAGGTTCAGCACCGGCACCCGGGACAGCTCGGCGTTGCGGAGCGCGCCCTTTTGCACCTCGAGCGCGGCCTGCGCCTGTTGCACGGCCGTTCGTGCGGTCGGGATGGTGTCGCGCGGATTGAGTCTGGGCATCGCGATCACGTCGGTGGTCGGCAGCCCGCCGCTCCCCGCACTCGGTCGGACATCGCTGTCGAGCTGCGACGCCGCCAGCGCGCGGTCCATGTCGGCGTCCTGAATCGGCGTGGAGAGTGTGATCGGTGCCGTCAGCGGCAGGTTCAGCAGCTGCTTCAGGATGAGCGTGGCGACGTCGCGACTCTGTGTCGCTTGGATCAACAGCGGACGCTGCGCATCGACCGCCACCCGCGAGCGCAGCAGATCGTACTCTGCCACGGTACCGACCTGCCGCTGCAGCGTCGTCTGGCGGAGCGTGCGGCTCACCTGCACCATCGAGCTCTCGGCGATCTGCACCAGCTTGTCGGCGATCAGCGCATCGAAGTAGGCCGATGCGATGTCGTAGCGCAGCTTGGCGCGGGCCGTCCTGAGGCCGAAGCGCGTGGCATCTTCATTCGCCTTCGCGACGCGGCTGGCGAGTGCGAACCGGCCATCGACATACAAGGGCTGCGAGGCCTGCAGGCCGAACACGATCTGATTCTGGGCGCCGAAGAGCACGCTGATCGGATTGAACGCCGCCTGTGTCGTGTCCGGCGGTGCATTCGCCGCCGATGGCTGCGCGAAGCGTCGGGAGATCGCGGCGAACTGATTCTGAATCTGGTGTTGGTAGTTCGCCGTGGCGGTCAGCTGCGGCAACACCGTGGCACGGGTCTGATAGTACTGGCCCTTCGACCGCGTCACCGCATTCTGCGCGATCCGCACGTCGTCGCTGGCCGGCTCGGCGAGACGGAAGGCATCGTCGAGCGAGAGGGTGCGTGGCGCACCGCCTGTGGCCTGCGCCGCCGCCCGGGTGGCCGGGAGCAGCGTCGACAGCAGCACCGCCAGCGCGGCGTGACGGGCGTAGGCCGTCAATGCCGAATGGTTCACGTATGACTCATGGAAGAAGTGATGGATGCGCGGCCGTCGATCGTCCCGGCGTGTACCGGCTCGGAGACGGCGAGGGCGCGCAGGAAGACCTCTACGTACCGGCGCGCGGCGCGGGTTTCGGGCACCCAGAGATCCGGGTCGTCCTTGAGCTCGCGCGCCATGGCATCGCCCCAGAGCGCGCCGATGAGCATGGTCTGGGCGGCGGTGAGCAGCTCGCCGGAGTCCGGATGCTCGAGCAGGGCCGAGCCGACCCATCCGTCCCGAGCGAGCGCCCGGACGTACTCGTGCACCTCGCGGTCGGCACAGCGCGTCGGCTCGAAGCCATTGGCCATTTCGTGGAACCGGGCTTCGGCCGCGCCCATCGCCTTTCGCAGCAGATCGCGCGAGCCTCGCATCTGGCGGAGGAACTGGGCGCACCAGTTCGTCAGCTCCTCCAGCGGCTCGACCGGCGTGAGGGGCAGCGGCGGATCGACGATCTTGAGTTCGGCGACCCGTCGGAAGAGGGCCTCATCCATGAGGGCGGCCTTGGAGCCGAAATTGCGGAAGATCGTGACTTCGTTCACTCCAGCGATCTCAGCCACACGACGGGTCGTGGCACCCTGAAAGCCTGACTCGGCATACGCCGTCATGGCGGCGGCGATGATTTTCTCGCGGACATCGTTTGACATGAACCCGAGTCTATGCTCGACTTGGCGTGTAAGCAAGTAGGTACTTACAAACACTCGAGTCTGGTAAACGCCTGACGCTGTGTTCACCCGGTGAGGGCGGCGGCGGTAGGAGTGCCCGCCCGCTCAGTGCACCGAGGCCTCGCCCGGGGGGGGCGGCGGAGGCGGAGCACTGTGGAGCGCCAGTCGGAGCGCCTCCTCGATGGCGTGGGACGGCCCCGTCGCGGAGAGTCGCTCCTGTGCGACACGCAACAGTCGGGTGTCCACCAGCACGAGCTGCCACTGCAGTCCGTGGCGTGAGGGGAACGGGATGCCACCGGCCATGCAGACTCCTGCGTCGCGGGACGAAGACGATAACGGTGCCGACACACCATGTGCCGGCACCGTCATGTCGTCGTCAGGCGGGCTGCGTCACGGCGTCGGTGTCGCCGCCTTCTTCTTCGCGCCCGCGAAGTCACCGGCGCGAATGATCACCGTCTGCTTCGGGTCGATGTACTTCCGGATCGCCGCATTCACCTCGGCCACCGTCAGCGTCCGCACCCGCTCTTCGAGCGCCAGGTCGTAGCCGGTGAAGGTGCGGTTCCAGCGGCGACGGGCCACCATCGTGTTCACCAGCTCGTTGTCGTTCGCGTACTCCTGCTGGCGCCCCTGCAACCACCCGGCACGGGCCGCCTCCAGCTCCTCGGCCGTGACGCCACCCGTCACCAGCTTGTCGAGCTCCTCGCGAAAGCCGAGCTGCAGCCGGTCGAGGTTCTGCGGCGCGTAGATCGCGTACGTCAGCAGACGGCCCAGCGAGTCGCCGGTGGTGATGTTGACCTGTGAGCCTACGCCGTAACTCAGGCCATCGCGCTGCCGCAACCGGTCGGCCATGCGGCTCTTGAGGAACCCACCACCCATGATCTCGGCGGCGAGTGCGACGGCCGCATAATCCGGGTCGCCGTCGGCCACACGCAGCGTCTGCACGGCCAGGAACATCGCATTCGGCTTGTCGGGCGTCTCGATGCTCACCAGCGTCGAGTCGGTGCGCTGGTACGGCTGCGCAATCGCGACCCACGGCTTGTCGGTGGTCCAGTCACCGAAGAGTGATCCAGCAAGGGTGCGCACCGAGTCGGCATCGAAGTCGCCGACGAGGCCGACGTCGCCGTACTTCGCGGTGTAGAAGTCGCGATGGAAGGTGCGTGCCGACTCCACCGTCGCAGCCTTCCAGTCGGCGATCGACTCATCGAGCGTCGAGGCATACAGCGGGTGTGCGCGGTCCGTCGGTGACGCCACCTTCGCCAGCGCGACGACCGCCAGCTGTTGCGGGTCGCTGCGTGCGGCCTCGAGCTGGGCCAGCGTCTCGGTGCGCAGCTTGTCGAACTCCCCGGCATCGAACAACGGCTTGCGCAGCATCTCGGCCACGAGGCGGAGCGTCGGTGCGAGATTCTCGCGCCGCACCTGGAAGGTCGCGCTGGCAGAGCGCACGGTGCCGCTCACGCTCACGCTGGCCTTCAGCTTGTCGAGCGTGTCCTTCATCGCCTGCCGGTTCCGCTCGAGCGTGCCGCGCATGAGCATCGCACCTGCGATGCTGCCCGCGACGCGACGGTTGGCCAGCGCCTGTTCGGTCCCGAAGCGCAGTGCGATGGTCCCCTGCACCACCCCGCCACGCGTGCGCTTGGGCAGCAGCGTCACACGCATCCCGTTCGGGAGGGCCCCCTTGATCGTGCGCGCGTCGATGTTCGCCGGCCTGGCATCGAAGGCCTCACCCTCGGCCACCTTCTGCGTGCCGCGGTAGTCGCGCACCAGCGTCTGCACCTCGGGCGCCTCGGGGATCTCGGCGCGATCGGGCTTCTCGTTCGGCACGAAGGCGACCGTGGCGCGATTGTCGGGCTTGAGGTACGCCGATGCGACGCGTTGCACATCGGCTGGCGTGACCGCCTTCAGCCGGTCGCGCGTGATGTGCAGCAGGCGCCAGTCACCGCTGGCCTCGTACTCGGTCAGCGCGAAGCCGACGTTCTCGGAATTGTCCATCACCTGCTCCAGACCGCTCACTACCTCGTTGCGTGCGCGCTCCACCTCTTCGGTGGTGAACGGCGTGGTGCTGGCCTGGTCGAGCACGCGCAGCATGGCGACGCGCGCCGAGTCGAGCGACTGCTCCTTGCGGACATCGGCCCACGCGATGATCGCGCCGGGCTCGCGCAGGTCGAACGTCAGCGCGGTCACCGACGCCGCGAGCTTGGTCTCCACCAGCGCGCGATAGAAGCGGCCGCCCGGCGTCTGGCCGAGCAGCGCGGTCAGCACCTGCACGGCCGCGTTGTCGGGATGGGCGAGCGCCGGCACCTTGTACATCACGCCGATGAGCTGCTTGTCGGCAACGCGGCGGATGGTCGCGCTCCGCTCGCCGTCCTGCGCGGGATCGCGGGTGTAGGTCGTGTAGAGCAGGTTGCCGCGCTCGAGCGAGCGCACCGGCCGCGGGATCGTGCCGAAGCGGCGGTTCACCTGCGCGATCGTCCGCGCCTCGTCGACCTTGCCGGCCACGACCAGCACGGCGTTGTCGGGCTGGTAATACTTGCGATAGAAGGCCTGCAGCCGGGTGATCGGCACGTTCTCGATGTCGGCGCGCGCACCGATGGTGCTCTTGCCGTAGTTGTGCCAGTGGTAGCCGGTGGCCATCAGGGTCTGCCACATCGTCCGCTCCGGGCTGTTCTCGCCCGACTCGAATTCGTTGCGAACGACGGTCATCTCGCTCTCGAGGTCCTTCTGCGCAATGAACGAGTGCACCATGCGGTCGGCCTCGAGGTCCAGCGCCCACGCGAGGTTGTCGTCGGTCGCAGGGACGGTCTCGAAGTAGTTGGTGCGATCGAACCAGGTGGTCCCGTTGGGCCGCGCGCCGCGCTCGGTGAGCTCCTTCGGAATGTCGCGGTGCGTCGGCGTGCCCTTGAACACGAGGTGCTCGAGCAGGTGCGCCATGCCCGTCTCACCGTACGCTTCGTGCCGCGAGCCGACGAGGTAGGTGATGTTCACCGTCACCGTCGGCTTCGACTGGTCGGGAAAGAGCAGCACCTTCATGCCGTTGGCGAGGCGGTACTCGGTGATGCCTTCCACCGTGGCGCCCTTCACCGGCGCTGCCATGGCAGCCGCCGACCGGGCCGGCGCCCGCTGCGCCACCAGCGGCGCGGCGGCGAGTGTGAGGAGCAGTAACGGACGAACGCGAGTCGACATGGGACGGGACGGGTGACTGGTCGCTGAAACGGGAACTGCCGGATGAATATTACACGCGATCCGGTGCCGTCGGTTTCAATCCCGCGCCTCGCCCTGTCTCGTCACGGTCACCACACAGCAGAACGCAAAGCCGCAAAGGGAGTGAAAGGCGCGGAGGACGACATGGGGAACTGCCCGCCGATGACGAATCGGCACCATTTCACCTCCTGTCTTTGCGTCTTCTCGTTCCTTTGCGACTTTGCGTACTGCTGTTCCCGTCGCGCTGGACGAATGGCCGAGCGCTAGAACGCCGTCGTCAGCCGGAGCGACACCGCCCGCCCCGGCAGGCTGTAGCCACGCTTCTCATAATAGTTCTCGTCTGTCACGTTCGTCACCTGCGCGTCCGCGCGGAGACGGCGCGTGAGGCGCAGACCGGCGGTCAGGTCCAGCAGCGCGAACGGCGGATACTCGATGTCCGAGATGTCGCTGAAGTCACTGAAGTCGTTGTCGGTGCGTGTGCCGACGTAGCGGCCGAGCACGCCGAGTCGCAGCCGGTGCCGGTCGTCCCACTCCAGGCCCACATTCCAGTTCGCGGACGCGACGTTCTTGATGCGCACCTCCGTCTCGGGCAGCCCGATCTGCAGCCCCGTGAAGATCGACGACGGCGTGAAGTTCGTCCGGCCGCTGAACTGCGCTGCGGCAACGGTCACGGTCGGCGTCCGCTCGGTGGCCGTGAACATGCGGGTAGCGTTCGCGAACGCAGCCAGCGACCAGCGCCGGCCGAGTGCAGCGCCGAGGTCGTAGCGCACCGCACCCTCGAGGCCGCGGAGCTCGGCCACGCCGGCGTTCACCGACGTCGTCACGCGTGACACCTGGTTGCCATTCGTCAGCACCGGCCGCGAGCCGGCGACGAAAGTGGCGCGTGCACTGGTGATGCGGTTGGTGACGTCGGTGGCGAAGTACGTGAGGTCCACGTCGAACGCACCGTTGGCTCGCGTCAGGCCGATGCCGGCGTCGACCGTCACCGAGTGCTCCGGCTTCAGCGACGGATTGCCGAAGGTGATCGTCGCCACGCCGGCGTTCACCGTCTGCGTCAGGCCGGCGCGCCCGAACGCATCGGGCGCGAGGAAGGCGCGGCCGACGCTGCCGTGTGCCCGTACGCCACCGCCGATGCTGTACAGGAGGCCGGCACTCGGATTGAACACGGTGAACTTGTCCTCGCCGGCGACCACGTCGGTGCGGAACGGCGTTGCCAGCAACGCCAGCGTGATGCGGTCGAGTCGTGCGCCCGCCGTCGCCACCAGTCGTCCATCGAGTGCAGTCACGCGGGCCTCGCCGAACGCGGCCAGCGAGCGCACCTCGCTGTTGGGGCTGAAGGTGCCGATCTCGGTCGTGGCCGACGAGAACCGCTGCGACGTGGCGCGGATCGTGTTCGCATCCACGCCGACCACCAGCTGCTGGCCCGCGATCGCGATCACGTCCTGCAGCTGCAGACCGCTCGTCTCCGCCTTGGAGCCGAAGCTCACGAAGCGTGCGCTGTCGGGGCGGTTGTAGTTGTCGCCCGTTTCGGTGGTGGTGAACAGCCGCGCCAGTAGCGAGTGACGGCCAAACGTCCCGCCCACGTCGGCCGAACCGCCGAGACGTCGCAGGTCCTTGCGTGCGTTGCCCGGGAACGGCGTGCTGGCGGAGTAGAGGTCGCCTGGCGACGCGACGTCGTCGGCGTTGAAGAGGTCACCGCGCACGTCCACACGCAGGCGACCGGAGATCGTGCCGCCCACGCGCGCCGTGCCGCTGGTGGAGGCGAAGGTGGTGAAGACACGCGTCACGCCGTCGCCGATGGTGTCGGGCACCCAGCGGTTGGGCTTCGCGCCGGTGGGATAGAGCTTGAGGGCGGTGTCGCTGCCGAATACACCGCGCAGTGCGTTACCATCGCCGATGCGGAAGTTCTCGCGTTGGTCGTAGCGGCGCAGGCTCACATCGGCATCGAGGCCGCCGCCAATCCGGCCGCCGCCCTGCACGCGGAACTCGCTGGCACCGAAGCTGCCGCCCCCCGCCGACACCTGCCCCGACCGCGCACCAGTGCGCTGCCGCGTGATGACGTTCACCACGCCCCCCATCGCGCTCGAGCCGTACAACGACGAGCCGGGACCCTTCAGGACCTCGATCCGCTCCACGTCCTGCATGTCCAGCAATGACAGGTTGGTGATGCCGCTGGGCCGGCCGTCGAGCAGGATCAGCACGCGCTGCTGGATGGAGCCCACCTGCGGGCGGAAGCCGCGGATGCCGACGCCGCCGAGCAGGCCGGGATACTGCACCACATCGACCGCGGCGCGTTTCTTCAGCAGGTCGACCATGTCGAGGGCCGGCGTCGCATCGATCTGCGCTCGCGAGAGCACCTCGACACGCCGCGGCAGCGAGTCGGGCGCGGCGGGATAGCGCGAGGCGGTGGTGGTGACGGTGGGGAGGCGCGCGATGCGCGTGGAATCACCCCGGGGCGTCTGTGCGCCGAGGGCGGTGGCACCGAGCGTCAGCATGACGGCGGTGCGGCGTGTGTGGGACATCAGTCTCTCTCACGCGCGGCGTCCCTCGCAGCCTCGCGTTACCGGAATGCCCGTGCACAGCGCCGAACGTGCACGACGGGTGACGCGAGCGCGCGGCGCGAGCGCCGCCACGACACACGAAACCCGTTCGTCCACGTGTGGACCGAACGGGGGTAAGCGGCACGACGGCACGCACGCCGGTGGGCGCACGACATCGTACACGATCACCCCGCTCCCCTCCCTCGAGGGGCCTGCCGCGGGCGTGATCAGGGCCGGTCTCCTGGCTCGGAACCACCGTGTTGCCTTCCCGCCGCGATGCTCGAGGCAGTGGCATGTCACACGATGTCGCTGATGGATCTCAGCCGTTCCTTACAGTGGCGGGGCCGCGCCGGTGTTGCACCGGACTTCCGGATGGCCAGATCACGTGAGTTGTGTGGGCAGAGTACCCTGAACCTGACGATGTCGCAAGCAATTGACTCGGTCGTCGTGGCGCGAACCGCGAAATGCAGAACGCCGAGTCGCAGCGGGACTGACAGGGCGCAGCGGACCGATTGGGGAACGGCTCGACGCGCGCGACGACCGTGCCGACGAGCACACATTTCCAGGCATCAGTCTGACGACGGCACGTCGACAACCTGGATCGCTGTTCAAGAAGTAGTCCTCTGCGCCCTTGCATTTCACCTCTGCGCCTCCGCGTTGATGCTGTTCGCTGTTGCGGTTGCGGTTGCGGTGCGTGGTCGACATGCCACGTGACGGGCGGGAATGAGGTGCGCACTGAGACGGTCCTCCCAGAAGGCACCAACCATCATCGACCCGTCACCGCAGGAGTTGCAGGATGCGTGACCATGTGAGCCCGTGTCGTGGATGCACCGTGACGCGACGCGAGTTCGTGTCGCAGGCCACGCTGGCGGCCGTCGCCGCGACGCTTGCCGCGTGCGGCGGTGGCGGCGGGAGTGGCGGCACCGGGCCGACGGTCGTGCAGAAGCCGCCGACGATCTCGACACCGCTGATCATCACGCTCGGCAACTTTCCCGTGCTTGCGAGCGTGGGCGGCGTCGCGCGAGTGAGCAGCCAGCCACCGATCGCGATGGCGCGCACTGCAGCCGGGCTGGTCGCCTTCTCGCTCGAGTGCACCCATCAGGGCACCGTGGTGGACTTCAACGGGCCGGTGGCGTTCAAGTGCCCCAATCACGGTGCGGAATTCGCCTTCGACGGGAGCTGGACCGGCGGGCAGCAGTCCACCAGTTCCCTGTTTCGCCTCACGGTGACCCCCGATTCGACCGGCACCACCGCCGCCATCTCGAGCTGATCGGGACACCGCACCCAGGCCCCGCTTGACAACACCCGACCAGAACGGCACACTGTTGCACATGAGCCATTCGGTCCGCGCCCTCTTTACCAGCTTTTATTACTTTGGCCGCCTCGCGGACCATGGTGGTAAAGCGCGCGCCTGACACCGCGACCGACTTTCCTCCGAGGCCCGCAGCGATGCGGGCCTCGTGCGTTTCTGCGAGGTCCGGACGCTGCGGACTCCCTCTCCCGACCACGCCTGACGGCACCGGAGTCCCGCTAATGCAGACCCAGCTCACCACCAACGACCGCACCCCGCAGGAACTCCGCGCCGCTGAACGTGTCGAGGCGCTGCGCGCGTCCATCGACCGGATCGACGAGATGCTCGTCTCGCTCATCGGCGAACGGCAGCGTCTGGCACGGGCCGTGGGCGTGGCCAAGCGCGCTGCCGTCCTGCCGCCGCTGGACGCGAATCGGGAACATCAAGTGATCCAGCGCATCGCCGACCACGCCCGCGACCACGGCGTGAACGAGACCGAGGCCCGCCTGCTCGCCGACCAGCTCATTCGGCTGGCGCGGACGACGCAGGGGTTGCCGGTCGTCTCGCGTCGGGATTCGGCGGCGGCGTGACGCCTGGCGACGGCGCGTCAGCGGCGGGGCGCAGCTCCGGCACGACCCTCCTGCGACCATGGTGGAAGACCGGGCGAGCCTGACTCCGCCCGCAAAATCGAGGGCTTGCGCGTAAACTGTCCGTCCGACCGGA
The DNA here is from genome assembly GCA_031409715.1 of Gemmatimonadaceae bacterium. Taxonomy (GTDB): domain Bacteria; phylum Gemmatimonadota; class Gemmatimonadetes; order Gemmatimonadales; family Gemmatimonadaceae; genus JACMLX01. The sequence continues at coordinate 9,900 of JANNXU010000088.1, read as the reverse complement.
CCGTCGTCGCCCCCACCGCCACTCCGCATGACCTCACGCCGCGATTTCGGCGGCGGCGTCGCCATCATTCGCCCCGACCGCGGCGCAGGCGAATGACCTCATTCGCGCAGGCGTAGATCCCCCGCAGGATGCCATCCCGCCCCGTCCCCTCCACCTGGCGCCACAGCGAGACACGCTTGCGAACGGCCCGTCCGAACATGGTCCGTATGAAGTAGTGCAACACGACGCCATCAAGGCCGTCGATCACCCGTTCCAGCTCCTTCAGCTCATCGTTCCAGTTGCTCGTCCAGCCGCTGTACTGGAACGACACCTCGATCCACGGCGCATTGCGCTGGAGTTCCTCCCGCACCGCCGCCTCCACGCGTCGCTGATTCTCGTTGCCACCGATCACGCGCACACGGACCTCGCGAACGTCATCGACCGCAGGCGGCAGCGCCGGCGCGAGTTGCGCCTCGATCGCCTCGATGCGCTGCCGGTACTCCACGACAGGGGCATTGATCGCCACCGGATAGGTCTCGAGTCGCTCGAGGATCTCGCGCGCCGCTGCCCGCTGCCACGGCTGGTCCTTGGCCAGTGTGGACAACATCAGATCGTACAGCTCGGCGGCCGCCAGATCGTGCTGCCCGCTGGACTCGTACAACCGGGCGCGGTGGAAGACGATTTCCTCCGGATCCCGAAGTCGGGTCATCTGCTCGTCCTCGAGCAGCTGCATCACGCGATCGCGCTCGACACCCTGCCGGGCCAGCTCTAGCACGTTCGTCAGCACCTCGTCTGCGGGCGTAAGGAACTCGTCTTCCTCCCCGGGCGCACGATCCGCCGATGCGATCAGGAATCGGATCGCCTCTACACCATTGACAACCTCCTCACGGCTCGACGCCGACGGCGCGAGGGCACGCGCGGCCAGAATCAACGACAGCCGGTTGGACCGGTCGTGCAACGTTGGATCGGCCAGCAGTTCGACGACGTGCTCGGCATGTCCTTCACACAACGCCGTGATGGCCGGCACCGATGCGACGCCCGGCGTCGCGGCCAGGGCGAGCACGACATCGCTCACCAGCGACGCTGGGAGCACCTCGGCAAGGGCGGGCGTGTGTGCCAGTTCCGACACGGCATTCGCGACGTCGTGCACGTCACACCCACTGAGGGCAACGGCGACCGCACGCAGTACCCGCAGCCGATCGAGCAACCCCTCCCGGGAGTAGAGGTCCGGCGTGGCGCGGAATGCCCGCTCGGCACGCCCGAGCTGTTCAGCCGCCGCGGTGAAGTCCCGCTGCAGGATGGAGCGGACACCAAGGACGAAGCGGGCATGACCGGCCCCTTCCGGGTCGACGCTCACCGCAGCCCCGATGTCCAACAGAATGGTTTCCAGCGCCTCCGTCGGGAGCTGTCGATGCGTCCCATCCGGCCGGAGGTCCGATAGCGACTTGATCCCGACACGCATCAGGGCGATGTCAACGAGCATCTGCGACTGGACGACCGGATTCGTCTCCTCGGCGATGAGCATGGCCAGCGAACGCGTCGCCTCGTCGAAGCGACCTTCGAGACGATCGATGTGCGCCAGCCGCCGCCTCGCGGTCCGCGCCTTGACGGGATCCAGCAGGCCAGCGTTCGCCACCACCTCCCGCAGTAGCAGGCGGGCGTCGTCCAGTCGGCCATCGGTGGATGCCTCCGTCGCTCGGTCGAGGAGTCGCGGTACCTCGGACGGGTAGAGCTCGAGTCGGAACGTCCGGAGCCAGTCGACCAGATTGGCGATCCGACCGGCACGGCAGAGGGCGTCGATGACGGCAGGGAGTGCCAGCCGGATCGCCGGGACCGCGATCTGCGAGACGCGGGGCAATCCACGCAGCTCCCCGAACGTGGTCAGGATGCTGACATCGTCGTTGCACCGCTGCGCGCCGACGATCCGTCCGCTCAGGTACCAGAGCGTGGCCACAACGTTCGCGCCGACCGGTGGACGGAACGTCTCGACATGCCAGAGTGAATCGTGCAGTCCGCCGACGTATCGCGTCTGATGTCGGCGTCCGTTCACGTGCACGAGATCCCGGACCAGTGCCGAGCACTCGTCCGGGGTCAGGGCACCTTGCATCTCCTGGGAGGCATCGAGGACCGAGAGCATCACGATGCTCTCCAGCGGTCCGAGTTCTGCCCGCAGGCTGATCGCCGCAAATCGCTGCGCGAGGTCTCGGGAAAACTCGGAATCGACGCTGTCAACGCTCTCGTCGGCCAACGTTGGCTCGGCCGCGCCGCTCGCCGTGGCGGGCGACAGCGGTGCCGTGCCGTGATCCGCGTCAACGCCATCGGTCGCGGGGGAACTGAATCGCAGCAGCCAGTGCCGGACGTGCTGCCAGCGACCTCCGTTGAACCGGACGATCGCGATCAGGTACAGCAGCGCTTGCGCCGGACCGAACGCCTCAGCCAGCAGACGTTCGCACGCCGAGTCCGTGGTGGCCTGTCCCACCGCTTCTGCATCCGCGACACCAGCCACGCCGAGGAGTGCGAGAAACATCGTTTGAATCTCGGGGCGGATCCTGAGGTAGTATCGCCTGAGGCACCGGCTCTCCCAAGCCTCCTGCCGGGGCTCGAGCTCCCGCTTCATCAGCTCGCGGGCGATCCGCTCGTCGCTCCAGGTGCTGGTGTCGACCTCTCGCACCCCGCTCCGGCCGAACTCGAGCAGCGTGACGTGTGCCGCACGATCAGCGGGCGATTCCGCCAGCATGTCGCGCAACACCAGCACCCGGTCGTTGAGCGGGAGCGCGCGCCAGAGTTCCAGCGGCTGCGCAAGGGTGACGTCGCCGGCGAGGACGCGGAGGCGGTCGGGAACAGTATTGCTGGTTGGCATGCGGATCGGAGGTGCGGGCACGGCACGCCAGGCCCAGTCACGCCGGTGCGTGACGACCAGGCTGGAAGAAAGGAGTTTGACGCGGAGTGCGTCAATGGGTGGAGGTGGGAGTCCACGACATCTTGCGGTCTCTCCCACGCCGAAGCCGAATATGCGTGGCGTTGACCTGGACCACGGCGACCGGGTTCGGCACTGTCAGATTCCCGTCGGGGCGCCGTCTTCATGGGCATCGACGTTCGCGAGCGCCCCCCTGACGACAGATGCCCCCATGCAGCGCTCACCGTTCCCTGCATCGTGGCCCGGGCTGGCCGGTGAGCAACTGCCGGCGGTCTGCGGATTCCCGGATGCACGCTGCTGCCGTCCGGGCGCGTTCATCGCGGGGTTCGGCAGCGAACGCCCGGCAATCGCGGACGCTGCACTGCCGCTCGAGTGCGCTGCACCAAGCAGCTCACCATGCAACGCCTTGACAGCGCCATGAAGTTGTATGGCCACCAATTCTACACCATGACAGCCTCCACGCCCCGCCCCAAGCTCGCCGAGCTGCTCCAGCTCCGGAGTGAACTCGAGAAGCGCGCCGCGTCACTTCGCGCCCGTGCGGCTCGCTATGCCCGCACCCAGGAAGGGAGCGACCCCCCCGAGTCGCCCGACGTGCTGCTCACCGCGCATACGCGCACACAGGCCGAGCTGGTCGATGTGGTCGAGCGTATCGACGCTGCGAACAACCGGCTCACTCTTGCCGACGGGCGCTCACTCGCGCGCGCGCTCGCTGAGCGCCGACGCCTGCAGGCGATGTTCGCCGCCCTCGACAAGGTGCTGGAGGAGTCAACAGACCTTGGTTCCCGTTACAGCTTGCGGGAAATCCGCGATGTGCCGACCATCGATATCGCGGCGCGGCGCGACGAGCTCGACGATCTGGCGCGTCAGCTGCGGGAGCTGAACACGCTGCTGCAGCAGGCCAACTGGACACTGGAGGCCTGAACCGCGGTGTGGTGAGGCGCGCCCGGGCGAGCGCGATGTGCCCTGTGCCGTCAGGGGGCCAAACAAGTGCTGACGGTATTGCCCTAGCCTGTGGGGAAGGCCGTTCCACCCCTGATCCCCCGGACCGACATCCGTGATCCGTCCTCGTCACCGGTGACCACCACCGCGCTGACGGGCGTTGCCCTCACCAGCAGCTGACCAGCGACTCACGTCGCCAATCCATCGTGGGACCACATTCACCGCGCATCGCGGAGCGCATCTGTCGCTTCCGCAGAAGGTGCTCACCGCAATAACAAAACTGATCGCTGAGACCGAAGGCGACGAGACGTTCAGCGCTCGGCAGTCTCTTGTGGGATGCCGGGGTCTCGCCAGTGACGGCAGCGTGCCCTGAGCCACGGTGGAGGCGCTACTGCGTTGAGGAATGACCGAGCTGGCCTTGTCCGTGATGGCTCATCATGCGGGGCGGCACGCCGTCGTCAGTTTCATCCCTCAAGAATCCATGCGAGTCACCAGTCACCCGAATGCCTCCGCCGCCGAGCTCGATCGCATACGCGATGGGCTCACGCAGGCCAACGCCGTGGCAGTCGGCCGCGATGCGACCCGTGTGGCTGTGGTTCAGCTCGCCCACGACGATGTGGGTGTGCTGATTGGCGGGCTCATCGGCTTTCGCCGCTGGGACTGGCTGTACATCGACCACCTCTGGGTAGCGGCCGCACACCGCCACGCTGGCATCGGCTCACAGCTGCTGCGTGCCGCCGAAGCCGAGGCAATCGTGCATGGGTGCACCCACGCGCTGCTTGACACGTTCAGCTTCCAGGCCCGAGGGTTCTACGAGCGCCTCGGGTATCGCGTCTTCGCGACGCTCGACGACTGCCCGGCCGGGCATCAGGCACACTATATGACGAAGGCGCTGCGCCCAGCCGACGCGTCCGGCCCGTGAGTCTCGTGATCGTACGGCGCTCGTGGCCCCTGCCCTGTCGCCTCTTCACACCACGTCGCTGATGCGGACGCTTCTTGGCTGGTTCACCCGCCGCCGTGACCGCGCTTCGGTGGTGCCGCCGGCACCCGTCCCGCGGCCGGCACCGGCAGCGCGCGTCTACCTGCGTGAGGCCGACGCGTGGAAGCGTGGGGAGACCAGTCTCGAGGCGGTCCATCCGTTCCGGTTTGCCGTCATGAGCTGGTGGACCGTCACGCCCGGCGCGAAGCGGACGCCCGTGGATTCTCTCATCACGGAGTATGTCGCGGCAGGTGCCGCGGCTCGCGATGCTGCGGACCCGGGATGGACCGAGCGCACCATGCGGGCCGAGGAGTATTGCCGGTGTGGCGCGACATCGCGGGTAGAGCATTGCGCCTACTGCACCCACTGCATGCAGCCCTTTGCCTCCTGTTGCAGCTCGGGGAATGGCATGCTGCAGTGGGACAACGGCAACAGTGTCTGCCCGAGGTGTGGTGAGGGTGAGCTGGTGGGGTGATGGTTCGTGAGGTTCGTCGGTGATGCCGGCACCGACGATGTGTACCACCCGCAGCGCAGGATCTCAGCCCGTGACCAATTCTGATCGTTCCCACGCCCCCATGGTATCACTCGAGAACGTGTGGTGGGGCCCGGCCGACCCCGCCGAATGGCCCATCGGCTTGGACGGTCTGCCGGCAGATCCGCGATGGTCCCAGAGAGCGACCGTTCCGCTCAGCGCGATTGCGGGCACGGAGCTCCCCCCGGATGACATGTGGCCAGACACGATGGCAACCGACGACGTGTCGCCGATGGCCGGTGGCGTGCCTCTGTATTCATCAGTGCGGCCAACCACGACACTGCTCATCCCACATGCGTGGACGGCGGCACGCGTCCGGTCATCGCTCGTTCCCATGCTCTGCGAGTGGACCGACTTCGATCGCATCCGGCGGACCATGCCGACCGCTGTCTTGCGCTACGGGCCGGAATCGATCACACCGCGCGACCCGGCACCGGACGCGCTCACGTGGCTGCCGACGCCTGAGGGATGCACGCCGGTGGATGAGCCGCAGTGGTCGCTGGTGCTGGACCTGCTGGACGTGGAAGACCTGTCGCAGGTGCCGACGTCGATCACGGCATTGCGCATTGCGATGCGCGAGGCCGGCAGCGGCTCGGTCTTCCTCCACGTGCTCCTGCGACCAGCGCTGATTTCCCGAGGGTTCGATCTGCTGCCGCTCGCCGTCGGCTTTCGTCGGCCCGATCCACCGCGATTGCTCGGTGGGTTCTCGAGTTATGGTGCGCTCGACTACGGCGAGGCGCTGGCGGGCGCGGAGGGTCGAGACGCAGTGCAGCAGGCTCTCGACGCAGGGTGGGCGCTGCTCGTGAGCACGCCGTCGCTTGTCGAGCAGGCGATCGCGCTGCGCCCTTTGACCGGTGCGCACATCGATCACGCGCAGTACGAGGCGCTGGCGCGTGCAGCGAGTGCGTCGCGGGAGGCGGAGGCGTCGCCGGTGTGGTGGCCGTATTGCACGGCGCGAGACCGTCTCGTCACCTTCGCGACGCCGGCGAATGCGTGGGCGACGGTGACGGCGGTGCGGGACGGCACGCCGCAGGTGATCCGCGGACAGGAGCAGGTCGCGCTCTGGCTGGCGCGCCTCTCGCCAGCGCTTCGCACATCGTTGCTGAACACGGCGCCCGCGCTCGCACTCAGCGCCGCGGGGTTCTCGGCCACCTTCGACACGTCGGAGGTGCTCGACACATTGCAGGCGCTGCTGGCGGCGCATCGGTTGCCACCGGAACGGCTGATGCGCACTCTGCCAGCGCACGTGCAGGCTGATCCTCGCACGACCGAGGCATTGGAGCGCTGGCTGGCCGAAGGGTTTGGTGGCCCAGCGATGCGACCTCAGCTCTGGTGGTGGGCGGCGTTCGCGCCGGTCACGACCCCCAGGCTTGCGGCGATGGCCGCAGCCGATGTGTCGGACCCGCGCCTGCCGGCCGAGACGCGCGTGCCGGCGCTGCACTGGATCGTGGAGCATGCCGAGGATCAGCTGGCGCAGCTGGGGATGCTGCTGTCGGTGGTGGCGGATGATCGTCGCGTGCACGCGCGAGCATTGGTGATGCTGGCGCGACTGGTTCTGTATGTGTGCATGGTTCTGCGGCGGGTGCCGCCGGCGTTACGCGACGACCTGGCGCTGGCGCCAATCGTGACACGGCTCGAGGACCGGATCACGGCGATCGTTACGGTGGCGGGAACGGCGCCACCGGAGGCGTGGCCGGCGTCGGTGGTGCGAGACTTCTGCGAGATCCTGTGCTGGCTGATTGCGTCGCCAGCATCGGCGTTGTTCTTGCCGGACGACTCTGCACTCCGGAGTCTCCGGCGCGAAGTGTCCGCAGGGCTGCCGCAGCTGCTGCGCGCGCCGGCCGTGATCTCGAAGGTATGCGCGCTTGCCACGGTTGGGCGTGGTGCACGCCGCGTGCTCGACTTGCTCACGCTGGACGGACCGTTCGACCGCGGGCCGGCGCGCACGACGACGGCACGCCTTGCGCTCGCGGTGGCGCTTCGGGCGCAGCGAACCACGGTGAGATCCGAGACCCTGTCGGATCTGGACGCACTCACGATGGCCTGCCTCTGGACACACGCGCCGTCCGACCGCGAGGAGCGCCGAGCAGCGCTGGAGGACGTGCGTGGGCTCGCCCGCTCGGTGGCCGAGCAGGAGGTGTGCGACGCATGGCTGGCCGAGATCGAGACGGACCCGACGCGTCCCGCATCCCGTGTGTCGGCGCCAGCGCTGGAGCATGACGAGTGCGTGGCGGTCATGCGCGCCTTGCTGCAGGGGGCCGAAAGCACGGGTACCGCTGCGTGGCCGACGCTGTCCGCAGACGACGGAGCTGCCAGCGTGCGTGCGTACGTCGAGGCGTTGCGTTGCGTGGACGATGCGGGGGCGGTGCTGACGCTCACGGTGGTGGTGACGGCGGCGTGTCGCGAAGTACGGTCGTCGAATGCCGCGCTCGCCGTGCTGATGCGGATGAGCGGTGCCAGTGGCGCGGGCCGGGTGGCGCTGGCGCTGCTGCACCGGGGTGGGTCGGAGCTCGGGCCGGCGCTGCTGGAGGGGTATGCGCGGGCGGCGGAACTGACGTTCGTGGATCTCGATCGAGTGGCGTCCGGCGTGTGGACTGTCGTGCCCAACGGAGTCTTCATGACCACGTGCTGGGGTACGCTGCCGCAGTGGTTTCGGTCGCGGATCGCAGAGATCACGGCGGGACGGCGGCGGGCGGACAGAATGCTCTCCGGCGTGCGGTGGTGGATGGCGGAGCATGCGCCGTGGCTACACCTGGAGGGTCTGCTGGCCGTGGCCGACGTGGTGGCAAGCGGGCGGGCAACGGCGGCTGAGCGGGTGTTCGTGGCGGACGGGATCCGACGGTTGGAGGGGCCGTCACGCGGGATGACGGCGTTGCGGGTGGCGGCGCGGGCGGAGGTGCGGGATGAGGAGATCGGGCGGGCGTTGCTGGAGGTGATTCATGACCTCGACGTGCTTGAGGGCGACGCATGGGAGGCCGACGATGACGTTCCGGCTTTGGTCGCTGGCTACAGGCGGATCGTGGCGGTGCCGGATGCGGGGGAGTTGCGGGTGATGCTGGGTGACCGCGAATCGTGGGTGCCGGTGGCGTGCGCGCGGGTGCGCGCGTTGCGGACGTTGGTGGGGTGGATCGTGGAGCGGGAGACTGTAGCGCGGATGCAGGCGCTGGAGGGGTTGGCGCGTGAGTTTCCTTGGCGGTGGGAGGTGGTGGTGGCGGGGCACAGGGGCCGAGCGAGCGTCTGAGGGGGGCAGGACGGCGGATCGGGCGGCGTCATTTCGAGCGCCGTGGCGCTCCGTCCACGGCAGCGGCCAACGACGTTCGGACATCGTGGACGGCGGCGCGCCCCGTCACCGCCGGTCTGTAATAGCACCAGATCAAGCTGCCCACACGTTCGTCGCACTCCACCTCGCAGCGCCCCCGGTCGACGAGGGATTGCAGCGCCGCCTCCACCTGCTCGAATACTGCGTCATCGTGCCCGTGCTCCTACGCCCCCCTCATGAGCCTGCAGGTCCCCACTTCACCCAAGCGGTGATGCGACAACTATGCTGACACAGAGGGCTCAGTGATGCCAGCGATGACTGCGACGATTCGACTGTTCGTAGTTGCGACGTTGAACACGTTGTCTCAATCGCTCAGTGATGCCAGCGATGACTGCGACCATGGATTGCGACGCGCTCAACCTCGATTCAGAACTGTCTCAATCGCTCAGTGATGCCAGCGATGACTGCGACACAGCTGCCTGTACAGAGTGTGATCGATTCGCCACAGTGTCTCAATCGCTCAGTGATGCCAGCGATGACTGCGACAAGCTTCTCGGCGACGCATACTTCGTTGGCCACAATGGGTCTCAGTCGCTCAGTGATGCCAGCGATGACTGCGACATGGGAACCAGCGATGACTGCGACTGTCATGACGGCGCAGGGGTATTCGCTGACGCTCGGGTCTCAATCGCTCAGTGATGCCAGCGATGACTTCGACCCGGGGTACTCGTTTTTGGGCAGCTGACAGTAGTACTGAAGTCTCAATCGCTCAGTGATGCCAGCGATGACTGCGACGGCGGGGCGGTTGGAGCGCCACGCGGAGGGAGACCTCCCGTGTCTCAATCGCTCAGTGATGCCAGCGATGACCGCGACTTACAACGGGTTGCTGTCGAGCAACCTCACGTTCTACGGTCTCAATCGCTCAGTGATGCCAGCGATGACTGCGACGTCGTTCGGCGAGGGCATGTCCGAGGACCGCCTCTGGGGGTCTCAATCGCTCAGTGATGCCAGCGATGACTGCGACGGGCGATCCTCGATGTCGCGGGGAGTATGGTTCGGAGCATGTCTCAATCGCTCAGTGATGCCAGCGATGACTGCGACGTGTTGTTCCATCACCCTTTGTGCGCGAAGCCACGGACGTCTCAATCGCTCAGTGATGCCAGCGATGACTGCGCCGCGACGGAATTTCCACTCGAGCTGCGGCAGAAGGCGAGTCTCAATCGCTCAGTGATGCCAGCGATGACTGCGACGAGGAGGCATTGTCGACAAGGCAAACGTGATGCGTGTAAGGTCTC
>JANNXU010000087.1:0-16924 GCA_031409715.1 Gemmatimonadaceae bacterium | reverse complement strand
GTCACCGAAGCGATCCATCGCTACAACACGGTGCGGCCGCATGACAGTCTCAACCTGCAGACCCCGCACGCGGTATTCTCGCAGGCGGCCTAGCCGTCACCGTGTGCATCACCGGTGTAGACAGATTTCAGGACTAGACATCATCGTGGTTCTGCGGCGGTTCAGTTTTGCGTTTTGCCGTTGCTGCGACGGCGCAACGATCAGGCGTAGCGCAGCCACTTGACGAGTTCGCGCAGGCTCGGTCGCTTGCCGTACATGAGCAGGCCGACACGATAGATGCGGGCGGAGAACCAGACGGCCCCGACGCACGCTGCGGCCATGCCGAGCAGGCTCAGGGCCACCTGCCAGCCTGGCACCGCGATGATGCTCATGCGCATCGGCATCATGATCGGTGCCGAGAACGGCAGCATCGACATCACCACCGACAGGGTGCTCTGCGGCGCGAGCGCGACCGGCTGGATGAAGATCGCGCTCACGACCAGGAACATCGCGACTGGCGTCGCGGCCTGCTGTGCCTCGGATTCGCTGTTCACCGTGCTCCCCACGGCCGCGTACAGGCAGGCGTAGAAAATGTAGCCGAGCACGAAGTAGAGCAGGATCGCGATGATCGCGCCGATCGAAAAATTCGGAAGGCTGGAGAGCAGTTCGGTGGACCGTGCGGCACTCTGCACGTCGGTGCCGCCGCCGGCCGCCGTGGTGCGTGCCACCAGCTTCGGCAGGATGGTCGAGGCGATGAACGCCGAACTCGCAATCCAGACGCCAAGCTGCGTGACCGCCACCGCGCCGATGCCGATGATCTTGCCGGCGAGCAGGATCTCCGCGCGCACACTGCTGATCACCACTTCGGCGACGCGGGTGGTCTTCTCCTCGATCACGCTCCGCAGCACCGTCTGCCCGTACAGCAGCAGCACGATGTAGAGCAGGAACGACATCATCAGCCCCACCACCGACGTGCCCACGCCGGACTTCTCGCGGCCCTTGCTGCTGAGCTGCGTCTTCTCGAGGCGGATGTCCACCTTGGTGAGTGAGTCGATGCGCGCGGCCGTCACGCCCTCGCGCTCGAGACGCTCGGCGAGCACGGCGCGTTCGACCGCCGTGCCGATGCGGCGCATGTCGGGCACGGTGGAGGTGTTTCGCCCGGTGTAGCGCGCCTGGGTGCCACCCATCGTCGCCGAGTCGAGGATCAGGTACCCCTGACGCTGCCCCGCCATGATCGCCGTCGTCGCCAGCGATTCGGCCGCTGCAACCTGCGATGCCGCCACCACCGACACCACCGGCGGCGTCGCGGACGTGTCCTTCATCTCCGACACGACGCGCGCGCCAAGCCCGGCGCCGGTGGCGTCGATGATCATGATGTTCGACGAGGCGGACGACGCCACCGTCCGCGACACGAACAGGATCGGCAGCACCGTCAGCGCGAGGAACATCACCGGGCCGAGCAGCGTCGCGATGAGGAACCACTTGGTGCGGACGCGCTCGATGTACTCCCGCCGGATGATCGCAATCAGCTTACCCATGTCCGCTCATCCCCGCCTCGACACCGGTGGCCCCGACTTTCTCGAGAAAGATGCGGTGCAGCGATGGCTGCACCCGCTCGAATCGTTGCAGTGACGCGTCCGCCGCCACCAGCTGGCGGAGCAGCTCGTTGCTGGAGGCGCCCGCCGCCAGTTCCAGCTCGAGAAAGCGGTTCTGCGCATCCATGTTCGCGACCAGCGTGCGGTCGCGCAGCACCGCGTCCACCGCCGCCGATGGCGCCCCGTCGAACGCCACCGCCACCGTGCGGCCGGCGTGCGCCGCCTTCACGTCGGAGACCGCGCCGTCCAGCACCTTCTCCCCACGCGCGATGATGCAGACCGCGTCGCACAGCTTCTCGGCGTTGTCCATGATGTGCGTGCTGAAGATGACCGTCTTGCCGCGCGCCTTCAGCTCCACCACGGTGTCCTTGAGTGCCTGCGCATTGATCGGATCGAGGCCGCTGAACGGCTCGTCGAGGATGATGAGGTCGGGGTCGTGCAGCAGTGTGCCGATGAACTGCACCTTCTGCTGCATGCCGCGGCTCAGCTCATCGACCTTTGACTCGCCCCAGTCCTTGTCGGCCGTCTTGAGCGACATGCGTTCCAGCCAGACGTCGATGCGCAGCTCGGCATCGGCACCGGGCACGCCCTTCAGTTCCGCGAGGAACTTGAGCACGTCGCGGACCTTCATCTTCTTGTACAGCCCTCGCTCCTCCGGCAGGTAGCCGACGCGATCGAGCACACCCTTGTCGGTGTGCTTGTGCCCGAACAGCGTGATCGTTCCCTGGTCGGGCGCGATGATGTCGAGGATCATGCGGATGGTGCTCGTCTTGCCGGCGCCGTTGGGGCCAAGCAGGCCGTACACCGCTCCGCGCGGCACCTGCAGCGTCAGGTCGCGGACCGCGACGTGCTCCGCGTACCGCTTGGTGACACCGCGGATGTCGATGGCGAGTTCGGACATGGGCCTGTGGTGTGGGGATGCATGCCGGTCCACGCGAACCGTTGCCCGATCAATCTACGTACTGTCGGGAAGGCTGTTTCCGGACGGTCCGGGTATGTTGACCCATGTTCGGATTGCGCCCACGGCACCCCCTCACGCGCACACGGCGGGCCGTTGCGCTGGCGGGTCACACCCACGGCTGGCAGGTCGTATGGCCGGGGGGCTTCGCGCCGATCACGCCGTCAGGACAGCTTTCGCGCCGCGACCTCGCCGGCCGCGACCCGCAGCCAGCGGGTGGCACCCTGTTCGTGAGTCGGGGCGCCGGAGCCTCGACCGTGCCGGTGCGGTGGAACGCGCAGGCCGACCTGCTGATCGTGGATCTTCTCGCTGCCGAACCGGATCGTGTCACTCCTCACTGATCGCACCCGTCGCCGGCTCGCGCTCGTCATCGGCGGTCTGCTGGTGGGCACGGGGTGCGCCCCGGAGACGAACGCCACCGACACCCCGCTGGTGGTCTTCGCCGCCGGCAGCCTGGCCCGCCCGTTGCGCGCAGCGCTGGACACGATCGAGGCCGGCGGCGGCCGTGCCGTGCAGCTCGAGATCATGGGATCGCGGGAGATGCTGCGCACGGTGATGGCGCTCGGTCGCTCGCCGGACCTGATCGTCACCGCCGACGCCGACGAACTCGAGCGCCTCCTCATTCCGTCGTTCGTGACCAGCAGCACGACCTTCGCGCGGAACCGCGTGGTGCTGGCGCTCGGACCGAGGCTTGCCGGCGCCGACACGATCACCCGCGCCAACTGGGCCGACGTGATCGCCAGTGGCGCGCTGCGCGTCGGTCGCGCCGATCCGGGCCGCGCCCCGCTGGGCTATCGCACGCAGCATGTCTGGCAGCTGGCCGAGTACGAGCTGCAGCGGCCGGGGCTGGCCGAGAAGCTGGCCGCAGCGGCGCCGCGGACACTGGTGCGCGGCAACGAGGCAGATCTGGCGGCGTTGCTGGAGTCGGGCGACGCCGACGCGGCCTGGTGCTACGAGTCGCTAGCACGCGCGATGAAGCTCCGCTACGTGATCCTCGGTGACGCGATCGACCTGGGGTCGCCGGCCGACTCGATCGGGTATCGGCGCGCCTCGGTGCTGGTGGCCGGCGCACAGCTCAGCGACACCGTCGTGGTGCGCGGCACGCCGATCCGCTACGGCATCGCCGTGGTCAACCGCGGCCTCGACCCGGTGGGCGCGTCGGTGCTGCGCGAACGGCTGCTCGACGCCACCAGTCGCCGCGTCATGCGCAGCGCCGGCCTCGACGTGCTCGACGCACCGATCGTCACGACCGCCGCGACGAAGCTGAACATCCGCGTGCAGTGAGCCAGGTGCCGCGCGTCGTGCTCAGTGGCGTCGCGGTGCTGCTCGGCTCCATGCTGGTGCTGGCGCTGCTGCTGCCGGCCGGCACGCTGGTCGCGACGGCGGGTCCGGCGGCGCTGCTCGGCGCCTTCCTCGACCGCGCGGTGCTCGGTGCGATCGGCCTGACCCTGCTCACGGCCACTGCCGCCACGCTGCTGGCGGTGGCGGGTGGCCTGCCGGTGGCGTATCTGCTGGCGCGGGTGCCGTTTCGCGGCCGCGCCGTGGTGGAGGGGCTGCTGGAACTGCCGCTGGTCATTCCGCATCCGGTAATCGGCATGGCGCTGCTGCTGGCGATGGGACGGCAGAGCGTCGTCGGCCGCGTGCTCGCACCGTTCGGCCTCGCCATCGTCAATTCGCCACTGGGCATCGTGATGGCGATGCTCGTCGTGAGCGCGCCGCTCTTCATCCTCGGTGCGCGCGAGGCGATCGCGCGTGTGGATCCGCGACTCGAGGGGGTGGCCCGCACCCTCGGTGACGATCGCTGGGCGGCGGTGCGCCGCGTGACCCTGCCGCTGGCACGGAATGGCATCGTCAACGCCGGTACGACCATGTGGTCACGCGCCACCAGCGAGTTCGGTGCGATCGTGCTGGTGGCCTACCATCCGCGCGTGGCGAGCGTGCTGGCCTACGATCGCTACGTGACGTACGGCCTGCGCGCGGCGCTCCCGGTGGCCGCAGCGCTGGTCTGCGTGGCGCTGGCGGTGCTGGTGCTCGTGCGTGTGACGCGCCGCGAGCGACCGGCATGATCGCCGTGCGCGACCTGTGCGTGCGCGTGCCGGGGTTCGCGCTCGCCGGCGCGACGTTCAGCGTGCCCGCCGGCGGCGTTGGCGTCGTTTCCGGTCCCACCGGCGCCGGCAAGACGACGCTGCTCGAGACGATCGCCGGCGTGCGGGCGGCGTCTGCGGGCACGGTGATGCTGGACGGGCGCGACGTGAGTGCGCTGCCCCCCGAGGCGCGCCGCATCGGCCTGGTCTATCAGGCGGGGTGGCTCTTTCCGCACCTCGACGTGCGCGGCAACGTGTGCTACGGCGCCACCGACGACACACTGGTGCAGCCGCTGCTCGAGCTGTTGCACCTCGCGCCGCTGCTGGCGAAACCCGTCGCGATGCTGAGCGGCGGTGAGCGCCAGCTCGTGGCACTGGCGCGCGCACTGGCACGCGCCCCGCGCACGCTGCTGCTCGACGAACCGTTCGCGGCGATGGACGGGGCGCTGCGCGCCACGGTGCGGCCCGCCGTGCTGCAGTGGGCCGCGGCTCGCGGCATGACGACCATGCTCGTCACGCATGACGTGCAGGAAGCGGCGCTGGCCGGCAGCGTGCAACTGCGCGTGACGGACGGTGTTGTGACCGTCGTCCCCTGATCAGCGGCGCTGCACCCGCGTCGCGAGCCGGTGCAGCGGTCCCGACGTCGTCCGGAGGAGGATCGCGATCGCGCCGTAGCGCAGCCCGCGGCCGAGTGTCAGCGCACCGGCAAAGGCCCCCACCGGCATGCCGGTCGCCCCGGCGGAGATGCACACCACCTTGGCGCTGATCGGCGTCAGCGCGCTGCCGACGATGAACAGCCACCCGTACTCGCGCATCAGCGACATGGCGCGCAGCAGCGTAGCGGGGGCGACGCCGATGTGCAGCAGCAGCGGTCGGCCGACGGTGTCGAAGGCTGCCGCCCCCAGCCACCACGCGATCAGCCCACCCAGCACCGACCCGACGGTGGCGGCGATGGCCAGGTGCCAGGCGCGTGGCGGATCGGCAATGCCCAGCGGGACGATGAGCAGGTCCGCCGGACCTGGCATCACCGCGCCCTGGGCGAGGTTCCAGGCGAATGTCGCCGGGAGTGCGCCGCGCGCATGCGCAAAGCGCTCGACCGCCGCCCAGACGGCGGACCAGGAACGGAACATGTCGCAACCTACACCGGGCTGGACACGTCACCGTGGTAGCTTTTCCGCATGACTCGCATTGCTTGCGTCAACGGGAGCTTCATTCCCGAGGCAGACGCCACCGTGTCGATCTTCGACCGTGGCTTCGTGTTCGGTGATGGTGTGTACGAGGTGATCGCGGTGGTGGACGGCTGCTTCGTGGACGACGGGCCGCACCTCGACCGACTGGACCGGTCACTGCGCGAGATCCAGTTGCCGGAACCGATGCCGCGTGCCGCGCTGCACGCGGCGCTGCGGGCGCTGGTCGAGCGCAACGCCATTCAGGAAGGGCTCGTGTATCTGCAGGTGACGCGTGGCGTCGCCGAGCGCGATTTCGCCTTCCCCGCCGTGGAGCAGCCGACGTTCGTGGCGTGGGCGCGTGCGCTGGCCGTGGTGGAGCATCCCCGAGCCGCAGCCGGCGTGTCGGTCGTGACCGTGCCCGACCAGCGCTGGGCACGCCGCGACATCAAGAGCATCGCGCTGCTGCCGCAGGTACTCGCCAAGCAGGCCGCGCGTGCCGCCGGCGCATTCGAGGCGCTGATGACGGAAGACGATCACCTCACCGAAGGCGGCTCGGCGACGGTGTTCATGGTCGAGGGTGGGGCGCTCGTCACGCATCCACTTGGCACCGAGGTGCTGCCGGGCATCACGCGCGAGCGGGTGTTCGCGCTGGCGCAGGCGCGCGGCATCCGCATCGTGGAGCGGCGTATTCACATCGGTGAGCTGGCTGGTGCCGACGAACTGTTCCTGACCGCGGCGACGGCGTTCGTGCTGCCGATCGTGACCGTCGATGGCGCGACCGTGGCTGGCGGTGCGCCCGGTCCGGTCACGCGGATGCTGCGCGACGACTACGTCGCCGCCGTGCGTCACGGTGCGGCCGCGCTGCCGCTGTCGTAGCGAACGGCACGGGCGTCACTGCCGCGGCACCAGCACCACCTGCATTCCGGCGGCCTGCGCCGCGTCCACACCCGGCTGCGCATCCTCGAACACGAGGCACGCCTCCGGCGGCACACCAAGCCGCGCGGCGGCGAGCAGGAACATGTCCGGGTGCGGCTTGCCACGGCCCGGTGCCACATCCTCGGGAGTGATCACCACGCTGAAGAGGGGGCGCAGTCCGGTGACCTCCAGTGCCGGATAGGCGATCTCCGGCCCGCCACCAGTCACGATCGCCACCGGATGCGTCGTGGCAACCCGCCGCGCGAACGCCGCCACCGGTTCGATCACGGCTACCTCGTGCAGCAGCGTGAGGTAGAGCTGCTCCTTCTCCTCGACCACCCGGCGCGGATCGAGCGTCAGCCCGTAGTGCTCGCCGTAGAGCACCGCCGACTCGAACGTCGGCACGCCACCGAGTGCGTAGAAGTACTCAGCGTCGAATGGTCCCGTCAGCCCGGCGCGCGCCATCGCCACGGCCCACGCCTTGAGGTGCACGGGCATCGAGTTCACCAGCGTGCCGTCGAGATCGAACAGGTATCCGCTGAACGGGCGGTCGGGAATGTCGAGGATCATCGCCCAAGATACCCGTGTCATCGCACCGGGGCGGCACGCTCACGATCCGCGCTGGCGGACGACAGATTGCGGCATGCGACCTTCCCTCCTGCTCATCTGTTCCCTGCTCGCGTCGGCGTCCCTCGCGGCGCAGGCTGCACCGATCCCGCTCATTCCGCTGCCGCGCGAGGTGGTGCGAGGCGTGCGCGTGTCGCTGGCGCGCGGCATGGCCATCAGCCACGCGCCGAATGCCGACGACGCGTTCACGGCATCCGACCTGGCCGAGACGCTCACGGAGCGACATGTCCGGGCCGATACCGGTGTGATTGCCGGCCGCTACCGCGTGGAACTGCTGCGGCTGGGCAGCGCGCGCGCGGCGCAGGTGATGCGCGACCACAAGATGACGTTCGACAGCGCGATGACGGCCGAGGGGTATCTCCTCCTCGCCGACTCGAGTGCGGTCCACGTCATCGGCGCCACGGCGCCCGGCGTGTTCTACGGCGCGCAGACCCTCAAGCAGCTGGTGATCGGCGCCGGCACCGGCGCGGTGCTGCAGGCCGCCACCATCCGCGACTGGCCGGCGATGAAGTACCGCGGCCTCCACGACGATCTCTCGCGCGGCCCGCTGCCGACGCTGGCGTACCAGAAGTCGCAGATCCGGCGCTTCGCCGCGCACAAGCTCAACGTCTACTCGCCGTACTACGAGCACGCACTGGCCTACGCATCGAATCCGCTCGTCGCGCCACCGAAGGGCGCGATGACACGCGACGAGGTGCGCGAGCTGGTCGCCTATGCCGCCCGCTACCACATCGACGTGATCCCCGAGCAGGAGGCGTTCGGGCACCTCCACCACGTGCTCAAGTACGAGATCTACGCGCCGCTGGCCGAGACGCCGCACGGGCATGTGCTGGCACCGGGCAATCCCGGCTCGATGGCGCTCATCACGAGCTGGTTCACGGAGATCGCGGCGCTCTTCCCGTCGCGCTTCATGCACATCGGGGCCGACGAGACGGTGGAGCTGGGCCGCGGCCAGACGCGCGAGCGGGTGCAGGCCGAGGGGCTGGGCAAGGTCTACCTCCAGTTCGTGAGCGACATCGACGCCGCACTCAAGCCGACCGGCAAGCGCCTGCTCTTCTGGGCCGACATCGCGATGAACTCGCCGCAGCTGGTGGGCACGCTGCCGAAGAGCATGATCGCAGTCTGCTGGGATTACTGGTCGTTCAACGGCTTCGATCGCTGCCTGAGGCCCTTCGCCGATGCCGGGATGGAGACGTGGGTGGCACCGGGCGTGAACAACTGGAGCCGCGTCTATCCCGACAACGCGGTCGCACTGCGCAACATCCAGGCGTTCGTGCGCGATGGGCAGCAGATGGGCGCCACCGGCGTGCTCAACACCAGCTGGGACGATGACGGCGACGCGCTCTTCGAGCAGGTCTGGTATGGGGTGCTGTTCGGCGCGGCGGCGGGGTGGCAGGCCGGTGAAGCGAGCATTCCCGCGTTCGAGCGCAGCTACGGGCGTGTCTTCCACGGCGACACGACGGGCCGCATCGACGAGGCGCAGCGCAAGCTCACGGCGGCGCACGCCGCACTGGTGCAGACCAATCAGGGCCCCGGGCGCAATGAGCTCTACTGGCTGGACCCATGGTCGGCCGAAGGGCAGATCGTCGGCGCGAAGATCCGTCCGGGGCTGCGGCAGCTTCGCATTCAGGCGGAGTCGGCGCTGGTGCTGATCGCGCTCGCCCGCGCCGCGCAGCCGGACCTGCGCGAGCAGGCGGCGCTGCAGGCGATGGAGGTCGGCGCACGGCGCCTCGACTTCATCGGCATGAAGTTCCAGTTCGCCGACGAGATCGCACAGATCTACGCCCGTGCCAGCACGCCCATCAACGCCAACACGATCAATGACCTGAACGACATCGCTTCGCCGCTGAACGGCCGCATCAACGACATGAAGGAGGGCTACGTGCTGGGCCGGGAGGTCTACGATGCCGCGTGGGGTAACGAGAATCGTCCCACCTGGCTCGGCAACGTCACCAATCGCTACGACGCCTCGGCGCAGCTCTGGATCGAGCGGAGTGACCGCATGCGTGCTGCGATCGCGCAGTTCCGCCGTGCGAAGACGCTGCCCACGATGGAAGAACTCGGCATCCCGCGTCCGAAGCCGGTGCCGTGAGTCGGGCGGGCCGGCGCCGCCGCTGCGGATGCCTCCTGCAACGTCGACGCGGGCACACCGGAGTTCCGGGTGCCCGCGTCGCAGGTCGAACCACGCTGCCGTCAGCGCATCACGGCAAGGTGACGGTGCTCACTCGACCGAGCGAGATGATGGTCGTGCCATCCACCGGCGCGACCGCGGTGCCGGGTCCGGAGAACCCGTTGAACGTGCTCACGATGCGCACCGAACTGCTGACGAGCCCCCAGCTCGACTGCCAGCCAGCCACGCCGCTCAGGTCGGGAATCGTGAGCGCGTAACTGGGCGTGCCTGACCGGCCGGCTGGCGTGGCCGACAGGTCCCAGAGCCGTCCCTGCGTCGGCTGTTCGAGGGCAAAGCTGATGGTGCCGTTGAAGGCGGCCGCGAGCGTGCCGGAGAGCGTGGCGCGCGGGTACGCGCCGCCGGTGATCGCCGCCACCGTTGGCGACGGGGCGTCGGTCGGCATCGTCAGCGATACCGCGACCGGGCCGCGGATGTACCGCGAGGTGAATCGCGTCAGCGTCGTGCCGACGTTCTGCGAGGCGCGCACCTGCTGCAGATCACTGGCGATCAGCACCGATGCCGGTAGGCCCTGGTAGGGGAGCGACACGCCGCTGGAGGGCTGCGGCAGCGTCAGCGTCGCGCCGCTGCCGTTGGCGGTGGTGAACAGCGTCTGCGCCAGGATCGCACCGTCGTTCGGTGCGGTCACCGTCAGCGATGCCGTGGCCGGCGCGACCGAATTGCTGCCGAACATGTCCACGGTGCCGAGCGAGGCGTTGTTGGCCAGATTCACGCCGCGCTGCAGGAACACGCGGAGCGAGTTGTTCGCCGTCACGTCGGAGAGCACCCCGACCACGTCGCGCGGACCGTCGGGGACGCGCGCCAGGGTGAATGCGGGCGACGCCTGCGTTGCACCATTCGACACCGACGACCCCATCGCCACGGTGACGATCTGGTTCGTGCCGCTCATGCCGCTGGCGGTGCCGCTGAGCGCCTTGGTGCCAGGCACCGGATTCTCGGTGCATTCGGCCGCAGCTGCGGCAGCGATCTCGCTCAGCCCGACCCACCGCACCCGGGTGACGGTCACGCCAGGCTCGAGGCTGACCGTAGCGATACCGATCTGCGGCTGGTCGACGGCGAAGGTGAAGGTCCCCGCCGGGCTCTCGCTTGCCCGACGCCAGACGCCCGTCGCCCCGTCCTGATAGGCGAACCAGATCGGGATCCGTGACGGCGCGCAGTACGTCCAGGTGACGCTGTTGCTCGGGAGCGGTGCGACCACGACGGTGTAGATCGCCGTCGCCTCGCTGATGCCGACGGCGTTGGCGCGGACGGTGAGCGTGTAGGTGCCCGCCACCAGCGCCGACGTCGTGCTGAGCGACAGGCGGACGCTGGACGCGGTGACGGGGTTCGCCGACGAGAAGGAGGTCGACATGCCGGCGGGGGCACCGGTGACGGTCATCGTCACGGCGCCGGTGTAGCCGGTCGAACGGGTGATGGTGACGTCGCTGGTCGGGCCCTCGCCGGGCAGAATGCTGGCCGACGTACTGCTGAGGCCGAGTGAGACCGAGCTGCCCGGGATCGCCGCGAGGACGGCGATGGGCTGGCTGGCGACCGCGTCCGTGACGCCGGTGCCACGCGCCCGGATGACCACGGTGGCGGCACCGGTCGTCGCCGTGGCCCCAGCCGAGATTGTAAGTGTGCTGTTGGTGGCGCCTGCAACTAGCGATGCTGGCGCGAAATTAGCAGTTACGCCGGTCGGGAGACCCTCGGCCGTGAGATCCACGGCGCCGGCAAAGTTGCTGCGGACGACCGTGATCGCCTGATCGATCGTGGCGCCCTGCGCCACCGTCAGTGAGGCACTGCCTGCCGCGACCGAAATCGTGGAAGTCGTCACCGGCGGCGTCGTCGGGTTCTTCTTCCCGCTGCAGGCCGTCAGCGCCAGAACGGCGAGGGCGACGGCGAGGCGGGGGTGGCGCATGGTCATGGTCAGTGAATCGAGGGCTGGCGCAGAGGTCGGTTGTGACGTGCAGAATTAGAAGATAGCAAGACTCGCACCCTTCGCGAGGAAGGACGCACGGGGGGCTGCCCCCGCCACGGCGCGGCACGATCGTCCGGATTGGGTATCGGCGGGCAGTACGGCGCAGACCACCCTCGCGCGATCACCCCGTCGCGGCGAGGGCCTCGGCGAGGGCCGACGTCACCAGCCGGACACAGGCCTTCCTCGCGGGAAACCGCGCCACGCTGCCAAGCGCGCGCAGATCTCCGAGCCCGTCCGTCGCGGCCCCCGGCAGCACGGCGTGTTCGAGCAGCCCCTCCACCTCGGCCAGCACCCCGCGCGCCTCGTGCACGCTGCGCCCGATCACCCGGTGGAGCAGCATCGAGGCGGTGGCCTGGGTGATGGAACAGGCCTGTGCCGTGAAGCCGGCGTCGACGATCGTGTCGCCGTCGCGCCGCACCTGCAGTGTCAGCACGTCGCCGCAGAGCGGGTTGCGGTGCTCCACCGATGCCGTCGCGCCCGCCAGCGGTCCCCGGTGCTGCGGGGCGCGGTAGTGCGACAGGATGATCTCCTGGTACAGGGAGGCCAGACCGATGTCGGGGGGCGGGATCGCCGCGCCCGGCGCCACCGGCTCAGGCGACGGCGGCGCCATCGGAGAAGAGGTCCCTCGCATGCTGCACGGCGTCCACGAGTGCCGTCACGTCCGCGGCGGTCGAGTGCACCCAGACCGACGCGCGCGCCGTGGCCGGCACGCCGAGCCGCCGCATCAGGGGTTGCGCGCAGTGATGGCCGGCCCGCACGCACACGCCATGCTCGTCGAGGATGGTGGCGAGGTCGTGGGCGTGCACCTCCTCGAACGCGAAGCTGACCACGCCGCTGCGCGCTGCCGGGTCCAGCGGGCCGAAGAGGCGGATGCCCTCCATCGCCTGCAGCGACTCCAGCATCAGGGCCGTGAGCTGCATCTCGTGGGCGCGCACGCGATCCATGCCGAGGGCGCTCAGGTAGTCGCAGGCGGCCGCGAGGCCGATCGCGTCGCCGGCATTCGGGGTCCCGGCCTCGAAGCGGTGCGGCAGCGTATTGAACGTGGTGCTCTGGTCGCCGACCACCTCGATCATGTCGCCGCCGAACTGCCAGGGCGTCATCCGCTCGAGCAGCGCCCGTCGGCCCCACAGCACGCCGATGCCCATCGGCCCGCCGACCTTGTGGCCGCTGAACGCGTAGAAGTCCACGTCGAGCGCCTCGACGTCCACCGCCAGGTGCGGCACCGCCTGCGCGCCGTCGCAGACCACGACGGCGCCCACGGCATGCGCCATCGCGGCGATCTCGCGCACGGGATTGATCGTGCCCAGCGCGTTCGAGACGTGCGGTACCGCCACCAGCTTCACGCGCCCATCGAGCAGCGCGGCCAGGTGCTCCATGTCGATCCGCCCATCGCTGGTGAGCTCCGCAATGCGGAACTCCGCGCCGGTGCGGCGGGCGAGCTGCTGGAATGTGACGAAGCTCGCATGATGGTCCATCGCCGTGACGACGATCGCATCGCCGGCGCGCAGGGTCGCGTCGCCCCAGCCATAGGCGACGAGGTTCATGGCTTCGGTGGTGCCGCGGACGAACAGCGTGCAGCTCGGATCCGACGCGCCGATGAACCGGGCGACGGTGGAGCGAGCCTGGTCGTACCGTTCCGTCGCGCGCGCCGAGAGGGCGTAGGCACCGCGATGCGGATTGGCGTTGTCGTGCGTGTAGTAATGCTGCAACGCGTCGAGCACCGCCTGCGGCTTCTGCGCCGTCGCGGCGGAGTCGAGGTAGTGCAGCGCGGGGTCGCCAGCCAGCAGCGGGAAATCGTGGCGTGGGGCAAGTGACGTCATGGCGAGGCAGCCCGTGAGGCGATCGTGATCGTGTCGCGGTCCACGCGAACGTCGTACGTTGCAACGTCATCGCCACCGGGGCCGGTGAGCATCACGCCGGTGGATGGGTCGAACTGTGCACCATGCCATGCGCACTCCAGCAGGCCGCCAGCGGTGATCTCGCCGGCGGAGAGTGGGAAGTCACGGTGTGAGCAGCGGTCGGCGAGTGCGAAGATGCCGGCGGCGGTGTGCACGAGGCACACCTTCTCCCCCGATGCCAGCACGACGGCCTTCAGCGCACCGAGTGGCAGCTCGTCCAGCCGTGCGACCATCTCGACGGTGGCTGTGGTGCGGGCGTCGTTTGTCATGCCGGCACCGCCTCGCCCAGCAGGGCATTGCGGAATGCGTGCCAGCCCAGCGACGCGCACTTCACCCGGATCGGGAAGCGTGACACCCCACCCAGCGCGGCGATCTGGCCGAGTGTCTTGCGCTCGACCAGGGGATCAGACCTGCCCATGAGCAGTTCATGCACGCGGTCGAACAGCGCCAGAGCCTCCGTGCGCGTCTTGCCGCGCACGGCGTCGGTCATGAGGGAACTCGACGCCTTGCTGATGGCGCAGCCCTGCCCGGTGAAGTGCACGTCGGTGATGACCTCGTCCTCGACGGTGAGCCAGACGCTCACCTCGTCACCGCAGAGCGGGTTGCGCCCGCTCGCGTGATGACTGCAGTGCGCCGGCTCGCCGAAGTTGCGCGGCCGGCGGTTGTGGTCGAGGATGATGCTCTGATAGAGCTCGTCGAGGTCGGACATGCGGTGCGAGGCTCAGGCGGTGGTGTGTTCCGCCGTCGCAGGCGTGCCGGCGTAGCGCTCGAGCGTGAGCTGCTCGAGGGCCTGCTTGACGGTGGCGTCCTCGATGGTCTCGAGCACGTCGGCGGCGAACGCATACGTCAGCAGCTTCCGCGCCGTCTCGGCCGGTACGCCGCGGCTCTTCATGTAGAAAAGTCCCGCTTCGTCCATGCGGCCCACCGTGGCGCCGTGGGTGCAGCGCACGTCGTCGGCGAAGATCTCGAGCTGCGGCTTGGTGTCGATGCGCGCCTCGGGCGAGAGGAGCAGCGTGTGGTTGCTCTGCTTGCCGTCGGTCTTCTGTGCGACGGGATGCACGTACACCTTGCCGTTGAACACGGCGCGGGAGGCGCCGTCCAGCACGCCCTTGTACAGCTCGCGGCTGAAGCAGTGCGGCTGCGCGTGCTCGATGCGGGTCTGGTGGTCGGTGTGCTGCGAGCCCTTGCCGAGGTACAGGCCGTTGAGCGTGGCACCGCAGTTCTCGCCGTCCAGCACCGTGTAGACGTTCGTGCGGCTGAGGCGCGCGCCCATCGCCATCGAGAAGTGCACGTAGTGGCTGTCACGCCCCTGGTGCACCTCGGTGGTGCTGACGTGCACCGCCGCCTCCGACTCCCGCTGCACCTTGGTGTGCGTGACCGTCGCGCCGTCATCCACGAACACTTCGGCGACGTGGTTGGTGAGGTACGCCACGTCGCCGAGGCTGACGAAGCTCTCGATGACGGTGACCTTCGCGTGACGCTCGGTGATGATCAATGTGCGCGGAAACGTCGCCACGTTGGCAGCGCCGGCATCGGCCACGTGCAGGATGTGGATCGGCGTGTCGGAGGTGACGTCCTTCGGCACGACCACCACCACGCCGTCCTGCATCATGGCGGTGTTGAGCGCGGTCATCGCATGCTCGCCAATGGCGATCTTGCCGAGGTGCTTCTGCAGCAGCTCCGGGTGCTCGCGGAGTGCGTCGGCCAGCGCCATCACCCGCACGCCGGCGGGAACGGCATCGAGCGACGAGAGCGCGGGCGACCAGCGGCCGTTGCGCAGCACCACCGTCGGCCACTCGGCGTTGATCATGTGCGGCGCGAGGTCGGCCACCGTGGTGGACGAGGCCGCATCGCCGGCCGCATACGGCACCTCGGCGATGGACGCGAGCGACGTGTAGTGCCAGTCCTCGAGTGCCGGCGTGGGGAAGCCGAGTGCGCTGAACGACGCCATCGCGGTGCGACGCATCGGAGCCAGCCACTGCGGCTCGTCCAGTCGGGCGCGGGCGGCGAACGCCGCCTGCCAGTGCGCAATGCTCACGCGTGGGCCTCCTGCAGCAGCCAGTCGTAGCCCTTCTCTTCCAGTTCCAGCGCCAGCTCCTTGCCACCGCTGCGGATGATGCGGCCACCGGCCAGCACGTGCACGAAATCGGGGACGATGTAGTTCAGCAAACGCTGGTAGTGCGTGACCACGATCGTGGCGTTGTCGGGACGGCGCAGCTTGTTCACACCCTCGGCCACCACCCGCAGCGCGTCGATGTCGAGGCCGGAGTCCGTCTCGTCGAGGATCGCGAGCTTCGGCTCGAGCACGGCCATCTGCAGGATCTCGTTGCGCTTCTTCTCGCCGCCCGAGAAGCCCATGTTATGAGCCAGTCGCCATGCCGCCAAACACCGGGGTACTGTTCGAAATAGCTTTCGAAGTATCGCTTGCCGCCCGCATCATTCCAGAAATAAAGTGGCATTGATGGCATCGGCTGTGTACACACCAGTTCGCCAACCTCGTCATATATGGCACAACCCGCATCGTCGAAGGAATAGGTCGCCACCCCCAGACCACGCGCCTGCATTTCACCCGCATAAATCGGCAGAATCGGGCAAGCCCCGACGAAGGAAGTGCCCGGGTCGGTTCCACCCGAAATTGACGCCAACATCAGGTCAGTATGGATTGACTGATAAACCCATTGATATCCCTCAACGGTCAACGGCGAACCGGTGGCACCCACGGTTCGGATGCTCGAGAGGTCAAACTGCTCGTTTGGTTTGAGGCCGGCCTTGATACACAGACCGATGAAGGCCGGACTGATGCCGAAAAAACTAAGCCGCTCGCGCTGCGCCAGCCGAAACAAGGTCATCAGATCCGGGTACGCCGGATTACCGTCGTAAAGAACAACGGTGAGCCCCATCGCCAGCGTCGATACCTGCAAGTTCCACATGATCCAGCTGGTCGACGAAAACCAGAAAAACCGATCGTCCGCATTCAGATCGAGATGCAGGCCGTTACCCTTGAAATTTTCAATCACCGTTCCGCCATGCCCATGGACAATCGGCTTGGGCATGCCGGTCGTTCCAGATGAATAGACGATCCATAACGGGTGATCAAACGGCAGCGCCGTGAACTTCGGCGGCATCGGTTTGGCGATGATTTCAGGATAAGACAATACCCTGATCTGCCTGGGGGTGGCAGAATCAGCCGCCGCAAGATCGGACAGATCAAGGCTTGCCTGCGGATTCAGATACGGCACCAGGATGACACACTCAACCGTGGGCAGTTGCTCGACCAACTCACGCACCACATCGCGACGGTCGTAGTCCTTGCCGTTATAGCGATAACCGTCAACGGCGATCAATACGCGCGGCGCAATCTGCCGAAACCGGTCCAGCACACTGGTAGCCCCCATATCGGGCGAACAACTTGACCAGACCGCCCCGACGCTGGCGGTTGCCATCAGACTCACCACCGCGGCCGAAATGTTGGGCTGAAACGAGACCACCCGATCGCCGGCCTTGATCCCCAAATCGGTCAGAGCCTGAGTCATCGCACCCGCCAGACCCGCCAG
>JANNXU010000086.1:0-66176 GCA_031409715.1 Gemmatimonadaceae bacterium | reverse complement strand
GTCACCGAAGCGATCCATCGCTACAACACGGTGCGGCCGCATGACAGTCTCAACCTGCAGACCCCGCACGCGGTATTCTCGCAGGCGGCCTAGCCGTCACCGTGTGCATCACCGGTGTAGACAGATTTCAGGACTAGACATGATGGCGGCCGCGCCATGCCGTCCTGACGCTGTTTTGCGGCTGTTCATTTTTGCGTTATGCAGTTTTGCAGTTCAGCGTTTCGCCGTTCAGCAGTTTCGTCGTTCAGCGGCTGTTCAGTTCTGCGGCGGTGCCGTTCTGCGATGTGCTGTTCCGTTGTCCAGCGATATTCGGTGCACGTCAGTCACCGAGCCGCTTTCGAGCCCGCCGGTCCGATGGTGCGCGTGAAGAAGTCGAGGATCCGGCGGTACTCGTCGGTCCAGCTGGCGGGTGCCGTGAAGCTGTGATCCTCGACGGGGAAGACCGCGAGGTCCCAGTCGGTCTTTCCCAGCTCGATGAGGCGCTGGTTGAGGCGGACGATGTCCTGGAAGTTCACGTTCTGGTCCACCATGCCGTGCAGCATCAGCAGCGGATCCTCTAGCCCCTCGGCGTGGAAGATCGGCGATGAGCGGTGGTACGCGAGCGTGTCGTCCTGCGGCAGGTTGAGGATCTGGCCGGTGTACTGGTTGTTGTAGTGTGCCCAGTCAGTGACGCTGCGCAATGCCGCGCCGGCGCCGAAGCGCTTCGGCTCGGTGAACAGCGCCATCAGCGTCATGAAGCCGCCGTAGCTGCCGCCGTACATGCCGATGCGTTCTGCCGGCACGCCGAAGGTGCTGGTCAGGTACTTCGAGCCGTCCACCTGATCCTGCAGGTCGCGGCCGCCCATGAAGCGATAGATCGCGGTGCGCCAGTCACGCCCGTAGCCGGCGCTGGCGCGGTAGTCGATGTCCAGCACCACGTAGCCCCTGGCGGCGAGCAGGTGGTTGAACATGTACTCGCGCGGGTAGCTGCTCTTCCAGTAGTGGTGGATGTTGTGCATATAGCCGGCGCCGTGCACGAAGATCACCGCGGCGCCGTTGGGCTGTGCACCAAAGTCGGCGGGCCGGTAGATGTGCGCCGGCACCTTCGCCCCATCGCTGGCGGGGAGCATCACGATCTCGGGATCGCGCCACGCATAGGCGAGGAACTCCGGCGTGGGCGACGTCGTCACTGGCGTGGGCATTGTCGCGGCGCCGCGCTTCACGAGGAAGAGCTCCGGCGGACGGTTCGTGCGCGAGTAGACGTCGGCCATCCACTGCTCGTCAGGCGAGAGCACCGCCTGATGGCCGCCACCCGCGGGTGTCAGGCGCGTGCGCGCTCCGCCGGCGGTCGGCATGGACCAGAGCTCGCGATCGAAGGCCGAGGTCTCGCTCGAATGGAACTGAAAGGTCCGTGTGTCGGCGCTGAGCCGGATGTCGTAGATCTCGAAGGCGCCGGTGGTGAGGCGCCGGCGGTCGCTGCCATCGACTGCCGCCGACCAGAGCTGTGCGTAGCCGGTCTCTGCCTCGCTCACCCAGTACACGCGGCGGCCGCCGTCGTAGAAGCCGGCGCAGCCATTGCTGCAGGGGCCACCGACCCACGCGGTGTCGGTGAGCGTCTCGATCGTCTGCAGCGCGCCGGTCGCCGCATCGACGACGCTGATGATGCGCTGCTTGAAATTGCGGCTGGTGGCGGCGACGAGCGCCTGCGTCCCCGCGTCGTTCCACGCCCAGAGGTTGGCCGAGGCCAGTGGCGCGCCGTCGCCCAGCAGTGGCAGCCAGCGCACGCCGCCGCGCGGCATCGACAGCAGTCCGAGTCGCGGCATCGCCTGCGCGTCGCCGACCTTGGTGCGGTTGGGGATGTCCTCGGTGTAGCCGCTGGCGGTGACGTAGTTCGGCACGATGCCCTGCCGTGCGTCGCGCGCCGCAGTGGACACGAGCAGCAGCGCGGCAGCGCCGGACGGGCTCACCTGCACCTGCTGCACCCGCTCCTCCGGGCGCAGCGTGACGGCCTCCGGCAGCAGCACCATGCGCCGCGTGCGCTCGGACTCGCGCAGCGAGTCGGCCAGCAGCTGCGTGCGCACGGCATCGAGCAGCATGCGCTGATCACGCGCCATGGCGGCGCGCTGCGGGTCGCGTGGCGTGGCGGCAGAGTCGCGGCGGAGTGGCGCACCGCCGGCGCCACCGCCACCGCCCGCGGCCACGGCTCCCGCCGGCGCCGCTGCGCCACCGGCGCGGATGTCGCTCAGCTGTCGCTCGAGCCGGCTGCCAAGATCGATCGAGAAGGCGTTGTTGTCGCGCACGAACAGGACGCGCTGTCCGTCGGCCGACCAGCGCGGCGTGGACTCCTGCGCGAGCGTCGCGGTCAGCGGTGCCACGGTGCTGCGCCTGAGGTCCACCACGTACAGGTCGCCGCGATACTCTGTCACACGCCGGAGGCCATCAGGGGAGAGTGCGCCCGCGGCGATCAGCGGACCGATCGAATCAGCCGCCGCATCGGAGAGTGCCTCCGGTCGTGCTCCCGGCAGCGTGGCAACGCGGAAGGTGCGGGGCTGCGCGCGCCAGTCGCTGCCGGGAGTGAGCCAGGTGAAGTAGAGGCTGCGTCCGTCCGGGCTCCAGCGCACGGCGCCGGGTTCGCGACCGTAGAACTCGGGCCCGCGCATGAGCTGCGCGACGGTGAACGGAAAGCCCTGCGCACCGGCGGCGGCGGGCAGGAGGAAGACGCATGTCGCGGCGAGCCTGCGGAGCATCGGTGACCTGTGGGCGTGAGAGGTGCCGGAAGCTAGTGTGGTGTCATCGGCGTTCGGCACGCAGGTGCCGGTCGGAGCATCCCGGCTGCCGGCGTCTGAAATCGTCGCAATACCGCCCGCCTTACTGCTGCGGTTTCCGCCGTGCCACCCGGGCGTCTCATCGGGCGTGGTGCTTTCCGCACTTCGGTTCCGGCCTACAAGGGCGCGTCACGTACCGAGGTGCGCGATGATTCTTCTGTGCTCGCTGCCGGTGCGCCTCCTCATGTCGCAGGAATGATGCGCAGTGCGTGATTTCGGTGACGGTCGGAAGGCTGCGACGTTGTACACTCTGGCATGCCGAGCACTTGCTTCCCTCTGGCTGAGTGTCCTATCGTATGTCCATGGCTGCCACGCGAACCGATTGGACCGTCGAGATGGTTGACGCGCTCGAGGATGACGGTCAGCGCTACGAGCTGATCGACGGTGAGCTGTTCGTGACGCGGTCGCCGGTGGATCTGCATCAGCTCGTGGTTGGGGAGCTGTATGCGCGGCTGCGCGAATATCTGCGAGCGAATCGGGTCGGCAAGCCGATGGTGTCGCCCTCTGACGTGCGACGCGGTGATCGGACGCGGAACAGGGTGCAGCCGGACGTGTTCGTGGTGCGCGTGACGGAGAGCGGTCGGCCGCCGTATCCATACGATCTGGGCGATCTGCTACTGGCGGTTGAAGTTGCGTCGCCGAGCAGCCGGAGGCTGGACTATCACATCAAGCGCGAGTTGTACCTGCGCGAGGGTGTCGGGGAGTACTGGGTGATCGATCCCGATGCGCGGAACCTGTTGCGGTGGCGTGGACGGAGCGAGCCTGGAGAGATTCTGAGCGAGCGCGTCGAGTGGCGGCCTGCGGGCGCGGGCGAGGCGTTGGTGTTGGCGCTCGACGAGTTCTTTGATGAGGCGTTCAGCTGATGCACGAGGTGTCGGTGGGTTGACCCGACGACCCCGCTGCGTGGGGCCGTACGGGAGTCATCACATCGATCGACACATCGTGCGTTTTCGGGATACTGCTGCGCAAATCCGGTGACATTGACACGCGTGTGGACGTGTATCGTCTCGCATGCGCACTTGCCAACTTCCCGCCGGACCGGACTAACTATGGGCATGCCGCTTTCTCGCCAGTGGACCGCTGCGGACGTTCGAGCGCTCATTCAGGAGGATCGTCCGTGGCCGCGGTATGAGCTCATCGATGGTGAGCTGATCGTGACGCCGGCACCCCGGGGGCCACATCAGACCGCTGCGTTCGAAATCGGCATGCTCTTGCACGCATATCTCGATCGCGTTGACGCCGGGTTTGTGCTCATGGGCGCCGGCGAACCACGAGCCGTTGCGCATCGACCTGAATGTGATGTTCGCCAGGATCGCGAAGAAATGGCGTCAGATTCGCCGATAGGCCGGGACACGCCATGAGCGGAGCCGGTCAGCGTGCGACATTTCCGCGCCGCGCATACCAGCCCCCAGCCGCCCCGGCGACGATCGCGATCAGCACGGCGACGACCGCCCCCAGCACCGCGCCCCACACGTGCATCGAGGCGAGCAGCTCCGGCGTGAGCACTCGGCCGGCTGGCACCGTCACCTTCGACGCATCTGGCGGCGACGAGAGCAGGAATGCGCCAGTGTGCCCGATGATCGCATCCAGCAGACCGGCGAAGAGTCCGGCGCGCCAGCCGGCACCGCCGAATCGTGCGGCCAGTGCGCCAGCCGTTGCGAACAGGAGCACGTTCACGAGCAGGTGGACCACAGTGATCACCGACTCCGCCGATGGCACCGTGCGGATTGCGCACATGGCCACGATGGAGACGCCTGCTGCGGCGATGCCGGCGTACGTCGCAGGGCGAAGCGCCGTGGCGCGGGTGCTGGATCTGGCGACAGCGGTTGGCATTTCGGGAGACGAAGGTGTGGTGCGGCGATGTTGCAGTCGCAACTGCTTCGCGCCGAGTAGCGATTCAGCCGCGGGCGGCAAGGGATAAAGATACTGGGCGCGCTATTTCGGTGACGGTATGTGGGAAGGGTCGTTGTACTGTCTGGCGTGCTCCCTTGCCTTCGTCACTGCTCACCTGACACACTATGGGTATGCCTCTTTCGCGCCAATGGACCGCAGCTGACGTGCGCGCGCTCACGCAAGAGGATCGCCCCTGGCCGCGCTATGAGCTCATCGATGGTGAGCTGCTGGTGACGCCGGCGCCGCGCGGGCCACATCAGTTCGCCGCGATGGAGATGAGCATAGTCCTCTATGCGTATCTCGAGCGAGTTGGTGTCGGCTTTCCTCTGCAATCACCCGCTGATCTCGAATTGCGGCCGGGGACCATCACGCAGCCCGATGTATTCGTGGTGCCCAGATCGGCTGAGCGATCGGAGGCGCCGATGGAGTGGTCGGACGTCCGGTCGTTGTTGCTTGCCGTGGAGATTCTGTCTCCGTCCTCGCTGCGCGCCGATCGCGTGATGAAGCGTGATTTCTATCTCGCGAACGGTGTCGCCGAGTACTGGGTGGTGGATCTGGATGCGCAGATGCTCGAGCGGTGGACACCGGGGCAGCCCGCACCCGACCTGTGTCGTGGGCGGATGACGTGGGCGCCGGCTGGTGATTGCGATCCGATGCAGCTCGATCTGGACGCACTGTTCGGTCGGGTCGCGGAGAAAGTTCGACAGGCACGGTGATCGGCGTGCACGGCTGGCTCACGTGCGCAGCGCGAGGCCGAGGGGTGAACGCGGCGCTCCGTCCTTTCTGTGGAGTGGCTGCGGGCAGTGCCTTCCATCAGTGGCTCCCGCCTGTCGCCCGTCCGTCGCCCGTCAGTACCGCCGGCCGACCCGCTGCTCCACATCTACCGTGGTGGCGCACCGGCCGGACGGCCAAGCATGGCCTGAATCCGCGCGTCGAGGTCCGCGCGCACTCCGGGTGGTGCGTGGTCGGGCAGCAGATTGGTCAGTTCCGACGGGTCGGCGATCAGATCGTACAGCTCGTCCATGCCCCGCAGTTCGTCGTACCGGATGTACTTGTATCGCTCGGTGCGGACCGCCTTGTACCCCATGCCCGCAACGCGCGGAAACTCCTTGTCGGAGAAGTACTCGACCAGTAGTTCGCTGCGCACGGATGACGCTCGGCCGGAGAGCACTGGCAGTAGCGAGCGTCCATCCAGGTTCGACGGCACGGCCGCGCCACCCATCTCGAGCAGCGTGGGTGCGAGATCCGCATTGCTGACCAGCGCGGTCGGCGTGCTTCCGGCGCGGATCAGTGCCGGATAGCGCACCACGAGCGGGATGTGCGTGCTCGGGTCGTACGACAGCCGCCGTTCCTGCGCCAACCCGAACTCGCCGTAGAAGAAGCCCTGATCGCTGGTGACGACGAACACCGTCTGATCGAGGATGCCCCGGGCCTCGAGGGTCGCGATCAGTCGGCCGAGGCTGCGATCGACGGCGCGCAGCATGCGGAGGCGGTCCATGATGACGCTGTCCGGCAGGCCGCCCGCTGGGCTGCGTGGATCGCTGTGGTCGTACGGTCGCTCGAGCGCGGGTTTTCCGGTCGTCGGTGCGCGCCACGCCGGGTCATGGTGCGGCGTGCTGCCGGCATACGCCCGCTCATCGCCCGGCGCCGGCGGAAACGTGCGCACGTTGTTCGGATAGATCTCCGGGTGCACCGCCTTCTGTGCCACGTACACGAGGAAGGGCTGGTCCTTCGGTGCGCCGACGATGAACGACACGGCCTGATCCGTCAGCAGATCCGTCATGTAACCAGTGGCCTTCGAACTCACGCCGTCGATGTTCAGCGCGGGATCGAAGTACACGCCCTGACCCTCGAAGCTCACCCAGCGGTCGAAGCCGGGCCGCGGGGAATCGTCGTCGTGCGACATGTGCCACTTGCCGAAGAACCCCGTGCGATACCCCGCGTCGTGCAACAACCGGGGGAACGTCACGATGCGATGGCTCTGCTCGGAGCGCTCGGCGTTGTCCACGATGCCGTTCCGGAACGCGTACTGCCCGGTCATGAAGATCGCGCGGCTCGGTGAACAGAGTGGCGCCGACGTGAACACGCGCTGAAACGAGGCGCCTTCACGGGCCAGCCGCGCGAGGTTGGGCAGGTTCGCGAACGGATGATCGATCACGTCATCGTATCGCACGTCATCCAGCAGGATGACGACGATGTTCGGTCGTGGCGCCGCCTTGGGCGCGGCACCGCGCGAGGCAATCGCGCATGAGGCAAGGCCGGCAGCACAGGCAAGCAGCAGGGCTGTGGCAAACCGACGTCGAGTCATGGAGTCGCTTCGCGAGGTGAGGGAGCGGGCGTCGGCGCAGGAACTCGGCCCTCGCCACTGGCATCGGGATCGCAGCGAGACCGGTCTCTCGGCATCGACTCCGCAATGCTAGTGGCGCGTCGTCGAAGTTCGGATGGCACCACGCGGGATGGTGCGCACCGGGCCATGGCGCTTGAGCGGCGTTGATAATGAGAATAACTTCGCAGTACCGATTCTGCGGCCGTCGCCCGGGCCCCGCCGACCTCGGTGCCTCGCCCCGCCTCCCCTCCCGTCGTCGATGTCGAAGCCCGCTGCCGAGTCGATCCACCGGCTCCCGTCCATCGTCCGCTGCGACGTGGCTGGGAGTGTCGCATCGGCAGCGTCGGCGATCGCCGTGGCAGGAGCCCTTTCCGCGCGGGGCGCCGGGGACGGTGGAGGAGACCAGTACATTTCGGGCATGACCCTCCCCGCCGGCACCACCGAACACCGCGCCGCAGGCGCCGCAGGACGCACCGCGCGGGCGGCGGTGACGGTGGTGAGTGACAAACGGACCCTCACCACCGACGAGTCAGGCCCGCTGGCCCGTCGGTTGCTCGAGACCGCCGGCCACGTGGTCACCGACTTCGCGCTGCTCCCCAACGACGAGCTTGGCACGCGCGCTCACGTCGTCGCCCTCCTCGACCGCGACGACGTCGATCTCGTCATCCTCTGTGGCGGCACGGGGTTGAGCGCGAAGGACCGCACCGTCGAGGCGGTGCGCCCGCTGCTGGAGAAGGAACTCCCCGGGTTCGGTGAGCTCTTCCGCCTCCTCTCGTTCCAGGAGCAGGTCGGCACGGCGGCGATCCTGACGCGTGCCCTCGCAGGCAGTGCGCGGGGCAAGCTGGTCGTATCGCTGCCAGGCTCGAGTGCCGCCGTGGAGCTGGCGCTGACGAAAGTCCTGCTGCCCGAGCTGCAGCACCTGCTGCACGAGCTGCGTCGCTGATCACATGAGCTCCGTCCTGCTCCCGATGGCGATCCTCGCCCTCGGCACCGGTCCGCTGCTGGTGGCGGCGGCGCGCACTCGCGACGGCGTGCTCGGCTTTCTCGACGGCTTCATGCTGGTCACCATCGGTGGGCTCGTGCTGCTGGAGGTGGTGCCGCATGCGCTGGCCGAACGCGACCTGCTCGCCGGCGCCTTCCTGCTGATAGGCTTCGCGCTCCCGTCATTGGCCGAGCGCATGCTGCACTTCGGCGTCCGGCAGACGCATGCCGTGGTGCTCGCGTTTGCGCTGGTCGGGATGGTCGTGCACTCGGCGCTGGATGGCAGCGCACTGGCGCAGTCGGCCGCGGGTGGCTCG
This sequence comes from Gemmatimonadaceae bacterium, assembly GCA_031409715.1. Lineage (GTDB taxonomy): Bacteria > Gemmatimonadota > Gemmatimonadetes > Gemmatimonadales > Gemmatimonadaceae > JACMLX01. Next base: position 57,855 of record JANNXU010000086.1, on the reverse strand, counting down.
CAGCTGGTCGGGCTCGGGGTGCTGCTGCATCAGGTGCCCGTCAGCATCATGATCTGGCAGCTGCTCGGGGATCGGCCGCGTGGCTGGTCATGGGGCGTGCTGACGGTGATGGCCGTCTTCACCGTCGTCGGCTACCTCGGCGAGCCGGCGATGCTGCGCCTGCTGCCGCCGCACGCCGGGCTCTGGTTCGCGGCGCTGGTGGGCGGCTCGCTGCTGCACGTAATCGCGCATCCCGCAGGAGCGCACGACCACGGTCACGCGCACGAGCATGGGCACGATCACGACCACGATCATGCGGATGGGCACGACCATGCGCACGGTCACGCGCACGCTGCCGCCCCCGCCGGTGTGCCGGCCTGGTACAGCGGGATCGGGGCGCTGCTCGGACTGGCGTTGCTGTACCTGCTGCAGCACTCACGCGGGGTCGGCGAGCGCTTCGCGGCACTGACGGTCGCCGCCGACACCTTCATCGACCTCGCGCTCGAGAGTGCGCCCCCGATTCTCCTCGCGTTCGTCGTGGCCGGCCTCGTCTCGGCCTACGCATCGCCCGCGAGCGTGGCGTGGATGGGCCGCGGATCACGCCTGCGGCAGGCGCTGTCGGGGATGCTCGTCGGGCTGCCGCTGCCGATCTGCTCGTGCGGCGTGGTGCCGCTCTATCAGGGCCTGGTGAAGCAGGGGGCGCCGACGGCAGCCGCCGTGGCGTTCCTCGTCGCCACGCCGGAGCTCGGGATCGATGCGATCCTGCTCTCGGTCCCGCTGCTCGGTGTGCGATTCACGGTCGTTCGCGTGGCGGCGGCGGCGCTGGTCGCGATCATCGTGGCGATGGTGCTGGGCGGCGTTCCGGCGCAGCCGGCGGCCCGTCGACCGCTGCCACTCGCGGGCAGTGCGCCGGCCACGCGTGACCGGCTCCGCGCGGCGCTGCAGACGGGCCTGGGGGAAATGGTGGATCACACCGCACCGTGGATCGTCCTCGGCCTGATCGTCGCGGCGCTCGCGGCACCGGCGCTGGAGGGATCGTGGGTCGCCCGCCTCGATTCCGTGGGCGGCGTGGTGATCTTCGCGATGCTCGGGCTACCGCTCTACATCTGCGCCTCGGCCAGCACGCCGCTGGTGGCGGTGCTGGTGGCGGCTGGCGTGTCGCCGGGGGCAGGGCTGGCGCTGCTGATCACCGGCCCCGCCACCAACGTTGCGACGCTGGGCATCCTGACGCGGATGCACGGACAGCGATTCGCGCTCGCATTTGCCGGGACGATGTCCATCGCCGCGATCGGCATCGGCATCACGGCCAACGCCATCATGCCATCACTGCCGCTGTCCGACGCCGTGCGCGGCCACGCCGAGGCAGGCACGTCGCTGCAGCTCTTCTCACTGGTGGTGCTGGCGCTGCTGTTCGCCGCGTCGATGGTGCGACGTGGTGCACGCGCTTTCCTCTCTGAACTGCGGTTCGCGGAAGCTGGCTGATTGGCGACGCTGGCTGATTGGCGACGCTGGATGATGGCGGACGCTGACTGATCGCCGAAACCGGCGGATTGCCGGTCCGCGCTGACGGCGCCGGTCAGCCGTCCAGCGACGCCACGCGCTGCTCCGCCTTTCGCAGCCAGACGAACGTCAGCACGCCGCAGAGGCCGAGCCCGAACATCGCGCCGCGCAGGAATCGCCAGAGCTGCAGCGGCTCGCCGTAGGCCACGCTGCGCGCATACCAGTACATCGCCGGCGCGAGGCCCAGTGCGACGGCCATCGTCAGCACGCCGGCCGACAGCAGGAAGAGGATGCCCTGCCAGGTGACGGTCTGGTTGACGGCGCTCTCGGCATCGAAGCGCGGATTGATGCTGCCGATGTAGAGCGCCAGCGCCGCCTGCGCGAACATCAGCGCTGCCACCGAGAGCATCGACAGCGCCATCACCACCGGTGCGGTGCCGAGCAGCAGCGACGTGAGCCCGACGATACCCACCGCCACGATCGCGAGCGGACCGGTGGCCGCCCAGTACTTGGCGAAGATGATGTCGCGCGTCTTCACCGGCGCGGCGCGCAGCAGCCACCACATCGTGCCCTCGGCGGCGATGGTCGGCAGCACCAGGCGTGAGGCGACCGCGGCCAGCACCATCCCGGCGAGGCCCACGTTCACCACCGGGAGGATGCTCGTGACGAGCTGCGGCATCGCGCCGCCGCCGGTGGGGAGGACGCTCACACCCACCACGTACACCAGCACCAGCGGGATCAGCAGCACGAACTGCGACCAGAGTGCCGCGTCGCGTCCAAGGAGGCGCATCTCCTTCAGCAGCAGTTCGCGTCGAGCCGGGGCGAGTGGCGTCAGCAGCAGGTGCAACGGCTTTGCCAGCACCGATGGCGGATGATCGCTGCGCCCCGCCGACCGTACCGCCGAGATGCCGCGGGCGTAGAGCGCGCGAAAGCTGCCGTAGGCGACCGCCAGCGCCGCGGCTGCCAGCAGCCAGAGGCGGGCCAGCGGCTGCGGGTCCCAGAAGCCGTCCAGCCAGTTCTTCAGCACGCGCGCCGCCCACTCCGTGGGCAGCCAGGGCGCGAGCGGCATGTCGAGCATCTTCACCACTTCGCCGATCGCCTTCGTGCCGAGCTGCGTGAGCTGCGCCGGCTCCACCCGCTGCATCACGTAGATGGCACCGAGGCAGAGCCCGAGCCCGATCAGGCGGAAGACGAACTGCGCCCGCGTGGGCGGCACCACGGCCACCAGCAGGTAGACCGCGGTGCATCCGAGGCTGGTGGCCGTGAGCCAGAGTGGGAGCCAGGTGATGAACGCCACCAGCGGCCACAGCCATCCGCCTCCGAACGCCAGCCCGAATCCGGCCAGCAGCGGCACCACCAGCAGCAGCGCCACCGCACCGCCTTCTGCCACCACCTGCATGAAGCGTGAGGCGAAGAAGGTCAGCGGCGGGATCGGCGCGGCGGCCAGCATCTCCAGGTCCTTCGACAGGAAGAAGGCCGGCAGCGCCGTGACGATGCAGCTGAGGATCAGCACCGAGCCGATGCTCAGCAGCGACATGGCCAGCACGCGTCCCGCGATCGCGGTGCCGATGGTATCGACGCTGGTGAGGTAGTTCAGCACCAGGAGCACGATCACGGTGCCGCCGGCCCAGGTGACGCCGAGCGCGGTGAGGATGCCGAGTGGTCCGACGGCACCCTGCACTTTGCGCTGTCGCCAGAGCGGTGTGAGGAGGGTGCGGAATGACGCGGCGCGAAATGGCAGGGCCAGCGAAACTTCGGGCGCCGGCGCAGGGACGAACTCAGGCATGCGCGATCATGCTGTGATGGAGGACTCGATGATGGCGGCGTGCATGGTGGGGTAGATCCATCCAGTGGTGTGTCTCCATCAAGGGGTCAGAGTCCTTGTGGCATGGGTCCATCAAGGACTCTGACCCCTTGAAGACGAAGCACCAACCCCTCACACACTCAGCACCTCCGCCACGTCCCGCGCGGCCGGTTCCCCGGTCAGGTGCAGAAAGATCTGCTCCAGCGGCGCATCGGGCATGCGAAGCCAGGTGCGCAGCTCGGGCACCGTGCCGGATGCCACCAGCCGGCCGCGCTTCATGATCCCGATGCGGTCGCAGGTGCCTTCCACGGTCTCCAGCGTGTGCGTGGACATCAACACCGAGTTGCCGCGCGCGGCATAGGCGCGGAGCATGTCCTTCAGCAGCCGGGCGCCGCGCGGATCGAGGCCCACCAGCGGCTCGTCCACCATCAGCACCCGCGGACGGTGCAGCACGGCGGCCGAGAGCAGCAGCTTCTGGCGCATGCCGTGGCTGTACTGCTCCACCAGCTCATGCTGCCACGACCCCAGCTCGAACATCTCCAGCAGCTCCCGGGCGCGCGGCTCGACGGCCTGCCACTGCAGCCCGTACAGCGACGCCGAGAACCGCAGGAACTCGGCGCCGGTGAGTTTGTCGTACACGTAGGGACGGTCGGGGACGAAGGCGAGGTGCCGCTTGGCGTTGACCGCGTCGGTCCGCATGTCGATCCCCGCCACCCGCACCAGGCCGGCGTCGGCGCGCAGGATCCCGGCCAGCATCTTCAGCGTCGTCGTCTTGCCGGCGCCGTTGGCCCCGAGAAATCCGAACACCTCGCCCGGCTGCACGGTGAGGTCCAGCCCCTCGACGGCCGTGAAGTCACCGTAGCGCTTCGTGACGCCCTGCAGTTCGATCATTCGCCGGAACCGGGTTGGGTGGCGGGCGTCCGGGCAGCCGCCGGTTCCCGCGTGTGAGATGACGTGCCAGCGCCCCCGGCCGTCACGATCCGCCGCGGCCCTGCACCCGCCGTACCACGCCCCGCCGTCTGCCGCTGATCGGCCGGGTTGAATGCGCCACCCATATCCGCGACCTTCAGCTGCTTATGGCAGAAGATGCACTGATCATCCGCGGCGCCCGGGAGCACAACCTCCGGAACATCGACGTCACGATTCCCCGCAACAAGCTGACGGTCATCACTGGCCTGTCCGGTTCGGGGAAGTCGTCACTGGCATTCGACACGATCTACGCCGAGGGGCAGCGTCGCTACGTCGAAAGCCTGTCGGCGTACGCCCGGCAGTTCCTGGGGTTGATGGAAAAGCCCGATGTGGACTCGATCGAGGGACTCAGCCCCGCGATCTCCATCGAGCAGAAGACGGCCGGCCACAACCCGCGCTCCACTGTCGGCACGGTGACGGAGGTCTACGACTACCTCCGCCTCCTCTGGGCGCGCGCCGGCGTGCCGCACTGCCCCAACTGTGGCCGTGCCGTGCAGCGGCAGAGCGCGGCCCAGATCACCGACGTGGTGCTCACCGGCACGCCGGGCACCAAGCTCGAGGTCCTCGCGCCCCTGGTGCGCGGCCGCAAGGGCGAATTCCGTGAACTGTTCGAGGCGGCCCGCAAGCAGGGCTTCGTGCGCGCCTGGGTGGATGGCGAAGTGATCGAGCTGGCCGACCCGCCCAAGCTCAATCGCCGCATGAATCACGACGTCAGCGTGATCGTCGATCGGCTCGTGCTCAAGGCCGACGATCGCGGACGGCTCGCCGACTCGATCGAAACCGCGCTCAAGCTCGCCGATGGCATGGTGGAATTGGTGTCGCTGGTGAGCGGCGTGCGCGAACGCGCGATGTTCAGCGAGCGTTACGGCTGCCCGCATTGCGGCATCTCGCTGCCCGAGATGGAGCCGCGCCACTTCTCGTTCAACTCACCGTTCGGCGCCTGTCCGACCTGCAGTGGCCTCGGGCTGAAGCGGATGGTGAACGAGGAGCTGATCCTCGGTGACCCGTCGCTGACCCTGCTGGAAGGCGTGGTGCTGCCGTGGGGTGAGCCGGACGGCTACCTGCGCAAGGTGATCCTGCCCGGCCTCGCCGAGGCGCTCCAGTTCGACCTGAAGACCCCGTGGGGCGCCCTGCCGCAGTCCGTGCGGCACGCGCTGCTGCATGGCATGGACGCGCTCTCCGCACCCGCCGAGGCGGTGAAGGCGGTGCGCAAGACCGTCACCAAGGCGGCCGCGAAGAAGGCAGCGACGAAAGCCGCGGCGACGAGCGTGGCGGCGACGAAGGCCGTGCCGAAGCCGCTGCTCAAGTGGGATGGCATTCTGGCCACGATTCAGCGCCGATTCGACGAGACCGACAGCGACTCGATCCGCACGGAACTCGAGGCGTTCATGCTCGCCACGCCCTGCCCGGCCTGTCACGGCGCGCGCCTCAAGCCCGAGTCGCTCGCGGTCACGATCGAGCAGCACAATCTCGGGCAGGTGGTGGCGATGTCGGTCTCGGCGTCGCTCGCCTTCTTCCAGTCGGTGCCGGTGCGCGGCCCCGGTCGCCCGCTTGGCCTCGATGCGGAAATCGCCGGCCCGATCCTCAAGGAAGTCACCGAACGACTGGGCTTCCTGGTGGACGTGGGTCTCGACTACCTCACGATGAATCGCAGCGCCGAGAGCCTCAGTGGTGGCGAGGCGCAGCGCATCCGGCTCGCGACGCAGATCGGCAGCAAGCTCTGTGGCGTGCTCTACATCCTCGACGAGCCGAGCATCGGGCTCCACTCACGCGACAACGAGCGGCTGCTGAAGACGCTCGTACAACTTCGCGACCTGGGCAACACCGTGATCGTCGTCGAGCATGACGAGGAGACGATGCGCCTCGCCGATCATGTGCTGGACATGGGGCCCGGTGCAGGGAAGCACGGCGGCATGCTGGTGGCCGAAGGCACGGTGGACGACATTCGGAAGACGAAGGGTTCGCTCACCGGAGAGTACCTCTCGGGCATGCGGAGCGTGCCGGTGCCGGCCGTGCGCCGCCCCGCCGATCCGGCGCGCGTGCTGCACATCGAGAATGCGCGCGAGCACAACCTGCGCAACGTCAGCGTCGACATCCCGCTCGGCCTGTTCGTGGCGGTCACCGGCGTGTCGGGATCGGGGAAGTCCACGCTCGTCAGCGACATCCTGCAGCGCGCACTGTCGCGGCATTTCTTCCGGGCGCGCGTGATCCCCGGCATGCACGATCGCATCACCGGACTGCAGCATCTCGACAAGCTGATCGACATCGACCAGAGCCCCATCGGTCGCACGCCGCGCAGCAATCCTGCGACGTACACGGGACTGTTCACACCCATCCGCGAACTCTTCGCCGAGATGCCCGAGGCGAAGATCCGTGGCTATGGGCCCGGGCGCTTCAGCTTCAACGTCAAGGGTGGCCGCTGCGAGGCCTGCCAGGGCGACGGGCTGGTGAAGATCGAGATGCACTTCCTGCCCGACGTCTTCGTCCCCTGCGACGTCTGCAAGGGCCGCCGCTTCAATCGCGAGACGCTCGAGGTGCGCTTCCGCGGCATGAGCATCGCCGACGTGCTCGACCTGACGGTGGAGGACGCGGTGACGGTGTTCGAGAACCAGCCACGCATTGCACAGAAGCTGGTGACGCTGGCCGACGTGGGCCTCGGCTACGTGCACCTCGGCCAAAGCGCGACGACCCTCTCGGGTGGCGAGGCACAGCGCGTGAAACTCGCCACGGAACTGAGCAAGCGCGACACCGGTCGCACGCTCTACATCCTCGACGAACCCACCACCGGCCTGCATTTCGAGGACGTGCGCGTGCTGCTGGAGGTGCTGCACAAGCTGGTGGACAAGGGGAACACGGTGCTGGTGATCGAGCACAATCTCGACGTGATCAAGACGGCGGACTGGATCGTGGACCTCGGCCCTGACGGCGGTGTCAACGGCGGTCTGCTCGTGGCCAGCGGCACGCCGGAAACCGTCGCGGCGGAGCCTCGGTCGTACACCGGGCAATTTCTCGCGCCGATCCTCGCTGCGGCGTCCACGCGAAAGAAGCGCGCGGTGCGCTGAGCTGTTGCTGGGGAAGTCCGTCAACTCTTTTCACACGGAGTCAACGGAGCAACGGAGGGGGCAAGGGGTCTGCTGGGGTGGAGGTCCGTCAACTCTGTTCACGCGGAGGGGCGGAGCAGCAGAGGGGTCCGCGACGCCACGACGCGATCTGCTTCGGTGCAAGCGAAGTGTATTTTTGGAACAGCTGGTGCCCCGCAGCCGCTGTTCACACACAGAACGGCCGGTGCATTGCACCGACCGTGGAGTCGGAGCTGCCTACGCCGCACCGCACCGACCCCTCTGCTGCTCCGCCCCTCCGCGTGAACAGAGTTGACGATCCTCCACACGAGCGGACCCCTCGCCCCCTCCGCCGCTCCGTTGTCTCCGTGTGAAAAGAGTTGACGATCTTCCACGCACAGCAGCGCAGCGGAGGAACAGCGTCAGCGCGTCTTCGCGAGCATCGGCGCCAGGACCTGCTCGAGGTTCACGCCCTCAGCCTCACCCTGGAAGTTGAGCACCATGCGATGCCGCAGGACCGGCAGCGCCATGTCGCGCAGGTCGTCGAGATCGGGCACTGCACGCCCCGCCAGCGCCGCACGCGCCTTGGCGCCGAGGACGAGGTACTGCGACGCACGCGGCCCGGCACCCCAGCGGACGTACTTGTTCACGTCCGCAGACGCGTCGTCGCTGCCGGGACGCGTGCCGCGCGCGAGGCGGACGGCGTGCTGGATCAGCGTCGGTGACGCCGGCAGGCGGCGCACGAGCTGCTGCATCTGCAGCAACTCGGCAGCGCCGAGGACGGCGCGCACGGGGCCCTGCGCGCCGCCGGTGGTGGCGAGCACGATGCGCTCTTCCTCATCGCGCGTGGGGTAGCCGATGCGCAGCTCCACCATGAAGCGGTCGAGCTGCGCTTCAGGCAGCGGATAGGTGCCTTCCTGCTCGATCGGGTTCTGCGTGGCGAGCACGAAGTACGGTCGCGGCAGCGCATGCGTCTGGCCGCTGACGGTCACTTCGCGTTCCTGCATCGCCTGCAGCAGTGCGGCCTGCGTCTTCGGTGGCGCGCGGTTGATTTCGTCGGCGAGCACGATGTTGGCGAACACCGGACCTTGCACGAACGTGAAGTGCCGCCGTCCCGTCGCTTCGTCGTCCTGCAGCAGTTCGGTGCCGGTGATGTCACTCGGCATCAGGTCGGGCGTGAACTGGATGCGATTGAACGTCAGATCGAGCGCCTGCGCGACCGTCTGCACGAGCAACGTCTTGGCGAGGCCCGGCACGCCGACGAGCAGGGCATGTCCGCCGGCGAGCATCGTCGCGACGAGGTTCTCGACGATCGCTTCCTGCCCCACGATGCGCTGGCCGATCTGTGCCAGCAGTGCGGTGCGCGCGGCACCGAGCCGCTCGAGCAGGGCGATGTCGTCGTGCGTGGCGTTCGGTTGTGCTGTCATGGCCTGCTGGTGACGCGCGAGAGAGGAAAGAACGACGGCGACAGCATCGCCGTCGCACGCGTCACGGAAGTATGAACTGGACCTGCGCCGAGGCGGGATGGTTCTCGCTGCGGAAGCGGGCAATGGCCGTAAAGGTGCCATGTGGCAGGTCGTCCTGCCATGTCACCTCGTAGTCACGCGACTCATGTTCATCCAGCAGGTGCGTGCGCATCGGCTGCGTGAACAGCTTCCCGTCACTCCACGTCCACACCTTGCGTCCCTTCACATCCTGCACGAGGAAATCCACTTCCTGCCCATCGGCAAACCGCAGTTCGTGCCGCTTGTCGCTGGTGTTGTTCGCCACGAGCTCGAAGGTCACGACGTCTACGCCGGGCGTGACGCGAAGGTTGAGCACGATCGGTGCGCCGGCGGAGGCTCGTCGGCCACTCGCTTCGCCATGCGCTGGCAGCGATGGCGACTCAGGTCGCCCCTCCACGCCAGCGTAGGTGAACGCCTGTCCGGCGACACCCGTCCGCGTCAGCGGGGACGGACTGTCGGAACAGGCGACGCAGGCAAGTCCTGCGATAGCGAGCGCGGCGAGCGCGCGACGGCGGGGCATCCGATCAACCGTGAGCAAGAATGTTGGCGTCCTGATATGTGAGCACATTAATCGCCACTGTGCTCTGACGTCAATACGATCAGGCCGCTCTTTCGTCACGGTAAGTCTCGGCGAGATCGTGAGTTAAGGCAAGCGAACCGAACCGTGAAAGCAAGCTCTGCAAAAGGTGCGCCGAATGCGGTCGAGTCCGCCGTGATTTCGCTTGCGAAATTTTTCACAAGCGGCTAGCCTTCCCCCCAGAATGGCAACCACGGCGGGGCCCAGTGGTCTGCGCATGGCGGGCGCTGGGTTCCAGTTCGCCGCCGCGCTGGTGGGTGGTTTGTATGGCGGTCAGTGGCTCGACCGGCGCTTCGGCACGGCGCCGGTTTTCCTGTATCTCGGCGTCGCTCTTGGCGCCATCGGCGGCATGACCGCTCTCTACCGGCAATTGACGCGGGCAAACCGCGAGGACGAGGAGGCACGCAGGCAATGATCCGCGCAGTGGCGTTCTACCTCCTCGTCGCGGCACTCGTGACGGCTGCCGTCGGATGGGTGCTCCTGCTCGTCTACCCCGGTGAGGCCGGCCAGAAGGCGATCATCACCAGCGCCCTGCTCGCCCTCGCCATCCAGCTCGTGGCGTTCATCCTCCTCCAGCTCTTCAAGGGGAAGAACATCATCGCCGGCTGGGGACTCGGCGCCCTGCTCCGCTTCGGCGCACTCGGCGTCTACGCCATGTTCGCCGCGCGTGGCCTGGGCCTCGACCTGAACATCGCGCTCGTCAGCCTGGCCTGCTTTCTCTTCCTCTCGATGCTGATCGAACCACTGCTGGTCAACGTATGACGACCCGACTGCTCCGATTCCTTGCCGCCACGGCCGTCCTGCTGCTGATCGCGCTCCCAGCGCACGCACAGGGCTCCGTCGCCGATGTCGACATCATCACCCCGCACATCACCGACGCCCACGAGATCGAGGTCCCGTGGCCGACGTGGCCGACCTTGCACAAGGTCGTGCACCTGCCGCGCTGGGCGCCGTTCCACCTGCCGGTGATCGGTGCGGTGGACATGTCGCCCACCAAACACGTCGTCTGGATGCTGATCGCGGCGCTGACGATCCTGGTCCTGATGCTCTACGCGGCCAATGCGCAGGGGCGCCAGACTCGCACTGCCGGTCATGCCAAGGGCTTCGCCGGCGGCATCGAGGCGATGGTGCTCTACATCCGGAATGAAGTCATCATCCCGAACGTCGGGCACCACGGCAATGGCTTCGTCCCGTTCCTGCTCACGCTGTTCTTCTTCATTCTGGCGTGCAATCTCTGGGGCATCTTCCCCTGGGGCAGCACCGCGACGGGCAACATCGCCGTCACCGCGACACTGGCGCTGCTGACGTTTTTCGTCGTCGAATCCGCCGGCATGCGCGCGCAGGGCATCGGCTATCTCGGCACGATCTTCTACTGGAACAAGGACCTGAACATCGTCCTGCGCGTCCTGCTGTTTCTGATCCTGTCGCCGATCGAGTTCATCGGCAAGCTGACCAAGCCGTTCGCGCTGACGATCCGTCTCTTCGCGAACATGACCGCCGGTCACATCGTCGTGCTGGCGCTCATCGGCATGATCTTCTCTTTCAAGAGCCTGGCCTCCGGCGCGCCGTTCCTGATGGCCGTCGCGATCAACATGCTCGAACTGTTCGTGGCGTTCCTGCAGGCGTTCATCTTCACGCTGCTGTCGAGCGTGTTCATCGGACAGATCCGCGAGGCGCACCACTAGGACCTGCTGGACACGGCGCCGGCGTGCTCGCGTGCACCGGTGCCGTTGCCGTAACCGGTCGGATGACCGGTGAAGCCCGTTGAGCCGAGTGGCTCGCTGACGGGTCGTCCTGCGGCCATGGCCGCCTGACCGCGCGAGATACTCCGACTCTTTTCTCTGGTACTGCTTCAATGACGATTCTTCCGCTCCTGCAGGCCGCGGCCGACGCCGCCGGCTCCAACGCCAAGGGTTACGCCGCCATCGGCGCCGGCCTCGCCGCCGGTCTCTCGATCATCGGTGCCGGCATCGGCATCGGCAACATCGGCGGCCGCGCCGTCGAGGGCATGGCCCGCCAGCCTGAAGCCGCCGGTCGCATCCAGACCGCCGCGCTCATCCTGGCCGCGCTCGTCGAAGGTGCCGCACTGTTCGGCGCCGTGATCGGCTTCCAGCTCGCCGGCAAGATCACGTTCTGAGTGGACTTGGTGGTGCGGGCCGGCCTGAGCGGTCCGCATCACCGCCACACCTGTTTCATGTGCCCTGCACGATCAGCGCGCCAGCCGGCGCCGCAGATCACGCAGGTTTCAACTCTATCGCTGCCTTTCCCATGCGCCGCATTCTCGCATCCCTGACCCTCTCCCTCGCCTCTGCGACCGCCCTGCTCGCGCAGGAGGAACACGCGGCCGGCGAGAGCACCAACCTGCTCGATCCGAAGGCGGGTCTGATGTTCTGGACCCTGATCATCTTCGTCTTCCTGCTGGTGGTGCTGTCCAAGTTCGCGTACAAGCCGATGCTCGCCGCCGTCGAGGCGCGTGAAGCCGCGCTCGAGAAGGCGATCGGCGATGCGAATGCCGATCGCGCCGAAGCCGCCAGGCTGCTCGCCGAACAGCAGAAGCAGCTGGCCGAGACGCGCGCCGACGTGCAGAAGGTGATGGCCGATGGCCGCGCCGCCACGGAAGCGCTGCGGGCCGAGATGCTCGAGAAGGTGAAGGCCGAAGGCGCCGACATGCTCGACCGCACCCGCCGCGAGATGGAGGCGGAGAAGGTGAAGGCCGTCGCCGACCTGCGTCGCGAGGCGGTGGACCTCGCCATCACCGGCGCCAGCAAGGTGATCGGCCGCAACCTCGACAGCGCGATGGATCGCTCGCTGGTCGAGAGCTATCTCGCCAGCCTCGATGCCCCGACGGGGACGCGCTGATGCGCGATACCACCATCGCGCGGAACTACGCCGAGGTGCTCGTCACGCTGGCGCGTCGCGCTGACGATCTCGATGGCTGGGGCCGCATGATCGACGACGTCGCGCAGCTCGTGCAGCACGACGTCCGCGTGCGCCGCTTCCTCGAGTCGCCGAGTGTGCCCATGGCGACGAAGAAGGCGATCCTCGTCAAGGCATTCCAGGACCGTATGCCGCGCCTGATGGTCCGCTTCCTCGAGGCGCTGGTGCAGAACCGCCGCCAGTTGCTGATCCCGACCATCGCCAGCGAGTACGCGTCACTCGTCGACGAGAGCCTCGGCCGCGTCCGCGCCGAGGTCACCCTCGCGCGCGAACCGCAGCCGGGTGAGGTCGAGGCCATTGCCGCCTCCATCAGCGCGACACTCGGCCGACAGGCCGTGGCGCAGGTGAAGATCAACCCCGAGATCATCGGCGGCGTGATCGTGCGTGTCGGCGATTACGTGAAGGACGGCTCGGTGCGTCGTCGTCTGGGTCTGCTCAAGTCGAGGCTGGTCCAGCAGAGCCGCTGAGGTCGCTGCTGGCCAGCGTGCCGAACCCGTGGGCCTCGACGCCCCTGCGCCCATCCGGTGCAGGGGCGTTGCGGCATCTGTTCACTCTGGCGCTCCACCGCACGATACTGTGAGGTGTTCGAGGTCAGTCGTCGCGCCGGTGCGGTGTGCGAGGACCTGCCTCCCGTCCCGATCCGTATGCCAATCACCCATCGACTCCTGACACTCCGCTCGCTCGCGCTCGTCGTTGCCGCGCCGGTGATCCTCGGTGCGCAGCGGGTGGGTACGACACCAGCCACCGGTGACACCGTCGGCTACTGGCAGCAGCGTGCGAACTACGACATCATCGCCCGCCTCGACGAGTCGCGGCAGGTGCTCGTCGCCACCGCCACACTGCGCTACACGAACAACTCGCCGGACATCCTCACCGAGATGTTCGTGCACCAATATCTCAACGCCTTCCGGCCTTACTCCAAGTGGAGCGACGCCGACGAGCGTGAGGGACGCACCCGCTTCCAGAACCTCGAGGAGCCGGCCTTCGGCTACGAGCGCTTCACGGCCCGCCCCACGGTGGACGGCGTGCCGGTGACGGTGGATTATCCCGGCGCGCCGGACAGCACGGTGGCTCGCTTCGCGCTGCCCAAGCCGCTGCGCCCGGGCCAGTCGGTGACGGTGTCGTTTGCGTGGGAGGCGCGCCCGAGCACCACCGTGCGCCGGCAGGGCCGCAAGGGTCGGCACTACGACTTTGCCCAGTGGTACCCGAAGGTGGCCGTCTACGACCTTGGCGGCTGGCAGCACAACGCGCTGGTCCCCGCCGGTGAGCTGTATGGCGAGTTCGGCGACTTCCGTGTCTCGATGGTGCTGCCGCAGGATCAGGTGGTGGGTGCCACCGGTGTGCCCGTGGCCGGCGATCCTGGCTGGGAGCGGGCCAAGCGCAGCGCCGCACCGGTGCAGCTGCAGCGCACCGCCTACGGCGCACCGTCCACGTCGGCCGTTCCGGTGGCCCCGGGTGGCATGCGCACCGTCGTGTACGAGGCGAAGAACGTGCACCACTTCGCGTGGAGCATCGATCCCGACTATCGCTACGAGGGTGGCTCGTACGTGCGCGCGCTGCCACGGGTGCGCACGGAGTACCGCGTCTGGGACACGGTCGGCGTGCACGTGCTTTATCGCCCCGGCGACGACACCACCTGGGGCGGCGGCACGGTGGTGAAGCAGGCGATCGACGCGCTGACCTGGCTGGAATCGGTGTACGGACCCTATGCCTATCCGCAGATCACAGCGGTGCATCGCCTCGACACCGGCGGCACCGAGTTCCCGATGATGGTCCACGACGGGAGCGCCTCGTTCAGCCTCATGCTGCACGAGGCGGGGCACATCTTCACCTACGGCATTCTCGCCAACAACGAGTGGCGCTCGGGGTGGCTGGACGAGGGGCTGACGAGCTACCAGACATCGTGGCGGTTGGGCACCACGCCGCAGGAGCGTGCGGCGTCCAATCTCTCGCGCGACCCGCGCTGGCTTGCGCCCGCCGCCACGGCCGCCGACCTCCAGCGCCGCACCGCGATGCTGGCCACGGCCGAGCCGGTGAGCACGAATGCCGAGGTCTTTCGTTCCTTCAACGTGTACAACGCGATGGTGTACGGGCGCGCCGAGCACATGTACGGCGCGCTGCGGGACGTGATCGGCGAAGATGCATTCCGGATGCTGTGGCGCGAGTACTACAGCCGCTGGGCGCTCAAGCATGTGGACCGTGTCGCGTTCCAGAAGTCCGTGGAGCTCGTGACCGGCACGCCGCTGGAGTGGTTCTTCACGCAGTGGCTGGAGACGGTGGGCGAGGTGCGTTACGAACTGAAGGACGTCGCCATCACGCAGCGCCGTGCGAACGAATGGGTGACCACGGCGCGACTCGTGCGCGTCGGGGCGTACCGGCACCCGATGCCGGTGGGCGTGCGGACGGCCACGGGGTGGACGTTCCAGCGCGCCGATGCCACGAAGGACGATCAGCGCCTTGCGATCACGACGTCCGAGAAGCCTGACCTCGTGCGGCTGGATCCGATGGGCCTGACTGACGATGTGCACGCCGGCAGCCAGCAGTGGCCGCCCACGATTCCCTGACCTGACCCTGAACCCGTACGCACCATGAGTGGACCGTTCGACATCCGCACCGTTCCCAAGCCCTGGGGTCATGAGACGATCTGGGCACTGACCGACCGCTACTGCGGCAAGGTGCTGCACATCAAGGCCGGCGAGGCGCTCAGCGTCCAGTATCACAACGTCAAGGACGAGACCGTTCACCTGCTCAGCGGGCACCTGCTGTACCGGGTGAAGATCGACGGGGAGCTCACCGACGTGCACCTGAAGCAGGGGGAGAGTTATCGCATCACGCCCGGCACGGTGCACCAGATGGAGGCCGTCACCGACTGTGACGTGCTCGAGGTGTCCACGCCCGATCTCGACGACGTGGTCAGGCTTACTGATCGATATGGCCGCGAGGGCACTAGCGCGGCGTAACCGGCCGGGGCATCCCGGCTGGCGGCGTTGGACATTCTCGCCGTAGCGCTGCCACGGCTGCGGTGTCCGCCTTGCCATCCGGGCGCCGCGGCCGGTTTCGCCACACTGGTCGGGCATGTGCCGGCGCTCGGCCGACGAGCGTCTGTACGCCGCGTGTCGGTCGAGTAGGAAGTGCCGTTGCACGTTGCGATCTTGTCCGTGTACCATCCGGCGCGATGCGCGACCTGTATCCAGCTGGCCACCCTCCCGTTCACATCGAGACATGAAGGTCATCATTCCGCTCGCCGGCAAGGGCACGCGTCTGCGCCCGCACACGCACCTCGTGCCGAAGCCGATGCTCAAGGTCGCCGGTCGCCCGGTCATGAGTTACGTCATGGACGACGTGATGAAGCTCGGCAGTGTCGAGCAGGTGGTCTACATCACCGGCCACCTCAAGGACACGGTCGAGGCGTACGCGCGCACCACCTGGCCGGTGCCGAGTGTGTTCGTCGAGCAGGCGGTGCAGGACGGCACCGCGGGAGCGGTGCACCTCGCGCTGCCGTACATCGACGCGCCGGTGCTGATCATCTTCGTCGACACGATCTTCGACACCGACCTCTCGATCATCAACTCGACTGACGCCGATGGCATCATCTGGGTCAAGGAGGTCGAGGACTACCAGCGCTTCGGCGTCGTCGTCACCGATGCCGACGGCTACATGACGAAGATCGTCGAGAAGCCGAGCACGCCCATCTCGAAGCGCGCCAACATCGGCCTGTACTACATCCGCAACTGGCAGCTGCTGGCCGAGGGCATCGCCCACGTGCTCACGCAGCCGGCCAACAAGGGTGAGTACTACCTGACCGACGCGTTCCAGTACATGATCGACCACGGCGCGAAGATCAGGGCGGTGGACGTGGACGGCTGGTACGACGCCGGCAAGCTCGACACGCTGCTCGAGACGAACCAGGCGATGCTCGAGACGCGCGGCCTCGCACGCACGCCCATGGGCTTCAGCGGTGCGACGATCATCGAACCGGTCTACATCGAGGACGGCGTGACCTGCACCGACTCGACCATCGGGCCGAACGTGTCGATCGGGAAGGGGACCACCGTCACCGGCTCCACCATCCATGACGCGGTCATCGGCGACGCGTGCCGGATCGTCAGCAGTGCGATCAGCCACAGCATGCTCGGCAACCGCGTCTCGGTCAGCGGCGTGACGGGGTCCATGTCACTCGGCGACGACGCGGAAATCGGCGGTGCCTAGTCCTTCGTTCCTCTGTTTCGTGTGTCGGTGTGTGTGTGAAAAGAGTTGACGATGCCGAAGCCTCGCAGACTCTTCGTGTGAACAGAGCTGACGATGCCCCCCAACCGCAGACCAGCCGCGTAGCGCTCACCGGAGCCCCGCCGCCCCGGTGACGATCAGCAACGCGCGCTGCAGCCCAAGGACGCCGCGCGTGTCGTCGTACCACTCGGCCGGCGTGTGCGTGCCGCCGCCGATGCCGCCGGCGCCGATCGCGATGGCCGGGATGCCGAGCGCGATCGGGATGCTCGCATCCGTGCTCCCCGTCGAGAGCCGCGGCGTGGCGCCGATGGTGCGGGTGGCGTCGATGGCGAGGCGCACCAGCGGCGCCCCGGCGTCGAGCGCGCCACAGGGACGGCTGCCGAGCACCGTGATGTCGGCGGTGAGCGGTGCGGTGTGGGGTGCGCGTCGCGCGTTCTCGGTGCGCTCGATGCGCGGCACCGACTGCTCCACCGTGCGCGCGAGGTCGGCGAGGACGGTGGCGCTGGTGCTGCGCAGGTCCAGCTCCAGCCAGGCGTCGCGCGGGATACTGTTGATGCTGTCGCCGCCACCGACGCGCGCGATCGTGAGCGTCGTGCGCGGCTCGCGGGGGAGCAGGATCGCCTGCAGCGACGCGACCAGTGCACCGACGGCGTGCACCGGATTGGGCGTGCCGAAGTCGGCCCAGCTATGTCCCCCGGGGCCGCGGAAGGTGATCCGCCAGCGGATGCTGCCCAGCGCCGCGTTCACGATCCGGTCGTCACCTGCGCCATCGATCGCCACCACCGCCAGCGGCGCGGGCCGCGCGCCGGCCATCAGCGCCCGCATCCCGCGCAGGTCGC
The DNA here is from genome assembly GCA_031409715.1 of Gemmatimonadaceae bacterium. GTDB lineage: Bacteria > Gemmatimonadota > Gemmatimonadetes > Gemmatimonadales > Gemmatimonadaceae > JACMLX01. The sequence continues at coordinate 40,459 of JANNXU010000086.1, read as the reverse complement.
CCAGCCCCTCCTCGCCGACCGTGCATGCCATCACGAGCTCGTGGGGCGTCTCCACGCCCGCCTCGCTGATGGCGTGTGCCAACGCCAGCAGCGCCGCCAGTCCGCGCCCGTTGTCACCGATGCCGGGGCCGTGCATGCGTGCGCCGTCGTCCGTCACGAGCGGGTGCGGATCGTCGAACACCGTGTCCAGATGCGCGCAGCACCAGACGGCAGGGGCGCCGTCATCGGCGCGCAGGCGACGGCGCGCGATCAGGTTGCCCGTCGCATCCTGATGCACGCGATCCCACCCGATCGTGGCGAACTGGGCCGCCATCCAGTCGGCGCGCGCACCCTCGTCACCGGTCGGCGCGGCGATGCGCGTCACGTCGCGCTGCCAGGCGAGGGTGCGCGTGTTTGCCAGTGCCAGATGGGTGCACGCGGCCTGGACCGCGCTGCTCGCGCGGCGGAACGGGTCGGGGAGGCGTCCCAGTCGCAGTGACATCGCCGCAAGCAAGCAGACACGTCACCGTCGGCCAAGCACCCGCGCCCGGGACGATATACATTTTCTCACATATGACGCTGCCGGACGAGACCACGTCGCTGCACTACGACTGGAACACACCGCGCCCACGGCGCAGCGTGATCGACGTCGCCGACGTGACACTCTGCGATGCGCCGCAGAGCCCCTCGGTGGTGGATCCGGGGCAGCGCGACAAGCGCCGCCTCCTCTCGCTGATGCCCGGCCTCGGCGTGCGATCGGCGGCGCTCGGGCATCCCGGCTCGGGGCCGCGGCAGTTCGCCGATGCGCTCGACCTCGCGCGTGAACTCGTGCGCGCACAATGGCCCATCGACGCCTCGTGCACGGCGCGCGCGGCGGTGAAGGACATCGCGCACGTGCTCGATGTGCGTGAGCGCAGCGGACTCGATCTCGAGGCTGCGATCGCGGTCGCCATCTCTCCCGTGCGACTCGCGGCTGAGGGGATCACGCTCGACATGACGCATGAGGTCGCGGAGCGCTCGGTGAGCTTCGCGCTCTGCGCCGGCGTGCGGGTGACCGGCGTGCTGGAGGATGCGTCACGCACGCCGCCGGAGCACCTCGCGGACTTCGTGCGCCACATGCTCGACCTGGGCGTCAGCGCGATCCGAGTCTGTGACAGCGCGGGCCACCTCACGCCTGACGGCACACGTTCGCTGCTGCGCTTCGTGACGCAGCTCGTGCGGCTCCGCAGCGGCCGACCGGTGCGGATCGAGTGGCAGGGACAGAACGACCGTGGCATGGCACTGGCCAATGCGCTCGCCGCGGTGGATTCGGGAGTGGATCGTGTGCTCGCGAGCGCCCTCGGACTGGGTGAGCGCAGCGGCACGGTGGCCATGGAGCAGCTGCTCGTGAACCTGCGACTCAGCGGGCACTGGCCGCACACCCTGGCGGGTCTGGTCGAGTACTGCGACAGCGCCGCCGTCTCCTTCGGCGTGGCGATTCCGTTCGGCGCGCCGGTGGTGGGCCGCGACGCCTTCCGCACCGGCACGGCCGCGCGCGCGACGGCGCTGGTGAAGGCGCTCCGCTCCAGCGACCGCGCCCTCGCCGATCACGTCGGCTCGGCCGTTCCGGCGGGCCTGGTGGGCGCCGAGACGCAGGTGGACGTGACGCCCATGTCGGGGCTCTCCAACGTCCGCTGGTGGCTGGCGCAGCACGGCTACGATGCCAGCGACGTGCTGCTGATGCGCGAGATGCTGCTGGCCGTGAAGCTCGCGCAGCGTGCCGCCACCGACGAGGAACTGCGCACCATGGCGGACTCGCTGCTGGACGCCAGGGCCGTGCGCGCCTGACACTGTCCCAGACCATCTGAAACGACGAAGGGCATCCAGGTGGGATGCCCTCGCAGTGTCCGTGTGCTGCCGTGCGGCGTCATGTGCGTGACTCAGGGTGGGGTGGTCCCGCCGCCCGGTGGTTGTGCATTGCCGCCGCCGGCGCCGACCGTCGCGCCCGCACCGGCCCCGAGCGCGATCGCGCCGAGCACCGTCCAGATCGTGCGCTTCTTCGAGAAGGTGCGGACCTGCACCTGGTCGATGGCCGAGCGGGGCATCGTGACGGTGGTGCCGCTGGAGGAAAATGCCTGCCGTCCCGCGGCGTACATCCGCTCGACCGCCACCTGCAGCGAATCGGGCGTGGAGCGAATGACCGTACCCTCGACCTCGGCCACACCCTGGCCGAGCGTGCCACCGAGGGCCTTGCTGCCGTCGCTCGTGAGCCGCACCGTGACCGGCGTGGTTGCGGCGAGCGAGAGGTTCGTGGTGGGCACGAACGCGTAGCATCCCGGCAGCACCACGGTGGTGGTGATGCACAGGGCCAGCGCGATCAAACGCCGGGCCGCGATGTTCCGCGGCCCGGCGTTGACGGAGCCCAGGGGCTCCTGGACGATCACGGCTTGCAGGCCGTCGGCCGTTCCTGCGCCGGCTGCGGTGCGAGCTTGTTCTGCGTGCGCTCGTCGAAGCTGATCGGGAAGAAGCAGGGCCGCTTGGTGGCGGCGTTGATCGACAACCACTTGTCGGCGGGCTGGTTGAACCGGTAGTGATCGTTCAACCGCCGCGCCTGCATGAACAGACCAACCCTCCGCTCATGGATCAGCATGTCCCTGGCCGAGGGCGTTCCGGACCACGCCGCCTTGCCGTTGATCGCCCGTGCGAGGTTGATCTGGCGGGTGAACTCGGTCGTGTTCCCGCTTGCCAGCGCAGCCTCGGCGAGAATCAGGTACATCTCCCGCGCGGAGGTGAGGGTGAAGCCCAGCAACTGTCCGGCCGCTTGCCGGCAGCACTCGTCGATCGCAGCACTGAGCGTCGCGTCCTTCACACCCGTCGCCGGATCCAGCAGCTTGATGCCGTCGCTGCCCGCCGTCACGCGCGTGGCGGTGCCGTTGACGTACGGAGCGCCCGCTCGGAGTTCGAGACGGACGTTGATTTCACTTCCGGTGCTGTAGTAGCCACCGTTGTTCTGGGTCGTCGAGATGAGGCGATACCGAAACGATGGCGTCTGCAGGAGCAACGCCGCCGCTGCGTCGGCATTCGCACCGTCATCGTTGATGAGTGGGTTGGCAGGGAAACCGCGCGGCGCACGCAATGACGTCCACACGGCCCGGCTGAACCTGGCGCGTGCCCGCAGCCCCAACGCCACCCCACGCAATTCCGCATTGGGCACGGTCGTCGTCGTGAAGTTCACCGCCTTCGTGAAGTATGCGATCGCGGAATCGATCGTGATGCGCATGTTCGCCTCACCGATCGACGCTGTCGCCTCCGTGCGGGAGGAGCCAATGATGAAGTCCTCGTAGTTCTCGCCGATCGTCAGATACGCCGTTCCCGCGTAGATGTACGCGCGCGCCAGGTCGAGACGGTTCGGCAGCGTCGATGGCGTCGTCGCGTCGAAGCGTTCGAGTTTGGCGATGGTGTAGTCCGACTGCCACCGAGCCGTGCTGACATACGGAAACGCACCGTTCGAGTACTCGTTGACGGGGTCACCGATGTCACCACCGTCGAGCAGGTTCCAGTATTCGCGCGATCCCGCCCACTGGAGCTCGTCGGACGAAACGCCGACGAGACCCACGACATGGCCGACGGCGTAGAGCAGGGACCCGCTCAATCCGTCGACCAGCGGCTTCGTCGAGGCGGCGTTGTCGACGGACGATTCCTCAGCGGCATTCAGGTTTCGAACGTCCGTATCGAACAGCCCGCACCCTGCGAGCAAACTGACGGCACACAGCATCACACCGACGGGCCGTACCCGTCGGAACCGCCCTGGACGGCTCTTGCGACCGTCGCGATTCGTTTCTGTCATGATTTCTGATCCTAGAATCCAAAGTTGACGGAGAAGGAAAAGCGGCGAGGAATCGGAACGCCGAAGGCGTCGGTGCTGGTCAGGAAGTTCTGGTCGAGCGTCGAAGCGGAGCGGTCGATCGCGTTCACCTCGGGATCCACCCCTGGGTACTTGGTCCAGAGCAGCAGGTTACGGCCGGCGGCGGTGACGCTGAGCGTCCGTGCGCCGAGCCGTCCTGCCAGCGCAGTGCTGAAGTCGTACGTCAGTGCCAATTCGCGCCACCGCATGAACGTGCCGTCCTGGCCCTGATTCAGGCCGGGCTCCAGCAGGCGGCGGTACTTGGTCACGTACTCGGTCGCGGCCGCCACGCGCTGCTCGGGCGTCGAGGCGGGATTCAGCATGATCGCCTGGATGTTGGAGAACTCGATGCGGTTGGAGCCGATGGACGGATGCTGCGACAGGCGGAAGCCGTCCGTCAGGTTCTGCACCTGGAAGCCCGTGCGATACTCGAACAGCGTCTGCACGCGCCAGTTCTTGGCAAACCGGAACGTCCCACCCAGCGCACCCGTCCAGTCCGGGAAGACGTCACCATTGCGCTGCTCGAACAGGATTCCGGTGCCCTGATAATCCGCCAGCAGCGGCTGCAGCGCCCCCTGCACCGAGGAGCTCTGGATGTCGCGTGGCGTGGCGAAGTAGGCCAGCAGTTCCGCCTTGGTCGCGGGCTGCAGATTCGTCGACGTGCTGCGACCATTGAAGTTGATCGGCAGCTCCGTCGCCGGGTTGTAGCAGGCGACGACGCCCGCCTTTGTCGTCGCGGGACCACCCGCCGGGCAGGCAGAGGCGAGCAACGGCTCGTACAGCGAGCCGAGTGGATCGCCCTGCTTGAGGAAACCGCGGTATCGGAAATACCCAACCTTGATCGGCGGTGCACCGCCGAGGCTGGTCAGCGTCTGCTTCAGGTATGCCGCATTCGCAAAGAGCTCGAGCGACGTGGTCGCGGACCGGATGGGGAACACGCGCAGGTTCAATTCGAGTCCGTTCGCCGCAATCTCACCGATGTTCGTGAGCTGCGTGTTCCGGAAGCCACCGGACGTCGGGTACTGCCGCGACACCAGCGCGTCACGCACCTTGCGGTCCCAGTACGTGAACTCGACGGCGAGTCGGTTGTCGAACATTCCCGCTTCGAAACCCGCCTCGATCTCGGTGGAAATTTCAGGCTTCAGGTCTTCTGAGCCGAGGTTCTGTGGCGCGAGGCCGGGTCCACGCTCCGTGACGAGCGGCGAGAACGTCGTGAACTTGTCGAATGCACCCGGCTGGCGTCCCGACTGGCCGATCGCGGCGCGGAAGCGCAACGTGGACAGCCGCGTGGAATTCCACGACTTGCGATCCGAGGGAACGACCGACAGTGACGCCTTCGGGTAGAAGACACCGGGTGCGTTGGCGCCGAAGGCACTCGAGAAGTCGTAGCGACCACCGATGGTCGTGAACAGCCAGTCGTGCCAGCCGACCTGTGATTGAGCGAAGTATCCACCGTTGATCGTCGTCAGCAGCGCTTCGCTGGTGGTGATGTTCTGGGCGCCTGCGCCCACCACCTCAATGCCCTGTCCCGGAAAGTCCGTCGAGTTGGCACCCGTCGTCCGCGAATCGGTGTTGAAGACCTGGAGGCCCGCAACGTTCGCCATGGACCAACTCTCGCCGAAATTGCGATTGTAGGCGATCTTGGCGTCGAGTGTGGCAACGCGCGTGTTGTTGTTGAAGACCTGACGCTGTCCGTTGGCGAAATTGGACGTGAAGCGATCGACGTTGTAGCCGAACGGGCTGAACCCGAGGTCGCGACCCGCCGTGTAGTCATATCCGAACGTTGCGCTGTAGGTCAGGTTGGGCGTCTGGTTGTACGACATGTCGAGCGAGCCCAGATACCGTGAGGCAGTGGCCTCGTTGATCTGCCGCAGCGACTCCCTGACGGTCATGAACGCTGCGTTGCCGAACAGGTTGCCGGCGTCGAGCCCGGCGGCATTCCGGCAGACGCCCGGTGATGCCAGCGCCGAGGCATTGCAGTTGGCGATTTCAGGACGGGCCATGTACGCGAGCGAGTTCGAGCCGTAGATGTTGTTGTTGGTTTCGGGCGACTTGTTAAGGATGTTGTAAAAGTTGTTGTTGAAACGGAGCCGGAAGTTCTTGAATGGAATCATGGTGAGGTTCGCCGAGGTCTGAATTCGACGAACTTCATCGGTCGATGTGGCGCCGAGCTGCTTGCCGCCAAACGGGCCGTCTTCACGATATAGTCGGCCGCTGGCGAAATAGGTGACTGACGATCCGCCACCGGTCACCGAGCCACCCAGTGATGTCGCAGTTCCGGTTTCAGTCAGGTTATCCTGAAAGACCTTGGTCGTGAACGGCACGAACGGGGTGATCGTCCGACCGTAGAACAGCGACAGCGAATCGGCCTGGGGCTGTGTGCGGGCGAAGCCGGAGTTCGGTGCGACGCGGTCGGGGAAGGTGATCGCGTCCTGCTGCGCGTTGAACGACCACCTCGGCGCGCCCTGCGAGCCGACCTTGGTGAAGATCTGGATCACGCCATTGCTGGCCTCGGTGCCGTACAGCGTTGCCGCTGCGGCACCCTTCAGGACTTCCACGCGCTCGATGGTGTTCGGGTCGATGTCATCGAGCCGGTTGGGCGCGCCGCCGTTGCCGTTGGGGCCCTGAAAGCCGGCACCGTTGTTCATGCGCACGCCGTCGATGAAGATGATCGGCTCGTTGGACTGCGACAGCGAGGAGTTGCCGCGGATGCGGATCTGGGCGCCCTGGCCCGAGAGACCGCCGCCGATGACACCCACCAGGCCGGGCTCACGCGCGGTCAGCAGGTTGGAGATGTCGTTGATCGGCGCGTTGGCGGGCGGCTGGATGACGGCCACGGTATTGCCGAGGCGCTTGGTCTCGGTCTTCTGGCCCGAGCCGGTCACGACCACCTGGTTGAGCTGGATCGCCGAGGTCGAGAGGGCGAAATCGGCACGCGCCGTCTGCCCTGCCTGCAGCGTCACCGACTTCGATCCCGGGGTGTAGCCAAGGGCACGAACACGCACCAGCACCGTCGAGTTGCCGGTGACCGGGACGCCGATGATGCGATACGTCCCTTGCGCGTTGGTCAGCGCCCCAAGTCGGGTGTTGTCGATGAAGACCGACACCGCTTCGAGCGCCCTCGACGACGCCCCATCCGTCACCTTGCCTTCGATGACCGCTGTCGCCTGCGCCTGCAGGGAGTTCGCCGACAACGCGAGTCCTCCCATCAGACCAGCGACCGACAGCATACGTCCTACCCACGCGACACGCCGCATCAAGACCTCCGCCTACTGGGTGGGTAACGCTTGTGCACCAGACCTGCCTCGGCCGGCTGAACCCCGGGTTCAACCTAGGTTTTTACGGACGGTGGAACCATTTCGCAATGGCCGGGGTCGAAGTCTGGTTCGGTCCGCCATATGCGACCGGCTGCCGATGGGCGTCACGGGGCGTGGGATTGGCGTGTCATGCTCGCCAACCGCGTCAACCGATGCTTTCCGCTGCTGGCAAGAGCGCTCTTAAAGCGAGCTTTTGGCGACGGATGCTTGCTTCTTCTCAGTCGGTCGGTGGAAGAGCAACTGCAGAGCCTGGTCGGGGGAAGATCAACTGCACAGCATATCGCAGAACTGCTCAGCCGCAGAACTGCACAGCCGCAGAACAGCGTCAGGGCTGTCGGTGCGCGACGCGGCCGTCAACACCTCCCTGGCCAAGGATGGGCTTTGGGAACTGCGTGCGCATGCTCGGGTGCTCTGGCAGCGTTGGGGTATCACTGTTGCCGTGGGCGCTCGGGCGGGTGCCCGCTGCCTCTGGGGCGCGCAGTCAGCGCGCCCGGCACACGAATTCCGTGTAGCAATCGGCCGGTCATTCGCCGTCGCCCCACGGTGCCCCGCGCACGCAGTTCCCCAGCGGTCGGCTGTCGCTCTACGGTGCCCCGCGCACGCAGTTCCCCAGCAGTCGGCTGTCGCTCGCCGTCGCTCCACGCTGCCCCGGGCACGAATCCCCCAGCAGTCCGCTGTCGCTCACGGTCGCTCCACGCCGCCCCGCGCACGCAGTTCCCCCATCAGTCCGATGCCCCGAACGCCACGGACCGCGGCGGAGGGCACCGCCGTTCTGCGGCTGTTGCAGTTCTGCGGCTGTTCAGTTCTGCGATATGCTGTTCAGTTGCCGTTCACGCAAACGGAGAGGACAGCCTCAGCAGCAGCGCGAACCAGGCCTGCTGTACCGGGCCTCCAGCCGCTCGCGCGAGAAGTCGGCCCGGCTCAGCACCGCAGACTCAGGATGCCGCGCCCGCATGTGCCGCAGGTACCGGTCGTAGTCAGGCACACCGATCACGGTTCGCAGCACCGCGATCAAGGCCCCGATCGATTTCGTCAGCGTTGGCATCAATCCGCCGCGAAGAGGGTGACTGACTGCGCCGGTACCTCGCTGCTGCCCGGTGCCACCTGGCCGCGGACCACGCGGACCCACATCCGCACCGACTCGAACACGATCACGAGCACCGAGACCAGGAAGAACGCCGCCACCGCCGCGTCCAGCCGGTCGTTGAAGATCATCCGCGGCATCGCGTCCAGCGACGGCACTCCCTTGGGCAGCGTACCGGCGGCGTGCAGCGCGCTGAACTTCGTGGCGTGGGCGAGGAAGCCGATGCGCGGGTCGGCGCTGAACAGCTTCTGCCAGCCAGCGGTGAACACCACCACCAGCAGCCAGCAGAGCGGCAGCAGCGTCACCCAGGCGTGGCGCGCCTTGCCCATGCGGATGATCACCGTCGTCCCGACGCAGAGCGCGACCGTGGCCAGCAGCTGGTTGGCGATGCCGAACAGCGGCCAGAGCGAGTTGATCCCGCCCAGCGGATCGGTCACGCCCGAATAGAGGAAGAAGCCCCAGCAGGTGACGAAGATCGCACTCGCCATCCAGACCGCCGGTTGCCAGGTGACGTCGCGGAATCGGGGCCAGACCTGGCCGCCGAGGTCCTGCAGCATGAACCGCCCCACGCGCGTGCCGGCGTCGAGGGTGGTGAGGATGAAGAGCGCCTCGAACATGATCGCGAAGTGATACCAGAGCGCCATCCCGCCACCGCCCAGGGCGCGGTCGAACAGGTGCGCCATGCCGACGGCCAGTGACGGGGCGCCGCCGGTGCGGCTCAACAGCGACGATTCACCCACGCTCTTCGCCAGCGCATCCATCTCCCCCGGCTGCAGCACGAACCCCCACTGTTGCACCGCCAGCGCCGCGCTCTCGGCCGTGGTCCCGAGGGCCGCGACGGGGGCGTTGATGGCGAAATAGACGCCTGGCGTGAGGACGCAGGCCGCCACCAGCGCCATGATCGCCACCAGTGACTCGGTCAGCATCGCGCCGTAGCCGACCAGCTTCGCATCGGGTTCGCGGGAGAGCAGCTTGGGCGTGGTGCCGCTGGCGATCAGGGCGTGGAAGCCGCTGATCGCCCCGCAGGCGATGGTGATGAAGACGAACGGGAAGACCTTCCCGCTGAACACCGGCCCCGTTCCGTCCACGAACTGCGCCACCGCCGGCATCGCCAGCGGCGGCATCACCAGCAGGATGCCCACCGCCAGCGCCACCACCACGCCGATCTTGACGAAGGCGCTCAGGTAATCGCGCGGGGCGAGCAGCAGCCAGACCGGCAGCACGCTGGCCGCGAAGCCGTAGGCCATGATCAGCAGCGCCAGCGTGGGGCCGCTGAGCGTGAAGGCCGGCGCCAGCGCGGGGTTCTCCGCCACCCACTGGCCCGCCCAGAGCGCGCCGGCCAGCAGCACCAGCCCGATCGCGCTCGCCTCCAGCACCTTGTCGGGGCGCAGGTAGCGCAGGTAGAGCCCCATGAACATCGCGATCGGGATCGTGAGCGAGATCGTCACGGTGCCCCACGGACTGGACTTGAGCGCGTTCACCACCACCAGCGCCAGCACCGAGATCAGCACGATCATGATTCCCAGCACCGCCACCAGCGCGGTGATGCCGGCCACCGGCCCGATCTCGTCCTTCGCCATCTGCCCAAGCGAGCGCCCGTCGCGCCGCACCGAGGCGCAGAGGATCACGAAGTCCTGCACCGCGCCGCCCAGCACCACTCCGATCACGATCCAGAGCGCGCCGGGCAGGTAGCCGAACTGCGCCGCCAGCGTCGGCCCCACCAGCGGCCCAGGACCGGCGATCGCCGCGAAGTGATGGCCGAACACCACCCACTTGTTGGTGGGCACGTAGTCATGTCCGTCGGCCTTGCGCAGCGCCGGCGTGGCGCGGTCGCCATCGAGGGCGAAGATGCTGGTGGCGATGAAGCGCGCGTAGAAGCGGTAGCCGACGAGGTATGTGCAGACGGCCGCCGTCAGCAGCCAGGCGGCGTTGATGGTCTCGCCCTGCGACAGCGCGACGCGGGCGAGGGCGCCGGCGCCGACGAGCGCGATCAGACCCCAGATGACGATGGTGCGAAGAGAGCGCATGAGACGGGAAGCGGGGAGCCGGCATCTGCGAAGCGCCGTGACGGTACCCGCGGGTGATGCACCCGGGCAAGGCGTGGCTCGGTCCGGTGCGCCGCCGCCGGTGCCGAGTGCGCCGGCCCGTCGGTCCGTCAACACGCCAACCCGTCAACCCGTCAACCCGTCAACCCGCCAACCCGTCAACCCGTCAACCCGTCAACCCGTCAACCCGTCAACCCGCTAACCCGACGGTCTGTCAACCCGACGGTCCGCCAACCCGACGGTCCGTCAACCCGCCAACCCGACAGCCCGGCAATCGCCCGAGCCAGCGCGACTAGCTTGCGGGCATGTCACTGTTCCTTCACGCACGTCGCCGCGCTCCCCTCGCGCTGGTGACCGCGGTGCTGGGCCTCGCCGCGTGCAGCGGTCGTCCGGCGCCGGTCACCGCGCCGACTCCCGCCAGCGTCGCGGTGGTCGCATCGCCGCCGGTGCCCGCCGCCCCGCCGCCGACCGCGCCCGCGGCCGCTCCCAGGCCGCAGCCGGTCTTCGGCGCCTACGCCTCGCGGGTGGTCGTCGTCTTCCCGCTGCAGCGGTACGCCGTGGGCGACTCGGGCTGGATCGCCGCCGCCGGCGCCGCGGGCCGCCTCCGCGCCGCCCTGGCTGACAGCGTGCTGACGGCGGTGCTCCGCGACCGCGGCCTGGAGAGCCTCTGGTCGCTGCCGCCGAACACGTCACGGGTGGCCCAGCGCGAGGTGATGAACCGCACCGATCCGCGCGCCCTCTCCATCGTCGGCCTCGCGCCCGGCCGCCGCCCGAACGACGTGGAGCTGCGCGAACCACTCGGCTCGCAGCTCCGCGCGATCATCGCGCTGGTGCCCGAGGCTCGCATGGTGCTGCTGCCGATCGAGGCGCGCGTGGCGATCACCGCCGGCGGTGCCATGCAGGCGACGCTGCGGCTGGCGCTGATCGACGGGCGGCTGGCGCGGGTGGTGTCGTTCCCGGATGTGACCGGTGCGCCGGCCGCGGATGAGCGCGCGGCGTTGCAGTCGGCGGCGGCGCGCTTTTCGGACATGGTGGTGGTGCCGTAGGGGCCGATCGAGGGGTCGGATCGATCAAGGGGTCAGAGTCCTTGATGGATCAAAGGGTCAGAGTCCTTGATGGGCCGGCGCCACAAGGACTCTGACCCCTTGATGTACGGACGCCACACCGGACGAGAGCAAGGACTCTGACCCCTTGATGGACGGATGCATCAAGGACTCTGACCCCCTGATCGGACCCCCTGATCGACCCCGTCATCGGTGGCCCAACGCGTCGCCCTCATCGCAACCTGTATGTTGCACACACTGCCGAGACGCGCACCACGCCCCGCGCGTTCCGTGACTTCTCCTCCCCGCTTTCTTTCAGGTCATCATGACGACGACAGTCACCCTCATCCCCGGCGACGGCATCGGCCCCGACATCACCGAGGCCACCATCCGCGTGCTCGAGGCCGTCGGCGCCGAGCTGACGTGGGATCGCCAGATGGCCGGCGCCTCCGCCGCCGCGCGCTACAACGACCCCATCCCCGAAGCGACGCTCGACTCCATCAAGCGGAATCGCGTCGCGCTCAAGGGACCGCTCGAGACGCCCGTCGGAGAGGGATACCGCAGCGTCAACGTCGCCATGCGCAAGACCTTCGACCTCTACGCCAACGTCCGCCCCGCACACGTGATCCTGCACGGCGGCCGCTTCGAGAAGGTGGACATCGTCATCATCCGCGAGAACCTCGAAGGCCTCTACTACGGTGCCGAGCATTACATCCGCATCGGTGACGATCCCAAGGCGGCGGCGGAGAGTGTGGCACTGATCACGCGCTACGGCTCGGATCGCGCCATCCGTTACGCCTTCGAGTACGCGGTGAAGCATGGCCGCAAGAAGGTGACGCTGGTGCACAAGGCGAACATCCTCAAGTTCACGCAGGGCCTCTTCCTCGACGTCGGTCGCGAGATCGCCAAGGAGTACGCGGGTCGCGTGCAGTTCGAGGATCGCATCATCGACGCGATGGCGATGCAGCTGGTGCTCAAGCCGGAGAACTTCGACGTGATCGTCACCACGAACCTCTTCGGTGACATCCTTTCCGACCTGGTCTCCGGGCTGGTGGGTGGACTCGGTCTCGCGCCGGGTGCGAACATCGGGCCGACTTGCGCGATCTTCGAGGCGGTGCACGGCACGGCGCCGGACATCGCGGGCAAGGGGATCGCCAATCCGGGCGCCCTGATCCTCGCGGCATGCCTCATGCTCGATCATCTCGGTGACACCACGCGCGCCGAACGGATCCGCACCGCGCTGCACGCCGTGATCGACGAGAAGCAGGTGCTGACGCGCGACCTCGGCGGCACCGCCAGCACGTCGCAGTTCGCCGACGCCATCATCGCCCGGCTCTGAGAGGCTGTTCCGCGTGACCCGTATCCTGCACGTCTCCGACCTGCACTTCGGCCGCCCGGCCGTGCCGCTGCAGATCGACGCGATCGAGCAGCTCATCCAGGACGAGCAGTTCGACGTGGTGGCGGTGAGCGGTGACGTGAGCCAGCGCGCCCGTGCCGGTGAGTTTCAGCGGGCGGCGGTCTTCCTGCGTGACGCGCAGAAGGTGAGCGAGACGATCGTCGTGCCCGGCAACCACGACGTCCGCTGGTGGAATGCGCCAATGGGCATCGGTGACCCGGCGTCGCTGTACGAGGACTTCCGCACGTTCATCAACGCCGACATCGAGCCGGTGCTGGACGTGCCCGGCGCACGACTGGTGGGCGTGAACACGAGTCACGGGATCACGCGCCGCACGCTCACCTGGAACATGCGCGACCTGAGCGTGATGGGCGACGTGACACGCGCGCAGCTCGAGCAGTTGCGCACGCGCCTCGATGCCGCACCGGCGGGCGCGGCGAAAGTCGTCGTCATGCACCACAACCCGGTGCGCGGTGAGCTGAGCCAGCGCCACGGCCTCAAGCACACCAGAAAGGTGCTCGGTGCCTTTGCCGACATGCATGTGGACCTGGTGCTGTGCGGGCACGACCATCAGGAGGCGATCCACTTCGTGGAGCACACGAAGAAAGGCACGGTGATCTCCACGGCCGGCACCATCAGCAGCCGCTCGCGCGGCGGGCGCCCGTCCAGCGTGAACAGCATCGACATCACCGACGAGGAGCTGCACATCGTGACCTGGATCTGGGAGCCCTCGGCACGCCGCTTCGGACCCGGACCGGTGAAGGTGTTCCGGCGGTGATCTCGTGGTTGAGGCGGAAGTCGTCGTCGGATCCTGTCCAACTGGGATTGTTCGAGCCGCAGCCGCCGGCTCCGCCCGGGCGCGCCATCGCCGAGCCGATGCTGCCGCCGCGTCGTCTTCCAGCCGACCCGCCCACGCCGGTCGCGCCGGTGGTGCCCATCACCCCGATCGCGCCCATCACACCTCTGGTCCCGATCACCTCCGCGCCGCCGAAGGGCACCGCCACGCGCCTCGTCCGCGACCCGGTGGGCTTCCTCGCGATGCTGCACGCCCTCGGTCTGCGCGGCGTGCATTCGCTGCGCTTCACGCGGAACCGCCGCACGATGGTGAGCCTCAACGGTGGCGTGCTGCGCGTGCACGAGGCGTTCACGGACGCACCGCGTGATGTGCTCGAGGCGATCGCACTCTTCGCCACCACGCGCACCACGGCGAAGCGACGCGCGGCGCGCGATGTGATCGTCGCCTTCCCGGTCCCGATCCGCGCGCCCACCCGCCGCCCCGCCACGCAGCACGTCGACGACGAACCGCTGGCGGCCCAGCTCACGATGCTGCACGACCAGCTCAACCGCCGCCACTTCGGCGGCACGCTGACACCGCTCGAGATCCAGGTCTCCCGCCGTCTCGCGCGCCGGCTCGGCCACTACACGCCGCGCTCACACACGGGCGGAGGCCCCGGCGAAATCGTCATCTCCCGCCGTCACATCCGCCGCGACGGCTGGCCCGAGGCGACGCACACACTCCTGCACGAGATGGTGCACCAGTGGCAGGATGAAACCGGCCGGCCAGTGGATCATGGGGCCGGATTCCGGGCCAAGTGCCGGGACGTTGACATCGAACCGGCTGCGACACGCATGATCCTGCGCTGACTGCGTTCGTGACCTGCGAACGGAAACAGCATCAACGCACAGGTGCGAAGGGACTGAAAGGCGCAGAGGGGTCTGCTCGCGACACACACTTCCGCCGAGCTCGGAAGCTGGATGCTGTTGGAACAGCGCGGATGAACTGCACGTGCCGGTGCAAATCTTCCGTTGATGTTGCTGTCAACAAAGAATCATACCAGAGCCACACCAATCTCCGGACCAGCGCCGGACCCCTCTGCGCCTTTCAGTCCCTTGGCGCCTTCGCGTTGATGCTGTTCAGTTGAAGCTGTTCAGCTGACACTGTTCAGCCGTTCCGCCGCCGCGGCCGCAGAGGCCGCAGAGGAACAGCCGAGCCCGGTGCCTCGTTCAACCCGCAGTCGTCTGTAGTTACCCTTCAGGATCAGCTGCGCGCCCGTCCGGCGCACCCGAACGAGACTTTCTGGCGGAGACCTGCGATGGCCATCCATATCGATTCCGAGACCTCCCTGCTCCCGTCCGGGCACCTCACGCCGCGTGAGGATGACCTGTTCAACATCGATGCCGCGCTGACGGAGGAGGAGCGGGCGATCCGCGATTCCGTGCGCCGCTTCGTGGACGAGCGCATCCTGCCGATCATCGGCGACTGCTACGTGCAGGGCCGGTTTCCGAAGGAGCTCATCCCGGAGATGGCCGAGCTGGGCATGTTCGGCGCGAACCTCCCGGAGGAGTATGGGTGCGCGGGGCTGAGCAGCGTGGCGTACGGGCTGATCATGCAGGAACTCGAGCGCGGCGACAGCGGCATCCGCAGCTTTGCCAGCGTGCAGGGCGCCCTCGTCATGTACCCCATCTTCGCCTTCGGCAGCGAGGCGCAGAAGATGGCGTACCTGCCGAAGATGGCGAAGGGCGAGGTGATCGGATGTTTCGGCCTGACCGAACCCGACGCCGGCTCCAATCCCGGTGCGATGACCACCCGCGCGCGGCAGCAGGCCGATGGCTCGTGGATCATCAACGGCGCCAAGATGTGGATCACCAACGGCTCGCAGGCGCACGTCTCGATCATCTGGGCCAAGACGGTGGACGGCGACGAGACCGGCAAGTCGGTGCGCGGCTTCATCGTGCCCACCAACACGCCGGGCTTCACGGCCAAGGACCAGAAGGGCAAGCTCTCGCTGCGGGCCAGCGACACGAGCGAGCTGGTGCTGGTGGACGTGCACGTCCCGGCCGACGCGATGCTCCCCGAGGTGCAGGGGCTGCGCGGCCCGCTGAGCTGCCTGACACAGGCGCGCTACGGCATCTCGTGGGGCGCGATGGGTGCGGCGATGGCGTGTTACGAGGAGGCGCTCAGCTACTCCAAGACGCGCATGATGTTCGACAAGCCGATCGGCGCGTTCCAGATCCAGCAGGTGCGCCTCGCGAACATGATCACCGAGATCATCAAGGGCCAGCTGCTCTCACTGCACCTGGGCCGTATGAAGGACTTGGGCACGTTCAACTCCAACCAGGTCTCCGTCGCCAAGCGCAACAACGTCAACGTCGCCACCGACATCGCCCGCGAGGCGCGCCGGCTGCTCGGCGGCAACGGCATCCTGGCCGAGTATCACAGCATGCGGCACATGGCGAACCTCGAGAGCGTCTACACGTACGAGGGGACGCATGACGTGCATTCGCTGATCATCGGGAACGCGATCACGGGGCTCTCGGCGTTCAAGTAGTCGAGGTGGCGGGATGCCTCTTACATCTCTCCTTTGCTGGCATCGTCAACTCTGTTCGGGGGAGACAACGGAGAGACGGAGGTGGCGAGGGGTCGGTGGCGGGTCGGGATCGTCAACTCCGTTCATGCAGAGGGGCGGAGCAGCAGAGGGGTCGGTGTGGGGCCGGCGTGAGGGACCATGTGCAGTGGTCTGACGCGGCGCGTGGAAGATGGCTTTTGGGGGTGAGGGGTGGCGATGTGCGCCACCGGCGAGCATCGCTGACAAGCCGAGCCGCACACCCACAAAAAAGCAGTGTATGATGCTCAGGTCCACTGTGTGCTGCCCCTCGTACGCACCAGCCACTCTGCTGCTCCGCCCCTCCGCGTGAAAAGAGTTGACGCCGCCTGAACAGGGCAGACCCCTCGCCACCTCCGTCCCTCCGTTGTCTCCCCCGAAAAGAGTTGACGTTGCCTGAGTCACACCGAATGAACGTGGAGCTGTAATGACTTCGCTGGTGCAGTTCGTCTGCTTTACCACCTCGCTCCCGCAGGACGAGTTCCTGCAGGCGTGGGAACCGTTTGCGACGGCGTTCCTGTCGCGCGGGATCACGCGCATCGTCCTGTCCGAGAATGGCGAACGCGAGGAAGGCGCGGCGTTCGACTACGTGTCGCGGAACCTGTGGGACGAAGGCCGCTTCGAGCGCGCCTTCCCGCATGGCGTGCGCGGCAGTGGCGGGCTGGGGCCGATCGGGGTCCTGCAGGCTGGAGCGTTCCGGCTGGCCGAGCCGGTCGGGTTCGATCTCAGCTCGGGCGTGCGCAGCGAGGAGAAGGTGGTGGCGTTCCTGATGACGCGGACGGGGCAGCGGGAGCTGGCGCGGGCGTCACTGCGCGCGGCGCTGCAGAATCCGGCGGTGGTGGCGAGCGTGATCTTCGTCAAGGAAGGGGATGCGCGCACGGACCGGTTCGACGTGGCGGTCGAGGTGTTCTGCCGCGAGGGGGGCAGCGATGCGGTGATCGAGCTGCTGCGGACGGCGGCGACGGCGCACGTCACGGCGGCGCCGGTGGTGGTGGGGGCGTACCGTGAGGTGGCGGAGCTCGAGGTGGAGCTGAAGCGGTAGTTCGCCTCCGTGCGGTCGGTCGCTACGCCGCGGCCGTGAAGGGCTTCACATGAATCGCGCGGGCATTCCTGTAGGCCTGGGCGAGGTCGTACGCGAGCTGCATGGACAGCCAGACCTCCGCCTTGATGCCGAAGCCTTTTTCAAGCCGGATCGCCATGTCAGCACTCATCGCCGCTTTCAGGTTGACCAGGTTGTTCAACGCCTGACGCGACACGCCTAGCCCCTCGGCGGCCGCCGTGACCGTGAGGCCGTAGGGCTCCAGACACATCGATCGCACCACGCGGCCCGGGTGGCTCGGGTTCTTCATCGCCATGTGTCGTCTCCCGTCAGTGATAGTCTTCGTATCCGACGTCACAGATGTGGCCATCTCTGAGCGTGAATACGATCCGCCAGTTCGCCGTGATCGTGACGCCCCACTCTCCCTTGCGCCGACCTTTCAATGGGTGCAAACCGGGGAGCGCGAGCCCAGCCATCGACGTCGTCACGTCGAGCACAGTGATCACGTCTTCGAGCTTCGCCACGACGGCCGTGGGAAGCAGTCTGCCGCTCCCCGTCTCGTACAGCAGTTTCAGACCCTTGTGCCTGAAATTCTGAATCATGGGTCGCACGGGAGTGTACGGTGACGCGCGTCACTTGTCAACGTGGCGGCGTGGTTTCGCTGGAAGAGCGCTCGTGACGCTACGGTAGCGCACCAGACGACACTCGGCGGCGCACCTCAGTGCAGGTCGGACCGAAATCGTTCGTGAGCCTCTCAGCTGTGCCTGCCGCGCTGCTTCCGCACCTCTCCAACGGATACACGCGCGTCGGCGTCACGCGTTCGTCCGCGTCCCCTTCCTTCGTTCCTCCAGTCCTTCGTGTGAACAGAGTTGACGATCCCCGCATCACACGAATGCCGATGCCATCCTCAATGATGGCGGAGCTCGAGGTGGAGCTGAAGCGGTGGCGTCGCACCGCTGTGGGTCGCGTGCATCGGCACCTCCGTTCACGCAGCGGATCGACGTCGCGTCAGGTCACGCCGGTTCGAACAGCCACTGTGCAGCAGGCTGCCATTGCAGTCGACCGGGGAGCGAGCGAGGGGGCGACGGATCGAGGGTGACCAGCACCGCGTCCGCGTCGGGGTGCATCGACGCGGCGGATTCGAGGGCACGCACCTCACGCGCCCACGTCTCGCCCTGGCTCGTATCGAGACACACCTGAATCAGGAGCGGCGTCATTCCGACGCGTTCCGCGAGGAAGTCGACCTCCCATCCTTCGCTGGTGCGGAGCCAACTCGCGGTGTACCCGCGCCGTTCGAGCTCGAGGAGCGTGGCGGTCTCGAGCGCCCGACCGTGATGTGTCCGCCCTGCCCGCTCGTAGATCGCGATCAGCCCGGTATCGACCGGATAGATCTTCTCCGGATTCGACATGCGTTGCCGCTCAGACGCACTGTGCATCTCCACGCGCCGAATCGGGAACGCATCCTCGAGATATCCGATGTCCGCATAGACCGTGTCCTTGCCCACGGCGATGCCCTGGGACCTGAGGGCGTCGTGCAGCTTCTTGATGGAGACGTTGCCGCCGGGTGTTGCCAGCACATGACGCTAACTCTGTTCACGCAGAAGATTGAATGCGCAGAAGTGGGAAGGGTTGGGTGGGCTGGGTGGAGGGGGTGTGCTCAGCTGACCGGTCTCCGGCGGGCGACGACTTCGCCGAACACGCGGCGTTCCGATCGGGTGCGGCGGGACATGATGGGTTGCCCGACGAGGTGGTGCGAGCACATGGCGGCGGTGGGCCGCGTTCCGAGGCGGCCGAAGGCCGGCAGGGCGAGCCGGGGCTCGACGGTGAGGAACACGGGGCGCAGCGGCACCTGCAGGCTGGCGGCGAGGGCAGATCGTGACCCGTCGCTTGGGCGCGGCACGATCACTCGCCACTACCACGCCGGCTCCTGCGGATCCACGATGCGCTGCGCCAGACACAGGCTCCAGAACCGGCCCCCCTTCTCGGCCTGCAGCTCGCTCCACGACCCGGACTGCACGACCTGCCCGCCATCGAGGACGACGATGCGGTCGGCGTCGCGGATCGCGGACAGCCGGTGCGTGATCATCACGATGGAGATGGTCCCATGCACCCGCGCGATGGCGTCCTGGATGCGTTGCTCATTCTCCGAGTCGAGCGCACTCGTCGCTTCGTCGAGAATCAGCACGCCCGGCTTGCGCAGCAGTGCACGCGCCAGCGCGAGCCGCTGGCGTTCACCGCCGGAGAGGAGCACGCCACGGTCACCGATTTTTGTGTCGAGGCCCTGTGGCAACCGCTCGACGAACTCCAGCGCCGCCGCCGCCGCGAGTGCATCGCGCAGGTCGGTCTCCGATGCATCGGGCACGGCCCAGCGCAGGTTGGCCCTGACGGTATCGTGCAGCAGGAAGGTGTCCTGCGGGACGAAGCCGATGCGTTCTCGCCATGAACGATGGATGGCGGGGCCGAGCACCTGTCCATCGATCTCCACGGCGCCCGAGTCCGGGGTCAGGATGCCGAGGAGCAGGTCGGCGATGGTACTCTTGCCAGCGCCCGACGCCCCGACGATCGCCACGAACTGGTGGCTCGGCACGTCGAAGCTGACCCCGCGCAGCGCTGGCTGCGTCGCTCCGGGATAGCGCAGCGACACGTCGCTGACCCTGATGGCCGGTGACGCGGCGTGCGACGCGAGCGCGGCGGGCGTGTGCACGTCGCCAGCCGCCTCACTCGTCTCGATCAGCCCGATCACACGGTTGTACGCGGGCAGTGCGACGAGAAACTGCTGCAGGCTGTTCTGCGCGTCGGCAATCCGCGGAATGATGCGCGAGAAAATCAGCAGCAGCAGCAGCACGGCCGTCGTCGGCAGCGCCACGAGCGCAACCGCGACATACACGAAGGCGCCCAGCAGCGCAGCGGAACCCACGGAGAGCAGCGCCGATGCGGTGGCTTGGTTGACCTCGACCCGGTTGGATGCCGCCGCAAGGTCGTGCGCATGTGTCGCGAACGCGACGGCATTGCGATCCTCG
This sequence comes from Gemmatimonadaceae bacterium, assembly GCA_031409715.1. GTDB lineage: Bacteria > Gemmatimonadota > Gemmatimonadetes > Gemmatimonadales > Gemmatimonadaceae > JACMLX01. The sequence continues at coordinate 20,270 of JANNXU010000086.1, read as the reverse complement.
GCGCCGTAACACCGGGCGGTCTTCAGGCCGTCGATGTGTTCCTGCACGACGGCATGCAGTTCGGCGCCGGCCGTGCTGACGTGATCGCCTGCCGCGAGTGCCTCGGTGTTGCGGCGGCGGAGCGACACCAGCAGCACGATGCCCGTGGCACCGGCCAGCAGCGTCATCGGAATGGACAGGCGGACGGCGAGCAGCAGGTAGACGCCGGTCAGTACGACGTGCACGAGGAGCCGGAGCACCTGATACGCGGCACTGCCGACACGTGTCGTCTCCAGCGTGAGTACGTGGGCAAAGTCGGAGCCACGCTCACCGGCAATGAACGACCAGCGCGCACGCATCATCGCGGTGTAGCACCGCATGCGCAGCGACAGCACGAAATGGTTCTCCAGCGCGCTCGTCGCGCCGGTCTCGAGACGCTGCACCACTGCGCGCACCGCAACCAGCGCGACGAAGAGCAGCAGCATCGCGGGCAGCGTGATGCGGATACCCAGCGCTGCCAGCGCGCCTGTCGCCGAGGAGACCATGCGTCCGGCGGGCCCGCTCGTATCGCTCAGGCCCACCACGGCGAGCATCGGCACGAGCATGAAGAGCCCGATCCACTCCGTGAGTGCGAGCAGCATCGTCAGCGCGAGCACCCGTGTCGCATGCGATCGACTGGCGAGCAGTGCGCGCACGAATCGTCCCGTGGCCACCCACGGTCGTGCACTGACTGCCGGCAGTTCAGCGGAGGGCTGCGTCATCGCCATGGCATCACGGCAAACGGATGTCGGAACAGGCAGGCACGGCTGTGCCCGCCCGCGCGCGCGCCGGACTCACCTGCCGTATCTGGGACGCCCGGCGGCCCTCGTCGCGATCGGATCCGGCCAACCGCCGATCCAGCGTGCCTGTGTCGCGAGACGTCACTCGGCCATGGCCGAGGGGTTCGATGCCCGGGAGCAGACACGAAGGGTGCATTCCCGCAATATTCCTCCGTCGTCAGGTCCACTCCTCGGTCGACGCACACGGCCCATGCGCGGTGCGTCGTTCCAGAACTCACTGGGCGCAGAACAGTAACATCGCGCCGCACTCGCACCGCCACACGGGACGCACCATGCCTGGCTGGAACGGAGTATCGGCGGTGCCAACGCGGGGCCGATATGCGGACATGGCGACCGGACCGGCAACCCCCGTCCGGGCGCACGCGGCATGAGTGCACGCGAGGGTGAGCCGGAGGTGAGTGTCATCGTGCCCTACCGGAACGCGCAGCAGCACCTGGACGGGTTGCTGGACTCGATCCGGCGGCAGGCCGACGATGTCGCGTTCGAAGTGATCATGGTGGACAACGGATCGAGCGATGGCTCGGGCGCGATTGCGGAGCGGTACGCCCGGCAGATGCCGATGGTGCTGGCGCAGGCGCCTGACATGGCCAACGCCTCGTATGCCCCCATCATGAGCCTGCTCGTCCCCGACTTCACCCGAGCGGTGATGCGACAACTATCCTGACACAGGGGGGGTACGTCTGCCCGCGGTGCCGGAGTGCGCGCGTCCAGCGGCTCGCGGCGGTCAAGGCACGGGCGGTGCTGGTGGACAACTCCGCGGAGCTGACGCCGGACCGGTGCTGCCCGCACTGCGGGGCCATGCTCTGCGCCGCGTAGCCGCGCGCGCTGACGAACTGATCGCTGGGCGACGCCCGACGCGCTAGTGTCGCGTGGTCCAGAGAGACGGGCGTTTGGTGGGCACCGCACCTCCGATTGCCCGGGGGTTGCGCGAACATAGCAAAACTGCTACACTCGGGGTGAGGATGGCGGAAGACGGTGTGCGGTACCGGAAGCCACTGAAGTTCGTCGCGGGCGTGGCGGCAGCGATGCGGGCGATGCCCGAGGACGTGCAGTATCTGTTCGGGCAGGCACTGATGGACGCGCAATACGGCGATGTCGTGCCCAACGCACGGCCGTTCGGCGCAGGAGTGCGCGGGACGTGCTGAAGCTGATCGAGGATGATGATGGTGAGACCTACCGAGCGGCGTTTGTCATTGCGTTCGATGGGGTGGTGTATCTGCTCGACGCGTTCCAGAAGAAGTCGACAAGCGGCATCGCGACACCTCGGCCAGGCATCGACCGGGTGAAGGCGCGATACCAGGCGGCGAAGCAGGATTACGCGCTCAACAAGGCACTGTATCTCGCCGAGACGGCCGCGGCCAAGGCTCGAGCGGAGCAAGAGGCGAGGGCAGCCGATGCCTCGTCGCCGCGGAAGACCAGGCGCGGCGCGAAGCCGTAGGACACACGCATCAACGGGGGAGACATGTCAGCGACACGTGAAGCGCCGAAGAAGGTCCAGCGTCGGACGAAGGGCGTGACCAAGTCTGCTGTGAAGCGCGGGGCAAAGCGCCCGGTGCCACAGCGCCAGCCCGCGCCTGAGGTGATCACGTTCGACCCCATGAGCGACAACCCCTTCGAGGCGATGGGGCTCCCTGACGCCCCCGAACGCGTCGCCAAGGCGGAGATGGCCCGGGCGATTGCGCTCATCGTGCGCGAGCGGGGATGGAACCAGAAGCGTACCGCCGACGCGCTGGCCATTGCGGCATCAGACGTGTCTGACCTGATCCGTGGCAAGCTGGCGCGCTTCAGCCAGGAGCGACTCGTTCGATTCCTGAATGCGCTCGGCATGGATGTACACATCGTGATCGGGCCACGCCCGGATGGAAAGACGAGGGCAGACGTCACGGTCGAGCGAGTTGCGAGCTTTCGCGCCGCGTCATAGCACGACGGGTTCAGAGTCAGCAATCAAACCGCCCGCGTCGAGATCGACGCGGGCGGTTTGCGTTCCACCAGGCCGTGCGACGGGCATGTCGACTCGTCATGGCACCGGGACAGACCAACGCAGTTTCGGAACACAGCCAGGAATATGTGGCAATCCGGCGCGGCTGCCCTCGATGGATCGGCAACGCCGACGATGGCCACGGTCAACTGGCATCCCGATCACTGCGCTCCACCGGCGGAGACAAGCGCCGAGCTCAGGGACATATTGTCACCCATGGAAAGACGAATCTGCGACGCGCACAGCGTCGTCGGTGCTGCGAGGGGCGCATGACGCTCGGCACGCGCGATCCGGAGATCAGCCTGATCGTCCCGTACCGGAACGTAGCGGCACACTTCGCGGGCCTGCTCGATTCGCTCCGGACACAGGTCGGTGACCTCGCCCTGGAGGTCATTCTCGTGGACAACCAGTCCCGGGATGGCTCGCGGGCGATCGCGGAGCGCTACGCCGAACAGCTGCCGACCGTCCTGTTGAGCGCTCCGGAGCTGGCAAACGCGTCCTACGCCCGGAACGTGGGCGCCCGGGCCGCACGCGGGACGAAGCTCCTGTTTGCCGACGCAGACGACGTGCTCGCACCAGGGTACGTGTCCGCCCTGTCCGCCGCTCTCGACCAGCACGAGTACGTGACGTCGCGGGTGGACTCGGTCACGCTCAACCCGCCGTGGCTGCGCGAGGTGCACGGACCACACTGGCAGGACACTGGCGTTACCCGCTTCTATGATTTCCTGATGGCCACGGGTGTCAACATCGGCATCCGCCGAGACCTGTACCTGCGCATCGGCGGCTTCCCCGAACACTTCGCGGCGTCGCAGGACATCGAGTTTTCCTGGAGGGCGCAGCTCGCCGGCGCGCAGATCGCCTTCGTGCCGGAGGCGGTCTATCAGTATCGCTTCCGCGAGAGCCTGTCTGGCCTGTTCCATCAATCGCGGCACTGGGGTCGCTCCAACGTACAGCTCTATACCGAATTCCGCGCTGCCGGCATGCGTCGCAGGCCGGCAGCGCGCATCATCCGGGACTGGCTTGCCCCGGTCTGGGAACTGCGCCGCTGCTGGCGGCGAGAGGCGCGAGGCAGGGTTGCGGTGCGACTCGGCGCATGCATCGGGCGCGTCCAGGGTTCCGTTCACCATCGTGTCGTGTACCTGTGACGCCGCACGGCGGACCGTGGAATGCCTCACCGGCGACGGGTGGCTGCGACCATCTTGGATCGCTGCGGATTGATCCAGATCGACTCGATCTCCAGCAGGTCGTCGTACCTGGCCCGGAGCTGCTGCGGACGCCTGAACACGCGGAAATGTTCAGGGTCGTCGAAACAGGCGACTGAAAAGACGAACGTCGCCGCCGGAGGCAGGGCCGAGATCAGGTCACGATCATGCTGGATGTGCTCGAAGCTCGTGGTGACGAAGGTGTCGTAGGACTGCAGGGCCAGTGGATGCATGGCGTCCGCGTGGTCCTCGGCATTCAGCAATCGAACTTCGCATTGCGCGAATCGCGACAACTACGCCGCGGTCAGGTCGACCATGCGTGGCGAGAAATTGCTGACCGTGTAGCGGGTGATGGCGTGATGCTTCGTCAGGATCGCCTCGGCGAGGTAGCCGGCGGCGCATGCAAACTCGAACACGGCGTGAGGAGGGCGATGGTGGAGAAGCTCGACGATCGCCGCGTTACGCGATGCATAGGGCTCGCCGGCGAATCGCGCCACCCATGCGCCGAACGTGAGCCCTTGCGAAACCAGATACTCGTCGAGGTAAGTGTCCAGCGCGTCAGGCGTGTGAAGCACATCACGGACATCTTTCGTAGTCGGCGAACACCACTTCCGAATGAAGCGTACCCATCGGCTCATTGTGCTGTCATCGCTGCGGTGACGATCAGGTCGTTGGTGATGCTGAGTCGAGCCGCATGACGTCTGCGAATCGGTTGCGTCGGTCTACTGGGTGCACGCACTCAAATCGTGCGCGGTCAGCTAGTCGTGTCAGTCTGAGAGTCGATCGGCGCCGGATCCCTTATGCCGAGGCTCTTCGGCGTTCAGCCTCTCCCAATCCTCCAGTATTGATAAGCTCGGTGGTTCGTTCGGTGATCGCGTGTACGCGCAGCCGACGCGTCCAGTTTGACACCTGCCCCCATTCGTTGCAAGCGCAGCGACACAGCGGAGTGGAGGGAATGGCCGTCGACATCGCGTCCGCCAACGCCAATGCGGCGGTGCATGCAGCCGACCATGGCGCACGTTCCAGCCAGACGATGGCGTCGACTTGGATATCCGCACGGAAGCAAACGTCACGCTCACGCATCCCCCCAATGCGTATCCGAGGAAGCCAGTGACTGCGGCAAGAGGACGGTGGCAGCGAAGAGTCCTCGCGTCAGTCCGCCAGAGAGGATTCTGGGGCTCAATCTGGTACGCCGTCATTCACGGCCGACGTATCCTGCTTGCGCAATGCAGGTTCTACCTGACGTGGAATCCATGGAACCCGTGGTACAACATGATCGACACGATATTCGACAGGCGATTTTCGTTGGAGACCGCCGGAGTGACGATGCTCCAAGATCTACACTTCGGCCGTGGATTCAACGGATATGCCCCGACACCCCGGTCTCGCTTCTTCCACATGTTGCGACAAGTGCCCGTCGAGCACCCACAGTTCACCTTCATCGATTTCGGATGCGGAAAGGGGAAAGCTATCCTCCTCGCCGCCACGCTACCTTTCAGGCGCATCATCGGGGTCGAACTCTCCGCAGAACTACTGCAGGTCGCGGCGCGCAACCTGGAGCGATCTGAAAACCTGAGGCACGGTACCGGCGTCGAGTTGGTGTGCGCCGACGTGCGTGACTTCCATCTTCCAAGTGAGCCCGCCGTATGCTACTTCTATGATCCGTTCGAGGCTGACATCCTCCAGCCAGTGCTCGAGAACATCCGGACATCGCTCGCTGAGACACCACGAACCCTCTACGTCATCTATTTCGTACCCGTCCATCGTCGGTTGCTCGACAGTTCGACATTCCTGACTCTCACTCATGAAACTCCTTGGTACTGCATCTACCGAGCGTCCTGAGCACATGCAGGTTTAAACGCCACGCCGCCATATGTATCGTCTATTTCTCGCACGATCGGTATGTCCATGCTTCGCCTCATTCTCTGACCGAAGAACCAACGGCCGCAGACTCGTCCACAAGCCGAATGTTTCGTCACGTCGCACTCTCGACTTTCGGAGCACGAATCGACAGCGGTGCTCGCGTTGTGAGCGCCAAGGTGTGGGTCCGATCTTCTGAGAATCACAGCGATCCAGTAGCAGGTCGTGCGGCCAAGGCCACCAACAGACTCGTTTCGAAATCGATGAAGTATCCACCAACGACAACTGCGCTGTTCGAGGCTGGCGAATGGGACAGCCTGCATCGCGTTGAGAGGAGTCTGCAACGGCAGCGACGGCATGGGCGTCGTCGCCTTGATCTCTGCGGTCCGCTCGCTTCACTGCACGCGGACGTGATCGAGAACGTGTCGGTCGACGATTTACTTGTCGAGCACCTGCAGGGCGGAGCTTCACGCCGGCTCGCGCACCAGCTCGGCGCATAGCGTGAGCGAACACGGGTCTGTGCGGGGCCTCGTCTCCGTTGTCGTGGTCGCCTACAACAGCTGGCCATACCTTGAGATGGCGATTGCCAGCGCTCTCGGGCAATCCTACAGCTCTGTCGAAGTCATTGTGGTGGACAACGACTCGGCCGACGCGACGTTGGCGGAGGTACAGCGGCGCTTCGGTCAACGGGTGCGCTATTTTCGACAGCCGAATTCTGGCGAGGGTGGCGGCTACAACAGGGGCATCGCTGAATCACGTGGCGAATTTGTGCACCTGCTCGACGGCGATGATGTGATGGCGCCGACCATGATTGAGAAGCAGGTCGCGATGCTTGAGGCAAACGACAGTCTTGGCGCCGTCTACGGAGACGTTCACGAGTTTGTCGAAAGAGGAGCTACACCGCTGGAGTCTGCGGGGCCTACATCGCCCGTCTGGGACCACGATGACTTGCTGATGACGCTGATTCGAGGTGATGATAAGGGCTGCCTGATTGCGTCAAGTATCCTCTTCCGACGTTCGACGCTTAATCGACTGGGGTCATTCATCACACGGAATGACGCTGGAGACGAGCTGTGGTGGCAGGCAGAGCGCGAGTATCTTTTTCGCGCTGCGTATGCAGGGCTCCAATGTCGGTATACGCCGGGTGCGCTGGTATTCTACCGGCAGCATGGTGGACAGATGTCGAGGCACATCGCAGCAATGCAACGCGGCATGGAATTACTGATCGAGCAAGCAGTGCAGTCGGTTGCAAGGGAACCACACCACGGCATGTTGCGGTCAATTCGGGCGCGTCAGCATTATGGTCGTGCAATAGACGGCGCAGGCGGCAAGAGGCAGGCACTCCGCGATCTTTGGGACGCGCGGATAACGGACTCGAAGACGATTTCGGTCCCGCATTGCGTGCTCGCTGTGCTTGTAGTGCTGATGCCCTCGGGTCGCTCGTTCTATCGCTTGCAATGGCGCCTCCGGCGTTCGTATTCCCGCCGTGAACGGTGACGACAGTTGCCTTGTCTCGCCAATGAGTTCGAGGCGTGTTCCCGCCTTCGTACCACGGTTTCGGACAGCCGCGTGAATATGCCTTGGCTAGCTGTTCAGTTGCCCCATCGTGACCAGCCGTCGACAATAGCATGAAAGCTCCAATTGTGCTCATCGTCTTCAATCGACCGGAACTCACTAGAAGAGTCTTCGATCGTGTGGCAAAAGCGCGACCTGAATCACTCTTTGTGATCGCTGATGGACCGCGGAATCGTGAGGACGCTGCCAGGTGTGCGGAGGTACGCTCGATCGTCACAGCAGTTGATTGGCCGTGTGAGCTCGTGACAGACTTCTCGCCAACAAATCTCGGCTGCTGGCGTCGCTTCGTATCCGGCCTCACCATAGTCTTCTCGAGGGTAGAATATGCAATCATCCTCGAGGACGACTGTCTCCCAGATCCGACGTTCTTCGCCTATTGCGAGACCTTGCTGGAGCGCTTCCGTTATTGCGATCGCGTCATGGAGATAGGCGGGGCAAACTACCAAAGCGCCTCCGACCAGACCGGAACAGGTTTCTATTTCTCCCGATACAGTCACACACACGGATGGGCCACCTGGAGACGTGCCTGGGAGCTCTTCGATGAGGACCTCGCGGTTTGGCCCAGTCTACGGAAGAGCGGCTTCCTGTCGAAGTTCTTCGGGCCGGTTCAGTCGATGTACCTCTGTGAGATCTTTGATAGCATGTATGCAGGCGAGATAATGGAATGGGACTACCAGTGGCAGCTGGCGATGTGGTTGAACGGTGGGCTTTCGGCTGTGCCAAACTCAAATCTGATTTCGAACATCGGCTTTGGCCGTGACGCAACTCATACAATAGATCGAAACCATCCGTTTGCTGAACTTCCACTTCAACCCTTGCGCGCGATCGGTAAGACTCCACCATTTTCAGCCGACGACCGGCTTGATTGCCGCGAGCTGTCGCGAGTTGGACATGCCGGCATTGTTGCGACGCTCCGCCAAGTGGTGCGTGGACGGATACGCCGCTTCCTCCGCAAGACTATGCGATAAGCTGGCCTCGGTGCCAAGCGCTCGTTACCGACAATTGCGGTCAGATCGTCTCCACGAACTTCAAGCGCGAGCCGGAACTCGACAGACATTCCAGACATTGCCGGGACAAATCAGCGTCAGATGAATCTCGGAGTGCGCCGGAGCGGTTCAGTCCATGCGAACCGGGGCGAGGCCGCGGACGAGGTCCACCCTGGACGCCGTGTGGCTCGAGACCTCAACGCGTTCGGCCCGGAGGGCCGCCCACATCCACCTTCTCAGGAGCAGCACAGGAAACGGACGCATCGAGGCGCGGCTCGCACGACCCACGAGCCAATTCAGCGCACCGCGCGCTGAGGCCCTGGGCGCACGGCTTGGCGGAGCACCTGCGCGACCGTCCGTCCCCAGATCCAGACAAATAGTCCGACGTTACACATCGCCATCCAAAGTGCAAGGTCGCCAGCGGGCGCCACGGCGCGGCTAACGGGAAGCCCACGTCCATCAAACCCATAGAACATGATCAGATTCATGTTGCTGATCAGCCCAAGAGCGGTCAACGTGATACGATGCGAGCTTTCACACGCTGCGAGAACAAACGCGATTAGGCCCGTGAGGAACAGGTGATTTTCGTGAACTCCGGTATTGAACGTGAAGTAAGCGAGGTATCCAATCAACATGAATTGGACGAGCGTCACGAATGTCTTTGCGTACAGCGCTGCGGCCACAAAAGTGAGGCCATACACCGCGGCAAACAGGATGCGGGGCGCAACGGTGATCTGCGGTGAAGTCGTGATGATATAAGTAGCCTGACCGTTGACGAGTCCGCCGAATTGATCAGGATACTGGACATGCAGAAAGTGCGTGATGATCCAGTTCAGGTTGAGTGCGTTGCCGCTGAGCACCGGATGTCTTAGTGCGATTCTGAATGCATGGAAGACAGGCACCGGCCCAAACCATGTGAGCAAAAGCGCGAGCAGAGTGGCCGTTGGCAGAATGACGCTCGCGAGGATGCGTGTGCGGCCGTTCCGCTGCCACAGATTCGGCTGATGGGGTGGAAGCACCGCGAGCGCCAGAAATGGTGCGAGGATCAGTGGTTGCCACTTGATCATGCACGTCACCACGAACGCACACGCGAACAGGATTAAATGGCGACGCTGGAGGGCCCAGAGCGCGAGCAGGAGGGTTGGGGCGAAATAGATGTCAAGATATCCAAGCGCGATACTATTCAGGCATAGCACCGCAATCAGCACGAGTACGAGTAGGACGCTGCGAGTCCAGAGCCATGCTGCCAGAAGAGTGAGTGCCATGAACACCACGAGCGACGCCTTGATCGCGGAGAACGTGTCGAGCCCGATCCATTCGCCCAGAGTGCTACTGGCGAACAGGATGACTGATGCAAGAGGCGGGTAGTCAGCTTTATTGGCACCGAAGCCTGAAACCAGGCCGACACGCTGTAGATTGTCAGTCCACTCTCTCCAGATCACCATATCGTCTGTGCCGGGAGTGTGCCAAAAGAGGACCGTTACGAAGGCGAGTGCGCAGGCCAGAACGCCGAGCGGAATGACTGCGGTGCTAACTGTGAGCGTCGTGTTCGTACTACGCTGGCTCTGCACGCGATGGACCTCCTTGATGAAGACACGGAAGCGCAGTTTCAAAGCAAGTGAGCACCTCCAGATGATGCGCGCACATGTCCGGCGGGCACTGGAACTCGCCGCGCGCTGGCGTGCCGCTTGCTCGAACCTGACGCACGGAAAACCTCAGTCATCCTGCCCATATCCGTTCGGTATCCCTGCCGTTGAACCTCACGCGACAACTTCTCGGAAAGGGTTGGCTCGGGATGAGGCCCAGCGCGCCGGTCAGCCGGGGGCCGGGAGAGAAATGATCCATCGAGCGCTTCGGCCGGCAGCCCGCGTCCACATCCGGCGAAGGATCAGGCGGAGCCAGAGGTAAGTGACGTTGCATTCGAGCTGCGGTTTGGGCACATGCCCGTGTGAGCCAAGAACCGACACGGCGTGACGCAGGTCCATAGCGTACGCAGTGTAAAGCATTCGGGCGGTCAGGGGATTGATTCGGTAGTGATCTGTGAGTAACAGCCGCTCATGGGGAAGCAGTCGGACGCCGTGGAAATGGTACAGGACTGCGTCGCCCGGCCGGAAACGGTACGTGTTCCACGGCGCCTGCATGTTCTCGAGTTGCGGCAGCACGTGCACCTCGCTGCCGAATCGCGTGGTCCAGTCGTTGAGGTACATCTGGTCACCGAACTTGCCCTCTTCGGTGCGATCGTGACACCACTCCAGGCAGCGATCGGCCCACCACTCCCGAATATGGTCAGATCGGCCCCGCACGAACGTCATGAACTGCACGCAGTAGCGGCCGGAGAACCGCGTCTGATCGTACTCCGGGGCGAACCCATGCTCCGTGATGAGTGCCGCCGCCCCGCTGTTCGCGAAATCCGCAAAGATTCGGCTTGGGCTCCGGCAAAACCAGGTGTCTGCGTCCAAGTAGGTAACGCGGGCGGCGGCTGGATCAGTCGCGAAAACGAACTGTGGCGCGAATGGTGTCAGCGTCCAGCAGTACTCCCGGGGCGATCGGGTTGCGCGGACGCGTCGGAGCGTCTCGTCTTCCCAGTCGCCCAGGCGGAGCAGGCGCACATTCGGAAGCGCCAACGCGGTAAGCATGGCGTGCGCCGTCTCGTCCATGCACAGGATCCAGAGGTGGTACGGCCCCGCGTGTCGTTCCATAGACGCGTGCAGCGCCAGGCCCTGCGGCAGGAACAGGCTGTCGAAGAGCGTGACGAAGTGCTCGATCACTCGTGCACCGGGAAGGCATTCACCGCGTCGATCACATGGCGGACGTCTGCCATCTTCAGGTGCGGGTGACAGGGGAGCGACAGGCATTCGCGCGCGTGACGCTCGCTGTTCGGCAGCCCGTGCGGATCAGAGCGGAGTCCAGTGGCGGCCGGCTGGTGGTGAATGGCCGTCGGATAGTGGCTCAGGGTCTGCACCTCGTGCGCGTCGAGCCAGCTCCGAAGCGTATCGCGCGCGGTGCACCGGATGACGAACAGGTGGTGCACTGCCGACTCGGCATCCGCCGCGAATGGGGCGACGGTCACGAGCGGGTGACGAATGCCGTCCACATAGGCGCGCGCGATGGTGCGTCGGTCTTCGTTCCAGCGAGAGAGGTGCCGGAGACGAACGCCCAGAATTGCGGCCTGCATTTCATCGAGCCGACTGTTCATCCCACCAGCGATGTGCACGTAGGGTGCCTGCTGTCCGTAATGGCGCAAGGTCGCCACACGCGCCGCCAGCTGGGGATCATCCGTGACCACTGCGCCACCATCGCCAAGGGCGCCAAGGTTCTTCGTCGGATAAAAGCTGAAGGCGCCAGCCGTGCCGAATGTCCCGGCGGCCTGCCCGCACCAGCGCGCACCGGTCGCCTGCGCACAGTCCTCGAGGAGCGTGAGTCCGTGAGCCTCGCAGAGCGCCTGATATGGCGCTGGATCGGCGATGGCGCCGTACAAGTGTACGAGCAGGAGGGCGCGAGTCTGTGGGCCGATGCACCGCTGCACGCTCTCCAGCGAGAGCGCCGCCGAATCCGGCTCGATGTCCGCAAGGACCGGCGTCGCACCGGCACGCATGATGCCGAGCACCGTGGCGAAGGCCGACATCGACGTAGTGATCACTTCGTCACCCGGCCCGAGGCCACTGGCGCGGACGATGAGCTCGATTGCGTCCAGGCCGTTCCCGACACCGATAGCGAAGCCCGCGTTGTTGGCGCTGGCGAATGCTGCCTCGAAGGCGCGCACTTCGGTGCCCAGCACGAACTGGCCGGACGACATCACGCGGCTCACGGCGGCCAGCATCTCGTCGCGCAATTCCTGTGGTTCCGCCGCGAAGTCCTGCATCAGGATCACGCGGGTTCCCCCCAGTACGCCTGCCGATGCTCGCGGTAATACGCGAGCGTACGGCGGAGCCCGTCCATCAGCGGCACACGCGGCGACCACCCCAGCTCCTCGTGCGCACGCGCATAGCTGCCGTGGTAGTCACCGATGTCGATCTGCCGGAGCGACGGCGGAAACTCCGCGAGGTTCCACCGGGCACCGGGTTCAAGTTCGATGAGCATTTCCGCGACCTGGCGCAGGCTCACGACCTCGTTACTTCCAAGGTTGTAGACGCGCCCGCATGCGTCGTCGCGTCGAGCGGCGAGGAGTAGCGCGTCGACGCAATCGTCCACGTGGTTGAAGTCACGGCGTTGCTCGCCGTCGCCAAAGACGCGAACGGTCTCGCCGGAAAGGACCTGTCGGCACCACAACCCGATGAACGACTGCCTCGCATCACGGACACGCATGCCGGGCCCGTAGGTATTCGTCAGTCGCAGGACGGACGAGCGAATCCCGTGGACGTCATTGTACAACAGATGATACCATTCGCCGGCCAACTTGTTGATGCCATTGACGTCCACTGGGCGGATCGGGTGGTGTTCGTCCACCGGAAGGTACTGGGGGCGCCCGTAGACCTGCCGCGTGCTTGCGAAGACGATCCGCACACCAGCGTTCACCGCGCGGCAGGCCTCGAGGATCGCAAGCTGGGCGGTTGTATTGATCGCGAGATCGGTCTGCGGATCGGTCATCGAGTCGAGGTGGCTCGTCTGGCCGGCCAGATTGAACAGGTAGTCCTTGCCACGGACGAGCTCACGGAATGCGGCACTGTCACGGACGTCGGTCAGGGCGACCGATACGCGGTCCTGAATGTCGCGCACGTTGTACACGGTGCCGCCGTAGTTCGGCAGCAGGCTGTCGCACAGCGTGACACGTGCTCCCTGTGCAACGAGCCGGCGTGCCACGTTCGAGCCGATGAAGCCCAGTCCGCCCGTGATCAGCACGTCCTTGCCAACGAATTCAGGGGCCTGACTCATACCCAGAGGGAAGATGGCGCGTATCGGGACACCGGGCTGCCTCGGGGAGTGTCGGCGCCGCGGCTCTCGGGGGGGCGCACGGGAATACGATAGCCTTCGGCGGTCGCAGGCGCTGATGTCGGCTGGTCCGGCGTCATGGCGCTGCGCGGAATTGCGTGCCCAGCGCCTGTCCGGCCCGGGCCAGCCGTCGGCGGAGCCCCGCCTCGATTCGGTCCATCCAGAGAACCGTGGCTGGGGCGCCCTCGAGTTTTACATAGGGCCATGGGTGCGACCGCCCGAAGGTGCTCGAGGTGAGCAGCGCCTCCGCAGTGGGCAGGTCAGCGCCAGCAGCGTGCAAGCGCGCCATCGCATCGGGTGACAGTGGGTCGATCGGGAACAGGCCGGTGTGCCGCCATTCCCAAAACCACTGCACGAGCGTTCGGTTGCGGTGGCGATACGTCGGAGGAGCCGGCAGATGCGCGGTGAATGGTCGTCGCAGAAGCCGCATCGGCCCAAACAGGCGCAGCGCGGTGCGGGAGGACTCCAACTCGTTCCCGAAGCACCAGTGTATCGCTCGCAGTCGGGGGACGTGCGCGAGGCACACGTCAAAAAATCCGCCGAACTCGTACTGCGCGGCAAACGAACAGCTTGGCGCACCTGGGAGCAGCGTGTTGCGGTCGACTACGCGGTCCAGTGCTCCCAGCCTGCTCGCCAGGAACCCTGGGTAGATGAAGGCGGTCCTGGGAAATGCCTCGTATATTGATCCGATCTCTGCGAGATCCGTGGCAGACACCGCACGGACCAACTGCATGTCGTCCTGCATGAACAGCACGACCGTACAGCTGGCATGCGCATCGAGGAACCACTGCATGTTCGCATGCAGTCCGCCGTTCACCGCTGCCTCGCTCGGTGCCGGTGTGCCAGCGTGCATCGCGTCGAGTACACGCACGTCACTTGGCATCGACCGGAGCACCGCGACCGTCGCCGGATCCGTGCTGCGATCGTCGACGACCGTGAGCCGCACGTCCGGCATGCAGCGCCGCACCGACGCAACGCAGTGAGCGAGGTGTGCGCCGCGATTGAACGAGAACACAGCCACCTCGAGCGCAGCAGGGGTCGTTGGCCGCGTCATGTCGCTTAGTATCCGCGCACCAGCGGGCGCACCGTGCGCTTCGCCAGCGCGAGCCAGAGCCACGGGAGTGCGGATGCCCCGACACCGTACCGCCGCTGGATGCGGTAGGTCTCGAACAATCCGACGTATCCGGCGCTGATGCCACCAACCACCATGTCGGTCGTGATCGCGTCGACGAAGAGCGGCCGAAGGCCTGGCAGGCAGCGCCAGAGGAATTCGTAGTCCGCCGCAGACGTGTAGGACAGGTCGAAGCGGCCAAATTGCTCGAATAGACTGCGGTGATGGAGACTGCCGCACTGCGCGATCGGCAGGTAGCGGCGGAAGCGCGCCTGTTCGAGGGGCCCGCCCCAGATTCGCCGCACGCCACCGCCTGCATCCACGTGTCGCACCCGTGAACTCACGAAGTTCACCGGCGCGGGTGCGGAATCAACAGCATGGAGATAGCGCGCCAGCGCATCCGGGTGGTAGGCGTCGCCCGCGCCAAGGAATCCGATCCACTCGCCGCGGGCGCGCGCGACCCCGGCATTCCATGCATCATAGATGCCCTTGTCAGGCACGCTCTCCCAGTGCGCAACGAGGTCCGCGTGCCGACGGATCACGCCGATGGTGTCGTCCTCCGATCCCCCATCGATGATGACCCACTCGACGGCGGGGGACGTCAGCCCACGCATGGACTTCGCCGTCCGCTCCAGCGCATCGCCAGCGTTGTACGTCGCGGTGATGATGGTGACGCGCGGCGGCAGCACCGCATCGCAGTCCGCCTCGACGCCAGCCATCACGAGCGCCCGGCAGTTGTCGGTGGCGGGGCATCGGTCGCTCGCCGACGGGCTTCGTACGACGCGATCGCCTCTCGCAGCCCGTCCCGGAACGTCGTGGTCGCCCGGAAGCCGAACCCGTCAACCGCCCGGGACACGTCGATGCATCGCCGGGGTTGCCCGTCGGGCTTCGTCGGATCCCACCGCAACTCACCGCGGAATCCAACCAGTGCGCAGATCAGCTCCGCGGCGGCGTGAATGGACACTTCTTCTCCCGTGCCCAGGTTGACCGGGTCGCGCCCGTCGTACGCCTCGGTCGCCATCACGATGCCGCGTGCGGCGTCGCGCACGTAGAGGAACTCGCGCGTCGCAGCACCCGTGCCCCAGACGTCGAGGAAGTCGGACCCTGACTCCCGTGCCTCGATCGCACGCCGAATGAGTGCGGGGATCACATGGCTTGTCGCCGGGTCGAAGTTGTCCCCGGGGCCGTAGAGGTTCGACGGGATCAGCGAGATCGTCGACATGCCATACTGGTCTCGGTAGGCCTGCCCCTGGGTCAGGACGGCCTTCTTTGCAATCCCGAACGCGGCGTTTGTTTCCTCGGGGTACCCGTTCCACAGGTCCGTCTCGATGAATGGGACCGCCGTATGCTTTGGATACGCGCACACCGTGCACACATTCACGAACTTGTGAACACTGCGCCGCCGCGACTCCTCCAGCAGCAGAATGCCCATCGCGGCATTCTCGTAGAAGAACCGGCCCGGATTTGCACGATTCGCCCCGATGCCGCCCACGGCGGCGGCGAGATGCAGCACGATGTCCGGACGACACGTGTCGAGCAGGTGGCGGACGTCCGCCTGTTCGGTCAGGTCGAAATCCGATCGTCGGGGCGTGAAGAGCTCGGCCGGCTCCAGCTGGAGCACTTCAGGACAGACACTCTGCCCGAGGAAGCCGGAGGCGCCGGTGACCAGCACACGCCGATTCCTGATCTGCGAAATCGTGACCTCGGTTCGCTTGAGAGTTGATACCAGTGGACGGCCAACGACCCCTGGATGCGCGCCCGTGCCCCCGAGTGTCGGTGCCTTGCACGTAATCGTTGAACCGAGCCCGTGCACGCGCATGCGAGACCGCATCAGTATAGCATGAAAGGTTAGGCCTAAACGCGTGCCGCCGTCAAGCGGATCGATTTGCCGGTCGGCCCCGGGGAGCCACACCGAGGCGGATTCTGATGTCAACACCCGCGACACAACGGGATGCAGATCGCGGATGGCTTGGAATCGCCGACGTCAGGCACACAGGGGCCGAGTCGCAGCAGACTCTGGGCCGAATGCCGCACCTACCAGAGTCTGGCCGCATTTCTCGATTGGCTGCACCGTGAGGTGGTCGACGCGGCGAACATGGACTGGTATGTCAGGCTCGTGGCCCGAACCGCTATCTTCATGTATCGCCGGCTGACGCGGCGTGAACGACTTTCGTCTCGCCTCGAGCGTCCGATCGACGCACAGGGGTGGATCCCTTTCCGAGTCTGACCAGAAGCCCATTCGTGCGGCGAGATACTCTGCGCGCCTGGATTCCCCCAGCGGTCATGCCGCTCCTCGCCCGATTGCGGGGCCATGACACTCGAGCCGTGACCTTCCGCGGTCCTGTCGAGTGCTGGGATGCGGCCGAGTCCGCGAGCGTCGGCTACGATGCGACGATGATCCTCGAGCGCGTGCTGGCGGCCACGCTTCGCGTGAAGCGCGGCGAGGCGGCGTTCGAGCGAGATTCTGTCACGTTCGAGGTGCCCGAGTACCAGTGGCCACTGCTGTCGATGCTCTTCTGGTCTGCAGCGCGGCACGGTGGCGAGCTTTCGGTGCTCGACTTCGGAGGCGCGCTCGGCAGCACGTACTTTCAGAATCGCCGATTCTTGCAGAGCCTGCCGCGCCTCAGTTGGACTGTGGTCGAGCAGTCGCACTTCGTACGCGCTGGCACAGCCCACATCGCCGAAGGCCCGCTCACCTTCGCTGACAGCGCCTCGGAGGTTGTCGCACGAATCAATCCGAATCTGCTGCTGCTGTCAGGCGTCCTCGGATTCGTGCGCGATCCGCTGGCGCTCCTGCGCGACTTGCTCGCGCATGGCGTCGAGACTGTGATTGTCGACAGGACATTCTTCCTGCGAGAGCCTGGCCCGTCGCGAATCATGATCGAGGACGTCCCCGCCTGGATCTATCCGGCGAGTTATCCCTGCTGGTTCCTCGAGGAGGCCGCCGTGCGCGACGTGTTTGCACAGTCGGGATATGTCCACGTGCAGGAGTTCGAGCCGCTCGATCGACTGGATCCGCCTGCCGTGGCGAAGGGGCATGTCTTCAGGCTCGCCGGCTTACGCGCTCACAAGCTCAGTGGGTGACCGATCCGCAACGCGGACCCCAAACGCTGATCAGCCGGGTTTCCCAGCGATCACGACGCGCCATGATCGGACGCTCGATGAACCTGTTGGACAGGTAAGCGGCGGCGAACGCCGGCGCGAGTGCCTCCACCTCCTGGTGCGAACACCTTCGCCCAACGCTCACACAGGCAGACGCAACTGCGGTCCGACAAACACTGCATCGCACTGCATCAAGCGCCCCGTGCGCGCCATGGCAAAGTTGTACAGGCCGAAGATCCTGTAGCCGAAGTCCGCGAGAAATGCACTGATTTCGAAGTGCTCGGCCTGACCGACGTAGGCCGGAGACAGGAGGAGCTCGAGATAGAGAATCCCGATGCGCCCATCCTCAAGAGCTTTCTGGGTGCCGAGCAACACATCCAATTCGGTGCCTTGTACATCGAGCTTCACGACGCCTATTCGTTCAATGCCTGTGGATTCGAGATAATGATCGATTGTGGTCACGCGAACCGTGACGCTGCCGTTCGGACGAACCCATGACGGCTCGGGCAAGTCGGGTGCCAGGCGAGGATCGATGGGCAGGAACGAGTTCGTTGCGGCCAGATTCTGCACATTGAGCGTCCTGTCGCCCTGACTGCTCCCGAGGGCGGACTGATTGAGGACCACCTGGGCATCGTCGCCGAAGCTCCTCTGAAGTACGGCAAAGCTCTCTGGGAACGGTTCAAA
The DNA here is from genome assembly GCA_031409715.1 of Gemmatimonadaceae bacterium. Lineage (GTDB taxonomy): Bacteria > Gemmatimonadota > Gemmatimonadetes > Gemmatimonadales > Gemmatimonadaceae > JACMLX01. Next base: position 2,025 of record JANNXU010000086.1, on the reverse strand, counting down.
GGCATGAACACGCGCCGTTGGCAGCATGCGACGATAAATGGCCGTCCACTCGCCGTGGTAGGCGCCTCCATCGATGACATCCGTGACATCGCTCGAACTCAGGAGCGACTGCTGCATAAGTGCCACATCGTGCGGACGAGAGATACGAACATCGAGCCCGAGCTTGAGCAGCAATTGCTTGGTCCACAACTTGACCTTCGAATCCGACATACGATCCCCGAGTGTGAGGCAATTGCACACATGCTGATGTCCCTCGCTATGCACAATGAGACGGCACAACGCCGTTGCTACGTGCCGAACGACTTGCCTCCAATTGGAATAGGGCGCACTGTGCCACAAAACTTTCGTCACAATTGGAGAAGTGTCACGCTATGTCAACGATACATCAGGCTAGATCAACTGGGAAATCGTCACTGCTGCCAGCACCTCGTGACCGAACATGAACGATCAAGCTGGCACGTCTTCAGAAACCCAGAGGCGAACACTTGCCGTCGCCGAAGGCGCCACTCGAAAGCCTGGTGTCGATATCGCCTGCGCTCGCGTCTTTACATCGTGTCGAAGTAACTGAATACGATGGTAGACGAAAGCGCGCTCTTTCAGACGCACCTTAGTTGCGAGTCGCTATGAGTGCAAAGGTTCGTTCGTGAAAAGCAAGTTGGTGAAGAGGGACCGCTCGGGAGTTTCGCCCCGTGTCACAGAATCAATCACGCGCGCCGTAGCTACGGACGCAGTGTATCCGATTTCAGAAAAGAACTGTACAAAGTCATTGAGCTTGACGCCTTGCTCACTCTGCGCGCGGCCGCTGAACTCGAAGAATACGACGCCAATTCGGCCTTCACGAAGCGATTCGCGCGAACCGGCGAGCACAGCAAGCTCATGTCCCTCAACGTCAATCTTCAGCACCGAAACGGTTGCATGGCCTGACGCTGCAATGAGTGAGTCAACTGTCGTTGTGGCAACGGTCGTCGCCTGTCCCCCTGCATTTCCAGGCTGCGGTACCACGCTGCCCCACCCGGAGTGCCCGTGAGCAGACTGAATAAAGCTCACGGTCCCAACCCTCTCAGACGCTGCAGCCTCGACGACCTGGATCCTCGATCCAAAGGCATTTAGCGCGGCATTTCCGCGTAATCGTTCTGCATTCCTTGGATCGGCCTCGACAGCGATCACGTGGCCGGCTGACCCAACGGCTTGCGCGAGGTGCAGGGCAAACCATCCAACGTTGGCACCGACGTCCACACATAAGGTGTCCCGGCGAGCGTGCCGCGAGAGCAGCTGCACCTCTTCAGGCTCATACAAGCGAAGGTAAATCTGCCTTTGTACGTCGTCGCTCAGAACAAGATGCATGCGAACGCCAGACGGAAAAGTGACGTCTCGTTCAAGAGGAAAGAAATCACCTCGCAGCCGAGCGGCGACAAAAGGCTTAACGCCGATGTTGGTCGACCGGAGCCACGCAATTGCGGACGGCAGTCTTTCGATCAAGCGCGCTACCGTAAGTCCAATGTAGTTCTGCAATGCAAACGAAATGTCCATGCGCGACGAGTGAACTCCAATTTGAGGGGCCGGCGATGTTCGCTCTACTCCTAGCGTGTGACGGGGCGCGCGAAAGCATTGCTCGAACTCGCGTGCATGGCAACGTAATGCACTTGTGCTGAATTGGCCCGTTCAACGCGCGGTGTCTCGGGCAGGAGGGTGTGACGGTCGCCCGCGTTCGCTGAGGATACGGTTCGATGGCAGCGCTGTTCAGTCCGCGGAGACCAACTCTGACTGATGCATCGCACGGATCAATCTGAACGTCCCCTAGCCACGTATCGTACGAGTTGCGAATCGGGAGTGCCAACGTGTGTGTCGCTACTCCGTGACTGCGATGCAAATCCAATGTACGTCCTGAACCGCCCCGGGTTTTCAGGAGACTCGGTTAGTTGACTGCCAAGCACTCGGGTTGAGTGGCTTGGGCGCGGTAGTACCGCTCCTCGAACTCCGCCGGCGGAACGTAACCCAGCGGTTCCAGCAAGCGCTGCGTGTTGA
>JANNXU010000085.1:0-32552 GCA_031409715.1 Gemmatimonadaceae bacterium | reverse complement strand
GAAGTAGTCTCGATCACGCACTTCTCTGGCGACGCTGTCGCCCAGGTCCGTGTCCTGGGAATAGCCGTACTTGAAGTTGAGGTAGATGATCAGTCCTATCGTCAGCGTGCCGATCAACGGTCCGAAGAAGAGGAACGATCTCAAGTCCTTCTTGTAGTGCACCCAGCCGCCGATCAGCCCCAGGCCGAGGAACACCACCGCCAACGCATTCTGCAGGCCGGTGTTCTCGTTGTGTGCATCGCGCAGCCACTGCCACTTGAAGTACAGCCACCACATGCCGACCTGCGCGCCGATGGGTGCCTGGCGCTCGGTGAGCTTCGGCTTGCCGTACTGCCCGCGGTCGAAGTTGTACTTGAAGCGTTCCCACGTCTTCGCATCGAACGTGCAGCTCACGCCGATCTCGGTCGCGCACGCCGTCGGCTCGCCTTCGTTGATGGCAGGGAAGTGCGCCGCGCGGATCGGCTGCGTCGCGAACGGGGTCAGCCCGAGGATCACCGCCGCCACGCAGGCGAGGATGAGCTTCCAGTTGAACAGCGTCTTCGGCGCGCGGAACAGGATCGCGAGGCCGACGGCGGGCCCGGGCAGCATGCCGGCCGGATGGTTCGCGTAGCCAAGGCCGAGCAGGAAGGCGATCAGGATCAGCAGCCTGTCGGCGCGACGTCCTTCGGGCTCGTCGCACCAGGTCACCGTCAGCCATGCCACGATCGCGAAGATCGCCAGCGACACGGTGTACACCTTCTCGTTCACCACGCTCTGGTTCCAGACGGTGAACGCGGTCGCACCGATCAGGGTCGCCACCGATGCTCCGGTCAGGCGCATCCACTTCTGCGGCAGCCAGCTCACCAGCACCCGCTCGGTGATCAGGAACCACGCCCCGGCCGCCACCGCGCTGCTCAGCGCCGCCAGCATGTTCAGCTTCACCGCCACGCTCACACCCGGGATGGGCAGGTGGGCGAAGACGTTGCCGATCAGGATGAAAAACGGATTCCCTGGCGGGTGCGGCAGCCCCAGCACGTACGCCGCCGCGATGTACTCGCTGGCGTCCCACATCGCGGTCGACGGCGCCAGCGTGATCAGGTAGAGCACGAAGACCGCCAGCGAGGCGATCCCCGCCGCGAGGTACGATGGCCTGTAGTCGAGGTCGGTGTGGATCACGGACGAGGCGCCGGCACTGGCACGCGCATTCGCAATCGGAGCTGCAGAGGAGGCCATCAGCTTCTGGATGAGGTCGGTGGTGCGGGATACAACCTATAAAAATCGCTCTACCCCGGGTGTCGGGGCTAGTGCCTCGAGCGTTCGGTTTCCTGGCTGAGGCGGAAACAGCAGAACCCTGCTGGTCTTGCGGCCGCCGACGCCCGCCTAGTGCCTGAACAACCGTGCCCCGGTGAACACCATCGCCATGCCATGCTCATCGGCAGCCGCGATCACCTCGGCATCCCGCACCGAACCACCCGGCTGCACGATTGCCGTCACGCCAGCCGCCGCCGCTGCGTCCACGCCGTCGCGGAAGGGGAAGAAGGCATCGGATGCCAGCGCCGATCCCGCCGTCTCGTGGCCCGCCTGCTTTGCCTTGTGGCCGGCCAGGAAACTCGCGTCCACCCGGGACATCTGCCCCGCGCCGATCCCGATCGTCGCGCCGCTGCGTGCCAACACGATCGCGTTCGACTTCACCGCCGCCGACGCGCGCCACGCGAACGCCAGGTCCACCAGCTCCGCCGCCGTCGGCTGGCGCTGTGTGACCACCTTCCACGGGATCTCGCCGGCCGGCACCGTCATCCGGTCCTGCAGCAGCACACCACCGCGCACCCGCTTGATGTCCATGCCGCCAGCGTCCTGCGCCGGCACGGTACCGATCAGGACGCGCAGGTTCTTCTTCTTGCCGAGCAGCTCGGCCGCGCCGTCACTGATCGACGGCGCGACGATGCACTCGAGGAACAGCGCCGACATCGCCTCCGCCGTCGCATCGTCGATGCCCACCGAGAACGCCACCACGCCGCCGAATGCCGAGGTCGGGTCGCAGGCGAGCGCCTTCTCCCACGCCTCGAGCGGCGTCGCGCCGATGGCGAGGCCGCATGGCGTGGTGTGCTTGATGATCGCGCACGCCACCTGCTCGCGGAACGGCTCGATCGCCATCAAAGCGCCATCCACATCCAGCAGGTTGTTGAAGCTCAGCTCCTTGCCACCGAGCTGCGTCAGCGCCGCGAGGCCGGCACCGGTGCGCTCGACGTAGAAGGCGGCGCGCTGCTCCGGGTTCTCGCCGTAGCGCAGTCCCTGCGCGCGCTCGAAGGCCAGCGGCAGTGTGGCAGGGAAGGGATCGTCCGGCGCCACCTGATGCTGCAGCCAGCCGGCGATCGCGCTGTCGTAGCTGGCGGTATGCGCGAACACCTTCGCCGCCAGGTCGCGGCGGAGGATCATCCCACCCTCCTCGTCCTTCGAGTCCAGTTCCATCAGGACGCGCGGATAGTCGGTGGGATCACAGACGACGGTCACGGACGCGAAGTTCTTCGCAGCCGAGCGCAGCATGCTCGGGCCGCCGATGTCGATCTGCTCGATCACGTCGTGCGGCAGCACACCGGCGCGCGCGGCGGTCTGGCGGAAGGGATAGAGATTCACCACCACCAGGTCGATGGCGTGGATGTCGTGCGCTTGCACCGCCGCCACATGCTCGGGCAGGTCGCGACGGTACAGCAGTCCGCCATGCACCACCGGGTGCAGCGTCTTCACGCGCCCGTCCAGCATCTCCGGAAAGCCCGTCACCTCGCTGATGTCGCGCACGGCCAGGCCCGCGTCGCGCAGCGCCTTGGCGGTGCCGCCGGTGGAGATCAGGTCCCAGTGTCGGGCAATCAGTTCACGGGCGAATTCGACGAGGCCGGACTTGTCGGAGACGCTCAGCAGTGCGCGCGGCATATGACGATCAGGTGAAGAAGGTGAACACTATTTCGACAGTGCGTGATCGAGGTCTGCCGACAGCGACGTGCCGGTCTGCAGCGAGAACACGTCGGCCTGCGTGCCAGTCAGGAACGCCCCGTGCACGCTGCCGTCGTCGTCCAGCGCCAGCGACTCGGCGCACAGCAGCTCGACGACGCGCGGCAGCAGCGCATGCTCCACGCGCAGCACACGCGCAGCCAGCGACTCGGGCGAATCCTCCTCGAACACCGGTACCGGCCACTGCGCGACGATCGTGCCGCGATCGTAGACTTCGTCCACGAAGTGCACCGTCGCGCCGCTGATCCGTGCCCCGGCGGCCAGCACCGCCTCGTGCACATGGCGACCGTACATCCCCGGCCCGCCGAATGCCGGCAGCAGCGACGGGTGCACGTTCACGATCCTGCCGCGATACGCGCGCGTCACGACATCGGGCACGAAGGCGAGGTAGCCCGCCAGCACCAGCACCTCGATCGCATGCGCCTGCAGCACCGCCAGCAGCGCCGCCCCGTCGCGTGGAGACGCGAGCACGGCGGTCGCGATGCCACGCTCGACGGCACGCGTGAGCGCGACGCACGCCGGCCTGTTCGAGACCACCAGCACCACTTCTCCCGCTGCCGCACTGCCGCGCACCTTCTGGAAATCGTCCAACGCGATGAAGTTGCTACCGCCACCGCTGACGAAGGCGGCGATCCGGGTGCGAGGCTGGCTGTGCACGTGTGTGGTCGTCAGCGACGCTGCGCGTGCATGCGCAGGATACGATCGACGGCGGCGTCGAGCGTCGTTGCGACGACCGCGTCCTCGTTCGCCTTCGAGAGGTCGCTGTACGACGTGTCGGGCGTCGGCACCAGCACGCCCATCGCGTTGTGCGTCACGGCCGGCGCCACGTCGCGCCACTTGTCACCGATGTAGAACGACTTCGACAGGTCCACGTCGTGATCGGCGGCAGCCTTGCGGTGCATCCGGTCGCCAGGCTTCCGGCACGACTCCGCGATCGGCACATCCGCCCCGTCGGGACAGTGGTACGTCGCCAGCAACGTCACGCCATGCTCGGCCAGCATCGCGTCGAGGCGTGCCGTGATCACCGTGAAATCCGCTTCGGTGAGCATGCCGCGTGCGATCCCGCTCTGGTTGGTGACCACGATCAGCGGCAGGCCCGCGTCCGACAACCGCGCGAGCGCCTGTGGCACGCCTTTGATGAGCGTGAGCTGCTCGGGACGTGCGAGGTAATTCACGTCGTGCACGATGGTGCCGTCACGATCGAGGAACACTGCGGCTCGTGCGGTCATGCAGGCTCCGGAAATGCAGGACAACTCATCAGCGCGGTACTCCGGGCGGGCGCGTGCGCGGTGTGGGTGCCGCAGGCGGTCGTGGCGGACGCGTCGTGTCGCGCACACCGGCGGCAGGTTTGGTGCGGGAGCTGTCCGGTGCGACGGCGCGCGGCACGATCAGCAGTCGCGTCGCGCTCCTTTCCACACCAAGCAGGTTGCGCAAGCCGGTGAGCGTCACGCGGTACGTCCCACCCGGCGCGAGCGGCTGGCCGAGTCGCAGGACGAGCTCCGTCGTCGGCGCGGTGCGTGCCGATTTCGGTAGCGCGACCACCGCCGCGGTATCGCGGCGCTGCGTCGGGTCGATGGTGCGGCGTGGTGCGGTCGGAGGCACCCGTGGCGCCGGCTGGCGCGCCGTCGTGTCACTCGCGCGACGCACGCTGTCCGCGCGCTGCTGCTCCAGGCGAGATGCCTCGGCGGTGAGTACGCTCAGCACCGGCACCACGCTCGAGTCACTTGCCACGACACTTGCGCCGGTGACGGGGATCGTCACGCCGGGCAGCAGGGGCTTGTCGAAGGTCAGCGTCACGCTGGCACTGTCGGCCAGCCTCAGTTCCGAAATGCGCACCGGCAGCGTGTCGTGCACGAAGAGGTAGAGATCCGTGCGCGCCGAGTCGGTCAGCGCAACCGTGGCCGAGTCCCACGACTCGCGCGGATCGAGCGTGCGGTTCGGCGTCTTCTCGTCGATGGCGCGCACGACGTAGCGACCCGGCGGCACCGTCGTCAGCTCGAAGCGTCCGGTCGAGTCGGCGACGGTGATGTAGGTGAGCGTCGTGTCGGTGACGGCGGTCGCCAGAATCGTCGCGCGCGCAACGGGCCGTGACGCGACCCAGTCGAACGCAACGCCGCGAATCGCCGTCTGCGGGATCTCGGCGCCCGTGCTGAACGTGAGCACATACCCGGTCGGACTCGGCGCACTCTTGAGGTCCGTCACGCCAGGCAGGATCGTGACGGTGTATGCCGTGTTGGTGCGCCAGTTTCCGCGCGGACGGATCGCCATGCCGGTGCGGCGCCAGTCCACGCGCGGCTCGCCGTCCCACGGTGAGATGAGCACCACGCGCGACAGGCTGCCGCCGGCCGCCTGCTCACCGATCACGTCGTCGTAGCGCACCAGCACACGGTTGGGGCGCACGTTCCGTGCGTTGGTATCGGGCAGCGTCGCGATGACGCGCGGGAAGCTCGAGATCGTGGGACCACCGGGCGGCAATCCGGGCGAGGCGCACCCTGCCGCCAGCGCCAGGACTGCCACGGCGCTCAGCGCGAGCCGCACAGGCCCTCGATCTTTCGCGTCAGCGACTCGACCTTCTGCGACAGGTCACGCTCCTGCGCCCGCGCACCCTCGACCACCTCGGGCTTGGCGCGCGAGGTGAAGCTGTCGTTCGCGAGCTTCGCCGTCACGCCAGCCAGGATCTTCTGCGTGGTCGCCAGCTCGGCCGTGAGGCGCGCGCATTCCTTCGCCGTGTCCTCGGCCGACTCGGTGCCGATCAGCTCCGACATCGCGATCACCACCTCGCTTCCGCCGGTCAGCACGGCGTGCGCCGCCTTCGCAGCACCGGCGCCGTGTGCGGCATGGACGGTGACGGTGGTGCGGGAGAGCGCGGCGATGGTGTCGGCCAGCTGTGGCGCCGAGTGCACGTCGCTTCCGGCTGGGACGAGCGTGACCGCCACCTGAGCGCCCGGCTTCACCTTGTATTCGTTGCGCAACTGCCGGATCGCGACGACGGCAGTGCGCACCAGCTCGAAGTCCTGGCCACCGCTGTCGATCTGCGGCTGCGCCACCGGCCATGCCGACGTGCAGAGGAACTCGCCACCTCGTGCCGCGCCATTGGCGAGCGGCGGCAGCTTGGCCCACAGCGTCTCGCTGATGAACGGGATGATCGGCTGGAGCAGTCGCAGCGCGTTGTCGAAGGCGTGGACCAGCACCGCTCGTGCCACATCGGCGTCATCGCCACCGGCCGCGAGGCGTGGCTTCACCGACTCGAGATACCAGTCGGCGAGCTCGTTCCAGACGAAGCGGCGCGCGGTGTCGGCGTACGCATCCAGGCGCATGCCCTGCGTGCGCTCCGCCTCGGTCCACCTGCCATCCGCCCCCGGCCGCACCGGTCCGAGCGCGGCATCACACTCGCGGATCGCGGCGTCGAGCCGGTCGAGGATCCAGCGGTCGGCGATCGTCCTCGACGCGGGCGCCACCGACTCGAGCGCAGCCACTGGCAAGGTGCCCACCTTCGTCAGCAGGAAGCGGCCGATGTTCCACAGCTTCGTGAGGAAGTTGCGGCCCGGTGCGAAGCTTTTGTCGAGGTCCGTCGGGTCGAGCAGGACGTCCACGCCCAGGCCCATGCCGGCTACCATCGTCCAGCGCAGGGCGTCGGCGCCGTACAGCCGCACCACGTCGAGCGGGTCGATGCCGTTGCCCAGGGACTTCGACATCTTGCGATGCTGCATGTCGCGCACCGTGCCGTGCAGATACACGGTGTGGAACGGCACCTCGCCCATGAAGTGCAGCCCCGACATGATCATTCGCGAGACCCAGAAGAACAGGATCTCCGGCGCCGTGACCAGCACGTCACCGGGATAGAACGCCTGAAGGTCGGCACTCAAGGGGTCACTCAAGGGGTCAGAGTCCTTGATGCGCGAATCCCGCAAGGACTCTGACCCCTTGATGCGCGATTCCAGCAAGGACTCTGACCCCTTGATGCGCGAATCCTGCAAGGACTCTGACCCCTTGATGGACCCCTTGCCCGGCGACCCCTGGCCCGGCCAGCCCAGCGTCGAGATCGGCCAGAGCCAGCTCGAAAACCAGGTGTCCAGCACATCCTCGTCCTGCCGCACCGGACCGCCGCACGCGGCGCAGTGCGTCACCGCCGTGCGCGACGCGATCGGCGCCGTGCCGCAGCCGTCGCAGTAATACACCGGCACGCGATGGCCCCACCAGAGCTGCCGTGAGATGTTCCAGTCACGGATGCCCTCCAGCCAGTTGATGTACACCGCCTCCCAGCGCTCCGGCATGATGCGGATGCGCCCCGTCCGCACCGCCTCCAGCGCCGGCGCGGCCAGTGGCGCCATCTTCACGAACCACTGGTCGCTCAGGCGCGGCTCCACCACCGTGTCGCAGCGATAGCAGTGGCGCACCGAGTGGGCGTGTGGCTCCACCTTCACCAGTGCGCCCGTCTCGCGAAGCATGTTCACGATGCGCTCGCGCGCCTCGAAGCGATCCACGCCGCGCAGCTCCGGCGGCACGCGATCCACGGCCTCACCGATACCCTGCAGGCGGGCCTCGGCGTCCATGATCACGGGCGCACCCAAGCCGTGCCGCATGCCGACCTCGAAGTCGTTCGGGTCGTGCGCCGGCGTGATCTTCACCGCGCCGCTGCCAAAATCGGCATCGGTATAGTCGTCGGCGATGACGGGAATGCGCACACCGTTCAGCGGCAGCACCAGCATCGCGCCGAGCAGGGCGGTGTAGCGCGCGTCGCTGGGGTTCACCGCGACGGCGACGTCACCCAGCAGCGTCTCGGGGCGCGTCGTCGCCACCACGATCGAGCGCGACGGGTCACCGTCCACGTGGTAGCGGATGTGGTACATCGCACCCTGCGCGTCGTTGAACTCCGCCTCTTCGTCGGAGAGGGAGGTCATGCAGCGTGGGCACCAGTGGATCACGCGGTGTCCGCGGTAGACGAGCCCCTCCTCGAAGAGGCGCACGAACGCCTCCGTCACCGCCGCCGAAAGCGGGGGCGAGAGGGTGTAGGCCGTCCGCGTCCAGTCCGCACTGCAGCCGATGGCCTTGAGCTGGTCGAGGATCGCGCCGCCGGTGGTCTCGACGAACTGCGCGGTGCGGGCCACGAACGCCTCGCGCCCCAGCACCCCCCGCGACGAGCCCTCGGCGGCGAGTTGCTTCTCGACGACGTTCTGCGTGGCGATGCCGGCGTGGTCGGTGCCGGGCACCCAGAGCGCCTCGTCGCCGGCCATCCGGCGCCAGCGGATCAGCACGTCCTGCACGGTGTTGTTCAGTCCGTGCCCGACGTGCAGGATCGCCGTCACGTTCGGTGGCGGCATCACGATGGTGAATGGCGTGCGCGCGCCACCACGGCGGGTCACGCGGTCGGCACGTGCCACGTCGGTGCCCGCCGCCTGCCAGTGCGCATACAGCGCCGCCTCGACGTCGGCGGCGCGATACGTGGTGGGCAGGTCGCCGTCCGCCGGGGCGGTGGCGCTGGGCTGTGGCACTCCGTCAGTCAGTGACATGGAATCCGAAACGTAACGTCGTCACTCCGGCCCCGACGGCGGACGCCGGGAGCCGCAACGCTGACAGTCGTGATGAAGCGTATGACCACCGCTCAGGCGGCGGGAGTGCCGCCGCGGACGAGCAGTCGATTGACGACGGTGTGGACGCCGATGGTGCCGCGCGTGAGCGTGGTCGCATGGCGGACCTCCTCCGGGGCATCGACCCAGCCGGTCAACTCGATGATCCCCGTGCCGATCGCTCCGATGTCGATCGGCCGATCGACGAGGATCGGATCGTTGCGGAACGTCTCCAGTACGCGTGTCTCGAGCTCGGCGGAGTCGGTCGGGACGGTGCGCGAGGGCCGGGCGGCCCCGTCGGTGCGCGCAGGACGCACGGCGTCCAGCGGCGGCGTGCGGCGCCGCTTCACCGGCGGATCGAGCGGCTGGGTCCCGGCGCTCCGGCGGCGACCGGCGAACATCCCACGATCGGCCAGCAGGATGCCCATCGCCATGCCGGCGAGGGCGCCCAGCACCACCGCACCGACGCGCATGCCAACCCCGGATTCCGTTCGACTTCGACGACGCATCACTCGCATGAAAATTTCAGGAGGAGTTCCAGTCTAGTATAATCCGGCCACAGACACCGGGCGACGCGCCGTGGGCGCGCGGCCGGATCCGTGACCGTGAAGCGCAGGACATGTCGGCCGGCATCCTGCGGCCGCGTGCGCTTCGCCACGCCCCTCAAGCTATGCCAGACACCGAGTCCGCCCCGCTTCGCCTCACCCTCCCCGACGGCGCCGTCCGGGAAGTGCCCTTCGGGACGCCCGCCGCCGACGTCGTCCGCAGCATCGGCGAGCGCCTCCTGAACGCGGCCGTCGCCGTCAGCGTGGACGGGGCGGTGCAGGACCTCCGCACCCCGCTCCGACAGAGCGGCGCCTTCCGTGTCTACACCGACAAGGACCCGGAGTCCCTGCCGGTACTGCGGCACTCCGCAGCCCACATCCTCGCCACGGCCGTCCGACGCCTCCGGCCCGATGCCCACATCGGCTTCGGCCCCGCCATCGATGAGGGCTTCTACTACGATTTCGAGGTCGCCACCCCCTTCACCCCCGACGACCTCACGGCCTTCGAAGCCGAGATGCGCAAGGTGATGGCGGAGAAACTGCCGTTCGTGCGCGCCGAGGTGTCGCGGGAGGAGGCGAAAGGCATCTTCGCCGACGATCCGCTCAAGCTCGAACGCATCGACGACCTGGGGCCGGACGAGGTGATTTCGACCTACGCCGATGGTCCCTTCACGGACCTCTGTCGCGGCCCGCACGTGCCGCACACGGGCTGGCTGAAGCATGTCAAGCTGCAGAGCGTCGCCGCCGCCTACTGGCGCGGCGACTCGAACCGCCAGACGCTGCAGCGCATCTACGGCACCGCCTTCTGGAAGAAAGATGAACTGGAGCAGCACCTGACCCGGATCGAGGAGGCGAAGAAGCGGGACCATCGCCGCCTCGGCAAGGAACTCGACCTCTTCATGTTCCACCCGTTCTCGCCAGGTGCGGCCTTCTGGACGGAGCGCGGCACGTCGATGATCAACTCGTTGCACGGCTATCTGCGCGAGATGCAGCGCGATGGCTACCAGGAGATCAAGACGCCGCTGCTGTTCAACAAGGGCCTCTGGGAAATCTCGGGCCACTGGGGCAAGTACAAGGAGAACATGTTCCTCGTGCTCGACAACGAGACCGGGGAGCACGACCTCTCGCTGAAGCCGATGAACTGCCCGTCGCATCACCTGATGTACGCGTCGAAGAAGCACTCCTATCGCGACCTGCCGCTGCGCTACAGCACCTATGACGTGCTGCATCGCAACGAGCTGTCGGGGGCGCTCTCCGGACTCACGCGCGTGCGGCAGTTCCAGCAGGACGATTGCCACATCTACCTCACCGAGGACCAGATCCCGGGCGAGGTGCACCGGCTGGTGGACATGATCCTCGGCTACTACCGCACCTTCGGGCTGACGGCCCGTCTCAAGTTCGCCACCCGTCCGGAACAGCGGATCGGCAGTGACGACATGTGGGACAACGCCGAAGCCGCGCTGCGAGGCGCGCTCGAGAGCACGGGGCTGGCCTACGAGGTGAAGCCGGGCGATGGCGCATTCTACGGCCCCAAGATCGACTTCGACGTCACCGACTCGATCGGGCGCGCGTGGCAGCTTGGGACCATCCAGCTCGATTACGCGGCCCCGGAACGCTTCGACCTCACCTATACGGGTGAGGACAACACTGCCCACCGGCCGGTCGTGATCCATCGCGCGATCAGCGGCTCCTTCGAGCGGTTCATGGGCATCCTGATCGAGCACTTCGCCGGCGCCTTCCCGCTCTGGCTGGCGCCCGAGCAGGTGCGCGTCGTCCCCATCGTGGACGACTACGCCGCCGCAGCACGGGCGGTGGTGGCCAGAATGCGGGACGCCGGATTGCGCGCCACGTGCGATGATCGCAACGAGACGCTTAATTATCGCATCCGCGAAAGTGAGCTGATGAAGGTCCCGTACACGGCGGTGGTCGGGAAGCGTGAGGCGGACGACGGCACGCTCGCCGTGCGGGCGCGTGGCGCCGATGGCCGGAAGCAGGAAATCCTCCCGGTGGAGGAGTTCGTGGCACGGATGCTCACCGAAGTGCGCTCACGCGCGTTGCCGGATCTTGCCGCCGTACCCCTGTCCGAGACGACTTGACCGCATGCACGCCCCACTGCGCAAGACGGTTCGTGTCTCTGAGCGACTGACGCCGTTGGGCGGCATCGCCGCGATCGATGCGCAGGGGGCGGAACTGCCGCTGACGCCGGGCGAGCGGCGCCAGTCGCGCTGGTCCCGATTCTGGCGCGTGACCGATCCCGCGCTGCGTGACGCGGGGATGACCGGGGAGCGACTCATCGCGCGGTTTCGGCTCACCGCCGCCATCGTGCTCGCCTGCATTCCCCTGCGGGCGGTGTTCGCGGACTCGACACTGCCCCAGAACTGGGTCGGCTTCGCGATCGCGTGCCTCGGCGTCATGCTCGGCGTGCTCTTCCTCTGGCTCTCCGGGCGCGACTCGGTGCGCCACTGGATCGGCTTCGCGGCGTCGCTGCTCGATGTCACGGTCGTGAGCGCCGGCCTTGGTGCATTCGTGGCGCTCGGTCTGCCGCAGATCGCCGTCAATTCGCGGGTGATCTTCGAGGTCTACTTCCTCTGCCTCGCTGCCACGTGCTTGCGCTACGACCGTCGCGTGTCACTGGTGACCGGTGTCGCCGCGATGGTGCAGTACACGGTCGTCGTCTGGTGGGCGAGCACCACCATCGGTGCGCAGGCCGCCTGGAGCGACGGCTCGTACGGCCGCTTCGACATCGACGATCAGGCGGCGCGCATCGTGCTCCTCGGTGTGATGACACTCGTCGCCCTCACGATCGTGCTCCGTGTGCAGCAGCTCCGCGTGCTGTCGGTGCGCGATCGCCTCACCGGACTGATGATTCGCGGCTACTTCGATGAGCGCCTGAACGAGGCGTTCGAGCGCGCGCGTCGCAGTGGTGACGCGCTGGCCGTGGCCATGATCGATCTCGACTACTTCAAGTTGTTCAATGACCGGTACGGCCACGCCGTTGGTGATCTGGTGCTCGCCTCGGTCTCGCGCGAGGTGCGCAGGCTCGTGCGGGAAGAGGACGTCGTCGGACGCTACGGCGGCGAGGAGCTGATCGTGATGCTGCCCGGCCTCGATCGCGCCCGCGCCACGGAGCGCATGGAGCGCATCCGCCAGGCGGTCAGCGAGGTACGCGTCGAGGCGGATGCGCAGTACGATCAGGTGCCGGGCATGCAGCCGGACCTGTTCACCGAGCGCCTGACGGGCGACGGGGGTACGGTGCTGACCGCAAGCATTGGCGTCTCCTCGTGGCCTGAGGATGCCGCCGACACCGTGGAGGCGCTCGTCTACCGTGCCGACGCCCGGCTGCTGAACGCGAAGTCCAGCGGCCGCAATCGCGTCGTCGCCTCGGCTGGCGTGACCGACGAGCACCCATTCCGCTCCGCGTCCTGACCGTTGCGCCGGACGCCGACGAGCTCGGCTGGCGAGCAGGCTCATGTGCCCGTGCGCATGCGTCGACGGGTGGATCTGACGATTCGTGCCACGGAAATACCGGCAGATCTGGATGTCGCGCGGCTATCGTTACAGTGTAAAGGAGAGTCCTGCAGTGGTCGAACTCCGCGCCGTCGCGGCGACCCGTCGTCGTTCATTCGTCCAGGAGTGGAGCACATGACCCTGACCCGTCAAATTGCACGTCTCGCTGCCCGCGTTCTCGCTGGCACGGTGCTGTCCGCCGTCACGCTGGCCGCGCAGGGCAGCGGCAGAGTCACCGGGCGCGTGACGAGTTCAGACGGTGGTGCACCGGTGCTCGGTGCCACCGTGCAGCTCGTCGGCACACAGTTCGGTACCATCACCAGGGCCGATGGCACGTTCGGCATCTCCCTGCAGCCCGGCGCCTACACGCTGCGCGTGCGACAGATCGGCTTCAGCAGCGTGACGCAGTCCATCACGATCGTCAGCGGTCAGACGATCACGCGTGACGTGCGCCTGGAGCGCAGTGCCACGAACCTCGAGGCGGTGGCGGTGATCGGCACGCGCGCCGAGGAGCGCACGGTGGTCAACTCGCCGGTGCCGGTGGATGTGTTCAGCGCCGTCGAACTGCGGGCGACCGGCCGCACCGAGACGGCCCAGATGATCCAGGCGCTCGCGCCATCGGTCAACTTCCCGCGTTCGGCGATCGCCGATGGCACCGACGCCGTCCGCCCCGCCACGCTGCGGGGGCTCGGGGCCGACCAGGTCCTGGTGCTCGTCAACGGCAAGCGGCGCCACACCACGGCGCTCATCAACGTCAACGGCACCGTCGGGCGTGGCCAGTCGGCGGTGGACCTGAACGCCATCCCGGCGAGCATGATCGATCGCGTGGAGATCCTGCGCGATGGCGCGGCGGCACAGTACGGCTCGGACGCGATCGCGGGCGTGATCAACATCGTCCTCAAGAGCAACGCGCCGTCCGAGCTCAATCTGCAGTCGGGGATCACGGCGGTCGGCGACGGCCGCGTGATCCAGGGGTCCGCCAACGCCGGCATCGCCAACAGCAGCGGCAGCTTCCTGCACGCCGGCGTCGAGGTGCGCGACCGGCAGTACACCGATCGGTCCCTTGCCGACCCACGCCAGCAGTACTTCGCCGGCGACGCGCGCGAGGCCACCATCGGCCGCATCAACAACCGCTTCGGCGATGGACAGACGTCGGACCTCGTCGGCATGTACAGCGCCGGCACGAACCTGGGCGCGGGCGTGAAGTTCTACGCGTTTGGCGGCATGAGTCGCCGGCAGGCCACCGCGCCGGGATTCTGGCGCCGTCCGCTCGATGATCGCACCGTCCGTGCGCTGTATCCGAACGGCTTCCTGCCGTTCATCAACAGCACGCTGTGGGACGCATCGACCGCCGTCGGGCTGGACGGCACCGTCGCCGGCTGGAAGTGGGACCTGAGCCAGACCGTCGGGCGCAACTCGCACAACTTCTTCATCAGCAACACCGCCAACGCCTCCTTCGGGCCCGCCAGCAAGACGGCGATGGACGCGGGGACGCTGATCTTCAGTCAGGCCACGACGAACCTCGGCCTGTTCCGCGAGGTGAAGGCGGGCACCGTCCCCGTCCGCCTCGCCGCGGGTGCGGAGTGGCGCAAGGACCAGTTCCAGATCGAGCAGGGAGAGCCGATGTCGTGGCAGGACGGCGGTGTGCGCGTGATCGGCGCGAACGGCCTGCCCACCACGACCGTGGCCGCTGCCGGGTCGCAGGTGTTTCCGGGCTTCCGGCCCACTGACGTCACGAACGAGGCGCGCAGCAATACCTCGCTCTACGCCGACGTGGAGACCGACCTGACACGGATGTTGCTCGTCGGCGGTGCGGTGCGCTACGAGAACTACACCGACTTCGGCAGCCAGACCACCGGCAAGGTGACCGCGCGATTTGCCCCGGTGGAGCAGTTCGCCATCCGCGGCGGGTACAGCACCGGATTCCGCGCCCCGTCGCTGCAGCAGAGCTGGTTCACGGCCACGTCCACCAACTTCATCAACGGTGTGCCGTTCGAGATCCGCACCTTCCCGGTCTCGAGCCGTCCCGCGCAGCTCCTCGGTGCGAAGGCGCTCACTCCCGAGAAGAGCCGCAACGTCAGCGGCGGCGTCACGCTGCAGCCGGTCCGCGCGCTCAGCATCACGGCCGACTACTACCAGATCGAGATCGACGATCGCGTGGTGCTCTCGGAGAACCTCACCCAGGTGGCGGTCCGCGACTTCCTCGCCGCCAACGGTGAGCCGGGCATCGGCGGTGGCCGGTTCTTCACCAACGCCATCGACACGCGCACCAAGGGGCTCGATGTCGTGGCGAACTACGGCCTCAACTTCGGTCGTCGTGGCATCCTCCGCCTGACAGTCGGCGCGAGCCAGAACAAGACGGAGATCACGCGGCAGAAGCAGGTCACGCCGCAGGCACTCGCGGCGCTCAACGATGCGCTCTATTCCCGTGTCGAGCGGGGGCGCGTCGAGCGCGGCCAGCCGCGTGACAACTACGTCTTCAGTGCGACGCACGAGGTGAGCAAGTTCACCTTCACGGCGCGCACGCAGCGCTTCGGCAAGGTGACGGGCTTCGGCACGGTCGCGGCCAACGACCAGACGTTCGGTGCGAAGTGGATCTCCGACGCATCGCTCGGCCTCGCGCTGCGCGAGAACGTGCGCTTCACGTTCGGTGCGGACAACCTCTTCGACGTCTATCCGGACAAGAACCTGCCGCAGAACAGCAACAACGGCGTCTTCCCGTACTCGGGCATCTCGCCGTTCGGCTTCAACGGCCGCTTCGCCTACGCGCGGTTGAACCTGCGCTTCTGACCGCCGACCACCGCGTCGAACGCGGCGCTGCATGCACGACACGAGCGCGCCGGGACGATCAGTCGTCCCGGCGCGTTCGTGTTATACAGGGCGTGGTGCCCGTCATCAGCCTGCCGTCATGGCGGGTACCCTGCGGCCGGCCTCAGCGCTTGTCGCGCGTCCTGTCCTGCGCTTCGCCGACCTTCCGCTGCACCTTGCCCTTGAGTTCCTGCGCTTTGCCCTTGACCTGCTCGATCGGATCACCGGTGATTCCGCCGGCGGCGTTGCGCACGCGACCCGCCACTTCGTCGGCGGTGCCTTCGAGACGGTTCTTGAGGCCGTCATTCTTGTGATCGGTCATGGCTTTTCCTCCACCATCAGGGGACCTGCATGTGCGCCAGCCGGAGATGCTCATGTGTCCGGCGTCGGCCGTCGCACGGGATATCTGTACCGGTGGCATTTCGCGTGCCGCAGCGCGCCCCTGGGGCGCTTCCCCCCCCCGCACAGTCTGCTGGGCACTGCTGAGCAGCCGTCACCCGGCGCAGCGGCCACCGCGCGGCGCTGGCGTCATCCGTTCCGAGGTCGGATCCGGCCAAGAGTGCGCCGGCGGACTCGTGGCTATCTTTCGCGTTTCCCGGTTTCCCGGGATCTGCCAGACGACGCCCGCCTCATCCGTCACATATGCCGTCCCCCGAATTCATCCCCGTCATCGTTGCCGCGCGGCGCACGCCGATCGGCCGCTATCTCGGCGGTCTCGCCTCGCTCGCCGCGCCGCAATTGGGTGGGCTCGCGATCGCCGCCGCGCTGGCCGACAGTGGCATCCCCGCAGATCTGGTCGAGGAAGTCATCATGGGCCACGTGCTGCAGGCCGGCACGGGGCAGGCACCGGCCCGGCAGGCCGCGCTGCTCGGTGGCGTCCCCGTCACGGCCTCGGCGCTCACGATCAACAAGGTCTGCGGGTCGGGGCTCAAGGCCGTCATGCTCGCAGCGCAGGCCATCAAGGCCGGCGATCGATCGGTGCTGGTCGCCGGCGGGCAGGAGAGCATGTCGAATGCGCCCTACTACATGCGCGGCATCCGCGGCGGCGTGAAGCTCGGTGACCAGACGCTGGTCGACGGGATGATCCACGACGGGCTGCACTGCGCGACTTGCCATGTGCACATGGGTGGGCACGCCGAACATACCGCGCGCAAGGGCGACGTGAATCGCGCCGATCAGGATGCGTTCGCCGCCGAGAGCCACCGGCGCGCGATCGCTGCGCAGCAGGGCGGCAAGTTCGAGCGGGAGATCGTCACCGTCAGCATTCCCGGTCGCAAGGGCCCCACGGTGGTCAGTGCGGACGAAGGTCCCCGCGCCGACACGACGGCGGAGTCGCTCGCAGCGCTCAGGCCGTCGTTCGCGAAGGATGCGCCGAAGGAGATGACGAGCGCGGACCTCTCCGTCACCGCCGGCAACGCCTCGTCGCTGAATGATGGCGGCGCCGCACTCGTCGTCACCAGCCAGGCCGTCGCAGACGCGCACGGTCTGACCATCCTCGCCCGCATCACCGGCTACGCCACCGGCGCCGTCGACCCGAAGGATCTCTTCTTCGCGCCGATCACTGCCGTGCAGAACCTGATGACGAGTCAGGGCACTACGATCGGCGACTACGGCCTGATCGAGGCCAACGAGGCGTTTGCCTCGCAGGCACTGGCGGATGGTCGCGGACTGGGCTGGGACTGGGATCGCGTGAACGTCAACGGCGGCGCGATCGCACTCGGCCATCCGATCGGCGCCAGTGGCGCACGGGTGTTGACGACGTTGCTGCACGCGATGCTCGATCGCGATGTCGCGACGGGGCTCGCGACACTGTGCCTCGGCGGCGGCGACGCGGTAGCGCTCTCTGTCGAGCGGACCTGATCCAGCGACCCACGGCGGCGCGGGTCGGGTGGGGCCTTCGGTGTCGTGGCTGGATCGCATCGTCTACGCGCGCCCCGACCGCGTGCGTGCGGGCTGGCGCATCCTGCTGTTCCTGCTGGCCGGACTCGCCGCGTCCAACGTGGTCGTGCCACTGGTGCGGACGGCCATTCCGGCAGCCGTGGTGCCGTGGGTCGCGTCGGCACTCGAGTGCGGCGCGCTGCTCTTCGCCACACGGTACGCGCTCGGCACGTTCGAGCACGGTGACTGGTCGGTCGTTGCGCTCGACCGCGCGGCGTGGCGGCCACGGATCGTGACACTCGGCGCGCTCGCCGGCGCGGCGGCGATCGGCATCCCCACGACGCTGCTCATCGCACGCGGCGACCTGTCGTTCGTGAGCGAACCCACCCGAGGCGCCCTGCAGGCTGGTCTGCTCGCCATCGCGGTGCTCGCGCCAGCGGCCATGACCGAGGAACTGCTCCTGCGGGGCTATCCCTTCGCGGTGTTGTCCGGCCTGTGGGGCTGGCCGGTCGCGACCGCCGTGACCTCGATCGTCTTCGGTGTGCTGCACGTCGGCAATCCGGGCGTCACGCCGCTCGCGATCGCCAACGTGATCTCGGCCGGTGTGTTCCTCGCTGGCGTGCGACGGCTCACCGGCAGCCTCGCGGCGGCCTGGGCGGCACATTTCGCGTGGAACTGGACGATGCTGGGCGGCTTTCACTCCGCCGTGAGTGGTCTGCCATTCGCGGTCACCGGGTACCGGCTGCAGGACTCCGGCCCCGACTGGCTGTCTGGCGGCGCGTGGGGACCCGAGGGTGGTGTGGTGGCCGCACTTGGCATGATCGGCGCCTTTGCAGGCCTGGCGTGGACGACGGGACGCACGCGGCAACCGGGGCAGGGTCCCGGCTCGCCTGATCTGGCAACATTGCATGTCGACGGTCCGATGGACCGACAGGAGCACACGGAATGAACGACCGCATCGCGGTGATCGGCGCAGGACAGATGGGCAACGGAATCGCCCACGTCTTCGCGCAGGCGGGGTACCCGGTCACGATCATCGACGTCGCCGACGCGGCGCTGCAGCGTGGCCTCGGCACGATCACCAGGAACCTCGAGCGTCAGGTGAAGAAGGGCACCATCGACGCCGACGCACAGGCGGCGACGCTCGCGCGCATCGCCACCAACACGTCGCTCGACGCCGCTGCCGAGGCCACGCTCGTGATCGAGGCGGCGACCGAGAACGTCGCGCTCAAGTTCGACATCTTCGCGAAGCTCGATGCGATCGCCCCGGTCGGTGCGATCCTCGCCAGCAACACCAGCTCGATCAGCATCACGCAGATCGCCGCGCGCACCAGACGCCCGGCCGACGTGATCGGCATGCACTTCATGAATCCCGTGCCGGTGATGCAACTCGTGGAAGTCATCCGCGGTATCGCCACCAGCGACGAGACCACCGCCCGCACCGTTGCGCTGGCCAGGGCCGTGGGCAAGACGCCCTGCGAAGCCAACGACTTTCCCGGCTTCATCGCCAACCGCATCCTGATGCCGATGATCAACGAGGCGTTCTACTGCCTCATGGAAGGCGTCGGGACGGCCGAGTCCATCGACACGGTGATGAAGCTCGGGATGAACCATCCGATGGGTCCGCTGACGCTGGCGGACTTCATCGGCCTCGACACCTGCGTTGCGATCCTCGACGTGCTGCACCAGGGCATCGGCGACCCCAAGTACCGCGCCTGCCCGCTGCTGCGGAAGTACGTCGATGCCGGCTGGCTGGGACGCAAGAGCGGCCGCGGCGTGTACACCTATCCGGCACCCTGACATGCATCCCTCCACGACGATCTTTCCGCGCACCGAAGAGCAGGGTGAGATCGTGCGCACCGCCCGCGAGTTCGCGTTGGCCGAGATTGCGCCGTTCACGGCGCAGTGGGACCGCGACAGCCATTTCGAGCCGTCGCTCGTCACCAGGCTCGGCGCGCTCGGCTTTCTCGGCATGCTCATTCCCGAGCGGTACGACGGCCTGGGGCTCGATGCGCTCACGTACCTGATGGCGCTGGAGGAGATCTCGACGCACGACGCGAGCGTCGGCGTGATGATGAGCGTGCACAATTCGCTGCCCACGCAGATGATCCTCAACTACGGCACCGAGGCGCAGCGCCAGCGCTGGCTGCCGCCGATGGCCCGTGGCGAGGTGCTCGGCGCGTTCGCGCTGTCGGAGGCCGGCAGCGGCAGTGATGCCAGTGCCATGACCACGCAGGCCGTGCGCGACGGCGACGACTGGATCATCACCGGCTCCAAGGCGTGGGTCACGCATGGCACGCATGCGGGCGCGATCCTCGCCATGGCCCGCACCGACACCGCCGACGCCCGCCGTGGCAGCAAGGGCATCTCCACCTTCATCATCACGCCCGACCTGCCCGGCTTCAGCGTGGGCAAGAAGGAAGACAAGATGGGGATGCGCGCGAGTCCGACCGTCACGCTCACCTTCGACGAGATGCGCGTGCCGGGCGACCGGCTGGTCGGCGAGGAGGGCATGGGCTTCATCTATGCCATGCAGTCGCTCGACCACGGTCGGCTTGGCATCGCCGCACAGGCGCTCGGCATTGCCACCGCCGCGGCCGAAGCGGCACGGCAGTACGCCGATGACCGCAGGCAGTTCGGGAAGCCGATCCGCGACTTCCAGGCAGTGCAGTTCAAGCTCGCCGACATGGCCAGCCGCATCGCGGCCACGCGCGCACTGCTGTACGCCACGGCGCGCGCCAAGGACGCCGGTGAACCCATCACGCAGTACGGCGCCATGTGCAAGCTGCTGGCGAGCGAAACGGCGATGTGGACCACCACCAACGCCATTCAGGTGTTCGGCGGGTACGGCTACGTCACCGAGTACCCCGTGGAACGCCTGTTTCGCGACGCGAAGGTGACGGAGATCTACGAAGGCACGTCCGAGGTGCAGCGCATCGTGATTGCACGTGAGCTCTACCCCCGCCAATGACCGACCCCGCACACCGCGAGGTCGCGGTGCCGGCGTCCCAGCCCATACCGATGAAGCTTTTCGACACGATTTCCGCGATGGGGCACGAGCAGCTCGTGCTCGCCCACGACACGTCCAGCGGCTACCGCGGGATCATCGCGATCCATGACACCACGCTCGGCCCCGCGCTGGGGGGCACGCGCTTCTGGCACTACGGCTCCGACGAGGAGGCCATCACCGATGCGCTGCGGCTCGCCCGGGGGATGACCTACAAGAATTCCCTCGCCGGCCTCAACCTTGGCGGCGGCAAGAGCGTCATCATCGGCGACAATCGGACGCCGAACCGCGAGATGCTGTTTCGCGCCCACGGTCGCTTCGTGGACTCACTGGGCGGCCGGTACGTGACCGCCGAGGACGTGGGCACCAGCACCACCGACATGGACTTCGTCCACATGGAGACGGAATACGTGGCCGGCCTGCAGGGCGCCTCCGGTGATCCGTCGCCGGTGACGGCGCGCGGCGTCTTCCGGGCCATGCAGGCGACGGCGAAGTACCGCTGGGGCTCGGACGACCTGAGCGGCCGGACCGTGGCCATCCAGGGGTGCGGCAACGTCGGCTACAACCTCGCCCGCGAGCTCCGGGCCGTCGGGGCCACGCTGGTCGTGGCCGACATCGACGGCGAGCGCGTCAAGCGGGTCGTGAACGAGCTCGGGGCCAAGGCCGTCACGGTGGCCGAGATCCTGGACGAGGATGCCGACATCCTCGCCCCCTGCGCGCTGGGTGGCGGCCTGAACGACGACACGATCCCGATGCTCCGGGTGGAACTGGTCGTGGGTGCCGCCAACAACCAGCTCCTCGACAATCGCCACGGCGACATGCTCGAGCAGCGGGGGATCACCTACGCTCCCGATTACGTCGCGAATGCAGGCGGGGTGATCAACGTCTACAGCGAGCTGGCGGGGTGGGACCGCACCCGGTCACTGAGGAAGGCAGACGAGATCTACCAGACTATCCTTGGGGTGTTCGATATTGCCCGGGCGGATGGCGTCACGTCGCGCGTCGCCGCCGACCGGCTGGCCGAGCGCCGCATCCAGGCCGTCCGTGGCATGGTGCGCACCTGGCCGCCCTTCCCCAACAAGTCCGCGAGCTGACCCATGGCCGAACACATCCCGATCGGCTCCGACCACGCCGGCTTCGAGATGAAGCAGCATCTCGCGAAGGTCCTGCAGCGGATGGGCTACGAGGTCGAGGACCTCGGGACCCATTCGGCGGACTCGACGGATTATGCTGATTATGCCCACCCTGTCGCCCGCGAGGTGTCGTCAGGGGAGGCAAAGCGCGGTATCCTCCTCTGTGGCACGGGGCTCGGGATGAGCTACGCCGCCAACCGCTGGCCGCATGTGCGGGCGGCGGTGGCGTGGACACCCGAGGTCGCCACGCTGGCGCGCGAGCACAACGATGCGAACATCCTCGTGCTCCCGGCGCGGCAGATCAGTGACGAGGAAGGGGTGCGAATACTGGAGGCGTGGCTCAACACGCCGTTCGAGGGCGGCCGGCACGAACGCCGGATCGCCAAGATCGAGCGGGAAGACGGGGAGGCTGGGACGTGATGCAGCACTGGAATGATTGGGACCGTTGCCCGCCGGGCGCCGCACTGCGCGCCGCCGATCCGGAGATCGCCGCACTCGTCGAGTCGGAGATCATCCGGCAGAACGACGGCATCGAGCTGATCGCGAGCGAGAATTTCGTGTCGCCCGCCGTGATGGAGGCGATGGGCTCGCCACTCACGAACAAGTACGCCGAGGGCCTGCCGGGCAAGCGCTACTACGGCGGCTGTGAAGTGGTGGACCAGGTGGAGCAGCTCGCGATCGATCGGGTGAAGCTGCTCTTCGGCGCCGAACACGCCAACGTGCAGCCGCATTCGGGTGCGAGCGCGAACGCCGCCGTCTTCCTCGCCTTCCTCAAGCCGGGCGACGCGATCGTCGGCCTCGACCTGTCGCAGGGCGGGCACCTCACGCACGGCTCGCCGGTGAACTTCTCCGGCCTCAACTACGCCGCGTCTCACTACGGCGTGACCGACGCGGGGCTCATCGACTACGACATGATGCGCGCCGTCGTGCGTGAGAAGAAGCCGAAGCTGCTGATCGCCGGCTACAGTGCCTACTCGCGCGTGATCGACTACCAGGCGTTCCGCGACGCCGCTGACGAAGTGGGCGCGATCTTCATGGTGGACATGGCGCACTTCGCCGGTCTGGCCGCGACGGGCGTCTACCCGAATCCGGTGCCGCTCGCCGACGTGGTCACCACCACCACGCACAAGACGTTGCGCGGCCCGCGCGGTGGCCTGATCCTCTGCAAGGCGGTGCATGCCAAGGCGATCGACAAGGCGATGTTCCCCGGCACGCAGGGTGGCCCGCTGGAGCACGTGATCGCCGCCAAGGCCGTCGCCTTCCGCGAGGCGCTGCAGCCGGAGTTCACCGACTACTGCCGTCAGGTCGTCGTCAATGCGCAGCTGCTGGCGAAGGAACTCGTCGCACTCGGCGGCTCGATCGTCAGCGGCGGCACGGACAACCACCTGATGCTGATGGACCTCCGGTCGCGCGGCATGGAGACGCTCACCGGCAAGCTGGCCGAGAACGCGCTCAATGCGGCGGGCATCACGGTCAACAAGAACACCGTGCCGAAGGAGACGCGCTCGCCGTTCGTGACCAGCGGCATCCGCGTTGGCACACCGGCCGTGACCACGCGCGGCATGAAGGAGCCCGAGATGCAGCGCATTGCGATCCTCATCGACCGCGTACTGCAGGCGCCGGCGGACGACGCCAACCTGCGTGCGGTGCATGCCGACGTGAAGGATCTGGCCGCAGGTTTCCCGCTCTATCCTGCGCCGGTCGGCGCAGCGGTCTGAGCACCCGGAGGTAGCGAGACGTGGCAGAGTTGGCGTTCAAGGATGGCATCATGGAGCAGATTCGCCTGCGCGAACCGCGTTTCCATGAGCACGCATTCCTCTTCGTGCTGGCGGCACTCGAACAGTGCCAGCAGCGCCTGGGGGAGCGTCGCCATATCTCGGGCCGCGAGCTGGCCGGGACCTGCCGCGATCTCGCGCTCGAGCGCTACGGCGTGATGTCGCGCCTGGTCCTCGAGCACTGGGGCATCCGCGAGTCGGTGCACTTCGGCGACATCGTGTTTGCGCTCGTCGATCTGGGGATGCTCATCAAGCAGCCGCAGGACCAGCGCGAGGACTTCGCCGACGCCTTTGATTTCACGATGGCGTTCGACACGGCGTATCCGTGGAGAAACGTCCCGCAGGGCTGAGCCGCGCGCCTCGCCCCGCGACGTGGGGTTCCCGTTCCACCACCGGCAGGGCGCGCGCTTCCGGATCATCACGCCGAGGCCCTGCACATCATGTCATCGCCGCACGCGCTGCACTCGATCCCGCTCGTCACGTCGGCGGGCGCGCGTGAGCTCGATGCACGCACCATCGCGTCGCTGCCGGATTCGTACACGCTGATGCTCCGCGCCGGCGACGCGGCCGCGCAGTGGCTGCACGCCCGCACCGAGCGCAGCGTGGCCGTGTACGCCGGGCCCGGCAACAACGGCGGCGATGGCTGGGTGATCGCCGGGTTGCTGCGGCAGATGGGCTGGAGCGTGCGCGTGCACGACGCCGGCCCGCCACGCGCTGCTGATGCTATCCGCGCCCGAGCGGACGCGGAGCGTGACGGTCCCTTCGCCACGCCGACAGGCACGGAGCCCATCGTGCTCGATGCGCTGCTTGGCACTGGCGCGAGCGGACCGGCGCGCGGCGCGATCGCCAGCGCACTCGCGGCGCTGCGTCATGTGCATGCGTCGCCGTACACGCTGATCGCGATCGACATGCCCACCGCACTCGATGCCACCACCGGCGACGACGCCGGCGCAGTGGCGGCGTCGCACACGCTCACCTTCGGCAGCCTCAAGCAGGGTCAGCTCCTCCGCCGTGACCTGACGGGCGAACTGCACGTGCTCGATATCGGGCTCGTCGATGCAGGACGTGAGGTGCCGCGCGTCGTCGGTGCGCATCACGTGGCAACGTTGCTGCCAGCGCAGCCGCACGATGCGTACAAGGGCACGCGGGGTCGTGTCGCGATCGTCGGCGGCGGAGCAGGGATGGCGGGTGCGGTGATCCTCGCGGCACGAGGCGCACACGGTGCCGGTGCCGGGATGGTCCGCGCCGACGTGGCGCAGGCATCGGCGCTCGCGTTGCAGATCGCCGTGCCGTTCGCGACGGTCCGCAGCTGGGATGCCCTCGACTTCTCCGCCGTCGACACCCGCTGGCCCGGCGCGCTCGTCATCGGCCCCGGGCTCGATGGCACCGATTCGGCGCTGCGCAATGCGGTGCTGTCGTTGCTGCACTCGTGGCGCGGCCCCGTCGTGCTCGACGCCGGTGCACTGTCATGTTTCGCGGCACCGCGTGACGGTGGCGCTGCACATCGCATCGCCGAGGAAGACATCGTCGCGCGCGACGCGTGGGCAGGGGGCGATGACGTGGCGACGGGCATCGCCGCACTGCGCCACGCACTGCGCGGTCGTGAGGCCCTGCTCACACCACACGCCGGCGAATTCGCGGCACTCGGTGGTCAGCTCGATCAGCCGGCCGCGCGCTTCAGCGCAGCGTGCGCACTGGCAGAGGCGCTCGGTGTTGCGGTGTTGCTCAAGGGCGTGCCGACCGTGATCGCGGCACCGGACGGTGCGTCACGCGTCACCGCAACCGGTAACGTCGCACTCGCGATGGGCGGCACGGGCGACCTGCTCGCCGGCATGGCGGGCGCGCTGCTGGCGCAGGGGATGTCGGCCACTGACGCCGGCGTGGTCGCAGCCTGGGTGCACGGCAGGGCCGCCGAGCGTGCAACCGAGCGGCACGGCGGCTGGCGCGGCGTGACGATGGAGCGGCTGATCGACGCGGTCGCAGACGTCTGGCCCACGTTGCCGCTGAACCAGCGAGATTGTCCGACCGCCGCACCGTCGTTGCTCGACCTGCCCGCCGTCCCTGCCCGATGACCGAGCCGTCCACCACCTCCATTGCACTCGGCCCGGGCCGGGAGTTCGCCTCCATCGCGCGATGGGTGCGGCAATGGGGTGCGCGAGCGCAGGGCATCGGGGATGACGCCGCCATTCTCGACGTGCCAGCAGGACGTCGACTCGTCGTCAGCACCGACACCACCACCGAGGACGTCCATTTCCGGCGGCCCTGGCTGGCACCGATCGAGATTGGGTGGCGTGCTGGCATGGCGGCGCTCTCCGATCTCGCCGCGATGGGAGCGGAGCCGCTGGGAGTACTCATCGCCCTTGGGGCGCCGAAAAGCTGGGATGCCGAGCTCGATGCGGTGCTGCAGGGGGTGGGAGACGCGTGCGCCGCTGCCAAGGCCCCGATCATCGGCGGGGATACCACGCGCGCCCCCGTACTGACTCTCGGCATCACCGTCCTTGGCACCGCGGTCGTGCCGATGCGCCGAGACGGCGCCCGCCCGGGCGACGTGATCTACGTCACCGGCAGCCTCGGCGGGCCCGGCGCGGCGCTGGCGACGTGGCTGGCCGGCTCACGCCCCCGTGCCACCAACCGGGCCCGCTTCGCCCGGCCCGTGGCCCGGCTCAGCGTGGGTGCCTGGTGCGCGGCACATGGCGCCACCGCCGCCATCGACATCTCCGACGGGCTGGTGGTCGATGCCGGCCATGTGGCAGCGGCGTCGGGGGCGCGCCTCGTGATCGAACTCGGGGCGGTACCGGTGCTGGCCGGGATCGCCGCCCGCGACGCACTGGCCAGTGGTGAGGAGTACGAGTTGCTCGTCACCGGCCCCGCCGGAATGGACGCCGCGGCCCGCGCCGCCAGGCTCGGCACGCTCACCCCGATCGGTCGCGTCCTGCCTGCCACGCCGGCGGCAGGACCCGGCGTGGTGGTGCTGGATGGGCCGAACCGCGTTGACCCCCCACCCGGTTACGACCACCTTTCGCCGCAATGATGACTCCACTCGCGGCCCTGATGCTCGTGCTCGTCACGATCCCGGTCGTCGCCATCTGCGTGATCGCGTCATATCTGGGTGTGCCGATGCGGCACGGCAGTATCTACGAGGCGGTGCAGGGGTTCTGGGCGCGCGCGCTGGTGTTCGGCGGTGGCGTCCGTCGCATCATCCACAACCCCGAGCGCATCGAGCAGCGCGCGGCCTGCGTGTACGTCGCCAACCATGTCAGCTGGTACGACGTGTTCACGCTGGCCAGCGTGCTGCCGCGCTGGAGCTTCGTGGCCAAGGACGAGCTGCGGAAGATCCCGATCTTCGGCCGTGGTGCCACCGCCGTGGGCACGGTGTTCATCGAGCGCACGAACCGCCGCGCTGCCTTGCACATGTACGAGAAGGCCGCTGAGCGCATCCGCGAAGGCGCGTCGGTGGTGGTGTTCGCCGAGGGGACGCGCGGAGACAGCTACACGCTGCGGCCATTCAAGAAGGGACCCTTCGTGCTCGCTATCTCGGCGGGCGTGCCGATCATCCCGGTGGTGATCATGGGGACGCGTGAAGTGATGGCACGCGGATCGTACATCGTGCGGCCGAACCGCGTGCACCTCCACTTTCTCGAGCCCATACCCACCGCGGGCCTCACCTACCAGGACCGCGAACGGTTGGTGGCGCAGGTGTGGACCAGCATGGCGAACACGCTCGAATCCGAATACGGCGTCACCAGCGACCGCCGTAATGCGCTCGGCACGGACGACGTGGTGGAGCGTGATGCGACACCGCGCGAGTCCGGTGTGATCGTGCAGTAGTCGTCCCGCCGTCGTGCCGGACTGTTGGTGCGGGGCCGTGGATGCATGGCCGCAGTTGCAGGACAGGTGATGCAGGGCCGGTGATGCAGCACCGCAGTTGCAGGGCTGACGACGCAGTGAGTGCAGTGCCCCATTTCCCGACTCTTCCCGAATCTGACATATATGTCGACCATCGTAGACATCACCGCGCGCGAGATCCTCGACAGCCGCGGCAATCCGACCATCGAAGCCGACGTGACACTGGACAGCGGCGTGGTGGGCCGCGCCGCCGTACCGAGCGGCGCCTCGACCGGCGAGCGCGAAGCGGTGGAGTTGCGTGACGGCGACAAGAGCCGTTACCTCGGCAAGGGCGTGCTGAACGCCGTGCAGGCCGTCGAGGAGCAGATCGCTCCCGCGCTGGCTGGCATGGACGCACGCGACCAGATGGCCGTCGACAACGCGATGCTCGAGCTGGATGGCACTGAGAACAAGGCCAAGCTTGGTGCGAATGCGATCCTCGCGGTGTCGCTCGCGACGGCGCGCGCGGCTGCCGACGATGTGGACATGCCGCTCTGGCGCTACCTCGGCGGCCCGCTGGCGCGCACGATGCCGGTCCCGATGATGAACATCCTCAACGGCGGTGCGCACGCCACCAACACGGTGGACTTCCAGGAATACATGATCGTCCCCATCGGCGCCGAGTCGTTCCGCGACGCGCTGCGCATGGGTGCAGAGGTCTTCCATGCACTGAAGAAGGTGCTGGTGAAGCGTGGCCTCGCGACGGGCGTGGGTGACGAGGGTGGCTTCGCGCCCGACCTGAAGACCGACGAAGATGCACTGCGCCTCGTGATCGAGGCCATCGAGGCCGCCGGCTTCGCGCCTGGTCAGGAGATCGCGATCGCGCTCGACTGCGCGGCCAGCGAGCTGTTCTCGAACGGCAAATACGACTTCAAGAAGAGCAAGGCCGGTGCAAAGGATGCGCAGGGCATGATCGACATGTATGTCCGCTGGATGGAGACGTACCCGATCGTGAGCATCGAGGACGGGCTGGCCGAGAACGACTGGACCGGCTGGCAGGCCATGACGCAGCAGGTCGGCACCAAGGTGCAGCTCGTCGGCGACGACCTGTTCTGCACCAACAGCGAGATCCTTGCCAAGGGCATCGAGAACGACGTGGCGAACTCGATCCTGATCAAGGTGAACCAGATCGGCACGCTGACCGAGACGTTGCTGACGATGGAACTGGCGCGCAGCGCAGGCTATGCGAGCATCGTCTCGCACCGCAGCGGCGAGACGGAAGACACCTTCATTGCCGATCTGGCGGTGGCGACCGGTGCCGGCCAGATCAAGACCGGCTCGGCCAGCCGCACCGATCGTGTCGCGAAGTACAACCAGCTCCTGCGCATCGAGGAGGCGCTGGGTGACGCGGCCGAGTATCCGGGCGGCGGAGTCTACGGCCTGTGATCGTGCCGGCGATGCCAGATCGCGGTGTGCGGCAGGTTCGCTGAATGGCGCGGGCATCGGCCATTGCCGGAGACGATCCGCCGCGACGCTCGCGGCGGGTCGTCCGGTTGCTCAAGCTCGTCTTCTGGGTGCTGGTAGCGTACTTCGCCGTGCAGGGTGGGCAGTACGGCACGAGCGACCTGCTCATCCTGCGCCGCCGCATTGCGCGCACCAACGTCGCCATCGACTCGCTGCGGCGGGTGACCGATTCGCTGACGCTGCAGAAGCGCGATGTGATGACCAATCCGGCGGTGCAGGAGCGGATCGCGCGTGAGGAGTTCGGGATGGTGAAGGGTGATCGCGAGCTCATCTATCGCGTGTTGCGCCCCGACTCCGGCGCCCTGAGTGCCGACAGCGCGGCGCGGGTGCCCTCGCCCTGAGATCGTGCACGCCGGCGGTTGACTCCAGCGGCAACCATGCTATGCTTATGGTCTATCGCGGGGTGGAGCAGCCTGGTAGCTCGTCGGGCTCATAACCCGAAGGTCGCGGGTTCAAATCCCGCCCCCGCCATTACATGAACGGTCCGTTGCCTCGGCAGCGGGCCGTTTGTGTTTCGCGGCTGCGCCAGATGCCATGCATGCAGCACCCGCCGTCTGCCGCGCACGGAAAGCGCGCCCCGCGGACCCCTCCGCGCGGCGCGCCGCTCGTTCCTTCGCCGTGTACCTCAGCGCTGCGTTGGCTCCGCCGCTCTCTGCGTCAGCGCGCCTCTGTGTCAGGCCGGACAGCCGATGGCGTCGCAGCGCAGCGCGTTACGGCCGAGGAATCGCCTGCAGCACCTCGACGTCGAACACCAGCACCGAGTTGGACGGGATGATGATGCTGCCCGCCGCGTCACGCGCCGTGTTGTAGCCATAGGCCTTGCCGGGCCCGAGCACGATCTTCCGCTTGCCACCCACCTTCATCCCGGGCAGCGCTTCCACCCAGCCCTTGATCACGCTGACCGTGTCCAGTCGGAAGGCGGAGGGTGTGGACGGTGACTGGCGCGTGTCGAACACGAAGCCCGTGCTGAGCATGCCGGTGTAATAGGTGACGACGCTGTCTCCCGCGGCGACCGTGCGACCTGTGCCGATGACGAAATCCTGCGTATAGACGGCCTCGTTGACGCGTGTCATGCTGGCGAGGGTCACACCGGTCGGCGTCGCAAAGGTCACGTTGGCCGGATTCGTGAAGGGCGGCAGCGATGTATCGCTACTGAGCTTGCAGCCCTGCATCGAGGCGCCCGTGACGGCGAGCGCGAGTGTCGCGGTGAAGCAACGGGTACGGCGGGGGAAGGAGCGCATTGCGGGTCGGAGGTCGGTGGGTACGGCGGTTTCGCGCACGGTCGCACAGCGCGGCTGCAGTGACGCTAAGTACGGTTGCCTCGCGGGGCCAGTTCCGGCTATCTTTTTCGGCTGATTGGCAGGGTAGCTCAGCTGGTTAGAGCACGGCACTCATAATGCCGGGGTCGCGGGTTCGAGTCCCGCCCCTGCTATTTTGTAAGTTGTTGTTCGACAGCGCCTTATCGGGTTCTCCCGATGAGGCGCTTGTCATTTGCGGGGCGTTTGCACCAAGACTTGCACCATCTCGCCGTGTCATAGTGCCGCCTCCTTCCTGTCGCGTGCTTCTGCGACCTGATGCCAGCTGCTCAATTCCTCGACGGTAGGCTTGAAGCGGCCGTAGACGCGAACCGCCATTGACGTGTCGGAATGTCCGAGCTGCTGCGCAACGACCTCAAACGACGCTCCTGAACGTATCGCTCGAACCGCGTAGGTGTGTCGAGAGTCGCGAAGCTGATAGCCCTCGATGCCAAGCGCTGCGCAGGCCGCACGGTGCTTATCACTCACCGTCCAGCGGTTGACGCCGGGGTAAAGGGGGGCACTCGGGAGCAAACTCTGCGATCGTCGTTTGAGGTGCTCCATTGCCCAGGGCTCCACCGTGACCAGTCGATCACGCGACGCCGTCTTCGTTCCGCGTGCGTGTACTTCACGGCGAGTGAAATCGACGTCGCTGCGCTTCAGACGGAGCACCGCCGAGATCTCGATTCCACTTCCGTGCATCAAAGCGACGATGCTGCGATACGGCTCTTGCAGCGATTCAACAATCCGCAGGACATCGTCGTGTTCCAGATGCCTTCGTCGCGGCGACGCCGGAGCCGGGGCTTTTACATCGCGCATTGGATTGTGACGGATTACGTCGCGCAGCTTGAGGTACTGACAAAATGAGCTCATTGCTGCGTGATACTTTCGCTGTGTGCCTCGCGACCTCTGGATTGAAGGCAGCCACGCGGCGAGTCTAGCAAAGGTCAACTCGGATGCAGGAAACCGCTTGCCGTCATCAATCAGCGTGCGAACATGAACGCTGTAGTGTGCGATTGTGTCCGCCGAGAGTCGCCCTCTCATTGAGTCGAGCCATTCCTGTACGAGTGGCGCGATGTCAATGTCCCGGAGTTGTGCGCGCAGCTCATCAAGCTGGTTACCAGCGTATGCAGCGTAGAGCTGCCGGACTGAAAGGCGCTGCATCACCACCGCATCGAGCAGGTCTTGTACTTGCTTACCGCGATGGCCGAGCTCGTCGATCATTCTTCCCATGCTTCGCGCGGTTGCTTTGTCGCGCGTCTCGCAGGTGCGCTGCACCCAAGCGCCATCTGAGGACTTCACTTTCACACACCATACGCCGTTTGCGCGGAGGAAGACGGTGCTCATCGTTCACCTCCGATCTGGTGAGACAGGTGCGCGTTCACGTAAGCGCGTAGGTCGCTTGGCCTGTAGAGTGTGCGCCTGTTGAGCTTCACCTTCGGAATGCGGCTCCTGCTGAGTAGGCCCGTTGAGACCCCGAGCCACTTGGCAGCCTCTTGAACAGACAGGAGCGCATCACTCGCGGCGGATAGCTCTTCGCCGATATTGCGCTTCGTTGACCGGTGATGCATTTTTTCTCCGAGCCGATCTCCCCGAGAAGGAGCCCGGCATGTTGTTGGGATACAAGCAAAATTGAGTTCAGGGTTAGCCTGCCGATTCGATTCCCCAATCGCGGCAGGCTTTCCTTTTTTCACGCGGCGTCGTCTTCGTCGTCGTCTTCGGACTCGTCCTCCGTAAGCCCTAATGCGTCGTCGATTAGGTCGCGAGCCTCAGCCAATCGCTCGCGCAGAATGTTGTTCTCCTCTTCGAGGTCAGCTTTCGTCATTCGACTTCCGGGCATTCTGCGCCTCCGGCGCGGTAGCAGCTCTCGCTGCGTGACAATCCCGAGCTATTTGGGATCGGGAAAGAGATATCCGTTCTTCAATCCGAAGTCCCGAAGTTCCGAGATCGAGACGACGTTTGCGCCACGCGCCTTGAAGCCGCGCAGCTTGCCCGCCTGAACCCATCGCCAAACGGACTCGCGACGAACCCGCAGCATCGCTGCCGCCTCGCTGTGGGTCATCAGCCCGTTCTTCGGCACTTTGCGGGTGTATCGGGCTCCCCTGTACCAAAGGACCATTTCCGCGCCTCCGTCTTTGAGCCACTTGCCATCTAGGCCGTCGCCAGGCTGCTGCTCGTCAGGCTCAACGTCGCCAGTCTCACCGAGTACAAACGTCACCGGTTCACCTCCTTGTCACAACGGTAACACTATTCGTTGCAGGCGCGCAAGACCTCGGTTCCTGCCGAAGGGGACAAACTCCGCAATCGCCGATGCACGCTGCGCCGCTACGTCGATAGAGGCGCTACGAAAGCGGGTCTCAGCATCAATAGCGCTCGGTGTCGGATCGAACCTCGGCTGGCTCCCCTCGTGCCTCGATAGCATCTTCGTCGAGAGCCGAACTCTCAGCGATCACAACCGCGCCCAAAGCCCCGCCGAATGCGTCTATCCTGGAACGAGATACGAGTCCGCGCCGCCACCTTCGCAAAGGAGTGGGCAGGGCAGGGGTACGAAAAAGGGCAGACGTGAACCGCCCCGGGTTTACCGGAGGCTCCCAGCTTTGAGAGATTGGGAGCATGACACGACAGACAGGGGCGGGTCGGAAGCCGAGTAAGCCGTTCTCCCCGGAGGTCCGGGAGCGGGCGGTGCGGCTGGTGCAGGAACAG
>JANNXU010000084.1:0-143276 GCA_031409715.1 Gemmatimonadaceae bacterium | reverse complement strand
CCACCCCCCCCTCGGCCGCGCCCGCGGCCGCCCCCGGCCGCCCGCCCGCGGGCGGCCCCCCCCCGCCCCCCCCCCCCCCCCGCGGGTTGCAACAACCGCTCGCGACGGTCACTGCCGTGCACGACGGGCACCTGTGCCGCTCGTCCGGGCCATAAGTTTCCCGCGGTGACCCGCCTCATTCCGCTCGCCGGCATCGACGTCGCGCTGCTCCCCGACCGCGCGCTCTTCATCCCCGACACACGCGCCCTGATCGTCGCCGACCTCCACTGGGGTAAGGCCGCGACCTTCCGCTCACTCGGCATTCCCGTTCCGCGCGGCACCACCCTCGCAGGGCTCGACCGGCTGGACGCCGTCCTCACCCGCACCGGCGCCACGTCACTCTACGTGCTCGGCGACCTGCTGCACGCTCGCGTCGGCATGCAGGCCGCCACCGTCTCGGCGTTGCACCAGTGGCGTGACGCGCGCGCATCGCTCGACATCACGCTCGTCCGCGGCAATCACGACTATCGCGCCGGCGACCCACCGTCATCACTCGGCATTCGCTGCGTGAATGCGCCGTTCCACCTCGGGCCGTTCGCGCTGCATCATCATCCCGTCAGCGATCCGTCTGGCTACGTCCTCGCGGGTCACGTGCATCCCGTCACGCAGCTGCGCGGCCGCGGACGTCAGAAACTGACGCTGCCCTGCTTCGCCTTCGGGCCAGCCGGTGGCCTGCTGCCGGCATTCGGTGAGTTCACGGGCGGTGCCGTGATCGACGCTCGGGATTTTGCACACACCTACGTCATCGCCGGCGACGAGGTGTTGCCCCTCGAGCCGACCATGACCGTACAGGCGCCTTCCGTGGCACCGGGATAAGCAGTTCGCGAGCGAGTGCGCGCGGGGATGGGTGCGCCTGCGGCCAGCCGGCGGCACGACTCACCGGGCAGCGGCGCTGCGTTCGAGACTTTGCAACGAGGCCCTGAAGTCAGAATCGCGTGCGTCCTTTGCGATCGCCTTGCGATACGCATCGCGTGCTCGCACCGTCTTCCCCTGTTTTTCGAGCACCTGCCCGAGTCGCCACCAGGCCACC
The DNA here is from genome assembly GCA_031409715.1 of Gemmatimonadaceae bacterium. Lineage (GTDB taxonomy): Bacteria > Gemmatimonadota > Gemmatimonadetes > Gemmatimonadales > Gemmatimonadaceae > JACMLX01. The sequence goes on along the minus strand of JANNXU010000084.1, from coordinate 142,207 downwards.
TCCTCCGACGGCTGCGTCACGTACATCGGCCCCTCGAGATATGCGATCAGCGCGACTTCACCGTCGGCCAGATCCACGCCGAGTACCGCCGCGAGCTGGCCGCGATGGAACAGCGCAGTGCGATCGGCTGGCATGAGTGCCGTGTATCGACGCAATGCGTCGCGCGCGACGTCGGCCCTTTTCAGGCGGTAGGACAGATCGTACAGCGCGAACCACGCCGGCGCGCTGTCGGGCTGCGTCGTGACGAGATGCCGATAGATGGAATCAGCGGCGATGTCCCGACCATCGGCCCGTTCGAAGTGGCCGCGCAGCAGCGCACCGCGGTATGGGTGGTGTCGCTCCAGTCGCCCCACCATGGCCGTGGCCTCGGATCGGCTACCACCGAACATCGAGGGTAGCAACTGCCCAATCCACGCCAGCGGCTCCAGCACATCCGCACGCGTGGAGTCGCGTGTGAACGCACTCGTGAACGCGGCCTTCGCGCGACGGGCAGCGCGAAACCGGGACGCAACGCCTTTACGGCTGCCGGTCTGCAACTCAGCCTGCCCAGTCAGCACCAGCGCATCAGCCGAACTGTCCTGACGGGCTGCGAGCACCATCAACGCCGACTCCGGTTGCACCCGCGCGAGGAACGCCTGCACATCCGTGGACTCCACAGCCGGCGTCTGGCGCACGGCAAGCAGCGCGCCGACCGCGACCAGCATCCCGAGCCGCGCACCAGTCGTACGCTGTGTGTGCGACCCGCTCCGGCGCAGCGGGTAGTCCTGCTCCACGCTGCGCCACGTATCGCTGATCGAACTCGCCACCGCACGCGCGGCGTCGGCATCGGTGGTGGTGGACAGCCGACGGACGCTCGCCCACAGCGCCTCGAGCTTCGCGCCCGCGTCGTCACGACGCGCGCTGACCAGCACCATGCGCTCACGCGATCGCATCATGGCATCGCGCTGGTTCACCAGCAGCGCCACGGCCTCCGGATCGCCGGCCTCCGACTCGTGCAGCACGATCTCCGCCTCGAGCCGCTCGAGCTGGTCGCGCGGTGCCGCCTTTTCGAGCAGCGACAGTTCGCGCTCATGTGCAGTCATGGCGTCAAGCAGGCGACGTGCGGCACTGGCAGCGCCGTTCCCTGCCTCGCTGGCTGACGGTGGCAGTGTGCCCGATGCCGCGAGGATCTGTGTCACGAATTCCTGCGGTGTCTTCGGGCGCCGGTCGGCAGCCGGCGGCCGGCTCACCTGCCGAATGCGAGGATCGCGCCAGAAGGCGGAATCGGTGGGTTTGTATAACAGGCGCTGACGATCCATCCATCCGAACTTTGCACCCTTGGTGGCGCGGCGCAGGTTCACTTCGGCCAGCAGCACCAACGCAATGAATGCCGTCAGGAAGAGGATCAGCCAGACGAGCGGCACCAACAAGTCCAGTCGCGCAATCCATTGCAGCGTGAAGTAGCTGTGCGATGCCGGGATCATGTCCCGGATCGCGAGTCGCCGTGGATCTGTCGTCCATGCCAGCAGCGGCCCTTCACTCAGCAAGAACAGCGTGCCGACCAGCGTCGTCATTCGTGCCAATTTCAACGAAGGTGGCAACTGCTCGTATACGTCGCCGGCGCGTCGCCACTGGCGAGGCCACCAGAGAAACCACCATCGTGGCGGCAGTGTCACCACGCGACGGATGGTACTCCACTCGTACCCACGCTTCCGCGCCTCCTGCACCTTGAAGCCCTGCAGCGGGAAACTCAGGACTGGCAAGAACCAGAACAGCGCGGGGACCGAGAACAGTCGGCCACCCCGCAGTGCAGCGCTCACGGCGAACACCGCACTGATGGCGATGGTCACGACGAGATTCGCGACCAGGTGCTGCAGTTCTGCCAGTTCGTACGTCAGCGACTCGTCATCGGATGCCGACCCACCAACCGCCGTCCGCAGACTGCGCCCGTCACTGAAGCGCTTGGCGGGATCCTTCTCGAGGCATCGCATGACCGCGTTGGCCACATCCGTCGGCACCGATGGCGCAAGCTCGGCCAGCGGCGGCGGCGTGGCCGAGACGTGCTGCATCAGCAGTTCGCGGAAACTGCGCCCCTCGAATGGCAGCCGGCCACTGAGCATCTGGTACGCCACGACGCCTACCGAGTAGAGGTCGCTGCGCCCGTCGATCGTCGGCTCGGCGGTCGCCTGCTCCGGTGACATGTAGTGTGGCGTGCCCATCACCGAGCCCACTTGCGTCAGGTTGGTGCCCGACTGCAGCGTATCCGCCCGCGCGATGCCGAAATCGGTCAACATCGCACGACCGGTGGTGTCGTCGATGAGGATGTTGTCCGGCTTGATGTCGCGGTGCACGATGCCCTGCTTGTGCGCATGATCGAGCGCATCGGCGACCTGCGCCAGCATCGTCCGCGTGGTCTCGACGTCGAGCATCGTCTCGCGGTCGATGCGCGAACCAAGCGATTCGCCACGCACGTACCCCATCACGAACCACACCAGTCCGCGACGCTCGCCGAACGCGTACAGGGGAACGATGCCGACGTGCTGCAGGCTCGCGACCGTCTTCGCCTCGCGCCGAAACCGTTCGAGCACGCCGGCATCGGCAGCGGCGCCCGGTGGCAGCACCTTGATGGCCACCAATCGCTCCAGCGCGCGATCACGTGCCAGATACACGGCCCCCATGCCACCGCGCCCGATCAATCGGACGATCTCGTACTCGTCGCCGACGCCGTCGACCAGTGCATCGCGCAACGGGTCGCCCTGCACCTCGTCGCTCGGTGCGGCGAGAGATGTGCTGGCATCCATGCAATCGCCCTTGGAAAAGTCGGTGTGCGTTGCCGTCTGACTCACCCCCCGTACGTCACGCCGGGATAGAGGATCGCCAGCGACCCGTTGAAGAGCGGGCTGAAGATGTAGCCGAACACCTGCCACGCCAGGAAGTAGCCGACGAAGTTCAGCGCCGGCGTGCGCCAGATCAGATTCTGCCAGACGCGTCCCTTCTCCTCGCCCACCAGCAGCGGAATCGCCGCACTGCCATCCATCGGTGGAAACGGCAGCAGGTTGAACGCCGCCAGCAGCAGGTTCATCGAGAACAGCGTGCCGAGGAAGAACGCGATCGCGGTCAACGCGCCGCCGTCGGCACCGGGTGTGCCGACGATGTGGCCGAAGCTGATCACGTTGGGCGGTCCGAACACGCCGACCGCGTCACCGACCCGGATCGCGATGCCGGCGATGAGCACCAGCAGCAGGTTCGCGGCCGGTCCGGCGAGTGCCATCCACGCCGAGCGACGCGGGTAGCGCTGCGCCCACTGTGGGTCGTAGGGCGCGCTGGCGAAGCCGATCGGGAAGCCGATGCTGAGCGCGGTGAGCAGCGGCAGCAGCACCATGCCGAACGGCTCGCGGCGAATGTGCGGGATGGGGTCGAGCGTGACCTGACCGCCGTGGTACGCGGTCAGGTCTCCGCCCAGCTTGGCCGCCCACGCATGGGCGGCCTCGTGCAGCGTCGTCGAGAAGAGGAAGACGACGTAGAACGTGAGTCCTTCACCGATCTTGTTCATGCAGCGCGGGTTGAATGGAGCATCGCGCTGAAAGGTAGTCCCGGCCGAGCCGTCAGCGCCCACCGGCGGAGGCCGCCGCCGTTGCGGCCGGCGGCGTGGCCTTGGTGCCTTGCAGCCAGAAGCCGAACCACTGGCGCAGCCGGCCAAGTCGGTCCACCAGCAACCACGGCTCACCGGTGCGCGAGAGATCGTGGTTGGAGCGCGGATACCGCACGAACTCCGCCGGCACGCCAAGCTTCTTCAGCGACGTGTACCACATCTCGGCGCTGCCCATCGCCGTGCGGAAGTCCTCCTCGCTCTGCACCAGCAGCATCGGCGTGCGGACCTTCTTCACGTAGCGGATCGGCGAGAGGCGATCGTAGAGCGCCTGGTTGTCCCACGGCTTGCCGAAGAACTCGTACTCGGTGAGCCCCTGCACGTCGCTGGCACCGTACCAGTACGTCCACTCCGTGATGGTGCGATCGGTCTGGATGGCGGCGAAGCGCGTGGTCTTGGTGGCGATCCAGGTCGTCATGAAGCCACCGTAGCTGCCACCGCTGGCGCCGATCTTGGTGCTGTCCACGTCGGGACGCGTGACGATGATGTCCACCGACTTCATCAGGTCCTCGTAGTCCTCCATGCCCCAGCGGCCGCGCGTGCTGTAGGTGAAGTCCGCGCCGTAGCCGCTGGACCCGCGAGGGTTGGTGAACAGTACCATGATGCCCTGCGCCGCGAGGTTCTGGAATTCATCGAACCAGCCTTCGTTGTACTGGCTGTGCGGCCCGCCGTGGATGTAGAGCACCACGGGATACTTCTTCGACGGATCGTAGCCATACGGCTTCATCAGCCACGCCTCGATCTCCACGTTGCCGACGCTGCGATAGGTGAACCGCTCGGCATCGCTCCACGCCACCTCGCCGTTGAGCGCGTCGTTGAAGTGCGTCACCTGCCGCTCGTTGCCGCCCATGCCGTCGGAGACGAAGAGTTCCGTCGGCTTGGTCAGCGACGTGACCACGTACGCCATCACGCTCGCCGTGTCATCCAGCGACGGATTGGTGGCGCGACGACGGCCGCCCACCAGTTCCTTCGGCGCGCCACCACTCATGTCGGCATCGAGGATCGCGGCGCGGCCACCGATCGACGCGGCGAAACGGATCGCACCGGTGCTGAGCCACGTGATGCTCTCCGGCTCGTACTGCCAGGTGCCGAGCAGGTTGCGCGGCGCGCCGCCGGTGGCGTCGACGATGTAGATGCGCGCCGACTTCGCGCGGGCGGGCCGGCCGATGAAGGCGATCTGGCGGCTGTCCTTCGACCATTCGAGATCCGACTCGCTGCCCATCCAGTCGGCCACCTTCCGCGGTGTGCCGCCGGCGACCGGCATCACGTAGATGTCGGTCTCGTTGCGCTCGGCCTCATCGCGCACCTTGTCGTACGGCAGCTTCTCCAGCGAGTCGCGCTCGGCCGTGACGGCGCTGTCGGAGCGCAGGCGCGCGTCGGCGACGAAGGCGATCCACTGGCCGTCGGGCGAGACCACGGGCGAACGGTGCGAGTACGGGGCACGGGTGAGCTGCACCTTGGTCGTGTCACCGAAGGCCTGCTTCCAGACCTGGACCGGCCGGTAGGTGCGCGCCGTGCGACGGCCGGCGACGAAGTTCCGGTCGTTGGACTTGTACGGCATGTCGACGAAGTGCCGGCCATCGAAGCGCGCCGGATCGGCGGGCATCGTGACGGCCTCGAACGGCGGGCGGGCGAGTGTGCCCATGCGAGCGAACACGTCGCGTGCCGCCGGCGTGGTGTCCACCGGCACCGGTTCGGCCAGGATGGCGAACTGTCCGCTGGTGGGCACGGAGCCGCTGGGCATGGTCGGCATCTGCATCGCTTCGCCGCTGGGGGCATCGGCGCGGATCACCCACGTGTTGCCCTTGCCCTGCGGTCGCGTGGAATTGAAGAGCAGGTGTGAGCCGTCGGGGCTCCAGCGCGGGCTGCTGCTTTCGTAGCCGGGCGAGGTCCAGCGCTGCGGCGCACTGCCGTCGAGCGCGGCCACCCAGACTTCCTGGTGGCGCTTGTTCTCCGACTCGCGCACGGTGGTGACCGTGAACGCCACACGCTTGCCGTCGGGGCTGACGGCCGGCTGGCTGACCGTGGTGACGCGGTACCAGTCGCGAAGCGTCATGGCGCGTGGCGCCGACTGGGCATGCAGGGCGCCGGCGACGCAGGCGCTGGCGAGCAGCGCGCGGCGGGCCGCGGAGGGTGTGACGAGAGACATGGCTCGACCGATGAGCGGGGGAGAGGAGTGGAGCGTGCCGGATTTTACGGCGGGGGCGGGCGCGGCGCTGGAGCGCGCCGGAGCCGGACCGTGCCGACGTTGGCGCGGGCGATGGCCGGTCCGAGGTCCTGTGAGACCGGCGCCCGCCGACGCTGAAACCCGCCGACGCGACCGTGCGTGGTGCCACCATGCGCCTGACCACCACGAGCCTCGTCCTCCTGCTGCCCTGCCCTGTCCTGATGGCTCAGCCGATTGCACACCCGGTGACCACACTCGACGGACGCCGCTTGTCCGCGGCGACCGTGGACCGCACGATCACGGAGGCGATGGCACGCGAATGTGTGGCCGGGCTGGCGGTGGCCATCATCAATCGTGGCGACGTGGTTTACATGAAAGCCTTCGGTGAACGGAACGCGGTGACCCATGCCCCGCTCACCACCGCGAGCACCATGTACGCCGCTTCGCTCACCAAGCCGCTGTTCGCGCACCTCGTGATGCAGCTGGTGCAGGAGGGGCGGCTGGACCTGGACCGGCCAGTGGTGTCATACACCGGCCCGCTGGACACCGTCGCGAAGTGGGCCGAGCTGATGGCGGATCCCCGGCATGGGCGGATCACGGCCCGGATGCTGCTCAGTCACACCTCGGGCTTCTCGAACTTCCGCTTTCTCAACCCCGGCGAGCGACTGCTGATCAACTTCGAACCGGGCGCGCGCTACGCGTACTCGGGCGAGGGGCTCAACCTGCTGCAGTACGTCGTCGAGCGCATCACCGGCCAGTCGCTGACGGTGCTGATGCGCGAGCGGGTGTTCGGGCCGTTGGGCATGCCGCGCACGAGCATGGTCTGGGACAGCACCTTCGCCGCCGACCTCGCGATGGGGCACGATTCGGCCGGCACGATGGTGGGGCATGCGCATCGGTCGGCGCCGCGCGCGGCGGGGTCGGCCGACACCGACATCCGCGACATGGCGACCTGGCTGCGTGTGATGGTCCGCGGCGGCACGGAGGGGGGCAGCGTACTGGCGGCGATGCTGGTGCCGCAGGTGCGCATCCGGTCGGACCACCAGTTCCCGACCCTCGACACCCTCACCACGTCACGGGATGACGGGATTGCATTGTCGTATGGGCTGGGCGTGGGACTGCTGACCACGCCGTACGGCCCCGCCTTCTTCAAGGAGGGTCACGATGACATCACCCGCAATCACATGATCGGCTTCCCGAGTGTCGGGAGCGGCATGGTGATCCTCAGCAACAGCGGCCGCGGCGACCGCGTGTTCGCCACGCTCTTTGCCACCCTGCTCGGCGACCGGTTCTCCCCGTGGGCGTGGAACGGCCTGACGCCGGCACCGTGACCGGGGCGGTGGTGCCACCGCGCGACGATCACCGCGCGACGGTCACCGCGCGACGCGGCCGCGCCGCTGCCCGATCCGGCTGAACGCCCCGCACAGGATGTAGAGCAGCCCCACCGCCAGCAGCGCGAACTTCACCACCGCGAAGCCGCGCGCCAGCTGCGTCCAGTGTGCATCCGCGGGATCGTGGAGCATCTGCCAGAGCATCACGTTCTCGCAGGCATCGCTGAGTGCGGCGACCAGCATCGCCCAGGTCAGCGGTCCACCCAGGTCGGCGAGCCATCGCGACCGGCCGGCCCACCAGCGCCGCGCCACGGCGCACCCGATCGAGAGCGCGATGCCGTAGGCGATCAGGTAGAGGTAGTCGATGCGGATGTTGAATTGCGCCACCTGACGCCCCGTCTCGCCCCACGCCGCGGAGATGCGCTGCGCCACGACCGGCGTGCCGGCCAGCTCGAGCGACACGATACCGAACGGCGACGCATCGGTGCGCAGCGGCTCGCCACTGCGGCCCACCCAGTACGACATCGCGAACGCACACAGCGACGCGACCCCGAACGCACGCAGACGAGTGCGCTCCGGCCACCGGGCCCACAGGCCATCACGGCTCATGCGAAGTCGCTCATGCGAAGTCGCTCATGCAAGGTTGCTCACGCAAGGTTGCTCACGTGCTGTCACGCACGCCGGCATCGAACAGCGCCACGGCCGCTCCGGCTGGATCGCTGATCACCGCGTAGCGCGCCGTACCGCCGGAACTGCGCGGTTCGGCCAGCACCGTGCCCCCGGCGGCACGACACGCCACCAGACTCGCATCCAGATCGGCAACGGTGACGTAGAGCAGCCAGGTCGGCGGCAGCCCGGCATTCTTGCCGCGCGCGTGACAGATGCCGGCCACCGGGACATCGCTGCCGGGCGCGGTCATGACGTAGTCATCGTAGTCGCCCATCGACAGCGGCGTGACGTTCCAGCCAGCCACGGTGGCGTAGAACGCGCTGACGGCGGTGGCGTCGGGAATGGTGAGATCGGCCCAGCCGATGGAACCCAGCGGCGGCGGCGGTGCGGTCATGGCCCAGGTCTCGGAAAGGGGACGGCGGCGATCCGGCACCCGCTGGCGTACGGTCCGGCACGGGCAGCACAGGAACGCGGGAGCTCCAGCGGGAGATCGTGCGACAGGTCGCACGGTAGGTCATACCGCAGGTCGTACCGCAGGTCGTGCGTCAATTGGTCCCGCAGATAGTACTGTCGTGAATCCCCACCACACATCCCGACTCGGCGTCATCGCAGCGTCAGCCGCAGACCTGTCGTCCATCATCCTCCTGCTCATGCCGCCAGCCGCCGTCTCCACCGTCCGTGCCGGTGCCCTCGCCTGGGTGATCGCCGTGCAGTTCTTCGTCACACAGGTCGTGGTCGCCACCGCATGGGCCCGGCCGTTCAGCCTGAAGACGGACTACATCAGCGACCTCGGCAATACAGTCTGTGGTGCCTATCCGGCCGGCAGCACACATTTGGTGTGTTCACCATGGCACCTCGCCATGAACACGTCGTTCATGGTGCTCGGCATCACCATGATCCTCGGCGCGCTCCTCACCCGTGAGGCCTTCCCCCGTGGCTGGGTGCGCACGCTGGCGATGGTGCTGTTCACGCTCGCCGGCGCAGGTGTGTTCGTCGTCGGCGTGTATCCCGAGAACACCGACAACGCCCGACACGTCCTCGGCGCCGGCCTCAACTTCGTCGCAGGCAACATCGCCATGATCGTCTACGGACTCGCCCTCGCGCAGCGGCCGGGCGTACAGGTGGCACGGGTCCGGTTCAGCCTCGTCACCGGCACACTCGGCATGGTCGCGACGCTGCTCTTCGTGTCAGGCCACTTTCTCGGGATCGGACTCGGCGGCATGGAGCGCGTCGCCGCCTATCCAATGACCGTGTGGCAGATCGTGATGGGCGTGGCGCTCCTGCGCGACGGTCAGCGGACGGCTTTCGGGATGTAGCGGACGTCGGGGAGGTCGCGGAAGTCGTCATCCTGCGTCCAGAGCATGCCGCCGAATTGGAGCGCGGTGGCGTAGATGACGCTGTCGGCCAGCGGCAGCCGGTGCATCCGCCCCACACGCGCGGCCACGAGTGCCAGGTCCGCATCGAGATCGACGACCGTGCCCTGCTGCATCACGGCCGCCGTCTGCAGGGCATCGCGCTCACCGCGCTCCCGAGCGACAACCTTGAACACCTCGAGCAGGCAGATCGTCGGCACCACCAGCGAGGCGGTGTCCTCGATCGCCACGGCGAACTCCTCGGCCGCGGGTTCGTCGGCGAGATACGCCAGCCATGCCGATGAGTCGACGATGTTGAAACGGGGATCGGCTGTCGGCACGGGTCAGACGCGATCGCCGTCGCGCTCGACGGCGGTATCGATGCCCTTGAGGAACCCGCGCAGCGCCGCAGCCGGCCGCAGTGGGATCAGCTCGACGCGATCATCGTACGCCAGCGCCTGCATCTTCTGACCAGGGGCAAGGTTGAGCCGCTCGCGCACGGCGCGGGGAATCACGACCTGATACTTGGGCGAAATGGTGACGACGTCCACCTCATCCTCCATCGATATGGTTATCGTATGACGACGAGTGCATCGATGAGATATAGGCGTGTTCATCCGTGGACGGTAGCCGCCCCCCGTCACGTGGCCGTCACTCGCCCCGCACATCCAACACCGTCGCGACAGTTCTGCGGCCACTGTCGCCTTGCTTGATCTTCGGGATTTGTTCGGTATTGTCCTGTGTCCGACCCCGGACCCGGACACCGATCATGCCTGCACCCGCTGCTGCCCTCGACGCCCTGCGCCACGCCCTCGACACGGTGGTCGAGCGGGAGCGTCCCCGCGACGACCCGTCGCTGCCGACGGGGCTGGCGGCGCTGGATGCGCTGCTGGGCGGTGGCCTGCCCCGGGGACGCCTCTCGGAGCTGCAGGCGCCGCGGGGGCAGGGACGGACGACGCTGCTGCGGGCCGTGGTGGCGCACACGCTGGCCACGGGGCGGTGGGTGGCGATCGTGGATGCGCAGCGGACATTGGCGCCCGCCGACTGGGCCCGCCTCACCAGCCCCTCCTCGAACGGGCCGGGGGCGATCGGCCGGACGCCGCCGCCCCCGGCGAAGGCCGCCGCCGGCGAACCGGCCGAACTGGAGACGAGCCGGCTGGCGGTGATCCGGCCGGTGGACCCGTCCAAGGCGGCCTGGTGCGCCGACGTGCTGCTGCGGTCGGGAGCGTATGCGCTGGTGGTGCTGGACGGGGTGGCAGCACTGCCGCAGACGGTGGTGCTGCGGCTGACCCGCCTGGCGCACGACCGGCAGGTGGTGTTCCTGCTGGCCTGCGATGCGGAGACGGCGACCCCCACCACCGGTGCCTCGGTGCGGCTGGGGATCCGGATCGAGCGGGGCGATCAGGATGGAAATACTCGTAAGTGGCGCGAAAGTGGCTCGATGAAGCGTTCTATACGGCTCGTGGGCAAGGGGATCCCTGCGGAGGTGGATGGCGGCGACGTCCCTGCTCCGCCTGCCGCCCAGCTGGCGATCACCGTGGCCAAGGGTGGCCCGCCTGGGACGATGCGCCTGTCCTACGTCATCACCACGCCGCGCCGCGTGGGGCGGCATGCCGAGGTGCCCGATCGGCGGGGGGTGGCCCGCCAGACGCCTGCGCCGCCGACGGCGGCCGGGGCGACGACGGCGACGGCGGGGGTGGGGCCGGTGGCGAAGCCGATCGGGCGCGTCGATCGCAGTGCCACGCGGCGGGCGGGCGAGTCGCGGTACGGGCGCCGATGACGCTGCGAGGCACCGAGGCGCTGGCGGGCATCGGCAACTCTGTTCACACGGAGGACTGGAGCAACGGAGGCGGCGAGGGGTCGGTGCCGACCCGCGCACCGACCCCTCGCCCCCTTCGTTGCTTCGTGGTCTCCGTGTGAACAGAGTTGACGATCTCCCACGCGCACACGCCCCGTCCATGCTCACCGCGCTCGAACTCCGCATCCCTCCACCGGTCCTTGCGCTGCTGACGGCGTTCGTGATGTGGATCGGCGCACGCGACAATGCACCGTTTGCCCGTCCCACCTGGCTCACGCCGCTGGTGGCGGGCATCGGCGTGATCGCGGCGGGGATCATGATCCTTGCCGTCATCGCGCTGCGACGGGCGAAAACGACCATCTCCCCCATCCGTCCCGAGGGCGCGAGTGCACTGGTGGAGACCGGGATCTACAGCGTCACCCGCAACCCGATCTACCTCGCCGACGCCCTCGCGCTGCTGGCATACGCCTTCCACCTCTGGCAGCCGCAGTCGTTCGTGGCGGTGCCGGTGTTCATGGCGTGGATCCACCGGTTCCAGATCCTGCCCGAGGAGCGCGTGCTCCAGGCCGCGTTCGGGGTGGCGTACGAGCGCTATGCCGCGGCGACGAGACGCTGGTTGTAGGTCGGCATCGTCAACGCTGTTCACACGGAGGCGCGAAGGAACGGAGGTGGCGACGGGTCTGCGTCGCTCCGGCATCGTCAACTCTTTTCACGCAGAGGGGCAGAGGGGCGGAGCGGTCGGCGTGGCTCCGTCATGGTGAACTGTTCACACGAAGGAACAGGAGCAACGAAGCGAATGCTGCGCGACACCGGCTCGCGTGCGCATCGATGCGAAGTCTTTCTTGTGGGTGACCGTGCACCCGCTATTCACAAAGCAACCAGTCGTCGCCCTGCACCGACCGTGGAGCCGGGTGCGGCGCCTCGCATCACGCGGAGCCCTCTGCTTCTCCGCCGCTCTGCGTGAACAGAAGTTGACGATGCCGACCCGCCGCAGACGCCTCGCGACCTTCGTTCCTTCGCTGCCTTCGGGTGAAAAGAGTTGACGATCCCGACGACACGCAGACCGCCGTCTACGGGAAAAGCAGTTGACAAGAACTGAACCGCGCTTCATACTACGGAAGAACCCGTAGCCAAGGACGTGCGCCATGGATGACCCGCTGTACTTCCCGCGCCGCGAACTCGCCGTCATGAGCATCCTCTGGCGGACGGGTGGCGCGACGGTGGCCGAAGTGAAGGACATGCTCGACGAGCCGCTGGCGTATACCACCGTCCTGTCGGCGCTGCAGACGCTCGAGGAAAAAGGATACGTGACGCACGAATCCGAGGGGCGCGCCTACCGGTACCGCGCCACCGTGGCAGCCGAGACCGCCGGCGACAGCGCTCTCGCCCGCGTCAGGGAATCCATCTTCCACGGGTCGGCGGAGAAGCTCTTCGCGCATTTCGTGAACGACGAGAATCTCAGTCGCGTCGAGCTGGAGCGCATGCGGCGCCTGCTGGCCGAACGGCTCGGGGAGGCGTCGTGATCGCGTGGTGGATGGCGCAGATCGCCGTGCTGGGCGCGTTGCTGGCCCTGGCGGCGTATGGTGCCGAAGCGGCGCTGAAGGCTGCCCGCCGGCCCACGCGCTGGGCCTGGCTGACGGCGCTGCTGCTGACGCTCGCCCTTGGTGCGCTGGCCCCGGTCCGCGCCACGACGGCCGCCGAGACGTCCGTGGCCGTGAATGTCGTGCGCTCGGGGCAGCCGGCGGCGGCGGTCGCGGTGCCTGAGGGGCCACTCGCCCAGCTGCGCGGCGCATGGCTGGCGCTCTCGGCTGACGGTACCGCGCTCGTGCAGCGGGCCTGGACCGCGTGGCATGCTGCAGTGCCCGCCGCGACGGAGCGAACGCTCCTTGCCCTCTGGCTCCTCGCCAGCCTCGCGCTGCTGGCCACGTTCGCGGCGGTGCACCTGCGCTACCAGCGCCGCCGCGCGCAGTGGCCCGTGGGTGAGGTGCTCGGCACCCGGGTGCGCATCGCCACCGACACCGGCCCGGCCGTCATCGGCGTGACCAGTGCCGAGATCGTCGTGCCGCGGTGGCTGCTCACCCGCGAGACGCGCGAACAGCAGCTCGTGCTGTCGCACGAACTCGAGCACGTCCGCCTGCACGATCCGCTGCTGCTGGCGATGGCACAGGCGGCGATCGTGCTGCTGCCCTGGCATCCGGCGGTGTGGTGGATGGCCAGCCGCCTCCGCCTGGCGGTGGAACTGGATTGTGACCGACGCGTGCTGCAGCGCGGCGCCAGTGCGCGCGACTACGGCACCCTGCTGATCGACCTGACCGACCATCGCACCGGGTTCGGTGCCGCACTGCCTGCCTTTTCCTGCACCCCTTCACATCTGGAACGGAGACTGATCGCCATGACGCCCACGCCCGTGAAGCACCCCCTCCTGCGCACGATCACCGCTGGCGCACTCGCGTCCCTCGCCCTGCTCGCGGCCTGCGAGGCGAAGCTGCCGACGGATGCCGAGGTGAATGCGATGACCGCAGCGTCTGCGACGAGCGCCGTCGCCAAGGTCACGATGATGGACACCACGACGATGACGTACTTCGTGAACGGCGTGGGCGTGAGCAGCATCGTCGCCAACGCGATCGTGCCGGAGAGCATTGCCAACATCAATGTGACCAAGACGGCCGCAGGCACCGGCGAGGTGCGCATCGTGACGCGGAATGCAGCCACGGGCACCGTACTCGAGGCAGCGGGTTTCGTGAAGACTCCGTCGGCAGCAGGCGCGCCCGTCCAGCGCATGAAGGTCGAGGTGGCGCGTGGCTCCGCGCCGGAGGGCGCGAGCGAATCGATGACGGTGACGACACGCACGCTCACCGGCACCACCGCTCAGCGCTCCTTCGCCGGTGCCACCCGCGACTCCACGGGGCGCATCGTCGAGGGGAACACCTTCGCCGGCCTGATGGTCCTCGACGGCGTCATCACCGATGCCGCGATGATCAACCGGATCTCGCCCGATCGGATCGTGTCGGTCAACGTGATCAAGGGCGCGGCGGCAACGGCGAAGTACTCCGATCCGCGCGCGGCCAACGGCGTGATCGAGATCGTGACCAAGGGTACTCGGCCCTGACGGTTCGCGAGTTCAGACGTCGGCCGCGCAACGACATCGTCAACTCTGTTCACGCGGAGGGGCGGAGGGGCAGAGGGCTTCGTGCGCGCGATGTTGGTCGCTTCCGGTGCGTCATCAGAAAAGACTGTAGGAACTGCGTCGTGCATGCGCAGTTCCTACAGCCTTTCGTTGCTCGCAGCGCGCTCGGAACTCGGCGTACTCACGGCCCCCTCCGCGCCTCCGCGCCTCCGCGCCTCCGCGCCTCCGCGCCTCCGCGCCTCCGCGTGAACAGAGTTAGCGACGCCACTCGCGCGCACCGGGAAGCGAGTTGCGCACGAAACCCTCCGCCCCTCCGCCCCTCCGCGTGAACAGAGTCAGCGATCCCCCTCGCACGCGCAGGCAAACGAGTCGCGCACGACACCCTCTGCCGCTTCGAGCCTCTGCGTGAACGGAGTAGACGATGCCAGCCCGCCACAGACCACAGCAGCAATCACGACGTCAGCACTGACCAGCCGAGCATCATCCCGACCACCATGCTGGTCGTCGCGGCAAGCACACGAATGCTCATCGCCCAGTGCTTGCTGCGCGAGACCGCCAACCCGGCCATTCCGCTCACCACCAGCGACACGACGCACATCCCACCCACCGTACCGAGACCGAAGGCCAGCAGGTAGGTGAACTGCTCCCGCACCGAGGTGGCCGCAGCGACCAGCAGCACGATCACGGCACCGCTGCCCGCCAGCCCGTGTGCAATACCGAAGCCGAACGCACCGCGGACGTTGCGGATCCGCTCCGGATGCGCGTGTGCCACATGGTCGTGATGGGCGTGCGCATGGGCGTCGCCGAGCACCCGGCGGTGGCGGCGCGCCTCGGTGACGAGCGTGCTGACGCCGAGGATGATGAGCATCGCCGCGACCAGCAGTTCGAACATCGCGAACATCGACTCCGGCACGCGGATGCCGAGCACGATGATCAGCAGGGCGACGATCGCGACGCTGCCGGTGTGACCGGCACCCCAGGCCAGCCCAAGCCGGGCCGAGGTCAGCCAGCCGCGTTCTCGCGTCGCCAGCATGCTCACCGCCGCGAGGTGATCGGGCTCGAAGGCGTGCCGGAAGCCGATCAGGAAGCCGATGCCGATGAAAGCGAAGAGGCCCGAGATCATGGGCGCACCACGCCGGGCGCCACCAGCGCGTGACCGATCGGGCGGCGACTCACTGCATGAATCGGCGTCAGCATACCAGAGCAATCCGACCGAAAATCTTGCCGCACGGGGTCCACGGAACGAGAAGGTGTACAAAGGACGACGAGATGTAACGGCCGCGGCAGTCACTCGGTGCCCGACGCCCCGGCGCACCGGGCTCGATCGTCGCCCGCCGGCGTGCCAGAACGTACTCGCCTTCTGCGGTCCACGCCGGCGTGTCACCAATGTGTTGGGCGAGCGTAAGTTACAGGATCGCACGCACCCGCCCCCGGTCCGGACGCCCATGGCTACCTCGATCCTCTCCCCCGGCACCTCTGCGCCCAGCCGCACCGCCGCGCCGGCCCGCGAGATTCCGCTCCACCTCACCGCCGTCGTCCTCGGCGCCACCAGCATCCTGGTCGGGCTGATCTGGGACATCTCGTGGCACATGACCATCGGCCGCGACACGTTCTGGACGCCGGCGCACATGGCCATCTACTTCGGTGGCACGCTCGCCGGACTGTCGTGCGGCGCACGCGTCCTCGCCAACTCGTTCTGGCGGAAGGAGACGCACGCGACGGACGGCGTGCGCCTGTGGAAGTTCTTCACCGGCCCCATCGGTGGCTGGATCTGCATCTGGGGCGCGCTGGCGATGCTCACCTCGGCGCCCTTCGACGACTGGTGGCACAACGCCTACGGCCTGGACGTGCAGATCCTCAGCCCACCGCACGTGGTGCTGCTCTGCGGTCTGCTCGGCATCCTCGTCGGTGCGCAGACGATGGCCGTCAGTTCGCAGAACGCCGAGGGCGACACCACGGCGCGTGCGACCGTCGTGGCGTTTGCGAGTGGCGTGCTGCTGACGCTCGCTGCGATCGCCGTGACGGAGTACAGCGACGTGGAGATCATGCACAACTCGCTCTTCTACATCGT
The DNA here is from genome assembly GCA_031409715.1 of Gemmatimonadaceae bacterium. Lineage (GTDB taxonomy): Bacteria > Gemmatimonadota > Gemmatimonadetes > Gemmatimonadales > Gemmatimonadaceae > JACMLX01. Next base: position 126,064 of record JANNXU010000084.1, on the reverse strand, counting down.
CGCTGGCGGCGTGTATCCGCTCTTCCTCGTGGCGGCGTCGCGGGCCTCGCGGCTGCGCTGGCCGGCCACGGCCACCGCGGCGTTCTACATGTGCATCATGGCCGTCCAGCTCTGGATCTTCCCGCTGTTCGCGGCGACGCCCAGGCTCGGCCCGATCGGGCATGAGGTCACGCACATGGTGCCGATGAATTTCCCGCTGCTGCTGCTCGTCCCGGCCGTAGCGATCGATCTGGTGCTGCGCCGCATGGCGCATCGCAACGCCTGGCTCACCGCCGTCGTGCTCGGCCTGACGTTCGTGCTGGCGCTCCTCGCCGTCCAGTGGCCGTTCGGCGCACTGCTCGCGACGGAGATCGGCCGCCATCCCTTCTTCGGCGGCGGCTTCGCGCCGTACAGTGTACCCGCCGAATTCCTCACCGGACCACGGACGTTCTGGGTGGACGAGGGTGGTGCGATGGTGGCGGTCGCGAAAGCGATGACGTGGGGCGTGCTGGCGGCCGTCGTCTCGTCGCGCATCGGTCTGGCGTGGGGTGGATGGCTGCGCGAGGTGAAGCGATGAGCATGCGCCGGCGTGTCACGTCGCTGCTGCTGCTGACCGCCGTCTGGCTCACCGGCAGCGCACACGTCGGCAGCACGATGGTCGTGCAGGACGGCTCCGCCGGCCCGTACGGCCTGCGGGTGCTGGTGCGCCCGCCGGCGGTGATCCCTGGGCTGGTGGATGTCGTGATCCGCACCACCACGCCTGGCGCGCTGCCGACCGCGGTCACGCTGCAACCCGCGCTCTGGCGGTACGGCACGAAGGGTGCGCCCGCGCCTGAATCCGCCGTCGCAGTCCCGGGCGAGCCGGGCACCTTCCAGACGCAGATCTGGATCATGAGCAGCGGCTCGTACGCCTTGCACATCGCGGCCAGCGGACCCGCCGGCAGCGGCACCTTCATCGTGCCGTACACCAGCGCCGCCACGGCCACACTCGGCATGCCCAACTGGCTGGGCTGGGTGCTGGCCGCGCTGGGCGCGTTCCTCGTCTTCGGGCTGGCGTCGGTGATCGGCGCCGCCGCGCGCGAGGCCACGCTGCCGGCGGGTGTCACGCCTGACCGGCCCCGCCATCGGCGCGCACGCTTCGCGGCGGCCATCGCGTTCGTGATCACCGCCACGCTGGTGACCGGAGGCTGGAAGTGGTGGAGTTCCGTGGAAGCGGGCTTCCGCAGCTCGCTGCTGCGACCCGTGCGCGCGGAAGGCGTCGTGAGCAGCGGTGCGCAGCGCACGCTCACGCTGACCGTGACCGACAGCGCGTGGCGTTTCGCGAAGCCCGGTGAACGACTGCGCGGCGGGATGTCGACGCCGCTGATGCCCGACCACGGCAAGCTGATGCACCTCTTTCTCGTCGAGGCAGGCGGCACGGACGCGGTCGCACACCTGCATCCCGTCCGGACGGGTGAACGCACGTTCACGACGCCACTCCCCGCCGTGCATGCTGGCACGTACTGGCTGTTTGCCGATGTGGTGCACGAGAGCGGCGCGACGCGCACCATCGTGGACACCGTCACCGTGACTGCGGGCGACGCGGCTCCGAATCCCGACGGCGATGATGCGTGGTCACTGCAGCCACCCACGGTGAACGACGCACCGGCCACACTCGGCGACAGGGCGACGTTCGCGATCGTACTCGACCGCGCGGCGACCGTGGGCCGCGACGTCGTGATCACGGCGCGCCTCACCAATGCCGACGGCTCACCGATGCCGCTGGCACCGTGGCTCGGCATGGCCGGTCACGCGATGCTGCTGCGCACCGATGGCCGCGTGTTCATGCACCTGCACCCGATGGGGACCGGCTCGATGGCCGCACAGGAACGTCTCGTGCGACGCGAGGCGGGTGACACGGCCATGCATGGCGAGGCGCAACCGATGGCGGGCATGCCTGAGGGGATGCATGCGATGCACGGTGCGATGGCAGCGCCGGCGGTGGCCGCGACCGGCGCAGTGAGCTTCCCGGTCGCGTTCCCGTCCGCTGGGACCTATCGCGTATTCGTGCAGGTGCGCCGCATGAGCGGTGTGATCGAGACGGCAGCGCTGGATGTGACGGTTCCCCAACCCGCCGTGCCACGCTGAGGGTGTGACGGGCCGTTCAGCACATCGCGAACAACGTCAGCGCCGACATCTCGCCGCCCGCGCGCCCGAACCTCACCGGGACGTCTGACAGTTACTCACGAGCTCCAGCGGCCCTGCCACACGAAAGTCGCGCGAGTAGATCCGGGATCCATCATCGACGACCATGCGGTGATTACCCGCGGCGAGCTTGATGCGCAACGGGTAGCCACGCATGACGCTGTGGGACGTTCCGGTGATGTGGCTCCGCATCGCATACTCGCGATGAAGTAGACTTTAGCGACGCCATTGTCGCAATTGTGCACCACACGCACCTCATGCTGCGGCGCACCGTTGTGCATGTTGATGTAGTTCTTCTGACAGCCGCTCAGGCAGTAGACAATCGCCATCCCAGCCAGTACTCGCGTCATCGTCATTCCTCCTCCCTCCTGTTCGTCCGTGGGACCGCACTCCCGCACTGTTTCGCATTCCGCTCAGGAAGGCTACGGGCAGGCTCCGCCAGCAGGCATCGCCTCGACGGGTGACGCACCTCGACGTCTGCGTCAGCGGGGCATCGTCAACGCTGTTCACACGGTGGCATGGAGGAACGGAGGTGGCGATGCCCACCTCGACACAGATGTCGTGCTCAGGGCACGACCTGCCGCGCCTTCTCAGTGGCAGGCGCCGTCCAGGTGTTGTTCGCCTGCGTGATGTCGGGGAGACGGTTCTCCGGATCGAGCTCCACCTTCACCAGCGTCTTCCCCGTGAACGTGTACCGCCGCAGGTAGCGCACGCTGTTCGTGCTCCACACCTCGGCCGGATAGTGATACGCCTCGGTGCTGCCATCGCTGAAGGTGAAGAGCGCCCGGATCGGCAGCACGCCCCGTTCGCGATTGCCGTAGCCGACGATCACCTGCTGCGCGGCGCCCTCCTGGCGTGTCACCACCGTGTCCACCGCCTGGTCGTACCGCGCGTTCTCGAGGAACCACCCGCGCCAGAACCAGTCCAGGCGGCGGCCGCCCACATCCTCCATCGTCCGGAAGAAATCGGCGGGTGTCGGATGCTTGTAGGCCCAGCGACGGATGTACGTCCGGAATGCATCGTCGAATGCCTCCGGGCCGAGGATCTCCTGCCGCAGCAGCTGCAGGCCGACGCTCGGCTTCACGTACGCCGACACGCCCAGCAGGCGCGGGTCGATGCGATCCGGACCCACGGCAATCGGCCCTTCGACGCCGGCACGCATCACCTGCTCCACCGTGCCGCGCTCCTCCTCGGCACGTGCCATCTGATCACCCCGCTGCGGATAGCGGCGCGCCTCGGAGAAGGTGTTGATGAAGGTGTTGAAGCCCTCGTCCTGCCACATGTAGGCGCGCTCGTTGCTGGCCACGATCATCGGGAACCACATGTGGCCGATCTCGTGCGTCACCACGTTGTACAGGTCGTACACGTCGTCGCTGCGGTTCTCCATCGCGATCATCGGGTACTCCATGCCGCTGATCGGCCCCTCGATGGCCGAGATGTGCGGCCACGGATACTGGAACCAGCGCTCGGAGTATTCCTGGATCGACATCCGCGACTGATCCGCCGCATCCTTCCAGTTGGCGGCCGCACTCGGACGGTAGTACGCGAAGGCGTAGATCCCCTTCCAGCTCGACGCATCCCACTGGAACTCGGGCGACGCGGCCCAGACCGCGTCACGCACGTTCCTCGCCGCGAACTTCCACGTCATCATCCCCGTCTTGCGCGGACGCGCCGCACCTGACGCCAGCTCGGCGGCGGTGATGAGGCGGATCACGGTGTCGCTGCGCGCTGCAGTGGCCAGGCGCGTCAGCTGCGTGGCCGTCAGCACGTCACGCGGGTTCTCGAGCGACCCCGTGGCGGCCACGATGTAGCCAGCGGGCACGGTGATCTCGAGATTGTAGTCACCGAAGTCGAGGTAGAACTCGCCCTGACCCAGATAGGGCTCGATGTTCCAGCCGCGCACGTCGTCGTACACCGCCACGCGCGGGTACCATTGCGCGATCTCGTAGAGTGAACCCTCGCGGCCCATGCGGTCGGCGCCATGTTCCGGCACCTGGAACTGGTACGCGATCTCGATCACCGCCGTCTTCCCTGGCGCCAGCGGCTCGGCCAGGTCCACTTTCGTCACCGTTTCGTTGACGCGTGTGGCGAGCTTCACGCGGCGCGGTGCGGTCGCGGTGCCCAGGCGCTGCTCCACGCGCGAGAAGGTGTAGCCCCCCTCGAAGCCGCGGGCGCCGAAGCGCGAGTCCTCGGGAAAGATGAAGCTGTTCAGCGACTTCGCCTTGAAGGCGTTCTGCTCCGTCTGCAGCCAGACGAAATACAGCGTGTCGGGTGAGTTGTTGGTGTAGCGCAGCGTCATCTCGCTCTTCACCGTCGTGGCGGCGGTGTCGAGCGTGGTGAGGATCGTGTAGTCGGCGCGATTCTGCCAGTACCGCGCCCCGGGCGCTCCACTGCCGCTGCGGAACTCGCTCGGCGTCGGCAGCACGAGCGGCGCGAAGATCGAGGTGTCGGTGACCGGCCGCGGGGCGGGCCGGCTCTGGGCCGCCAGCAGCGGGGCGGTGAGGACGCTGAGCAGCAGCAGTGCGGAGTGCCGTGACATGAAGGCGAAGTGAGGAGGATCGTGGTGGCGACGTACGGGACGGAATTGAAACACCGGACCGTGCCATTTGGAGTCTCCCAACGCATCGTGCCCGGGGCTGGCCACAGGCCGACCACCGGGCACGTCGTCGTTCCCTCTCCGCTCGCGCCGACCGGCGCACCATGCGCCGGTCGGCAGGTCAGGTCAGGCCGTGATGCGGCGGCGACGGGCGACGCCGCCGAGTGCCAGCAGGCCCGTGCCGAGCAGGGCGTAGGTGGACGGTTCCGGGACGACCTGGGCGTTCAGGTTCATCGAGACGTTGCTGATGGCGAAGTTGTTGGGCGCGCTGCCGCTGGTGCCGGTGAAGCGAACGCCCCAGATGTTGTTGAGCGTGCTGGCGATGCCGGCGAACACGGCACTGCCGTCACTATTTCCGTTCGAGTTGCCCGAGAACGTGAATGTCGCGAGCACGTTCTGGCCGGCATCGAGCGCCTCGATCGTGCCGGTGAACGCGCCGTACGCGTCTTTCTGGTAGGCGGAACCGGCTGCCCCGACGGCGCCGGAGAACATGATCGTGAGCGGTCCGTTGTCGCCGCGATTCCACAGCAGTGCGCTGTTCGGCGCAAAGTTGCCGCCCCAGCCGTTGCCCTGATCGCGACGCTCGAAGCTGGTATTGACCGTATGGGAGATCGTCGCGGTGGTGGCGGTGTTCGTGATGGTCAGGCCGGACGTGGTGTTGGCGACTGCGGTGTAGGTGCTGCCAAGCTGCGCCCAGCCAAGCACGCTGGAACCGCCGATGCCGGCGCTGGTCGGCACGAAGGAGTACTGCGCCTGCGCCGGTACGGCGGCGACGAAGGCGATGGTGATGGCGGCGGCGGTGCGGATGATTGAGCGGACCATGTGGAACTCCCGAGGGGGGGAAGGATGCGGCGAATTGCTTACGGGCTCATCCATTGCAATTCTGCGCCCCCATCGCCTGGCATGCTTAAATCGTTTCATGGCAACGATTTGCCTTTCCTGGCCCATAAAGCGAACACAGCCATTGATGCCTTCGTCCCGCGATTTTTCGCACGACCTGCCGAGCGAGCGCAACAATTGAGAAGGTCACATTTTCGTGTGTGGCGGCTTTGCCCGTCACCGTCTGCGAGGGCGGTCGCGCCAGCACTGTCGCCTTCCTTGCGCTTCGGTGTTTCTTCGGTATGCTCCCTCTCCCACCCTCCCCTGTCATCGATTTCACGCTTCCACGCCATCGCGTGCCACCTGTCCCATGTCTGCTCTCTGGCGCGTTGCCTGTGTCCGGATCCCGCGGTTCCCGGTTGGTGCCGTCTGGCGCGCCAGCCAGGGGCCGCGGCAGCTCGGGCTGGGGCTGGAGACCAGCGAGCCGGCCAGCGCACCACCTGCGGCCGACCCGGGGAAGCACTGGGATGAGCGGCTCCTCGCCCTTGCCGACGGCACTCGGCTTCGGGCGGTAACGGCTGCTGCGGGGAAGGCCCGGGTGCGGGCGGGGATGACCGTTCCCGAGGCAAAGGCCCGCTGCAGCCGGCTGGAGGTGCTGCCGTGGGACGAGATCGCGATCGCGGGGGCCCTCACCCGCGCCACGGCGGCGCTGATCCAGGCCAGCCCGCACGTCTCCCCGGCCGGGGCGGTCAACGGGACCTGGTGGGTGGGCGCCACGGGGTTCGACGCCATCGGGGGGGAGCGGCGCCTCGCCCGCACCCTGCTGGGGCTCGCCCAGCGCTGGCATCCGCTGGCCCGCGTGGCCGTCGCCGACTCCTGCGCCGCCGCCCGTGCCGCCACCTGGCATGCCCTCCCGGCGGACTGCGAGCGGGCGGTCTGCATCCCCTCCACGGGCGATGCCGCCTTCCTTGCCCCGCTCCCGCTGGGGTTCCTGCCGCTGGACGAGGAGCTGGTGGCCGCGCTCGAGGCACTGGGGATCCGCACGGTGGGCGGCTTCGCGGCGCTGCCGGTGGCGGACATCGAGCGGCGCTGGGGTGAGACGGGCCTCGGTGCCTGGCGGCTGGCCCATGGCGAGGACCCGCGCCGCCCCGTCCTCGCCCGCCTCGAGGCGCAGCGCAGTGTCACGGCGGAGCTGGGCGGGGCCAGTGACACCATGGAGCCAGCGCTCTTTCTGGTGCGCGCGGCGCTGGAGACCCTCGTCCGCGATCTGGTGCGGGACGGGCTGGCGGCCGCCGCGGTCTCCATCACCCTGCACCTGGATGGTGTGCCGCGGGAGGATGCGGGCCTGGACGCAGGGCCGGAGCGGGCCGACACCGGCGCCGCCGACGGGCGCCCGGTCTCACGGCCGGCGCTGCGCCCCGCCCCGCGCGACGGTGCCCCGCACGACACCGTCACCCGCGAGGTGCGGCCGGCGCATCCCCTCGCCCGCGTCGCCCCGCTCTTCGAACGCTGCCGCGCCCTCCTCGCCGACTGGCCCCTGGTCGCGCCGATCTGCGGCGTCACGGTCACGCTCACCAATACCCTCCCCGCCACCGGCGAGCAGGGCGACCTGCTCGACGCCGGCTGGCGCGACCCGGGCGCCGCCCTCGCCGCCCTCGAGCGCCTCCGCAGCACCCTCGGCCCCGACTGCGTCATGCGCCCGGTGCTGCGCGACGATCACCGCGCCGAACGGTGCGGCGCCTGGGCGGAGCTGGTGGACGGCGACGATGCCGCCGTCGCCGCCGCCCGCACCGTCGCGCAGAACGCCGTCGCCCCCCGCAGCGACGATCACGCCCTCACCACCCACCTCGGCGAATGGCTCCCCCTCTTCGCCGGCGACCGCACCGCCACCCCCGCCGCCCTCCGCCTGCTGACCCCGCCGCAGCCGGTCCGCATCACCTGCGACGGCGACTACCGCCCCCTCGCCGGCGTCTGGCAGTCACACACCTTCACCATCCTCGACACCACCGGCCCCGAACGCCTCACCGGCGCCTGGTGGCGCACCCCCTTCGCCCGCGACTACTGGCACCTCCACACCCGCGAAGTCGGCACCCTGCTCGTCTACCACGAGTCCGACACCTGGCACCTGCAGGGCTGGTATGACTGACCCGGGCAACGGTCACGGCAACAGCGACGGCGACTGCAACTGCGACTGCAACTGCAACTGCAACTGCAACGGCGGAAACGCAAAACTGCACAACCGCAAAACGGCATTGTTGCAAAACGGCAACGGCGACAGCAACAGCAACGGCCACAGCGATTTTATCGCAGAACGGCACAACCGCAGAACGGCACGGCATTCGTGCGGGCATTCAGTGTCTGCGAAACACGATGCATCGAAAATGCTGGAGGAACTGCAACGGCAACTGCAGTTCGCAAAGCCCTTGCTGTTCGGTGGCTGTTGCCGTTCTGCGGTTGTGCCGTTCTGCGGCTGTGCCGTTCTGCGATAAAATCGCGGTGGCCGTTGCCGTTGCCGTTTTGCAACAGTGCCGTTTTGCGGCTGTCCAGTTTTGCGTTTCCGCCGTTGCCGTTGCAGTGGCAGTTGCTGTCGGAGCAGCAGCAGTCACGCCACGCCGAGCTACCCGATCGGGTTCCCTTCCCGGTCCGAGATCATCACCCACACACTCCGCGTCCGCTTGCTGTAGAACAGCCGCACCGTCACGTCACGCGGGTTCTGCTTGAACGCGAAGTGGAAGGAGAAGGTCGTGTCCAGCGACTCGCGCAGCACCCCGTCCTTGAACTGCCCGTAGAACTGCTGGACCTTCGTGCACGGTGCGATTTCGCTGAAGAATTTCTTGCCGATCGTCGTCTCCTGCGGCAGCTGCGCGAGGCGACTCTCGACGGCGTTGTACTTGAGGATGCGCCCCGTCGCGTCCAGCTGGATCATGCCGTACGGCAGCGTGTCCAGCTCCTCGCCCGACATCGTGTCGGCCGTCGAGAGGATCTCGGCCTTCAGCGCCTCGTGCGACGCCGGAGTCAGTCGCTGCAGGTCCGTGCGTGGGGTGTCCGGGGTCTCCATGCCGCGCAATCTAGTGACGTGGAAACGAAGTTCGGGGTGCAGTCGCCAGCCGGCTTTGTGCTGCCCCAACTTCATGTCCACTCCACTCGCGCTGGCGGTGTCGCGTGACCGCCGCCGATTACGTCGAGCTGCACTGCCACAGCGCCTTCTCGCTGCTCGATGGCGCGTCGGCACCGGAAGAACTCGTCGCCCGTGCACTCATCGCCGGACAGCCCGCCCTCGCACTCACCGACCACGATGAACTCGGTGGCGCCGTGCGCTTCGCGCAGGCCTGCGACACCGCCGGCATCGCGGGCATCATCGGCGCCGAACTCACGGTGCAATCCGATGGCGCCCTGCAGCACCTCACGCTGCTCGCCATGTCGCGCACGGGCTACGGCAACCTCGGCACGCTGCTCACGCGCGCCCGCATGGACGCCGCCGAGCGTGGGGCACCGTCGGTGTCGTTCGCGCTGCTCGCGCAGCATGCCGGTGGGCTGTTCGCGCTCAGCGGCTGCCCGCGTGGCGCGATCCCGCAGGCGCTCGCCGCCGGCAACGCCACCGAGGCCGCGCGCGTGGCCGGCGTGATGCGCGATCTCTTCGCCGAATCGTTCGCGATCGAGGTCTGGGATCACCGCCTCCCCGAAGAGCATGCGCTGGTGCGGCAGCTCATCCCGCTGGCGCGGCGCATCGGCGTGCCGTGGGTCGTCACGAACGACGTGCACTACGCCACGCGGCAGGGTCGCACCACCCACGACGCCCTCACCGCCCTGCGCCACGGCCGCCCGCTCGACGCGATGGGCACGCGCCTGCGGCCCAACGGCGAGTGGTACCTCAAGTCCACCGCCCTGCATCACAAGCGCTGGCTGGGACACGAGGCGGGCCTGCGGGCCACCCGCGCCATCGCCGAACGCTGCCAGTTCCGCATCGGGCAGATCAAGCCGTCGCTGCCGCGATTTCCGCTGCCGCCCGGCGTGAGCGAGGACGACTATCTCGCGCAGCTCGTCGAGACCGGCGCCACGGAACGCTGGGGCTCCACCCGCACCCCCGCACAGGCGCGGCAGCTGGCGCACGAACTGGCCGTCATTCGCCGCCTCGACATGGCCGGCTACTTCCTGATCGTGTGGGACATCGTCCGCTTCTCGCGGCGCGAGGGCATCCTCTGCCAGGGTCGCGGCTCCGCCGCCAACTCCGCCGTCTGCTACTGCCTCGGCATCACCGCCGTCGATCCCATCCGCATGGAACTGCTCTTCGAGCGATTCCTCAGCGAGGACCGCCGCGAACCGCCTGACATCGACATCGACTTCGCCCACCGCGATCGCGAGCGCGTGCTGCAGTACGTGTACGAACGCTACGGCCGCGAGCACGCCGCGATGGTCTGCGAGCAGATCACCTACCGCGGTCGCAGCGCGGTGCGAGACGCGGCACGCGTGCTCGGATTTTCGGTGGAGCAGGGCGATGCGCTGGCCGCCGTCAGCGACCGCTTCAGCGCGCGCAGCACCGCCGCCGCACTGCGCGCCGGCATCGGCAACGGCACCGCCGATGATCTTCGTCGCGTGGCATTCGTCGATGCCACGCCGAACACCGTGAACGGCACCGGCCCCGTGCACCGCGCCGACGTCCCCGACACCGATCGCCCGCACATCCGGCGCGACATGGCCAAGCGCGCCCTCGCCAGCGCGACCGCAACCGCCGACGCCACCGCCAACACCAACACCACCGCCAACACCAACACCACCGCCAACACCAACACCAACACCACCGCCAACACCAACGGCACCGATGATGCACCAGTGCCGCTCACCGTGCACCGCCCGTCCATCCGCACCGCCTCCGCCGACGTGGATGGGTTCGACGGCATGCATGGCGACGGCACCGGCGGACGCCCCGAACTGCGCAAGCGGTTCGAACGTGATGAGCGCCTCGCCGCCATCCCCAAGGCGCGCACCCGCCGCACCACCGCCGTCGAACGCGGCGCGATGGACGCCTCCACACCGGGCACGCCGGTGATGACGCCACCATCCGCCACCGCGCCCACCACCGGCTTCGGCGCGAAGCAGGAGCGCACACTCCCCACCGACCTGCTGCAGCGCGCCGGCCTCGATCCCGCCGATCCGCGTGTGCGTGCCCTCGCCGACATCGTCGACGGTCTGCACCAACTGCCGCGTCATCGCTCCATCCATGTCGGCGGCTTCGTGCTCACGCGCGAGCCCCTCTCCACCGTCGTGCCCATCGAGCCCGCCTCCATGCCGGGGCGCACCGTCATCCAGTGGGAACGCGACGATCTCGATGCCGCCGGCCTGGTGAAGATCGACCTGCTCGGACTCGGCATTCTCACCGTGCTGCAGGACTGCCTCGTATACGTGCGGCAGACGCGCGGCGTGAGCATCGATCTCGCGCTGCTCGATACCAGCGACCAGGCGGTCTACGACGACCTCTGTGCGGCCGATACCATCGGCGTGTTTCAGGTGGAGAGTCGAGCGCAGATGAACACGCTGCCGCGCCTCAAGCCGCGCTGCTTCTACGACCTCGTCGTCGAGGTCGCACTCATCCGCCCCGGGCCGATTCAGGGCGCGATGGTGCACCCCTACCTGCGCCGCCGGGCCGGCACCGAGGAGGTGATCTACCCGCACCCGTCACTGGAGCCGATCCTCAAGCGCACACTCGGTGTGCCGCTCTTCCAGGAGCAGGGCATGCAGGTCGCGATCGCCTGTGCCGGCTTCACCGCCGGCGAGGCCGATGCACTGCGCCGCGCGATGGGACACAAGCGCAGCCACGAGAAGATGGAGGCGCTGCGCCAGAAGATGCTCGCCGGGATGCGCGCCAACGGCATCGACGACGACATCGCCAACCGCATCTTCGCGCAGATCAACGCCTTCGCCGACTACGGCTTTCCCGAGAGCCACGCCGCCAGTTTCGCGCTGCTGGTCTACGCGTCGGCGTGGCTGCGGCATTACTACCATGCCGAGTTCCTGGCGGCGATGCTGAATGCGCAGCCGATGGGGTTCTACGCGCCGGGCACGCTGATCGAGGACGGTGTGCGACACGGCGTGGAGGTGCGCTCCGTGGACCTCACCCGTTCGGCGTGGGACGCGACGCTCGAGCTGCGCCGGCCGCAGTCCAGCGCACCGGCGGTGCGGCTTGGCGTACGCAGTGTGCGCGGGCTGGGCGCGGCGGCGCGTGGCAAGCTCGAGGCGGCGCTCACCGAGGGGCCGTTCAGCGACGTGAGTGACGTGGTGCGGCGCACGCGGCTCGATCGGCGTGCACTGCGACTGCTGGCGGAGTCGGGGGCGTTCGACGGGATGTTCGCGCAGGAGCCGCTGGCCACGCGCCGGCGCCGCGCGCTGTGGGAGGTGCTGGCCGCCGTGCGTGGCGACGCGGGGCCGCTTGCCCCATCGGTAATACTGCCCGACGCCGCGCTACCGCACATGTCGATGGCCGAGCTGACCGAGGCGGACTATCGCGTGACGGGGCTGTCGCTGAACGGGCATCCCATGCGACATCTGCGGCCGCTGCTGCAGCCGAACGGCATCCGCACCGCGCGCGACCTCCAGCGGAACGGCCGCGACACCGAGCAGGTGGCGGTGGCCGGCCTGGTGATCTGCCGGCAGCGGCCCGGCACTGCGAAGGGCTTCGTCTTCCTCTCGCTGGAGGACGAGACCGGCATTGTGAACGTCGTCGTCACGCCGCAGCGATTCGAGCGTGATGCGCTGAAGATCAGCACGTCACCGCTGCTGCTGGTGCGGGGCACGCTGCAGGTGGAGTCGAACGTGGTGACGGTGAAGGGGCGGCTGTTCGTGCCGCTGGATGCACAGCTGGGGGCGGAGCATGCGCGGAGTCATGACTTTCATTGAGGGAACGTGGGGGCACAGCCACGCGCGATTGTTTCATGTGGCCAGACACCCGAGCAAGGGGTCAGAGTCCTTGAGGCTCCCGCACAACAAGGACTCTGACCCCTTGCTGGGTCGGAGCAACAAGGACTCTGACCCCTTGATGCTCCCGCGCCACAAGGACTCTGACCCCTTGATGCTGAGGGTTGCGGCCGGCACGCGGGTCCATCCTGCGGGTACGTTCCAGCATCGCCCTCTCCCGCGAGTCACCATGCGCCTCCGTCTCCTGCTGGCCACCACCCTCGCCCTCGCCGCCTGCCGCCCCCCGGTGGCGCTGCCGACCCGCACGCCAGGCAACGACACCGGCCTGCAGGACGAACTCTTCGCCGCCGACCGGGCCTACGCCCGCGCCGTCGCCGACAGCGGCCTCGCCGCCTGGGTGGCCCGCTTCGCCCCCGACATCGCCAAGCCCGGCAACGGCGGACTGATCCTGCTGCGCGGCATCGACCCGGTGGCCGGCAACGACAAGTCGCTCTTCGCCGACGCCACCAGGCTCCTCACCTGGGAGCCCACCGACGCCGTCGCCTACGCCGACCGCCGCACCGGTGTCACCGTCGGACGCTCGGCCGTGGTCCGGCGCAGCGCCCGCACCGACACACTCTCCCGCGGCCGCTACATGACCCTCTGGCGCAAGCAGGACGACGGCACCTGGAAGATCCTCCTCGACACCGGCTGGCCCGCCCCGTGATCGGCGCTTTCTTTCCCTGATGCTCCGCGACCTCCTCCAGCCGCTCCGCGAGCGCTACGACGCGAACCGCTCCGCCAAGCACGTCATCCACGGCGTGCCGGTCTGGCTGCTGAACGAGCGCGAGGACATCGACGACGCACAGCTCGTCAGCCGCTTCACCGAGGCACTCGGCCTGATCGGCACGCACATGCCGCGCAACCTGCGCCGCCTGCGCACCGACGTCGCCGCCATCTGGATCAAGCGCTGGCCCAACCGCGGCGTCTTCTTCCACGAGACGCGCCTGATGGTGATCGACACGACCTTCATCGTGAACCCGACCTTCACGCTGGCGCAGGTCGCCGCGACGGTGCTGCACGAGGGCGTGCACGCCCGCGTCACCGCCATGCGCGTCAACCGCCGCACCACGAACATCGCCGACGAAGAGCGCATGTGCCGCCGTGCCGAGATCGAGTTCGGGCAGCGCGCTCCAGGCGGCGCACCGGTCGTCGCGCGGGCGCTGGAGATCCTCGGCATGAGCGACGCCGAGGTGGCACCGGGCATCGACCTCGCCACGGCCGAGGCGAAGCTGCGCGACCTGCGACGCACCGAGGGATGATCGTTCCTTCGAATGCAGCGCGTATGCACGCGCGAACGGAGTTAGAAGCCAGATTCCGATCCGAGTCGCAGACTGAGCTGCAGACGGAGTGGCAGACGGCGGGGCAGATCGAGCCGCAGACCGAGCCGCGCACCGAGTGGCGAACACACTGATGCCAAGCGTGGCATTCCTCACACTCGAGGCGGTGGGCGACTTCGTGATCGACGACGCCCTCGCCATCACCGAGCTCACGCGCCGTGGCTGGGACGCAGTGGAGCTGCCCTGGTCGGTGCCCACCGACTGGAGCCGGTTCGACCTGGTCGTGATCCGCACCACCTGGGATTACCACGATCGCGCCACGGAATTCCTCGCCACGCTGCGGCAGATCGAGGCCAGCGGCACACGGCTCGAGAACCCCGTCAGCGTCGTCGAGTGGAACCTCGACAAGCGGTACCTCCGCATCCTCGAACAGCGCGGCGTGCCGGTGGTCCCGTCGGTGTGGGGCAGGGGTGGGACGCCGGCGGTCTTCGCCGCGCTCTTCGCGACGCTGCAGGAGACGGAGATCGTCATCAAGCCAAACATCAGCGGCGGCGCGACGGACACCTTCCGCCTGCGCGCTCCACTCGGCGATGTGATGCTGCAGCAGCTCACCGACACCTTCGCCGATCGCGACTGGTTCGCGCAGCCGTTCCTGCGCTCGGTGATCACCGAAGGCGAGTACTCGATCTTCTACTTCGGCGGCCGGCTCAGCCACGCCATCCAGAAAGTGCCGAAGCCCGGCGACTTCCGCGTGCAGGAAGAACATGGCGGCGAGATCATCGCGATTCCGGCGTCACCGGACCTGCGTCGCGTGGCAGAACGGGTGCTGGCCGCCATCGCCCCGGTGCCGCTGCAGGTCCGCGTGGACCTGATCCGCCTCGACGACGGATCGCTGGCGGTGATGGAGGTGGAGCTGATCGAGCCGTCGCTCTACCTGCGCATGCACCCCGACGCACCATCCGCGTTCGCCGATGCCCTCGAGGCCGCGCTCGACCACCCCGCCCCGCGTGCGTGAGCCACCGCCACGCACACTGCACGCGGACATGCAGGTACGCGGCGCGCGCAGGCACGCACCACCTGACCTGACCTGACCTGACCCGACCGCACCGTGACGACGCCACACTCCGCCATCCGATCATCCTCCCCGCGGCGCATCATCATGCTCGGCGCCACCGGCACGATCGGGCGCGCCACGGTGCGCGCGCTGGTGCAGCGTGGGCATGCGGTGGTGTGCGTCGTCCGCACCACGCGCGACCGCGCCGCCGACGCCATCACGATCCCCGGCGCCACCATCCGCACCGGTGACGTCGGGGATCCCGCCTCACTCGCCCGCGACGTTTTCCGGGGCGAGCACTTCGACGCACTCGTCTCCTGCATGGCATCACGCACCGGCGCGCCCAAGGATGCGTGGGCCGTGGACCATCAGGCGCACCTGCACGCCCTGCAGGTGGCCCAGCAGCACGGCGTGACGCAGATGGTGCTGCTGTCCGCGATCTGCGTGCAGAAGCCCAAGCTGGCGTTTCAGCACGCCAAGCTCGCGTTCGAGCAGGCGCTGATCGCATCGGGCGTGACGTACTCCATCGTGCGGGCGACTGCGTTCTTCAAGTCGCTGTCGGGACAGATCGACCGGGTGCGCAGCGGCAAGCCGTTCCTGCTCTTCGGTGACGGGTCGCTGACGGCCTGCAAGCCGATCAGCGATGATGATCTGGGCGCCTACCTCGCCGACTGCCTCGACGATCCCGCACGGCAGAACCGCATCCTGAACATCGGCGGCCCGGGCCCCGCCATCACGCCGCGCCAGCAGGGTGACCGACTCTTCGCGCTGCTCGACCGTCCGCCGAGGTTCACGCAGGTGCCGGTGGCGATGCTCGATGTGATCATCGCCGTACTCGGCACGCTCGGCCGCGTCATCCCACCGCTCGCGGACAAGGCGGAGCTGGCGCGCATCGGTCGGTACTATGCGACGGAGTCGATGCTCGTGTGGGATCCACAGCGCGGCCGATACGATGCGGAGGCCACGCCGGAAACGGGGGCCGAGACGTTGTTCGACTACTACGCCAGGCTGGCGCGTACCGGCGACGGAGCGGAGCGGGGGGAGCACGCGGTGTTCTAGGTCGGGTCGGCGCCCGCACCGCAGTCGGCCGGGTCGCGCCGATCACGCGGCATTATACGTTTCGCGCCATGACCATGCGCCTCACCCGTGCCGCGCTGATCGCGGCGATCAGCCTCTCCGCCAGCTGCCAGCCGTCACCCGGCGCCTCCGCCACAGCGACCAGCACCGACGCCCCAGCCGCGATCCCCGCCATCGACCGCGACCTGCTCGACGTCACGGTGCCACATCTCCGCGACCTCTACGCCGCGAAGACGTACACCGTGACACAGGTCGTGCAGTGGCACCTCGCCCGCATCGATCGCTACAACGGCATCTACGGGGCCATCGAGACGGTGCTGCGTGACGAGGCCCTCGCCGAGGCGGCACGGCAGGATGCCGCACCGGCTGGCGCGCCGCACGGCCCGCTGTGGGGCGTGCCGATCGTGATCAAGGCCAACACCAGCATCGCCGGTGAGATCACCACCGCCGGCTGGAGTGGCTTCACGCGGGCAGGACACGAGCTCGTGGCGCCGCACGACGCCACCGTCGTGGCGCGGCTGCGTGCCGCCGGCGCGATCATCGTCGGTATCGCGAACATGCCGGATCTCGCCAACAGCGACACCAACCGCAGCACCTCGTTCGGGCGCACCGGTAACGCGTACGACGTGCGATTCTCGCCCGGCGGATCCTCCGGCGGCGTGGTCACGGCCATCGCCGCCAACATGGCGGTGCTCGGCAATGGCACCGACACGGGCAACTCCATCCGCATGCCAGCCGCCACCAGCGCGCTGGTCGGCGTCTTCCCGACGCGCGGGCTGGTCTCGATCGCCGGCATCGCACCGCTCGACTGGCTGCTCGACAACACCGGCCCCATCGCACGCACCGCCGGTGACGCCGCGATCGCACTGGCGGTGATGGCGGGCGCCGACTCGCTCGACCCGGTCACGCTGCAGGCGCCAGCCACTGCGCGCCGCACGTCATACGATGCGTCACTCACGTCCGCCTCGCTCGAGGGCAAGCGCTTCGGCGTGCCGGCGTTCGTGTTGAACGGCGACGGTGTGCCCTTCCACGGCATTCCGTCCACGGCCAGCGCCGCGGCGTTCGAGCGGGCGCGCACCGTCGCCAACATTCCGCTGCACGACGACACCCGCGCGATGTTCCTGAAGGCCGTCGCGGCACTGCGCGCGGCGGGCGCGGAAGTCGTGATCACCGACGACATCCTGCCGGTGGGCTTCGCTCGCCTCGCCAGTCGCGTCTCGACGTACGCCTACATGCGCGATGGCACGGACCAGTTTCTCGGTCGCTTCGGTCCCGCCAGCTATCACAGTGCCGTCGAGTATCAGACGGTAGTGGGCGGTCCGCTGTTCACGTCGTCGATCGGCACCGAGGACGGCTTCCGCAACATCGCCGGCGTACGACTCGATCAGCGCGCCTTGGCCACCGATCCACAGGCCGAACGCCTGTATCACGACCCGCGCCGCGCGATGCTGGCAGAGTACGTCGCGACGCTCGATCGTCTCAAGCTCGATGGACTGGTCTATCCGGCGATCCAGATGCCGCCGCCGGACGAAAGCATGCCGCAGGACGGCCAGCTGAGCGGTGGTCCGCACTCCAACACGAGCTGGGTGAACATGATCGGCGTGCCGGCCGTCGTGGTGCCCGCCGGCACCTACGGCAGCGGCCTGCCGTTCGGACTGGAGTTCTCGGCACGCCCCTGGGCCGATGGCGACCTGCTCGCACTGGCCGCCGCGTGGGAGCGCGCGGGCCGCTGGCGGGCGCCGCCGGTGCTGGTGGAACGAGGGCTGCTGGCCATCACCCCCGCGCGCGCCTCGCGACGGGCACGCACGAAGGGGTGAGCGCCCGCGCCTAATGCGCGCGACGCTCACCCCTCGCACCAACCGCTGACGACCTACCGGCGCGGATCCGACCCGACCGATGCGCCATCACGGCCCCCGTGCCAACCGCTGACGACCTACCGGCGCGGATCCAGGATCGCCTGCGCCCGGTCGGCGAGGTCCTGCCAGTGCGCCTTCTGTACACCGGCCGGTGCCGTCACGGCCTTCACGCGCGCCGCACTCGCCAGCGCACGCACCTGCGCCCGTGCCGATGCCGAGATGTCGGTGCGGCGCACGTTCACCTGCGGCGCGCCGAAGCCGCCGCCACCGCCGCCCTGCCCCGGTGCCGCGGCCGGTGGTGCCGGCGGGTCGATCAGCGCCTGCATCCGTTCGAGGTACACTCGATGCAGCAGGCGGCGATTGGCGTCCGGCGCGCTCGTGCCGACCACGGCGCTGGTGAGTTCACCGAGATAGCCGGCCACGTCGTAGCCCACGCCCGGCTCCAACGCCGTGCCCTGCGCCATGCGATCCAGCCGCGCGGGCTGCGTGAGCGCCGTCAGCACCGCCGCCTGCCGCGCGGCGAGTGCGCCGGCGCCAGTCGCCGCTGGCCCGATGCGGTTGATCACGTCGGCCGGCACCAGCCATTCCGGCGTGTCGAACGCCTGCGCCGTCAGGAACCGCAGCGCGGCGCGCTGACGGGCCACCGGCAGCACCTGCCACACCGGGCCCGCCTGATCCGACACCTTCTGGTCGATGCGCATACCCCCGACGACATTCGTCACGTGGCCCATGTACGTGGACCACATCCCCAGCACCTCGCCGTGGATTTCGGCCAGGTCGCCGTAGTCTTCGCCGGGGCGTGACGTCCACCGCACGATCTGCGGCACCACCGTCTTCAAGTTGGTCAGCGCATACGTAGTGGCCTTCACCGGATCGTCGCCGAGGTCCTCGGTCTGCGCCCGCGGATCGATGCCCACGAGCTGCTGCGGCAGGTAGCGATACGCGAACATCCCCGTCGAGCTGCGCAGCATGCGCTCGAGCATGGGGCGCTCCGCGGCTGGTGTGGCGGCCGTGGGCAGCACACGGTAGCCCCACTCGATCACGAAATCATCGAACGGGCCAAGGCGGCGGATGAAGTCCTTCGGCGCCAGCCCGTCGCCCGGCTGCGCCACGTAGTTCTGTCGCGCATAGTCCATGATCGTCCCCGACACGCCGTACTTCGACGTGAAGCTCCGTGACCGCAGCGAGTCGGTCGGGAACGACGCCGACGCGAT
The DNA here is from genome assembly GCA_031409715.1 of Gemmatimonadaceae bacterium. GTDB lineage: Bacteria > Gemmatimonadota > Gemmatimonadetes > Gemmatimonadales > Gemmatimonadaceae > JACMLX01. The sequence continues at coordinate 107,057 of JANNXU010000084.1, read as the reverse complement.
CATGTTGTGCGGCAGGCCGAGTGCGTGTCCCACCTCGTGGGTGATCACCTGGGTCATCGTCTCACCCATCACCTCTTCCGGGATGTCGAGCGTGCGCACCGCCGGATTCGCGGCGCCCGTCTCGATCATCAGCCGGTTGCGGTACGACCGCATGTGGTTGTGGTACCAGGTGATGTCGCTTTCGATGATCTCGCCGGTGCGCGGATCCGACGTGCTCGGTCCCACGGCGTTGCGCACGGTGGAGGCGGTCCAGCGCACCACCGAGTAGCGGATGTCCTCGGGATCCCAGTCGGGGTCCTGCGCCTTGGCAGGGGCGTCCTTGGCCTGCACCGCGTTCCGGAGGCCGGCGCGCTCGAACACCTTCGCCCACGCATTCACGCCGGCACGAACGTACGGCCGCCACTTGGCGGGCGTCGCGGGATCGAGGTAATACACGATCGGCTTGATCGGCTCCACCAGTTCACCGCGTGCATAGGCCGCGGGGTCCTTTGGCTCGAGCCGCCAGCGGCGGATGAACGTCTCGGTCGCCGCCTTCTGCTCGTCGAGGCCGTAGTTGATGCGATTCACCGAGAAGAAGCCGACGCGATCATCGGCGATGCGCGGCCGCATCGGCACCTTGGGCAGCAGCACCAGCGACTGGCGCATGGCCAGCGTGATGGTCGCCGCATCGGCATCCGACGGTGGCGCGCCCGCATCGAAGGTCTGCGTGTGCGACACCTCGACGTTCATCGGGAAGCTCTTGATGTTGTCCAGCGACGAGCGCGCGGGATCGAGGCGCCGCACCTGATACGTGCGACGCTGAGCGGCGTCGAGCCCCGAGAGCGCCGGCGTGTCGCCCGAGAAGAAGTCCGTCACGTCCAGCACGTACGACGCGCTGTCGCGGCCGAACGCCTGGATCGGGAACGCCCCCAGCACGGCGCCCACGTTGTTCACGCGGACCGAGATCGCAATCGCGAGTGAATCGTCGGCGTACGCGCTCGCGCTCAGGGCGCGCAGCACCACCCGGTCACCCACGCGCTCGAGGCGGACCAGCCGCTCGTTCAGGCTGCTGCCGGCCGAGATGAAGCCGTCGAAGCCGGCCGGCACCCCGGCGATGCGCGAAACGAGCAACTGGTCGCGGCCGAGGATCGAGTCCGGCACCTCGAAGAACCACTTCTCGTCCACCTTGTGCACGGTGATCATGCCGGCGCGGGTGACGGCGCGACCGGTGATGACCTGGGCGTACGGGCGTGGACCACGCCGCGCTGCCGCCGCCGCATCAGGGGTGGCGGCGGGGGCGGCAGCGGGGGGCGTGGTGCCGGGCGCCGGCGGGGTGGCCGGACGCTGCTGGGCGCCCAGTGCCGGTGCGAGCGTGAGCAGGAGCGCGAACGGGAGGAATCGCATGGTGGGGCGGCGGGAGGGTCATCAGGGCAAGCGCTGCACAATGTGCCTGACGTGCGCCCGCCTGCCAACGCGGGGCGATGCGGTGGCGCTGATCCGCCGCTGCCGCGTCACTCGCCCTCGTCGATCGGGCACCACGGTGGTGGTGCTGCTGCCGGACAGTGTGATGCACGCGGCAGCCACAGCCTTGCCGTCCGCGATCAGGCCGTCGGCTTCCGACGCGGCAGCAGTGACCGTGTCATGTCCGGCGGCACACCCATCGCCTCATTGAACAGCGGCGCCACGTCGAGCGACAGCATCGTGCCGGCACCGACGGGCTGCCAGGTGATCGTGCCGGAGATGATCTCCGGACTCGTGGCCGTCGGCAGCCAGCGTTCCACCAGCCGCGCGTCGAGGTCCACGATCCAGTACTCGATGCCCTGACGCTGGTAGCGCTGCCGCTTCACGACACGATCGAAGCGCGACGTGCTGGGCGACAGCACCTCGATGAACAGCAGCGGCACGCCGACCTCCGCATCATCATACGGGCGCCGCCCATCGACCAGCGGAAGGACGTACAGGTCCGGCTGCACGAGCGTGTGCGCATCCAGCTCGACATCACTCGGTGCCATCAGCGCCGTGCCGACGCCCTCGGCACGTGCATAGGCCTCGAGCATCCGCAGCAGGTCGGCTATCATCCACTGGTGCGACCGTGTGGGCGACGGCGTCACGAGCAGCGCCCCATCCACACATTCGAACCGCTGTCCCGGTGTGTCAGGCAGCGCACGAACGTCGTCGGCCGACCAGCGGCGCGTTTCGAGGGCAGGCATGGTCATGGTCTGGCAGCGGTGCGGTGGCAGGGGCAAGTGGACACCACCGACGATACCACCACCCGCTCCGACCATCACCAGAATCACGCACGCCTCAACATTCCGCCGCCATGCCTGCCCGGGGTCACTATCCTTCGCCCCATGTCACGCACCAGCGACGTCGTCATCTGCGGCGCCGGCATCGCCGGCATCGCCACCGCACATGCCCTCGCCCTCCGCGGCGTGCGGCACATCACGATCGTCGACGAGCGCTCGCCGCTCACGCTCACCAGCGACAAGTCCACCGAGGCCTATCGCAACTGGTGGCCCGGTCCCGACGATGCGATGGTGCAATTCATGAACCGCAGCATCGACCTGCTGGAGCAGTGGGCCGATGCCAGCGGTGACCGCTTCCTGCTCAATCGACGCGGCTACGTCTACGCCACCACCGATGCCGACAAGGCGGCGCAGTTCATGCGCGACGCGGCGCTCGCATCGGCACAAGGCGCCGGCGATCTGCGCACCTATCGCAGCCTCGCCGACGCCGCTGCCTACCAGCCCAGCGCCCACACCGGCTGGCGCGATCATCCCACCGGCGCCGACCTCTTTCTCGATCGCGACGCGATCCGCGCGCACTTCCCATTCCTCGACCCCGCCGTCGTCGCGGTGCTGCACGCGCGCCGCTGCGGCTGGATGAGCGGGCAGCAGCTCGGCATGTACCTGCTGGACGAGGCGCGCGCCGCGGGTGCCACGCTGCTGAGCGGTCGCGTGGAGTCCGTCACCTGCGAGGCAGGACACGTCAGCGCGGTACACGTCGCGTGCACCGACGGCACCGATGTCACGCTGCAGACGCGCGCGTTCGTCAATTGCGCCGGTCCCTTCGCCCGTGAGGTCGCGCAGCTCACCGGCGTGGACCTCCCGCTCTTCTCCGAGATGCACCTCAAGGTCGCGTTCGAGGACACACTCGGCGTCATCGACCGCAACACCGGCCTCGTCATCCTCGACGATGCGCAGCAGCTCGAGTGGAACGACGACGAACGCGCCGACCTCGCCGCCGATGACGCCACGCGCTGGCTCACCCTGCCCATGCCCGCCGGCATTCATCTCCGTCCCGAGGGCTATCGCAACAACCAGACGGTGCTGATGCTTTGGGACTATCACAGCACGCATCGCTATCAGACCGCCGAGTTGCCGCTGCCCGATGATCCCTTCTACCCCGAGGTCGTGATGCGCGGCATGGTGCGCCTCGCGCCCGGCCTGGCCCGGTATCTGGACCGACTCCCGCCGATGTATGTGGACGGCGGCTACTACACCAAGACGGCCGAGAACCGCCCGCTGATCGGGGCGCTGCCGGTGGCGGGGGCGTATGTGCACGCCGCCCTCTCCGGCTACGGGCTGATGGCCGCCCCCGCCGGTGCCGAGCTGGTGGCGGCGGCGGTCACGGGCGACACGCTTCCTCCATACGCGCCGGCGTTCCGCCTCGAGCGGTACGACGATCCGGCATACCAGGCGCGCCTGCAGCGCTGGGGATCCACCGGACAGCTCTAGCTCCACCCCGCAACGGCCGGTGCAGGGAGAGCGCTCCGACTGCACAGCGCGTAAAATGGGGAGTCTCTCCTTTCCCCCAGCGCCCGCTGCCATGCACCCTGCCATTCGCCGCTCGCTGCGCACTGCCTTCCTCGGCAGCACGCTCGTCCTGCCACTCGTCGCGCAGTCGTTGCCTGGCGGCATCGACCCGCGCGCCACGCAGGCCCTCCGGTTCCGCACCGTCGGCCCCTTCCGCGGCGGACGCGTCACCACCGTCACCGGCGTCCCGCAGCGCAAGCGCGAGTTCTGGATGGGCGCCAGCGGCGGTGGCGTCTGGAAGACCACCGATGCCGGCGCGTCGTGGAACAACGTCTCCGACGGATTCTTCTCCACCGGTTCCATCGGCTCCATTCGCGTCGCCCCCTCCAATCCCGACATCGTCTGGGTCGGTACGGGCTCCGATGGCATCCGCTCCAACGTCATCACCGGCCGCGGCGTCTACCGCTCGGACAACGCCGGCCGCAGCTGGCGCTTTGTCGGATTGCGCGACGTCGGCCAGATCGGCGCGATCGTCATTCACCCCACCAACCCTGAGGTGGCGTTCGTCGCCGCGCAGGGCTCGGCCTTCGTGAACTCGCCGGATCGCGGCGTCTATCGCACCACCAACGGTGGCCAGTCGTGGGAGAAGGTGCTGTTCGTCAACGACTCCACCGGCATCACCGACATCACCGCCAAGCCCGGCGACCCCAACACGCTGTATGCCGCCGCCTGGCGCGGCGTGCGGCGCCCGTGGGCGATCATCTCCGGCAGCCGAGATGACGGCGGCGTCTACCGCTCCACCGACGGCGGCACCACCTGGACCAAGCTCGGTGGCGGACTGCCGACCGGCATCATCGGCAAGTCCAACCTCGCCGTCTCGGCCGCGGCACCGAACCGCGTCTATGCGCTGTTCGAGGCCGAGGTGCCCAAGCAGGGCGTCTACCGCTCCGATGACGGCGGCAACACCTGGACCCAGACGTCGAGCATGAACGCGCTCGTGCTGCGCCCGTTCTACTACACCAACATCGACGCCGATCCGAGCAACGCCGACAATGTCTTCGTGCAGAACGAGACCTCGTTCCGCAGCACCGACGGCGGCAAGACCTTCACGCCGATGGTCACGCCGCACGGCGACAACCACGACATCTGGATCAACCCCACTGATCCGGACATCATGGTCCAGTCCAACGACGGCGGTGCGAACGTGACGCTCGACGGTGGACGCACCTGGAGCACGCAGTACAACCAGGGCACCTCGGAGCTGTACCAGGTCTTCGTGGACAACCACTATCCGTACCGCCTCTACGCCGCACAGCAGGACAACACGACGGTGATCGTGCCGTCACTGCCGATCTTCGCCACCCTTCCCGATCAGCCCATCCAGCACTGGCAGCAGGGCCCCGGCTGCGAGACGGGTCCGATCGTGCCCAGCCCGTGGAACAGCGATGTCGTCTACGGTGCCTGCAAGGGACAGTTCTCGCGCATGTCGCTGCGCACGGGTCAGGAGCAGAACTCGTGGATCGGCGCGCAGTCGCTGTATGGCAACGACCCGAAGGACCTGATCTATCGCTTCCAGCGTGTCTCGCCGCTGGACGTCTCGCCGAACACGCGAGGCACGATCTACATGGCCTCGCAGTTCCTGCATCGCTCGCGTGACGACGGCACGACGTGGGAGCGCATCTCCCCCGACCTCACCGCCAACACGCCGGAGACGCAGGTCGTCAGCGGCGGTCCGATCACCCGCGACGTCACTGGCGAGGAGTATTACTCCACGCTCTACGCGATCAAGGAGTCGCCGATCGAGCCGGGTGTGATCTGGACGGGTTCGAACGACGGGCCGGTGCACGTCTCGCGCAACAACGGCCAGAGCTGGACCAAGGTCACGCCACCCGACCTCCCGCCGGGCGGCCGGGTGCAGGGCATCGACATCTCGCATCATCGCAAGGGCACGGCCTACGTCGCCGTCTACCGCTACATGCTCGGCGATTTCAAGCCGTACGCCTATCGCACCACCGACTACGGCCGCACCTGGACGCGCCTCACCACCGGCACCAACGGTGTGCCCGATGACACGCCGACCCGCGTAGTGCGCGAGGATCCCGAGCGACAGGGCCTGCTCTATCTCGGCACGGAGTTCGGCCTGTACGTGAGCCTGAACGATGGCGCCTCATGGCAGCCCATGCAGCGCAACCTGCCTGTCGTGCCCATCACCGACATCAAGGTGCATCGCCGCGACCTCGTGCTCTCGACGATGGGACGCGCCTTCTGGATCCTCGATGACGTGTCACCGCTGCTGCAATACACTGACGCGATGGCCGCGAAGAAGGCGGCGCTGCAGGCGCCACGTCCCGCCATCCGCTGGCGGCACAGCGCATCGCCCGCCGGCCCCGGCACACCGGAGTACCCGGCTGCTGGTGCGATCATCAATTACTGGCTGGGCAGCAAGCCGACCACCGCGCCGGTGCTGGAGATTCGTTCGGCCACCGGCGCCGTGATCCGCAGTTTCACCACCGCCGGCGTCGGTGCGCGCACCACCACCGAGCAGGCCATGCCTGCTCCGCGACGCGGCACGGCCGTGGCCACGGCGCTGACGGACTCCGTCGGTGCCAACCGCTTCACCTGGGACCTGATGCACGCGGCGTCACCCGGCGGCCGAGGGCCGATGGTCGCACCGGGCCGCTACACGGTGCGCCTCATCGTCGACGGTGACACGCTCACGCAGGCGCTGCTGGTGCAGGCCGATCCGCGCGTGAAGGCCGACGGACTCACCGACGAGATGCTCGTCGCGCAGGAGCGCCATGAGCTCGCCGTACGCACCGCACTGGCCGAGGCCCGCAGCGTGGCCGCGCGTGCCCGCGACGTGCGTACACAGGTGCAGGCGCGTGGCACACCCATGACCCGCGAGGCCGAAGACATCGTGCGCGCACTGGAAACGGCCGAGGGACGCTACCAGTCGCCAAAGCTGGTCGCCCAGCTGGAGTATCTCTACACGATGACGCTCGGTGCCGACCAGCGCGTGCCGCGTGACGCGGCCCAGCGCCTGGTCACGCTCAAGGCCGAGCTGGCGAGGATCGTCAGGCGGCTCGAGGCACTGTCCCGCATGACGACGGCGGCATCGCTGGTGCCCTGATCACACGCGGTGGCACGACAGCAGTGGCACGACACGAAGGCCGGTGATCAGCGCATGATCGCCGGCCTTCGTCGTGCCTGGTCCGTCGGTGCGACTACTGGTACTGGATGTACAGCGGCTTCGGCCAGAGCCGCAGCACCTCACCCGGCACCATCATCTGCGATCCGGCGCGGATGTCGTTGCGGTAGAACAGCTTGAAGCCCGCGAACTGCACCGGCTCGGCCTGGATGTACGACCGGAAGCTCGAGATCTTGATCGGCGGCGTGCCCCATCCGTCCATGTGCATCACGATCTGCACATGCGGATCGAAGGCGATGTTGCGGTAGTTCGTGATCATCGGGCGTGTGTAGCGGTGCACCACGAGGATCTTCGGCGGGAGGTTCTTGCGCCGGATCAGCTCCGACATCTGTGCCTGCACCCAGTTGATGTCGCGCGCATCGTACGTGCCCACGCGACGCCCCGGATTGGAGCCATCCTTCATCGAGAACTCGGCGTCGATGCCGAGGTGCACGTTCGGCCGCTCCAGCCACTTCATCAACGGTGGCAGCTCGGCCTGAATGGTGCTCTTCGCCACCTGGATGTCGAGGAACACGATCGCGTTGCGCGTCTCGGCCCAGCGGATCACGCGCGTGACCAGCGAGTCACCCATGCGCGCGCGCCACTTGCCGTCCGAGCCAGCCGAGCCCTGTGCCACGGTCGCGATCAGGTGCAGCGCCGGCATCACCGGCGTGGACGGGTCGGCAGCGCGCCACGCCGCCACCTCGCGATCCAGCCGCTTCAGCATGTCCTCGGGGTCCAGCTCGCCGAGAATGCCCATCCGCCGTGAGAGCGGATTGCCATAGAACGCCACGATGCGATGTCCCGGCAACAGCGCCCCGGCGGCATAGGGTGCGGTGCGCACCGGCCAGCGCGTGTCACCCACCGAATCGCGGTCGAGCGAGGCGATCGCGCTGCTGTCGGACGAGCGGCGACCACGCACGACCGGCGGGCGTACCGGGCGCTTCGGTGTCGTGTCCTGGCGAACGCGAGAGGACGCCGCAGGACGGGCCGACACGCGGGCAGGCTTCCGCCGGGTTGCGACGTGCTGCTGCGCCGTGACGGTGGGTGCGGTCACGAGCGCGAGGAGGACGAGCGCCGCGCATCGGCGCACGGAGACGGAAAACGGCGAGGACAAGTCTGCGGTCACGGCGTTGAAGATGAAGGAGTGGCATGCACAGCCCACAAGCCTAACCGCCACCGGCCCCGCCATCCATCACACCGTGGCTCCGTTCGCTATGCCAGTCCCGCCGCCTCCGGCCCCCGCAGCGGCGGTCCGGCGATCACCATCTCGATCGCCTCCGCATCGGTGAACAGCCGCGAACGCGTCAGGAACCGCACGCCCTCGGGCGCCTCCAGCGAGAAGCCCGCGCCGCGCCCCGGCACCACATCGATCGTCAGCCGCGTGTGCTGCCAGTACTCGAACTGCGCCGCACCGATGTACACCGGCGTGTCGCCGTGGATGATGCCCAGCAGCACGTCGCGCGAGCCCACCCTGAACTCGCCGCGCTGATAGCACATCGGCGAGCTGCCATCACAACACCCACCCGACTGGTGGAACAGCAGCACACCGTGCTGCGCCACCAACCGGTCGATCATCGCCGCCGCGTCCGGCGTGCAATCCACCCGCTCGGCCATCACACCCTCACGAAAGTTCGCCCGATATCAGTCCAGATCGACAACAGCCAAGACGCTACAGCAAGAGCAGAACGCTACAGCAAAAGCAGAACCTTACAGCTAAAGCAGAACCTTACAGCTAAGGAAGAACGCAAAGGCGCAAAGTGAACCGAAAGAACGCAGAGAACGGCACTGTATCTGGAACAGCAGGTCATTCCCGGTGCACGCTGCACACCGCACGACACCCAGGCAGTTCCATTCAAAAAGCCGTTCTCTGCGTCCTTTCCGTTTCCTCTCAGTTCCCTTGGCGTTGTCTTTGTTCAGCTGTCAAAGACTTGAAGCTGTTGAAGCTGTTCAGCACCGATCCGGGGTCAGAAGAACCCGAGCGCCTTCGGGCTGTAGCTCACCAGCATGTTCTTCGTCTGCTGGTAGTGGTTGAGCATCTGCAGGTGGTTCTCACGCCCGATGCCACTCTGCTTGTAGCCACCGAACGCGGCGTGCGCCGGATAGGCGTGGTAGCAGTTCGTCCACACGCGGCCGGCCTGAATGTGACGGCCGAAGCGGTACGCGCGATTGATGTTGCGCGTCCAGATGCCGGCACCGAGGCCGTACAGCGTGTCGTTCGCGATGCGCAGCGCGTCGTCCTCGTCCGTGAACTTCGTCACCGAGACCACCGGGCCGAAGATCTCCTCCTGGAACACGCGCATCGCGTTCGTGCCTTCGAAGATCGTCGGCTTCACGTAGTAGCCCCCGGCCAGTTCGCCGTCCTGCAGGTGGCGCTCGCCGCCGAGGCGCACGTTCGCGCCCTCGGCGCGGCCGATGTCGAAGTAGCTGAGGATCTTCTCCAGCTGGTCGTTCGACGCCTGCGCTCCCACCATCGTGCCCGCGTCGAGCGGATGGCCGAGCGTGAACGATGCCACACGCGCCGTCGCCCGCTCCATGAACGCGTCGTAGATCGACTCCTGCACCAGCGCGCGCGACGGGCAGGTGCACACCTCACCCGAATTCAGGGCGAACATGCCGAAGCCCTCGAGCGCCTTGTCGAACATGTCGTCGTCCGCGTCCATGATGTCGGCGAAGAAGATGTTCGGGCTCTTGCCGCCCAGCTCCAGCGTCACCGGGATCAGGTTCTCCGACGCGTACTGCATGATCAGACGACCCGTCGTCGTCTCGCCGGTGAAGGCGATCTTGGCGATGCGGTTGCTGCTCGCCAGCGGCTTGCCGGCCTCGATGCCGAAGCCCTGCACGATGTTCACCACACCCGGCGGCAGCAGGTCGGCGATCAGCTCCATGAACGCCATGATGCTCACCGGCGTCTGCTCGGCCGGCTTCATCACCACGCAGTTCCCGGCCGCCAGCGCCGGGGCCAGCTTCCACGTCGCCATCAGCAGCGGGAAGTTCCACGGGATGATCTGGCCCACGACGCCCAGCGGCTCGTGGAAGTGATAGGCCACCGTGTCGTCATCGAGCTGCGAGAGGCTGCCTTCCTGCGCCCGGATGCAGCCCGCGAAATAGCGGAAGTGATCGATCACCAGCGGCATGTCCGCCGCCATCGACTCGCGAATGGGCTTGCCGTTGTCGATCGTTTCGATCATCGCCAGTGCCTCGAGGTTGGCCTCGACGCGGTCGGCGATCTTGTTCAGGATGTTGGCACGCTCGGTCGGCGACGTCTTGCCCCAGCTCTTGAATGCGGCGTGTGCAGCGTCCAGCGCCCGCTCGACGTCGGGCGCGGTGCCGCGTGCCACGTCGCAGAGATGCTGGCCGGTGATCGGCGACGGATTGGAGAAATACTTTCCAGTGGCAGGGGGCGAATACTCGCCATTGATCCAGTTCTCGTACCGCGAACGAATCGGGATCGTCATCCGCATCCGCGTTGCTGCGCTGGGGACGGTCGCAATGCCGTCCTGCTCGAGTGTCGCCGACATCCTTTGCTCCTGCTGCGTGACTGGCGCACCGCCGCTGTCCGCGGTGCTGGACATTGCTCACCGGTGAGCAACCCTGCGACCGTTACGCTAAACGTGGGACCGTCAATCGCCAGTGACGTGCGCGTACCAGTTTTCCGGTCCGGACACTGCGGGGTGCGCCGGCGTTCGGTGCGCTGCGAACCTCGCACGACGTCGCGGGAACCGCCGCCGCCGTCGAGCGTTCACTCCGCCTGCAACGTCTCCAGCCAGCACGTCCGCAACCCCGACGCGCCGAGTGCGCTCGGCTCGTGAGGATTCCGGCGCCAGAACCATCGCTCGGCTTCGGGTGCCGTCAACCCGTGCCCCTGAAATGCCGCGTGGGCTTCCGCCACCAGCGTTCCGGGCAGCGCGCGGCCCTGCTCGCGCAGCAGCGTGTTGAAGTGCAGCAGCGCTGCCGGCGGCACCGCCTTGCCGTCGCGCTCGTCAGGAAAGACGCCGATCCCGTCCGTGGGGTCGGGAAGCGTCGTCAGCATCAGCGTCAGATCATCGAACCGCTCGTGCAGCAGTGTTGCGAGCGCCATGATGCCGCGCACCGCGTCGCGGACGATCGCATCCCGCCGCGCCGGCGCCGGCTTCGTGGCCACGGCGCTGAGCAGGTCGATCGCGCCTGCCGTCAGCGTGATCAGCGTCGGCGACGCGTCTCCCTCGAGCGCCATCACCTGGTCGTCGAAGATGTCGCCCAGGCTCGCCCCGTCGGTCGCCAGGCGCACGATCTCGCTGCACCCGGTGATGGACTGCACATCGTGCCCGGTGAACTCGGGCCAGCGCTCGTCGTCGTTGCTGTAGAACAGCGACGCGGCACCCACCGGCGGCACCTCACCACTGCGCGCGTCGCGCTCGAGCGCCACGCTCACGTCCGTCACCTTCAGGTCGAGCGCCGGTGTCAGGTCGGCCGACAACCCGTCGCCAAGCGCGATGTACCGCGCATAGGCGCGCTGGCCGTAGCCGCTCACCCGATCTGCGCCGGGTCGATGCCCCGCGTCTGGAAGATGCGCGCCACAGCCTCGCCGATCTTGTTGTTCGGCGTGCTCGCGCCCGCCGTGATTCCGACCCGAACCGGCCCCGTCGCCGGCATCCAGCCGGTGCGCGTCGCCTCCTCCACGTGCAGCCCGATGGGCCGGTACCGCACCACACCCGCCACCGGATCGATGCCCTCGGCATCCTCCACGTGGTAGGTGGTCACCTTGTCGGCGCAGATCGCCGCCAGCGAGATCGTGTTGCTCGAGTTGTACCCGCCCACCACCAGCATCACGTCCAGCGGCTCCTGCAGCAGCTCCTCCACGGCATCCTGACGGTCCTGCGTGGCGGAGCAGATGGTGTCGAAGGTGCGGAAGTTCGCCTCGCGAGCCGCAGCGCCGTGCGCTCGCGCCATCGCCTGCCCCACCTCTTCGCCGATCGCCAGCGACTCACGCGCCAGCATCGTCGTCTGGTTGGCCACACCGATCCGTCGCAGGTGCAGGTCGGGGTCGAAACCGGGCGAGGCGCGGTCAGCCGCGAACTTCTCGAGGAAACTCGCCCGGTCCCACCGGCCCTCGATGAAGTCGCAGACGAGCCGCGCCTCCGACATGTCGCGCACCACCAGATAGCGCCCCTCGGGATACTTCTGCACCTGGCTGGCGGTCGCGCGCGTCTCCTCGTGATAGTGCTTGCCATGGATCAGCGACGTGAAGCCGTCACGCGCGTACTTCTCGACCCGCTTCCAGACGTTCAGCACCGAGCCGCAGGTGGTGTCCACCATGATGCAGCCCAGTGCGCGCAGCGTCTCGAAGTCCTGAATCGTCACGCCGAATGCCGGCAGGATCACCACGTCGTCCGGCTGGACGAGGTCGTAGTCGAACCCGGTCCCCTTCGACTGCAGGAAGGTGATGTCCATCTCCCGCAGCTTGTGATTCACGTGCGGGTTGTGGATGATCTCGCCAGCCAGAAAGACGCGGCGGTCCGGAAACTTCCGGCGCGTCTGGTAGGCGTACTCGACGGCCCGCTCCACGCCGTAGCAGAAGCCGAACTCCTTGGCGAGGCGCACCGTCACGTCCCCAGAGGTGACCGTGTACTCGCTGGCCCGCAACACGTCCACCAGGCGGCCGGTGTAATCGTCGGCGAGGGTGTCCTGTACGTCGGCCTTGAGGCCGAACCCCTTCCGGTAGTACGTCTCTTCGTCGGTGACTGACATCCTCGTAATCTAGTGGATTGGAAATGAAGTTCGGAGAGCATCAAGCCGGGTGGGGCGCCCGGATGGGAAGGCGAAAACCACAGCAATACCCGCGGTATTGCGAGGATGTTCAACGCAGCCAGCCGGGATGCTCCGACCGGCGACTGCTTTCCCGAACTTCGTTTCCAGTCCACGAGTGCGGCCCGGCGCGCGTCGGGCCTCCACCGGCGGGCAGCTCCACACGGGGAAATGGCGCGCCGCCGCCCAGTGCACGCGGTCGCCCGTCAGCCTGACGCGTGCTCCTCCCACAACCCATGCTGCAGAAAGCGCGACAGGGCATAGGCCGTCAGCGTCTCGTACATGCGCTGCAGCGGCACCAGCCCGGCGGTGAGCAGGCCCACCGCCCCGCCGGCATGCTTGGTTCCGGTCGTGCGCGCGACGGCATCCATGGCATGGCCCAGCTCCATGCCGCCATCGAGGAGCGCCACGACGCCTGGCGGCAACGTCAGCGCCATCGAGCCGCCGATCCCCACCACGCCGGCGCGGTCCACCACCACCGCCCAGGCGCAGGTCCGTACGCCGCCGTCGGACTCGCGCACCACGCCCCCTTCCAGACCAACCGCGAGATCGGCACTCGGATCGGCCCCGAGCGCCGCCAGCGCGCGCTGCCGTGCGCCCGCCACGGTCTCCGCGTCGCCCCATGGCTGGTCGGGCACGCCGGATGGTACCGCAACCCCATGCACCACCACGTGCCTGGCGCAGCGGGTCACCGTCGCGCGGACCGCCGCGACCTTCACCGGGTTCGTCGATCCGACCACGACACGCTGCACGCCGGGCAGCAGCACAGGTTCCGTCATGCCGCGAAGGTAGCGCAGCGCCGAGCGCGTTTGCTTGCGTCAACGCAATTCGGGGGTAACGTCGAATCATCCTCTCAAGAGAAGGTCCCCGTGTCCGCTCTCGTCGTCGCTCCAGCTGATCGCCGCACGTTCGTCTTCGTTGGCGATCGCCTCTGGCTCGATTTCGTCAACACCGACGACATCGAACTCGGCGTCCGCCGCGACGCCATGCGCGACTTCGGCACCATGCTCGAGTGGCTCGCCGCCGTCGGGGTGATCGACCACGACCGCCGACTCGCCATCCTGCGGCGTGCGGAACAGCAACCGGCCGGCGCCACCGCCTCCCTCCTCGATGCCCGGCGCGTCCGCAGCGCACTGCGGGCGCTGGCGGAACACGGAGCCGTCTCCAGTGACGCCCGCACCGAAGCGGTGGCCGAGATCAACCGCGTCCTCGGCCGAAGCGCCGGCACGCGCCGCCTCGAGCTCGCGAGCGACGGCGTCTACACGCGCAACTTCGTCGCCGGCGGCGACGCATTCGCGGCGCTCATGATGCCGATCGTCGACGACGCCGCCGACTCGCTCATCGCCGGTGAACTCGGTCGCGTTCGATGCTGCGGCGACCCCCGCTGCCGCCGCGTCTTCCTCGACAGCACCAAGAACGGCCGCCGACGCTGGTGCGACATGGCCACCTGCGGCAACCGCGCCAAGGCCGCCCGCCATCGCGCACGCGAGCCGATGCGCGCGGCGCCGATCACGCAGGCTTTCCGGCCGATCACGGTGTCCTGACTCGCCCGTGCCTCTGATCAGTAACGAGCCCCTGCCCTCTCAGTGAGGTGCAGGGGCTCGATGCTTGTGCGGTTGACAGGCAACGTCAACTCTTTTCACGCGGAGGATGGGAGCAGCGGAGGTGGCGAGGGCTCTGCGCCGGTCCAGGCAGCCGAGCGCGAGATGCGGGGGAATGACTCTCCGGGGGCGAATATTTTTCGCTTACACCTGAGACTGATGATCACTCCGGGATGATCACTGAGCCCACACAGCACCTGAAACCGAGGGTCGCTTCGGGATGATCGCTGAGACCAGACAGCAGACATCGCGACGCCTCCCTGACTCCGTTCCTCCGATCCTCCGTGTGCACAGAGTTCACGATGCCGGAGCGACACGGAGGACGGAATCGGGAACAAGGGTCAGGCCGCTTCGGGAACGGACTTGATGTACCCCATGTCCATCGCATACCCCACCAGCTTCTTCTGCAGGATGCGACGCCCGCGGAACAGGCGGCTCTTCACCGTCCCCTCGGGCACCCCGAGGATGTGTGCGATCTCGGCATACCGCAGTTCGTGGATGTCCGACAACACCACCGCCGCACGATACTCGTCAGGCAGGTTGTCGATCGCCGTCGTGATCTCCGCGTCGAGGAACGTTTCGTAGAAGCGCGCCTCGGGGTTCGCCTCGCCCACCGGCTCGAATGCGCCCCAGCCATCCGTCTCGTCCGTGGCCTGCACCTCGCGCGCGTCGATCCGACGCTTGCGACTCACGAAGACGTGGTAGAGGATCGTGAACAGCCACGCCCGGATGTTGGTGCCGAGTCGGTACTGCTCCCAGCGCTCGAAGGCACGAAGGATCGTGTCGGACACGAGATCCTCAGCGTCGTCCCGTGAACGCGACAGCTTCAGAGCAAAGCTGTACATCGCATCAAGATGCACCAACGCCTCGGCCTCGAACCGCGCACGGCCTTCGAGCGGCGCCTCGCTGCGCGAGACTGCGTTGCCCTTCGTTCTCGTCCGTTCCTGCTGCTGCGTTGCCGACATGGTCTGCTCCCGAGGTCCTGTCGTGTGGCCTGCCCGTGCCCGATGTGCCCTACCAAACCGGCCCTGCCCGGCGTCATGCATTCGTCAAACTCCCGCCGGCGGATGCAGCCCCGCACCGGGGTCGCGCAGGTGCGTCGAAATGAATCGCTTCAGGTCCAGCGCGATCCCTTCCATCACCGTGATGTCCCGCTTCACGCGCGACATCATCAGCCCCCCTTCCAGCGCCGCGATGATGAAGCGCGACAGCCGAACCGCGTCCACGTCATCCTGCAACTGCGGCCGCGCCTCCCAGAGCAGCGACTGGATCTGACCGGACCATCGCACGAACACCTGCGCGATCCTCAGCCTGAACCCTTCGTGCGCATCAGCCATCTCCGCCGCCAGCGTCCCGAACGGCGATCCGCCGTGACACCCGCGCTCGGCATGCGCCGCCACCAGCGAATCGATGAAGAGGTAGAGACGCTCCAGCGGGTCGATCATCGGCTCCCGCAGGATCGCCAGACCTCGCTCCGCGAATCGCTCGAACTGCCGGTCCAGCACCTCGAACCCGAGCTCTTCCTTGCTCCGGAAGTAGTGGTAGAAGTGACTCTTGCCACTCAGCCGCGATTCCCGAATGACATCATCGACGGACGTCGCGGAATACCCCTGCCGCCCAATCAGCACGGCTGCCACATCGAGGATCTGAGAGCGTCGGGTATTCACGAGGGTGAAACTAGGACCGCTCGGTCCAATACGCAACCCCGAACGGAAAAGCCGCGCAAGTCATTGCAAGAGAATGACTTACGCGGCAAGCAGCAACCAGGACGACCTTTCGACCACGAACTTTTCAGCATTTCACTAGGACCGAACGGTCCTCCAACGCCGTCTCCGGGCAATCACCGCCCACGAAGCACACGGATTGTGCGCACCGACCGCGTTGCGTTGCGCCTTGGCGTCACGCAGTTCGTCGTTGCTGTTGCCGTTGCTGTTGCTGTTGCTGTTGCTGTTGCTGTTGCTGTTGCTGTTGCTGTTGCCGTTCCCCAACGTGACGATACCCCGACTCTCACCGGAGTCGGGGTATCGCGCCTCACCCTCTGCGCCTTTCAGTTCCTTGGCGCCTTCGCGTTCTGCTGTTGACGATCGTCGAGCCACACCGACAAAGCGTCCTGCTGTCGACGATCGTCGAGCCACACCGACGAAACGTGTTGCTCGTGGAGACCGTCGAGCCACACCGACTAACGCCCCTTCCGGCCCCGCTTCCTGGGCGGAATGACCGACCGTCGCTCCTTCCCCCGCTGGTACTCCTCGCGCGCTCGCTCACGACCACCCTTCCGCGCGCCATACGAGTCACCGAGCGTCGCCAGTTCGTCCGGCATCCACGGCGCATCCAGCGCCTCCTGCAACTCGTCCAGCGTACGACCCCGCGCCGAGCCACGCTGACCACGCAGCACGACGAAGCGGTACGGACGGTCGAACGGCGGCAGTTCCTCCGTCACCAGCGTGCGCGCCAGCTTCTCCGGCAGCCGCAGCTTCGCCACGCCGAACAGCGAGCCGTCGTCGCGCTCCTCCACGTCGTATTCCACCGGCACCTGGCGATCCCGCACGCTCACCATGTGCGGCAACGCCTCATAGCGCGCTCGTTCCTCCGGTGACACCCAGTCGTCCCACGTCATCCGAAGCGGCAGGTGCTTCAGGTCATTCACCGACTCCACACCGTCGATGCGCGCGCGATACCACGCCGCCACATCGGCCTGTGACACGCGTCGAGTCACACCGCCGCTGCGCCGCCATACCTCACGCGCCTCCGCAACCATCGGACGATTGCGCTCCAGGGCCGGATGGCGCACCTGCTCCGTCGCGAACGCGTCGGCCAGCACGTCGCGCGCCTGCGATGCCACGTCGGGCGTGAAGTCGCCAAGCACCTCCGTCTCGCGTTCCAGCTCGAAGCCGCCGTACGTCACACGCCGCGTGCGCACGAGCTGCCCCTGCCGCTTGTGCGGGTCGTACGCCAGCGTGCTCTCGCCGTAGTGCGCGAACGTCCGCAGCAGCGCCGGCGCGATCTGCGTCCCCTCGATCGACGCGCGCGGGATACCCATCCGGTCGGCGAAGAAGCGCAGGGTGCCCGCCACCGCGCCCCAGCTCCCGCAGACGCTCGTCTTCCCCACGCGCGCACTCTCACCCCAGGCCGTCTCCTCGTCGATCACGAGGTCGAACGGCATCACCTGCGCCAGCAGCTCACTGAAGCGCGCCCGCGTCGCCTCGGTTGCCCTCGGCAACGCGGTCGGCAACGGCGCATTCAACGAGCGATAGACGCTCGCCATCGCCAGCGCCGCATCCTCCAGCGACTTCACCAGCACGCCCTTCACCTCCGCCCACTCCGCGATCTCGTCGTGGAAGAGCTGGCGCGGTAATCCATACACGGTGCCCACGTACCCGTACTTCGTGAACGCCTCGGCATACACGTTGTACGCCGTCAGATGGTCGCTGCCCGGGATCAGCATGCTGTCCAGGTTGCGATCCTCGCGCGTCATCCTGTGCAGGCTTTCCACGCCGCTCATCACCGCCACGTAGGGCACCAGGTCGTCGTCGCTGTTCACCAGCAGCTCGGCCCACGGCCGCTCCACCGGCATCTTCTCGACAGCGCGGCCGTAGTCCGTCAGGCGACCGTTGGCGACGAGGTTGCGCGTCTCGAGCAGCGCCACCGCGCGGCGGTAGGCGACCCTGTCCAGCGGCACCGGCAGCTCGAGATCGTCGGCGCGCACACCGATCGCCGCGCAGGTGATCGCCACCCGCTCGCTGTCGCCGGCCAGCTGGAACTCGGGCAACTCGGGCCGCAGCTGCTCGAACGGGATGCGGCGATCGGACAGGATGAACACCCGTCCGCCCGCCACGCGTCCATGCACGCGACCCGCCATCTGCAGCAGTTCGTTCGCACCCAGGTGCACGCGCGTGAGCACGTTGCGACCCTTGTCGACCATGTTGGTGAATCGCGTGTCGTCGATGATCACCGTGTCCAGCCCCTGCACCGTGATCGCGCTCTGACCGGCTGCCGTCATCGACAGGAAGAACGGCTTGGGCACACCGCCCTCGTCCAGATACTGCCGGATCACGCGGATCGGCTCACCGCCGTGGTAGTGCTGCGCGTGGATCTTCGGGTAGCTCTCCTGCACGTGCCGCGCAGCATCCTCCGTGCCGGCGCGCGTCGGCAGGAACATCGCCACGCCGCGGCGCTCCGCGATCACCTTCTTCAGGAACTTGTCGTCGAGGAAGTCGGCTGGACTGCGCGTCAGCACCTCCACCGTCGCCTTCTTCGCCTCGTCGAAGCTGTATACCTCCAGCACGTCGCCGCTGTCGAGATACTGCGAGTAGAACGACGGATCGACGGTGGCCGACAGCCAGATGAAGCGGCAGCGCGCCCGCTTGCCGAGTGCCAGGCACAGTTCGAGTTCGGCCGAGGTCTGGTGGATCTCGTCCACGACCACCGTGTCGTGCTCGTCGATGTCACCGTCCTGAAACCAGCGCCGCGCGATGCCGGTGGTCACGATGATCACGTTCCACTGTGGCGTCTCCGGCGTGGCCTCGCGCTCGCGGTTGATCACGCCGACGCGCAGCGCTTCGCCGAGGATCGTTTCCGCGATCGGGCGCACCGCCAGCGTCTTGCCCGTGCCCGTGCCGGCGACGATCCCGAAGCCCTTCCCGCTGGCCGCCAGTTCGCGGAGGCGTGTGCCGTGGTGCGTCTCCAGGTACGTCTGGAGGTTCAGCGTGAAGGCGAGCTCGATCGTCTCGCAGGCGGCCCGGGTGGGGGCGATGATGATGACGCGCCCACGGGCGGGTCGCGCCTCCCGGAAGGCATCCGGGTCGGGCGGGAGGTATCGGTCGCGGATGTCACGCATGCCGGAATCTACCCCGCGCCGCGACGGCTGCCCCGGTGAGCCACCGGGTCCGCATTACTCGCCCAGTGCGTCCCGGAACAGCGTCGACAGCTCGATCATCAGCGCCGCATGCTCCGGCCGCGGCTGCCATGAGAGCGCCCCGGTGATCCGTTCGCCCTCGACCGAGTCGGGACGCCACCGCTCCACCGATCGCGTGTCCGCATCCACGATCCAGTATTCGGTCACGCCCTGCCGCTGGTACAGGCGTCGCTTGATGAAGCGGTCCACGCGCGCCGTCTCTGGCGACAGGACTTCGATTGCGAGATCGAGATGCGTGATGTCGGTGTAGCTGAACGAGGTGATACTTGCCGGCGCCGGAAACGCGAACACGTCGGGCTGCACCAGTGTCCGATCCGAAAACGTGACGTCCGCGGGAGCGAAAAACACCATCTGCCCGGCCGCCTTGCCGTAGAGCTTCAGCAGCACGAAGAGTTCGCCAGCGACCAGCTGATGCACCGCACGAGGCGCCGGGGTCATGTACAGCACCCCGTCGATGATCTCGTAGCGGTTGCCGTCGTCGGGCAACTGCTGCAGCTCCGCGACGGTCCAATCGGAGCGCGTGGGGGATCGCATGGCCATATGCTAGGCTCGGCTGAGGGCGAAGAAGCGGGGTGCATGCCGCCACGGTGCACCGCACGCCACCAGTCTACCGCCTGGAATCCACGCCAGCGTCACCATTTTCACGCACCCGGCCGGCGCCCCGCGCGCCGGATCGCACGCCCTTCAGCGCTCGACGGGAGCGAGTCTACCCAGAACCCCGAATCGTTCCGCGACGGGTCGGTATCCAGCAGCTGCCGATACGTCCTGTCGGCCAGCCGCACCGCCGCCGCACGTTGCGCGGCCGTCACACCGGGTCGGTCGAAGTACGATGCGAATGCCGTCAGCGCCAGCATCCGCTCCGAACCTTCGCGCAGCGCCCGGAACATCCGCGTCCGCTCATGCTCCCGAGACCAGGGCAGGTCCCACCGTGTACGTCCGTCGGCGTCGTACTGCGGGTTCAGCGCATAGTCACGATTCATCAGCCCGCGGTAGAAATAGCGCGACGATTCGTTGAACAGTCGGCCACCGGCTGCGGCCAGCGCACCCGCATATCGCAGCAGTCCGGCGTTCGACACCGTGTCACGCGCCAGCGTGCCGATCCGCGTGTAGAGTGCCGCGCGCGGCGCATCGAACGGTCGCACCTGCGACGCCGCAGCACTCCACTGGCCTGCCTGCGCCGCACGAACCGCGAGCAGCAGCCGCGCCTCGTGCGAGACTGCGGCATCAGTCACCGCCGCCAGCTGCGGCACGATACTGTCCGGCGTGAGCACGCGAACGATGTAGCGCCGAGTCCACCCGTCGAGACCGCGCGTCGCGGCCGCCGCGACATAGTCGGCGCGCGCGAGGTGAATGCGCGCGGTGAGATTCACCGCCTCCTCGTGGAGCAGTGAATCCTGCGCCAGCGTGACCGGGATCGTCGTGAACGGCAGCGCGTCGTTCGCCCGTCCGGCGCGCAGCAGGCTCGCCGCCCAGAGGTATCGCCAGAGCGGTGATCGCGTGGGCTGCCACGCGGGGAACGTCGCCGGCAGCACGACGACCGCCGATGAATCAGACGCAATCGCCGCGAGCAGGCGCTCCTGCAGGTTGTCACTCAGCGGATCACGCCGACTCCACATGGCCGCCACGCCCAGCGCAGACCATGCCGCGCTGGACGGTCGCATGTTGCCCACCAGCGACGCGCGCACCTCCAGTGGCACCCGCGTTTCGGTCAGGAACGACGCCGACGGCAGCGCAGCCGTCTGCAACATGTACCGCATCTCGCTGGCCGCACGCACGGGATGCGTGGCGTAGAGCGCGACCGCTGCAACCCACGCGCTGTCGTTCTGCGATGCGAGATAGAACAGCCGCATGCGCTGCAGCGCCACCAGCGTCGCGTACGGATGCTGCGGATACCGTGACAGCCACCCACGATGCGCCCCCTGCAGCGAATCCCACCGCGCCGCCGGCACCTGCTTCGCGATCTCCTCACGCGTGTCGTCCGGAATCCCCGTGCGCACGGCACCGCGCAGCGCCGCGTACTCGAGCGATGCCCGCCGCGGTGACTGTGGGTCACGCGCCAGCAGTGCCGGGAGTGAGTCGAACGGTGTCATCCGCGCCGGCTGCGCCAGTCGCGTGAATGCCGCCTTGCGCGACGCGACGGGCTGCGCCGCCACCGCCGGCGCCAGCTCGATCGTCTCCACCGCCAGCCGCAACGCGGCGTCGCGTGCCGAGTCGGGCGCGAACGGCATCCCCATGATCGCCGCCACGAGTGTGCGCGCTGCACCGGTGGCGGCGTCCACGTCACCACGGGCCCACGCCGCCTCCAGCGACCTCGCCGACGGCTCGGCCACGCGCACCTTCGTCGTCGTGTCCCACCACGACACGACCAGCGGAGGCCGCCCGATCAGCGCTGCGAAACGCACGGAGTCCGCTCGCATCAGCCCGGGCAGAAAGCGAATCTCGTCCCGCGTGACGTTGTCCAGCATGTCGATCACCGGATAGAGCGCCCGTTCGGCATACGTCACCGACGACGCCAGCGGGCCATCCACGTCGTAGCTGTTCGACCCGCCACACGGGAACGCCACCGTCGCCACCGTCATCATCGCCGTCGGCACCAGCCAGCCACGTCGCATCACATCCGCTCCGGAAACAATGTCACCCACCGGTGCCCGGCGGGAAAAACCCAGACGCCTGCATACCCTTCCACCTCCGCGAACCGCGGGATCGCGTCGAACCAGGCGCGATGCTCGGTCCGCCCACGCCGCGTCTCGCGCTCGAACGCGCCAACACCGATCTGGAACGGTACCCCCGCGCGCCGCACCAGCCGCACCGCCTCGGCCACCCGCGGCTCCGTTGCCGGTTCACCGGTGTCGAACACCTGCAGCACGTGACCGCTCACGACGCCGCCGAACAGCGCGCCGTATTCCGGCTCACGCAGGTGCGCCACCAGCGACGTCACCCAGACGCTGTCGCCGCGCAGCGCCCCCGTCCGCAGCCGCCGCACCGTCGTCGCCCACGCCCGCAACGCGCGCTGCGGCGCATCGAAGTCGAGCTGCACCGCACCGTAGGCCACGTTCCCGCCGCGCCGGCGCAGCACGCCCACAGCACTGTCCACCGCCGCCTCGAACGCCGCCGAGCGATCGGACACGCCGCGGCACTGATCGAGTCCATCCTCGAAGCGGATCACTGCCACCGGCGTCGCCACCGGCACGACATCGGGCGGCAGTCCGGCCGTGGCGACCACCGTGCCAGATGCGGTGTCACAGCGCACCGCGCCGACGAATACGCCTGCCAGCAGGCCCCGCCGCGCCGCCGCACTCTCGACGAAGCGCGCTGCGTCGGCGCGCGTCCAGACCCACTGGCCGAGCGTCGGTGCCGGTGGCAGCGTGCTACGTGACGCCGACGGCCCGCAACCGAGCACCAGCGCGCACGCAGCAACGTGCAGTGCTCCGCCCATCGACGTCCGTCGAGTTCGCACCAGATAACGGTAAGCGACCCGACGCATCACGCCGTCACCCACACGGGTGATGGCACCCCGCACTCACCCCTCACCCTCGCGCATTGCCGCACTGTGCCGCGTCTCCGGCATCGTCGCATACACCACCAGACTCACTGCAATGCACGCCGTCACGTACCAGTAGAACCACTGCTCGTGGCCCATGTTCTTGAACCAGAGCGCCAGATACTCCGCCGTGCCGCCGAACACGGACACCGCGATCGCATACGGAAACGCCACACCCAGTGCCCGCACGTGCGCGGGGAACAGCTCCGCCTTCACCACCGCGTTGATCGCCGTGTAGCCGCTCACCGCCAGCAGCGCGAGCGTCAGCAGCAGCAGCGCACTCCCGAATGTCGCCGCCTTCGACAATGCCGTCAGCAGCGGCAGCGTGCCAAGCGTGCCCACCACACCGAACGTCATCAGCACGGGGCGCCGACCGATGCGATCGGAAATCGTCCCCACCAGCGGCTGCACGCACATGAAGATCGCCAGTGACGCCGCCGAGACGAGCGTGGCATCCGACTTGGTGAATCCTGCCGTGTTCACCAGGAACTTCTGGGCGTACGTCGTGAACGTGTAGAACGCCACCGTCCCGCCGGCGGTCAGCCCGAACACCGTTGCCACCGACCGTGGGTGCGCCAGCAGTCCCGCCAGTGCTGACCCGCGCGTGGTGCCGGGCTGCACGGTGCGCGTGAAGGCGGTCGTCTCTTCCATGCCGCGCCGCAGCGTCACCGCCACCAGCGCACAGGCCGCGCCGATCACGAACGGGATGCGCCACCCCCACATCTCCAGCGACGCCGTGCTCATCGTGCGCTGCAGCACCAGCAGCACACCCAGCGCCAGCAGCTGCCCCATGATCAGCGTCACGTACTGGAAGCTGGACCAGAACCCGCGATGCTCGTGCCCCGCCATCTCGCTCAGGTACGTCGCGCTCGCGCCGTATTCGCCGCCCACACTCACACCCTGCAGCATGCGCGCGATCACCAGCAGCGCCGGCGCCGCCATGCCGATGCGCGCGTACGTCGGCGTGACCGCGATCAGCAGCGACCCGGCGCACATCAGCAGCACCGACGCCGTCAGCGCCGTGCGCCGCCCGTGCCGGTCGGCGTAGCGACCCATCAGCCACCCGCCGAGTGGCCGCATCAGGAAGCCCACCGCGAACACCGCCGCCGCGTTCAGCAGCTGCACGGTCTGGTCGGCCGGCGGGAAGAACGATTTCGCGAAGTAGAGCGAGAACGCCGAGTAGGCGTACCAGTCGTACCACTCGACGAGGTTGCCGACCGACCCGCCGACGATCGAGCGGAGGCGGTTCGCGGTGCTGGGCACGACCGTGGATGTCATGCCCCATTCTATCGCCGTCACCTGCGTCCGGGTGCAGCCCGTCAGCGCACCGCACCCGGCTCGTGACGCTCAGCGCGCAATCGCCGCCGCTGCCGTCCCGTCGCCCCACACGGAGCCCGAGACAACGCCCGACACGGTGCCCAGCCACCCGCCGAACCCGGGACTCCAGTCACCGGGCCTCACGTCGTCACCAGTGATGGCGCCCCAGCCACCCGCGCCTCGAGGTAGTCCACCAGCGTCACGAATGGATCGAACCCGATCACGTTCGGCGCATCCGCCACGAAGTTGCTGAGCGCATTGATGTCGTAGAAATAGTGCTGCCCGTCGCGGTCGTCCACGAGGTACTCGATCCCGCCCACGTCGATGTTCGCCGCGCGAGAGATCTGCTCCACCTGCTGGATGATGTGCGCCGGCGGATGCGCCGCCTCGACGCGCATCCCCGACGTCGGCGCATCGATGGCGCATGCGCCGCGCACGAGCTGCGCGCCCGAAGTCGTCTGGCACGCATCGGCCGGACAGAGGTCGAAGCTGTCCTGCGGCGGATACACGTTGATCGCATACAGGTAGTTCCCGCCCAGCGTCTCGACACGCGTGATGTGCCCGTCACGCAGCGGCGCCGACTCCTGCACCAACGCCGTGTTGTCGACGCCCAGGTCGACGGTGCCGTCCGCCACCGCGTCGGCCAGTGCCTCCACCGTCTCGTAGCGCACGATCCCCGCGCCGCTGCCACCGATGTTGGCCTTCACCAGCACGGGAAAGCGGAAACCGTTTGTCGCCTCGACCGCGCGTGACGGATGATTGATCACGCGCGCCTTCGGAAACGGCAGCCCGAGTTCGCGCAGCAGGTCGAGCTGCGTCGCCTTCGACAACTCGTAGGCGTAGGCCTGCGCACCGTTCACGACCGGCACGCCGATCCCCTCCAGATGCCGCAGCCAGTGCAGCGTGTGGAAGGTGGTCTGCGCATGGTTGCGGAGGTACGCCGACGGACTGGCGCGGTTGAACACCAGCGACCACGGTGCGCTGGTCTCCGCCGGATCGAACAGGTGCGCGGCCGCATCCAGCCGCTCGTACGCGATTCCTCGTCGCTCGAGTTCAGCGAACAACGGGCGGAACCAGTCGGGATGCTCGTGGTAAACGGCGATCGGCTTGCGGGACATGAACTGTACCTCTCTCACGGGAATGCCGTCCGGACACGACAAAGCCCGGCGCAGGAAAGCCGCCGGGCATTCGCGTTTTAGCTCGGTGTTTTACGTGGCGGCAAGAGGCGGCAAATGACCACGGCGTTCGATTGTCCTCGATACTTATCACGGCACGGTATCCGCTGTCAACGCAACAGATGTGGTGCCAGGCGGTGTCACGCCGCCATCCGCTGCGTCAGGCACACCTCACTGCTGCCCGATCACGCGCAGTCGAACGCCGTCGCGGCCGAAGATCTCGACCCGGTCGGCACGACCATCACCGTCACGGTCGGTCCACACCTGCACGAGCCGGCCATCACCGTCGAACCATTGCACACGCTCGGGCGTTCCACCGCGCATCGGCATCGCGAATCGCGCCGACACCGTCTGGCCGGCGAACCACCGCTGCAGGTCGATCGGGCGCTGCCCCTCGATCCAGAGGACGGCGCTGCGCATCGCGGGCAGCGGTGTGGCGGTGTCATCGCAATGCAGCTCCCGGCTGCCGGCGCAGCCGTCCGACCGCACCTCGTCGCTTCCGCTGCGGACCGGCGTGCCGGCGCGCTCATCCTCGCGCACCGACCGCAGCGACGGACGGGACCACGCGCTCGCCCCGATCGCACGCTGCTGGGACGGTGGTCCGTAAATCACCGTCGCCCCCACGGGCTTGCCCCGGAGCGCGGAAGGACAATCAGTCGGCGCCGGCTGCTGCACCGGCGGCACCCCGCGCAGCCAGACCCGGCACATCCCTGACGGCGGGAGGTACGCCGCGGGCACGTCCGGCTCTGCCGTCGGCAACTGCGCCGCGCCCGCTGCGGCACTGCCGATCGTCCACCCGATTGCCACGCCCCACTGCCGCACCCACGTCACAGGCACCGTCTCCTTGCTGCATGGTCCATCTGCGCCCTCGTCCGCTCGCACTGCGCATACGCCCAAGTAGGCAGGGCCGGTGCCAGACCGACACAAAGCGCTAACTGATTCAACAGCAATCAGTTAGCGCATTTCATCCGCTGCTGCCGACACGAGCCCTTCGTCCTGTTCAGTGGACACCTGTCCTCACCTGAACGTCAGGGCTCGAGGGTTCCCTCAGTCGCCGAAGGAGATCCCCGTCGCGCGAGCGGTCAGCACGATGTCGTGCTTCGGGTCCACGCGCTTCACCTCGCGCAGCGCCTCCACGATCGGGATCGTCACGATGTTCGGCGACTGCAGCGCCACCATGTGGCCCCACTTCCCCTCCGCCACCGCGCGGACCGCTTCGCCACCGAATCGCGTCGCCAGCAGACGATCGTAGCCCGTCGGCTGGCCGCCGCGCTGGAGGTGACCGAGCACCAACGAGCGCGCCTCCTTGCCGGTCTTCTCCTGCAGCGTGCGCGCCAGCGGACCGGCCAGCCCGCCCACACGCTTCGCCTGACCCGGCATCGACGGACCCAGAATCGACTCCTCGCCCCCAATCGGCACCGCCCCTTCCGCCACCACCACGATCGAGAAGCGACGACCGTTCAGGTCACGCGAGCGGATCTTGCTCACGACCTTCTCCACGTCGAACGCGATCTCCGGGATCAGCACGACATCGGCGCTGGCGGCCACGCCGGCGTGCAGCGCGATGAAGCCGGCGTCACGCCCCATCACCTCCAGCACCATCACCCGATCATGGCTCTCGGCCGTCGTGTGGAGCTTGTCGATGGCCTCGATCGCCGTCGTCACCGCCGTGTCGAAGCCGAACGTGGTGATCGTGCCACTGACGTCGTTGTCGATGGTCTTGGGCACGGCGACCATCTGCATCCCCTTCTCCACCAGCCGCTGCGCGATCGACAGCGAACCGTCACCACCGATGGTGATGATGGCATCGATGCCGAGCGCACGCGCGTTGGCCACGACTTCGTCCGAGCGATCGACTTCGCGAAACGTCCCGTCCCCGTTCGCCACGGGATAGGAGAACGGGTTGCCGCGATTGGTGGTACGAAGGATCGTACCGCCGAGGTGCGCGATGCCAGCCACCATGTCCCGCGTCATGGGGACGACGTCGTCCTCGCCGAGCAGGCCGTAATACCCGCGCTTGATGCCGAGGACTTCCCAGCCGCGGTCCAGTGCGGACAGTACGGCGGCGCGAATGACGGCGTTTAGGCCCGGGGCGTCGCCACCACCGGTGGAAAGGGCAATGCGCATGACGGAGGCGTTGGAGTGTAGGTCAGCCAAGCAAAGTAACCGGCCCGGGCCTTGTTCCCACGGTCCACGCTAGAATTCCCTGCATGCGCCTCCTTCCCCTCTCCGTGCTCACCCTGGTCTCCGCCGCCCTGCAGGCCGCGCAGGCCCCACTCACGCCGCCGCTCCCGGCCGCCACGCTCCGGGATCTCGACGCCCGCATCGCCCGGGTCGCGCCCAAGGTGGTGAGTTGGCGCCGCGATCTCCACGAGCATCCCGAGCTCAGCTATGAGGAGACGCGCACGGCCGCCGTCGTGGCGGCCCACCTGAAATCGCTGGGCCTGGAGGTCCGCACCGAGGTCGGCGGGACGCATGGCGTGGTTGCGATCCTCCGCGGGGGACGGCCCGGCCCGGCGGTTGCCCTCCGTGCCGACATGGATGCCCTGCCGGTCACTGAGCAGACGGGCCTCCCGTTCGCATCCAGGGTCACCACCGCCTACCGCGGTCAGACGGTTGGTGTCATGCACGCCTGCGGGCACGATGCCCACACGGCCATCCTGATGGGCGTCGCTGAAGTGCTGTCGGGGATGAAGGCGACGCTGCCAGGGTCCGTGACATTCCTGTTTCAGGCGGCCGAGGAGGCGGGCGGCAAGGGCGGCGCCCAGCCGATGATCGATGCCGGCGCACTCGACGACCCGAAGGTCGAGGCGGTCTACGGCCTGCACACCTGGCCAGGGCCCACCGGCACGGTCTCCACCCGCAGCGGTGGCATGATGGCGAGTTCCGACAACTGGCGCGTCGTCGTGCATGGCCGCCAGGCGCACGGTGCGCAGCCGTGGCGCAGCGTCGACCCGATCGTGATCGGTGCACAGATCGTCACGGGACTGCAGACGATCGTCAGCCGCAACGTGGACCTCACCGCCGGGCCGGCGATCCTCACCGTCGGCGGATTCCAGGCAGGCGTCCGCGAGAACATCATCCCGGACAGCGCGGTGATGTTCGGCACCTTCCGCACCTTCAACGACAAGGCGCGCGACCTGATCCGCGCCCAGCTCCGCACCATCGCCGAGGAGTATGCCAAGGCCGGCGGCGCGACCGCCACGGTCACGATCGACACGGGCTACCCCACCACCGCCAACGATCCGCGCTGGTTCGGCCGCGCCACGTCGGTGCTGCGCAACACGCTCGGCGACACGCAGGTGCTGGAAAGCATGCCATCGATGCCGGCCGAGGACTTCTCGCGCCTCGTGGAGAAGGTGCCGGGGTTGTTCTTCTTCCTCGGCGTGACGCCACGCGATCGCGACCCGTTCGGTGTCCCTGCCAATCACTCGCCGATGTACGACGTGGACGAGGCCTCCCTGCCGACCGGCGTGAAGGCACTCAGCGCCCTCGCGCTCGATGCGCTGCTGAACGGGCTGCAGAGCGCCCGCCTGCTGCGATGACGCTCCGCGCCGGCGCCGTCATCCTCGACTGTGACGGCGTCCTCGTGGACAGCGAGCCGCTGATGAACCGTGAGTTCACCGCCATGCTGAACGCACTCGGGCTGCCGTACACGACCGACATGACCACGCGAACGTTCATGGGCCGGTCGATGACGAGCTGCATGGACATCGTGGAACGGGAGTTGGGCCACCCCGTCCCCGCGAGCTTCCTCGCCGATCTCGACGAACGCGCGATGACGGTCTTCGCCCGCGACCTGCGCCCCGTCGCCGGTATCGAGGCACTGCTCGACGCCCTCGACCGGAGCGGCACACCGTACGGCGTGGCCAGCAGCGGATCACATGCCAAGATGCGCACCACCCTCGGCATCACCGGCCTGCTGCCGCGGCTCGAGGGGCGGATCACCAGTGCCACGGAGGTGGCGCATGGCAAGCCAGCCCCGGATGTGTTCCTCCTCGCAGCCGAGCGCCTGCAAATGCCGCCTGACGGGTGCGTGGTGATCGAGGACTCGCTGCTCGGCATCGAGGCGGCGCTGGCAGGGGGAATGCGCGTGATCGGCCACGCCGCGATGGTGGACGCCGACGAGATGCGCCACGCCGGCGCCACGCACGTCGTGGCATCGATGCACGAGGTCTCGGCAGTGCTCGGTCTGCACTGATGTGATGATGCCGGCGCGATTCCGGTGTGCACACCGGAGGGTGGAGGTGCAGCATGACGCTGCCCCCAGCCCACGGAGTGCCAGATGCGCACCGGCTTCACCCTGCCCGAAATCCTGATCGCCCTCACCATCACCGCCGTCCTCGCCGGCGTCGCGCTCCCGGCGCTGGTCGGCATGCGCGACCGGATCACCGTCCGCCTCGCCGCCGTCGACGCGGCGCGCACGCTGGCCGACGCACGCACGATGGCGCTCACCGCGGCTCGGCGGACGGCAGTCCGGATCGACACCAGCGGCAACACGCTCACCGTGTTCGCCGGCGCCGACACGATCCGGACGCTGCGACTCGACACCTACGGCGTGCGCATCACCACCACCCGCGACTCCATCGCCTTCGGTCCCACCGGCATCGGCTGGGGCGCCGCGACGGCCACCATCACCATCACGCGCGGCAGCGCCTCGACCGCCCTCGCCATCTCCCGCATCGGCCGCATCCGCCGCGCATAGCTTCGCAGCAATCGGCTGGAACAGCATCAACGCAAAGGGACTGAAAGGGACCGAACGGCGCAAAGAAGTACTGGGGGAACAGCGCGCGTGGTCGCAGCGGTCGATCGGCGCGTCTGGCATCGTCAACGGCTTGACGCAAAGGCGCAACGCGGTCGGTCACACGAGACGCGATGGAACTGACGCCACCCGCCGCAAAAAAGCTGGAGGAATTGCGCTCGCGAGCGCAGATCCTCCAGCCGTTCGAGCACACAACACCCTCGCACCACCGAACATCGCGCGGGCCGACAGCGTTGCACCTCCGTGCCTTTGCGCCTTGGCGTCAAGCAGTTGCCGTTGCCGTTGCCGTTACAGCGTTACCTGCCCTTCGCAAATCATGCCCCCGTCAGACCGCAACCGGACACCGCACACCCTCTGCGCCTTTCTGTCCCGTGGCGACTCTGCGTTCTGCTGTTGCAGTTACTGTCGCCACTGAAGCAAAACAAATCAACCAGTCCCGAAGTCGAAGCCCGGCACCGACACCCGCGGGATCTGCTGCCCGATCACCCGCTCGATCGTCCGCACCATCGCGATCTCGTCCGGCGCCATGAACGTCACCGCATCACCCGTCGCTGCCGCGCGGCCCGTGCGGCCGATGCGGTGGACATAGTCCTCCGCCTGCTGCGGCACGTCGTAGTTGATCACGTGCGAGATGCCGTTGATGTCCAGCCCGCGCTGCGCGATGTCCGTCGCCACCAGCACGCGAATGCTCCCGTCACGGAAGCCCTCGAGTGCCTTGATGCGCTGCGGCTGCGTCTTGTCGGCATGCATCGCCGTCGACGCGATGTCGTGCTTCTCGAGGTTGCGCACCACCTTGTCCGCGCCATGCTTCGTGCGCGTGAACACCAGCACCGAGTCCATCTTCGGCTGCTGCAGCAGGTGCACCAGCAGGTCCACCTTCTTCTCCGCCGGCACCGGATAGACGGCATGCGCCACCGTCACCGCCGCGCTCGAGCGGCGGCCCACCTGCACCACGATCGGGCGTCGCAGGTACTTGCGCGCCAGCGCCTCGACCTCGGGCGGCATGGTGGCACTGAAGAGCAGCGTCTGGCGGTACTTCGGGATCTGCTCCACCACGCGATTGATCTGCGGCGCGAACCCCATGTCGAGCATGCGGTCCGCCTCGTCCAGCACCAGCACCTCGAGATCGTCGGGGACCATGTTCTGCTTCTCGAGATGGTCCAGCAGGCGGCCCGGCGTGGCGACCACGATGTCCACCCCGCGACGCAGCGCGGTCTCCTGTGGCTCGTACGGCACGCCGCCGAAGATCGGCGCCACCTCGATGCCGGTGCCCTTCGCGTACTTGCGCACACTCTCTTCCACCTGCAACGCCAGTTCACGCGTCGGCGTCAGCACCAGGGCGCGCGTGCGCTTCGGTCCATCCAGCAGACGGCTGATCAGCGGCAGCGTGAATGCCGCCGTCTTGCCGGTGCCGGTCTGCGCGAGGCCGATGATGTCGGAGCCGCGCAGCGCCAGCGGAATCGCCTCGCGCTGGATCGGTGTCGGATATTCGTAGCCGGCCGCGATCACCGAGGCGAGCAGCCGTTCATCCAAGTCCAGCTGCGCAAACGTGATGCGCGCCTCGTCCGCCGCCGCCTGCTCGGCAATCGCCTCAGGCGTTGCCTCGATGGGCTCCGGGACGAAGTTGTGTTCCGCCTCACTGACGGTGGTCGGGCCTGTGCCAGCGGGGCGCGGGCGACCACCAGTGCGTGGGCGTCGGGAACGTGAATTCACTCGGTGTGGTGTGTTGCCTACAGGTCGCCTGTTCGGCTTGCGCCGACCTGTGAAGCTGTCTGCAGCGGTCCCGGGGTCCGGTGCCGACGCGCTGCCCGCCCACAGCCGCGACGGAAAGCGTCGCGGACCGTCAAGGCGACCAACACGGGTGCACGGAGTGCGCGTCGCGTGGGACGCCGGCGAACTGCCGCGTCAGAGGGACGCGCGCCGCCGGTGAACATCCCACTCAGGCGCGAGCGGCTGTTCGGATCGTAACGTACTCCGGATGCCGACATGTGCATACGGCCCCGGCCATTCCCATGCCGTGCCGGGGTGTTCCGGTGCCCCCATGGTACTGCATCAGGGAGAATCGCCGGGACGGCCAAGGAATGGCAGCACCCGCTCCAGCGCCCATTCCGGCCGCTCCTCCGGGACCACATGCCCGGCCCCCTGCGCCACATGCAGCGACGCGGTCGGCAGGCACCGCGCCAGTGTCGGCACCACCGGCCGCGGCCGCACCACTGGATCGCGGTCGCCGAACAGCAGCATCAGCGGCTGGTGCAGCAGCGCCAGCTCGGTCGGCGTCCATGGCGACCAGGTGAAGTGGTGCAGCAGCAGCCGCATCGCGTTCAGGAACTCGGGCCACTGCGTCGGCGCCCAGTACTCGTCCACCTCGCGCTCATCCGACAGCCCGCGCTCCCCGCGCGAATGCGCCAGCGCGAACTTCACCGCCCACCGCGGAATGCGGTTCGGCAGCAGCGTCGCCGTCAGCGACGGGGGGAGCAGCTGCGACCAGGCTGCGCGGTCGACGATGCCGAAGCCCACCGCGCCGAACAGCGCCAGTTGCCGGACACGGGACGGCTCCTGGAGCGCCAGTCCCACCGCCACCGCGCCACCCATCGAATGGGCTACGATGGGTGCGGACGCAACCCCCAGTCCGTCCATGGTCTCGCGCAGGTGTGCGACCATCGCATCCCGCGTGTACAGGCCAGCGTCGTTCGGCCGGTCGGACAGGCCGTGGCCGCGCAGGTCGATCGCCAGCGTCCTCCATCCCTGCGCCGCAATCGGGCCGGCCAGATACCGCCACGCATAGGCCGAACACCCCCAGCCGTGCAGCAGCAGCACCGGCGGCGCCGCCGGGTCGCCTGTCGCCACCACGCGCACCTGCTCCCCCGATGCCAGCACGACCCGAAACGCCGAGGCGTCCGGGTCGTTCGCTGGATACATCGCCTGGGCCGTCAGAGGCACGGCGCGCCGACCCACAGCCACCGGAGCCGCCGGCTCAGACGAGCGTCAGGTCACGCCCGATCAGCTTCGCGATCAGCGACACGCGCAGGGTGACGTCACTCCACCGCCGCTCACCCTCGGTCGAGACATCCTCGAGCGGGAACCATCCGATCAGGTCGGGCGCCGTCGTCGCCGGCATCGCATCACCCTTCATCGGATGCCACACGCCGTAGCGGTCGGCGCTCTCCACGAAGCGCTCGAACATCTTGATCCACGGCTCGTGCCGCTTGAACACGCCCATGCGCACCATGATCTCCAGCCAGTGCAGCGCGGCAGGAACGTCGGCCTCGAGCGCATTCCGGTGCGGCAGGCGATCACCGAGCACCATGTGCGGCACCGTGACCAGCATGCCGTCGATCTGCTGCACCGGCTCCTGACGCGGCTCGGTCTGCATCAGGTGCCGGCCGAGCAGCTCCATGCCCATGTGATACTCCGTGCGGAGCTCGGGCATGAAGGCCACCATCCGCAGGAACCCGAGCGTTGGCGGAGCGGCCTCGGACGCAAGCACCTGCTTGTTGCCGACTCGGATCCACGGCTTCGCCGCCAGCGGCGAACGCAGGTAGTCCATCACCTTCTGTGTCGCACGGATGGCCGCGCCGCGCACCCGCGGATCTCGCTCGTATCCGGCCTGCGCCAGCAGCGCCGCGGCCTCCACGCGCACGTGCGCGCGCAGCCGCTTGGCCAGTTCCTTGTTGGTCCCGGCCTCCTCCGCCAGTTCGAACAGGTTCGCCGGATCCTCGTCCATCGACAACAGGCGGAAGAGGAAGCGTCGGGCCACCGCCAGTGGCGGTGACTCGCGATCCCAGCCGCACTCGAGCAGGTGACGGAAGGCGGAGAAGGTGGCGGTGTGCGGCGCCGCCCCTGGCAGCGGGAACAGTCGACGGTTCCAGTGCCCGTCGGCATGCAGCGTCACCGCGCAGCGGATCGCCGACTCCTGCGTCAGGGTCACGCGCTGCGCATCGGCGGCCGGCATGAGCTTGCCCAGTTCCACCATCGCCCGGTACTGCACCGCGCCGGTCCCCTCACGCATGAGCCAGCGAACCGGCACTCGCACCGGCGAGGTCGGCATATCCGGGAGCACGGGCTTGGGCGGCGGCGGCGGCGGGGCTGCGGGCACATCGGCCGGGGGAGGCGTCAGCGCGGCGGCAGGGAGGCCGGTCTCGAGTTCAGGAAGGTCGGTCACAGGAGGGGTGCGGACGGAACACGTTGCGCCACAACAACCTCCAAGCTACTACAGAAGGCGGCGCCGTGGCATGGGGTGTGCTCGAAAATTCTCACCCCGGCACGAATCCTCTGACGGCGTGCCCAGGCGTCGTCGACCGGAGCCTCCGCCGGCACGCCGATGGTCCGACGGCAACCATTTGCGCCTCGCATCACCAGGCGTACCCTTCGACGGCGACGGGTGTAAATCCCCGAACCGAAGCCACGACCGGACTGCCCGGTCCCTGCTGGAGACTGACGGATTCATTCCCCCGAAACACGGACACGGTCGTAGTGCGCGGCGAGTTCCTCGACGTCGGCGGCGCGCGCCTGTACTACTACGCGGCCGGCACCCGTGGCGGCGGCGAGCCGCTGGTGCTCATCCACGGCTTCCCCACCTCGTCGCACCTGTGGCAGGAACTGGTTCCGCTCCTCCCCGACGGGCGGCGTGTCGTTGTGCTGGATCTGCTGGGGTATGGCCGGAGCGACCCGCCGGGCGCGCTCACGCTCGACATCCGGGCGCACGCCGACCGCCTGCTCGTGCTGCTGGATCTGCTCGGAATCAACCGCGCCTGCCTCATCGGCCATGACGTCGGTGGCGGCATCGCACAGGCGGTCGCCGTGCGGGCGCCACACCGGGTCTCGCATCTCTGCCTCGTCAGCAGCGTCTGCTTCGATGAGTGGCCGTCGAGAGAAGTGAAAATGGCGCGCGCTACACTGCCACTGACGCGCCACCTTCCCGCCACATGGCTCCTTGGAGTGCTCAAGACCGACCTCGCGCGCGGCTTCGTCGACGCCGAACTGGCCTCCCGCTCCATCGACCGCTACATCCGCAATTTCGCCACCCCTGCCGGCCGCGACCTCCACGTCGCCCACCTCGAGGCACTCGACAGCGCCGACACGATGGAGATCGGCGCACGGCTTGGATCGGTCCCGGCGCCCACCGCCATCGTCCACGGCGCCCACGACCCCTTCATCTCCGTCGCCGCCGCCCGCCGGCTCGAGCAGGCGATCCGCGGCTCCACACTCGACGTCCTGGAGTCCGGCCGCCACTTCCTCCCCGAGGAATCGCCCGAGCGACTGGCCGAAATCATCACCGCCCTCGTCGAGCGATAGGCAGAATCAGCAGCAGCAACAACAACAACTGAACAGCAGAACGCCAAGGCGCCGAGGAACCGAAAGACGCGACGTACAGCCTTGGGAACAGCGCTCCCGATGCGGGTCGACTAGCCCAGAAGTCCTTCCTTCGCGCCTCTCAGTCCCTCGGCGCCTTGGCGTTCTGCTGTTTCGTTGCTGCTGCGATGTTCCGTTGCCGCTGAGACCGGGGAAGGCCGTGTGGACTCAGTACCGGTCCGCTTCCCGCGCCCCTTCCAGCAGGTACGCCAGATCTTTCGACAGCGCCCGCGCCTGCTCCGTGGCCTGCCCGACGTCACGGCGCGCTGGCGCCTCCAGACCCATCGAACCCAGCCGAAGCACATCCAGTCGCAGGTTCTGCAAAGTCACCGAGGCGCTTTCCAGCTTGGATCGCAGCATGCCGCGACGGCCTTCCAGGTCGGACAGTGACTGCCGCTGCCGGAGCAACAGTGCCAGCATGCGGTCGTCGTCGGGCACGCCCTGCCCTCGCAACTCGCGGATCCGGGCGTCCAGCGAACCATCGCCGGCGGCTCCCATGTCCCGGTCGAGCTGGTGCAGCGACGCCGCGATCTCGGCAATCCGTGACACGAGCGCATCCACCGTCGGCACCACATCCGGCATCAGCGCGCCCGCCGCGCCGCCAAGGCGCACCATCTGCTGGCGGATCGCCGTCCGGTCGTCCACTGCCAGACGCAGGCGTTCGCCATAGCCGCTCATCACCACATCCGGTGGCGCGAGCTGCGACACCTCCTCCTCGCGCAGCCGGAACGCCGTGCCCGGCGCACGTGAGGCCTCGCCGTCGCGCCAGGTGCCGTTCATCAGCTCGCGATACCGGAAGCCGAGCCGCGTCAGTGGCCGCGCGGAGCGGATGGCGGCCATCACGGACACGAACGCGCCAACCCCGCTCAGGGCCGCGAACGCGCCCAGCGGCTCGGCGTGCAGCGTCGCGCCAATGACGAGCGAGACGACTCCGACGCCGGCCGCCACGGCCGCCGTCTTGATCCGGCGGACGAACCGCCGCGCCCGGCCGGCCAGACTGTTGCTGAAC
Source organism: Gemmatimonadaceae bacterium (assembly GCA_031409715.1). Classification (GTDB taxonomy): domain Bacteria; phylum Gemmatimonadota; class Gemmatimonadetes; order Gemmatimonadales; family Gemmatimonadaceae; genus JACMLX01. Next base: position 70,677 of record JANNXU010000084.1, on the reverse strand, counting down.
AGCACCGCCGGCACCGACGGCTCCACGCCCGCCACTCGCTCGGCTTCCCGGTCGAGCACGACGTTCAGGAACCCCAACCCGGCATCACCAAGCGGCCGCCAGCGTGCCGAAAGGCCGACCAGCATCGCGAAGGCGGGAAACATCACCCACGGCGCCCCCGCCGAGGTGACGGCGTTGATCAGCGCGAGGCCGCCGATGATCACGACGGTGCGGCGCGCCCGCCGCCGGAAGCTCGCCGCGCGCATCGCGATGCTCGGCGCGTCGGCGCTGGCCCCGTACACCCACGCCGGCACCGAATTCGCGCCTGCCAGCGGGACCGGCGGCCGGGGTGGCACGGGCAGCGATGGCCGCAGCGGTGGTACCTGCGCCGGCGCGCGGTCCTGCACGAGGTCGCGCACCGGACGCGGCATCGCCGGCACACCGATCACCGGCGGGTTGCGCAGCCCCTGCGGCGCCGACCGCGGCGCGGCAGCCGGCGGATCGCGCATGGCGCTCGCGAACGCCTCCAGCGAGTCGAACCGGTCCGCCGGCTTCTTCGCCAGCGCCCGCTCGATCGCCGCCACCAACGTCACCGGCGCCGACGGCGCCCGCTCGGACAGTGCCGGCAAGGGCGAACTCACCTGCTTCAGCAGCAGCGCCGGCGTGCTGGTGGCCGTGAAGGGCGGTGCCCCGGCCAGCATCTGGTAGCCGACCACGGCCAGCGAGTAGAGGTCTGAGCGGCCATCCACTTCTCCATCGCCGATCGCCTGCTCGGGGCTCATGTAGGTCGGTGTGCCGACGGCCACGCCGGTTAGCGTCAGCCGCCCATCGCCCTCGGCGGCGCGCGCGATACCGAAGTCCGTCACGAGCACACGTCGCGTGCCACGCTCGAGGAGGATGTTGTCCGGCTTGATGTCGCGGTGGATCACGCCGTGCGCGTGCGCGTACGCCAACGCGGCGGCAACGCCGCTGAGGATCCGCTCCGTCTCCGGCCCATCGATGCATCCCTCCCGCGACAGTCGCTGGCCGAGTGTCTCACCCTCGATGAGTGCCATCACGATCCACGACAGCCGGTCGCGCTCCTCGACGCCGTAGATCGGCACGATGTGCGGATGCGCGAGCTGCGCCGCCGTCTGCGCCTCGCGCATGAATCGTTCACGCACGTTCGCGACGAACGCCAGTTCCGGGGGGAGCACCTTGATCGCCACATCGCGGCGCAGGCGAACGTCGTGGGCGCGATAGACCACGCTCATCCCGCCGCGTCCGAGCTCCGCCTCCACCGTGTACGCCGGCGCGAGCGCGGCGGCGAGGCGTTGGCGCAGTTCGTCGCCGCTGACCGGCGCAGGGGTCGTCATGGGGCGCGTCGCCCCGCGATCAGCGGGTGCCCCGTGGCGCGCGCGACCCCGTGCTGCCAACCGCGGCGAGCACGGCGTCGACGTCACGCGCCAGCTCCTGCGCGCGTTCCGCCAGCTGCGTCACGTGGACCGTCGATCCCGAGGCCGACGCGCCGGTGCGCAGCTTGACCAGCTCGAAGCGGATCGACCGCAGCGCCGCCCGCGCGCGCTCCAGCCGGTCGGTCGACCGTCGGCGGCGATCGGATTCCGTGGCCGCCTGCCGACTCTCGCGGCGCAACCGCACCAGGCGGCGCACCCGCTCCTCGCTGCGCTGCTCGAGCGGATTCGCCTGCGATTCCAGCAGCGTGATCTCCTGCTCGATGCGCGCGACATCCGGCAGCTGGACCGGGTTGCGGTCGAGGTCCGCCAGTTGTGCGGCCTCCGACTTCACCGCCGAGAGCAGTTCGTCAGCGTTGGCGACGATCCCGCTCGCGATGCCTTTCTCTCCCTTCGGCAGCGACTCGTACATGCGCTGGATCTCGGCCCGGTCGCCGATCCCGTCACGCACCGCGTCGTACCACGCACCGTACCGTGCCTGCTCGGCCGCTGGCGACCCGGGCGTGACGCCGGGCGGCAGCGCGCCGTCGCTCATCATCCGGTCGGTGGCCGAGTAGAACGAACCGTCCGAGCCCGACTCGACACGAAGCCGCTGCCGTTCGCGGACGATGTTGCGCTTGTTCGGGTCCCACAGCGCCTGCACGTCATCCGCCTTTTCCGAGACGACATCGGCCAGCAACACGTGGCGCGGCTGCTTGAAGACGTCGCGCCAGTCGAAACCTGCCTGCCAGAGCTTCGCGTAGCCCATCGCGATGCCGATCGACCAGAACGCCGGCACCACCGTGAGGTCGACGACATTCACGATCTTCAGCGCCACTGCCACGCCGGCGAAGGTGAGGAACGGTGCGAGGCCCTTCCGGAACTTCACGACCTGCGGCGCATACCAGCGCGCGACTTCCTCGCTGGTTGCGGCACCGTATGGCGCGGACGGCACGGCACCGCCCGCCGCCGACCGCGACCCGTCGAACACCCACGACGGCTGCGGCGACTGACTCATCAGCGGTGTCGGCGTGCGGTTGGCCGGCGGGGCCTTGTAGCCGGACGAGATTCGCCCGTCGAGCGCCGCCGCGAGTTCGTCCGCCGTCCCGAAGCGCGCCGCCGGGTCCTTCTCCAGCAGGCGCATGATGATGCCCGCGAGGTCGGGGGGCGTGTCGGGGCGCCGTTCAACGATCGGCCGCGGCTTCTCCGAGAGCTGCTTCACGAGCAGCGCCGGCGTGCTGGTCGCCTCGAACGGCAGCCGCCCCGCCAGCATCTGGTAGCCGAGCGTGCCCAGCGCATACAGGTCGGCACGGCCATCGATCTCGCGCTCGCCGGCGCACTGCTCGGGGCTCATGTACGCCGGTGTGCCGATCGCGATGCCGGTCGCCGTGAGCCGCGTCTCGGCGCCATCCTGCACGGCGCGCGCGATGCCGAAGTCGGTGACGATGGCGCGGCCGTCATCCTTGTCGACCAGGATGTTGTCCGGCTTGATGTCGCGATGGATGAACTTGCGCGCATGGGCGAAGGCGAGCGCACCCGCCACCTCCCGCATGATGCGACGCACCTCCGCCACCGGCAGTGGGCCGCGCGTGGCCATCTGCTTCCCGAGATTGTCGCCGTCCACGCACGCCATGATGAAGTACACCAGCCCGTCCTTCTCGTCGACCGAATAGATCGGCACGATGTTCGGATGCGAGAGCTGGGCAGCCATCTCCGCCTCGCGCAGGAAGCGGGACTTGATCTCCGTCCGGTACGCCAGCTCGGGCGGCAGCAGCTTCACCGCCACCGAGCGCTTCAGCCGCGTGTCGCGGGCGCGATAGACGATGCCCATGCCGCCACGCCCGAGCTCACCTTCCACCTCGTACTGCGGTGCAAGGGCGCGCTCCACTCGCGCCAACAACTCGTTGTCGGCGGTGGCATCTACCGGATCAGGCACGTGGGGCCGGCGAAAAGGGAGAGGATTACGGTCGACGTAGGATAGCATCCCGGAACCACCCGGAGGAGGCGAGGTCGCACCGGACAGGACGGGATGACGCGGAACGGATTGCGGGCCCGGGGGTCGATCTCCTGCAGCGTGCTGACCATGTGGCACCTCGTACGCCAGTCAGGCTGGAAAAGTTTGGGCGAGGGTGCCGAAGTGGCACGGCGGGGTGCGCCCGAGCCTTGCGAGAGGAGAAAGCAGGTGACGTGACCGACCTCACACGACCCGGACCCCTGGCAGGGGTCGCGGGACGAAGCGCACTGTCGGTCATGTCCGTATCGTATCCGGGACACCCTTGCCACGGTTGCCCATCGCAGGAGCGCCACCACATGGCCGAACGTCAGACGCTGCCAGTCCTGCCCCTCCGCGGGCAGGTGATCTTTCCCGGCCTCACCGCCCCCATCGCCGCCGGTCGGCCCGGGACGCTGCGGGCCATCGAGACGGCGCTGAAGGGCGACCGCCTCGTCTTTGCCGTCGCCCAGCGCGACAACTCCGACGAGCCGTCGGGCGACAACCTCTACACCACCGGCGTGATCGCCCGCATCGGGCAGATCCAGCGGGGCCTCGGCGGCGTGCAGCTCCTGCTGCAGGGCGAGACCCGCGCCACCGCCCTCCAGTTCATCAAGACGGAAGGCTACCTCTCGGCGGCCGTGGTCCAGACCGCCGACATGGAGCCCATCGACGAGAAGGACCCCGCCTTCGAGGCGCTGCACCGCGAGACCCGCGAGCGCGCCATGGAGCTGGGCGAAAAGCGCGGCCTCCCCGAGGAGGTCGTGCACAAGGTGCTGGACAGTGTGACCGAGCCGGGTCGCTTCGCCGACCTCGTCGCCGGCTATCTGGATGTGGACGTGCCGCAGAAGCAGGCGCTGCTGGAGACGCTCAGCGTCGAGGAGCGGATCCGCCGCGTGCTGGTTCACGTGCAGCGGCAGATCGGCATGCTCTCCGCACAGGAGGACATCAAGAACCAGGTGCAGGAGGAGCTCGGCGACCGCCAGCGCGAGATGTTCCTGCGCGAGCAGTTGAAGACGATCCAGAAGGAGCTGGGCGACGACGACTCGAGCAAGGAAGTCGAGGCCCTGCGCGAGAAGCTCGCCGCGCTGGAGCTGCCGAAGGAGGCGCAGAAGGAGGTCAACCGCGAGCTGGGCCGCCTCGAGCGCGCCGGCCGCGAGAGCATGGAGGCGCAGGTCATCCGCACCTACCTCGAGTCCATTGCCGAGCTGCCGTGGAACACGCGCAGCGACGACCAGCTCGACCTGCCACGCGCCATCGCGGTGCTGGCCGAGGACCACTACGGCCTCGATGACGTCAAGGATCGCGTGATCGAGTTCCTCGCCGTGCGCCAGCTGCGCGCGAAGCAGCTCGAGGCCGAGCTGCAGCAGACCGGCGAGCTGCCGGCGGTGCGCGTCGTCAATGACGACGAGGCCGCGCCGGCGAACGCCGAGCCCATCACCGACAACAAGGAGGCGAAGGCGCGGGCGATGGCACGCGGCCCCATCCTCCTGTTCAACGGCCCTCCCGGCGTGGGCAAGACGTCGATCGCGAAGTCGATCGCGCGCGCCCTCGGCCGCGAGTACGTGCGCATCGCGCTTGGCGGCGTGCGCGACGAGGCCGACATCCGCGGGCATCGCCGCACCTATGTCGGTGCGATGCCGGGCCGCATCATCAACGGCATGAAGGCCGCAGGCACGCGCAACCCCGTCTTCCTGCTGGACGAGGTGGACAAGCTCGGCACCGGCTTCCAGGGCGATCCCGCGAGTGCGTTGCTCGAGGTGCTCGACCCCGCGCAGAACAACAGCTTCACCGATCACTACCTCGGCGTGCCGTTCGACCTCAGCGAGGTGCTCTTCATCGCCACGTCGAACTTCATCCAGAACATTCCCGGTCCGCTGCTGGACCGCATGGAAGTGGTGGAGTTCAGCGGGTACACCGAGAAGGAGAAGGCCGGCATCGCCACGCAGTACCTCGTGCCGCGCCAGTTCGACGAGAGTGGCCTCAAGAGCGCGGGCATCACGCTCACGCCTGACGCGGTCATGACCGTCGTCAGCCAGTACACGCGTGAGGCCGGTGTGCGCCAACTGGAGCGCCAGATCGGTGCCGTGGCGCGCAAGGTCGCGCGCAAGCTCGCCTCGGGTGGGGAGGAAGCGGCCGCCGTGCCGACGGTGCTCGACAGCGCTGCCGTGCGCGAGTTGCTCGGCCGTCCGCGGGTGCACCCCGAGAAGATCAGCGACACTGACGCCGTCGGCATCGCGAACGGCATGTACTACACGCCGATGGGTGGCGACATCATGTTCGTGGAGGCCTCGGTGCGGCGCCCCGGCACGCGACCGGCACTGCGGACCGCCGTGGGCGACGCGCAGGTGGAGACCATCACCGACGGGCTCGGCGTGAGCGGACCCGTGTCGCTCATCCTCACCGGACAGCTCGGTGATGTGATGAAGGAAAGCGCACGCGCGGCATTCACGTTCGCCATGAACAACGCCGCGGCACTGGGCATTCCGTCCAGCCGTCTCGGTGCGGTGGAGGCGCACATCCATGTGCCCGCCGGTGCGATCCCCAAGGATGGCCCCAGCGCCGGCATTGCGATTGCCACGGCGCTGGTGAGCGAGATGAGCGGACGCGCGGTGCGCCGTGATGTCTCGATGACCGGTGAGATCACGCTGCGCGGCCGCGTGCTGCCGATCGGCGGCCTCAAGGAAAAGGTGCTTGGCGCGCATCGCGCCGGCATCCGGCACGTGATCATTCCGAAGGCGAACGAGGCGGATCTCGAGGACGTGCCGGACGAGGTGCGCCAGACGCTCACCTTCCACCCCGTGCAGACGCTGGACGAGGTGCTGAAGGTGGCGCTCGTGCCGCAGAGCGACGTGGAGCGGGTGATCGAGCGGGAGCTGGCGGCGCTGTGAGGGTGATGTGCCGATGACCGACTGAATACGCGACGCCCCGCCGGTGATGCACCGGCGGGGCGTCGTGCGTCAGCGAAGAGCGGCGTCCGCCGCGATGACGGCGTTCATGAGCACGTTCGCGCCATTGGTGATGTCGGCCGCCCGCGAGAATTCTTTCGGCGAATGGCTGATCCCGCCCACGCTCGGGACGAAGATCATCGCCATCGGCGCGATGTGCGCCACCTCCTGCGCGTCGTGACCCGCGCCACTCGGCATGCGCTGATGCGAGAGGCCGAGTGCCGTCGCGCTGCCCTCGATCGCCAGCATGAGCCGGGCGTCGGAGATGGCAGGGCTGCTTTCGACGAGGCGCGTGAACGCGAACGTCACCTGGCTGGCCGCGCCGATCTCGCGACCGAGCTGCTCGAATCGCTGCGTGAAGTGCTCGATCTTCGCCGGGTTCAGGTCACGCAGGTCCACCGTCAGCACCACCTGCCCCGGGATGACGTTGGTCGTGTTCGGCGTGACGTTCAGGCGCCCGACGGTCGCCACCTGTCGTCCCGGTTCGCTGCGGATCGCGTCGTTCACCGCGACCGTGAACTTCGCAGCGGCGAGCATCGCATCCTGTCGCTGGTCCATCGGCGTCGCGCCGGCATGGTTCGAGAAGCCGGTGACCGTGACCTCGAACCACCGCAGCCCGACGATCCCCTCGACGACACCGATCTGCCGGCCAGCCCTCTCCAGCAGTCCACCCTGCTCGATGTGCAACTCGAAGTAGCAGGCCAGGTCACCCTTCGCGCGCTGTGCCTCACGCAGCTTCGTGACGTCACCGCCGATCAGGCCGATGCCCTCGCGCACCGTCTTCCCCGAGCGCGCCACCTTCAGCAGGTCGGCATCGGTGAGCAGGCCGACCGCGATCTTGCTGCCGATCGTGCCGCCCTCCTCGTTCTGCCACACGACCACCTCGAGCGGGTGTGCCAGGCGCACCCGCTGCTCGACGAGCGATCGCGCCACCTCGATCGCCGCGAATGAACCCACCGGGCCATCGAAGTTGCCGCCGTCGGTGACGGAATCGATGTGCGAGCCGATGAGGATCGGCGCGAGGGCGGCGTTCGTGCCCGGAATGCGCGCGAGGATGTTCCCCGCCGCGTCGATCCGCGGCGTGAGCCCCGACTGGCGAAACAGGTCCAGCGTGAACGTCCGTCCGGCCAGGTCGGCCTCGGAGTAGGCCACGCGGTTGATGCCGCCGGGCGTCCGACCGATGCGGTCAAACTGGGTCAGCCAGCCGTTGAGGCGGTCACCGTTGACCTGGCGTGGAGCCGCGGCGCCTGCACGAGCCCGGCTGGTGAGCGCGCCCAGTGCGGGCAGTCCTGCGAGGGCGGCCGAGTGCTGGAGAAAGCGACGACGGTGCATCCGAGATCCTGGCTGAAAGGGGGGAGACGACCAATACTGCCGCGCAGCAGTGCGCTGAGCCATCCCGGAAGTCCGACGGGGCGGGGTTCCGGGAACTGTTCGCCACCTTCAGGTCTACACACCGCGCACTCCTCCCCCCGCCCGGTGTCCAATGCGATTTCCGTCGCTCGCCCTGCTGTCCGTGATCGTCCTGCCGGCATCGGCCCTCCTGTGGAGGGGGGGCCACGCAGTCCCTCAAGCAGCGGCGGCCCCCCGGTCGGCGACGGCACTGCCGGTGCTCGGTGAGCTGCCGGAGCTGAACGGCGGCACCGGCTGGATCAACGGAGCACCTGTCACGCGCGCCGACCTGCGCGGACACGTGGCGCTGATCGAGGTGTGGACCTACCGGTGTTACAACTGCCTCAACGCACTGCCGCACATCCTGCAAACGGCAGCACGACACAAGGCGGCGGGGCTGGTCACGATCGGCATCCACACTCCAGAGAGCGACGAAGAGAAGATTCGCGAGAACGTCGAGCGACGCGCGAAGCAACTCGGCGTGACGTTTCCGGTCGTGCTGGACAACGACTTCGCGATCTGGCGGGCGCTTGGAAACCGGTTCTGGCCATCTATCTACATTGTGGATCGACAGGGCCGAATCCGTTTCCACCACGACGGCGAGGGCCGCTACGACGACATCGACGCCGCAGTGCGTTCCCTTCTCGCCGAGTGAGCAGCATGCCCAACCTATCGCGCACCAGTGCGCCCCCACGTCACCACCCCATCGTCCGCCTGACACACTGGGTGAGCGCGATCGCCCTGTTCGTCATGGCTGGCTCTGGCCTCCGCATATTCAACGCCAGCCCGGCCTTCGCGCCGAAGGGACAGGTCTTTCCCTGGTGGCCATGGGAAGGTCAGGCCGTACCCGCGAACCTGACCTTTGGCTCCTGGCTCGGCGGCGCACGGCATTGGCACTTCGCGATGATGTGGATCCTCGTGGCGAACGGGTTGCTGTATCTCGGCTACCTCTGGTTCCGCGGCGAATGGCGAGCGCTCGCGCCGCTGCGCGGCGACTTCGGCGACGCCATCGCAATGGCCCGCTTCTACCTGGGCCTGACCAAGCGCCACCCCCATCAGGGCAAACACAACGCGCTGCAGAAGTACGCCTACAGCACGATGATCGTGCTCGGCGTCATGTCGGTGATCACCGGCATCGCCATCTGGAAGCCGGTGTCGCTGGGCTGGCTGGCGCAGGCCATGGGTGGCTACTACCTCGCACGCTGGTGGCACTTTGCCGCGATGCTCGGCCTGGGCCTGCTGGTGCTGGTGCACGTCGTGATGGTCTTCGCGGTAGACCCATACGCCATCCGTGCGATGACCACCGGTGGCTACGACGAGGACCGCGTGTCGCCCGAGGCCCGCAATGCGCGGCCCTTCGTGAACCTCGCGCCGGCCAAGGCCGCGCGTACCGACGTGGAGCAGGCATGACCCCGCATCGCGAAATCCTGCGCCAGGCCGACGCGGTGATCGCCCGCGCCCGTGAAGCCGGCCGCCTCGACCGGCGCGCCTTCATGCGTCTCTCGGCCGCCGGCATCAGCGCCACCATCCTCGGTGCCTGCAACAGCGCCGGCCCCAAGTCGGCGTCGGGCCTCCTCACCTTCGCCACCCGCCAGAACGAGAAGTTCGAGCGCTGGCTGCTCGGCACGAATACGCCATCCCGCATCGGAAACGTGCCGCCCGCCGGTGCGCGCTTTCCTGCCTACTGGGTGAGCGATGCCACGCCGGTCTGGGATGCGGCCGTGCGCGGGGCCTGGCGGCTGGAGGTCAGCGGTGCCGTGGCCGCCCCGCGCACCTTCACGCTCGACGAATTGCGCGCCATGCGCATGGTGACGCAACGCGTGCCGCATTACTGCGTGGAGGGGTGGACCGCCGTGGCCGACTTCACTGGCGTGCCGATGCGCACCATCCTCGACGCCGTGCGCCCCGCCGCCGGCGCGCGATTCGTGGACTTCCAGAGCTTCGACGACGGGTACCACGAGAGCTGGGACATCGAGAGCACGCTGCACCCGCAGACCATGGTGGTGCTGGCCAAGGACGGGAAGCCACTGTCGCCCGCGTATGGCGCGCCCGCGCGCGTGCATGGCCCGATCAAGCTCGGATACAAGAACACCAAGTACCTGACGAAGATCGTGGTGCTGCCGGGGGCGAACGGCGGCTACTGGAGCGATCGCGGGTACGAGTGGTACGGCGGGACGTGACCTGCGAATTGCTCGGCCGAGTCTGACGACCGGTGGGCTGGAAATGAAGTTCGGATAGCATCAAGCCGGGTGGGGCGCCCGGATGGGAAGGCGAAAACCACAGCAATACCAGCGGTATTGCGAGGATTTTCAACGCAGCCAGCCGGGATGTCCCGACCGGCGACTGCTTCCGGAACTTCGTTTCCAGTCCACTAGCGCCCGATCCCGCCCAGCTCCATCAGTCGCCACACATCCAGCGGAATGGCCCCCGGCTCCGTGCCCGCCACGAACCATTCCGTGTACCGCTTTGCCGGCAGCGTCTCGGGCGTCGCCGGCAGCCCCGTGTCACGATCGAGCTCCATCGACACGAGGCCCGGCGGCGGCGTCCACGGCATGCTGCTGCGGCCGCCTTCGTAATAGGCCTGCACCGCCCGCGCAAAGATCGGCGCCGCGACGGTACCGCCGGCCGCCTGACCACCGGCGATCGGCTTCGGGGTGTCGTAGCCCACCCACACCGCACCGACGAGCTCCGGCGTCATGCCCACGAACCAGACGTCGGTGCTGCCGTTGGTGGTGCCCGTCTTTCCGGCCACCGGAATGCGCGCGGGAACGTACTTCCGCACCGACGTCGCGGTGCCCCGCTCCACCACGTCGCGCATCATGTCGCGCAGCACGAAGGCGACGCGATTGTCCAGCGCGTACTGCGGTGCGGTCAGACGCGGGGACCACACGACTCGGCCGCTCCGGTCTTCCACCTTCTGGACGAACCGTGGGCTCACGGTCGCCCCGCCGTTCGCAATCGCGCCGTACGCGGCCGCCATGTCCAGCGGCCGCACGCTGGCCGTGCCGATCGCACTCGACGGATACGGCGCAATCGTCGCGTCGAGCCCCATCCGCCGCGCCAGCGCCGCGACGCTGTCGATCGTCACCTGCTGGCCGAGCTGCACCGCGACCGGATTACGCGACTTCACCAGCGCCTCGCGCATCGTCAGCGCGCCGAGGAACTTGCCATCCGAATTCTCAGGCGAGTACACCTGCCCGTTGGGCTGCACGATGTGCAGCAATGTGTCCTGCTCGATGGTGTTGGCGGCGATGCCCTGCAGCAGCGCCGCGCCATACACGAACGGCTTGAAGCTCGACCCCGGCTGACGGCGGCCATCGATCACCCGGTCGAACGACGACGTCGCGAAGTTGCGGCCACCGACCAGTGCGAGCACCTCACCGGTCAGCGGTGAGAGCATCACGGCGGCGCCCTGCAACGTGCCCGCAGCTGGGGCGGGCTCTGTCCCTTTCTTCTTCGTGCGGCGCGGGGGCGCCTCGGCTGACGCCACGCCCTCGCGCAGCGCCGTCGCGGCCGCCCGCTGCAGCCCGGCGTCGATGGTGGTCGTGACGCGGAAGCCACCGTCGTTCAGGTTCACGCCGCCCCGCTCAACCTGGATGCGTGCCACGTTGACCATGTACGCGAAGCTCGGATCGATGCTGGCGGGATGCGTGATCAGCGGCGAGGCCTGCGTGCGTGCCCGGTCCGCAGCCGAGATGAGGCCCTGCTCCGCCATCAGCGTGAGCACCAGATCACGACGCTGCTTCACCCGCGCGGGATTCCTGACCGGGTCGTAGATCGCCGGCCCCTTCGGCATCGCGGCCAGCGTCGCCGCCTCGGCGAGTGTGACACGCGCGGCAGGCTTGCCGAAGATGTGGCGCGACGCGGCGTCGATGCCGTACCAGCCGTGCCCGAAGTGGATCGTGTTGAGGTACGCCTCGAGGATCTGCGCCTTGGTGTAGCGCCGTTCCATGGCTCGCGCGGCCGTCTGCTCGCGCAGCTTCCGGCCGATCGAGGCATCCCGCCGGTCGATCAGGTCGGGATGCATGTTGCCCACCAGCTGCTGCGTGATGGTGCTCGCACCGCGGGCGTTGCCCATCACCGCGTCCTTCACGGCGGCCGCCACGCCCACGAGGTCCACGCCGTCGTGCTGGTAGAAGCGCTGGTCCTCCACCGCCACGAACGCCTGCGGCACGTAGCGCGGCAGCGAGGCGATGGACACGCTGGTTCGCACCTGCCGCCCCAGCTCCCCGATGACGGTCCCGTCGCGGGCCAGCACGAGCGAGGACTGCGGCAGCGGGATGATCGCCGCGGCGTCGGATGATTGCGCGGCAAGCGGGCCGGCAGTGAGGGCGAGGAGGAGCAGGAGTCGGGTCACGGAGCGCAAGTTACGCGGGCTGGTGGGCCCAGCAGCAGAGTTGGTGCGACCCGGGCTCGTCGCGGCGTCCTGAAGGGTCATAGCTTTCGGCATGCCACGACTGCTTCGCCTCGGCCTCGTGCAGTTCCGGCCGGCCAAGGCCAACTACACCGCCAACCGCGCACAGGTCGCCGCCCTGATTGCCAAGGCGGTCGCGCTCGACCCGTGCCCCGACGTCCTCCATTTCCCCGAGACGGCCCTCACCGGCTATTTCCTGGAAGGCGGCGTCCGCGACCTTGCCGTCACCGCCGGCACCCTCGCCGCCGACCTGCAGCACGACTTCGTGGCTGGCACGGCGCCCGGCAGCACCATCGACGTCGTGATCGGCTTCTACGAGCGCTGGCGCAACACGCTCCACAACAGCGTCATGTACGTCACGCTCGGCGGCGACGCGCCGCTGATCCGCCACGTGCATCGCAAGAACTTCCTGCCCACGTACGGCCTGTTCGACGAGGCGCGTTTCGTCGAGGCCGGACGAGACGTCCGCGCCTTCGACACCCGCTGGGGCCGCGCCGCGATGCTCGTCTGCGAGGATGCCTGGCACTCCATCACCGGGACGATCACCGCACTGGATGGTGCCGAGGTGGTGTTCGTATCGTCGGCGGCGCCGGCGCGCGGACCCTGGCCGCGCAGCGACGCGAATGGTGGCCCGGCGAGCGTCTACCGCTGGGAGCGACTGATCCGCGACATTGCCGAGGAGCACGGGATGTTCGTGTCGCTGAGCAACCTCGTGGGCAGCGAAGGGGGGAAGATGTTCAGCGGCGCGTCGACCATCGTCGGGCCACATGGCGACGTGCGGACGACGCTGCCGCTGTTCGAGCCGGCGATGACGACGCTCACCTGCGACCTGCGCGACCTCGTGCGCGCCCGCGCCGACGCGCCACTGCTGAGCGACGTGAGTCATGCGTGGCCAGGCCTCACGCAGAACATCGACGCAGCGATGGCGCGCACGCCGTACCTGCTGTCGTACGACGCAGCCGACGAGGCACTCAGCCACCTGCCGGCTCCGGCGACGGCGAACGCGCCCGCGACGGCGAGTGGTTCGGGTATCTCGGGCGCACCAGCGCCGCTCGAGATCAATGCGCCGCTGGTGCAGCAGTGGCTGGTGCAGTTCATCCGCGACGAAATGCAGCGCCGCGGTTTCACGAAAGCCGTCGTGGGCCTGTCGGGTGGCGTGGACTCGGCCGTCACGACGTACCTCGCTGCGCTGGCGATGGGGCCGGAGAACGTCCTCGCCGTGCGCATGCCGTACAGATCATCGTCGGCCGACAGCCTCGCGCACGCGCAGCTCGTCATCGATGCGCTCGGCATCCAGCACCGGACCATGGACATCACCGCCGCCGTGGACGGCTACCTGCAGCACGAGCCAGACGCCGATCCGGGCCGGAAGGGCAATGTGATGGCGCGCACGCGCATGATCACGCTCTTCGACCAGAGCCAGAAGTTGCGCGGCGTGCCGCTCGGCACCGGCAACAAGACCGAGCGCCTCTTCGGCTATTACACCTGGCACGCCGACGACTCGCCGCCGATCAACCCGCTGGGTGACCTCTACAAGTCGCAGGTCTGGGCGCTGGCGCGGCACCTCGGGGTGCCGGCCGAGATCATCGACAAGCCGGCCTCGGCGGACCTGATCCAGGGCCAGACCGACGAGGGCGACTTCGGGATCAGTTATGCGCGTGCCGACGAGTTGCTGAACTGGATGCTGAACGGCTGGACCCCGACAGACCTCGCCGCGCGAGGCTTCGATGCACGGGACATCGAGATCGTCAGGCGTCGGCTGGAGTCCACGCACTGGAAGCGCCGCCTGCCGACGGTCGCGCTGATCGGTCCGACGGCGATCGGCGAGAGCTACCTGCGTCCGGTGGACTATTGACGGCGAGTCAGCGCTCGCGTCGACAGGCACGGCACGGCGCCGTCGGCATGATGCTGCTGCTGGCGGCCGGTTCGACCGATCTCGTGGCGCAGCCGATCACCGTCCGCGACGGCACGGGCCAGGTGGTGACGGTGAAGGCACCGGCCCGCCGTGTTGCATCGCTGATGTCGTCGGCGGTGGACATCATCGTGGCGCTCGGTGCTGCCGACCGGATCGCGGCGCGCACGCGCTACGACACCTCCAGTGCTGTCGCGCGCGCTGCCGATGTGGGTGGTGGCGTCGACCCGAGCGTCGAGGTGTTGCTCGCGGCACGCCCCGATCTGTTCATCGCGTGGCAGGGTCAGGCCACGGCGCCGGTGGTGAGCCGGATGCGTGCGCTCGGCGTGCCGGTGTATCTGCTCGGGACCGCCGACACGGCCGCGATGTATCGCTCGGTGAAGGACCTCGGCGCCCTGCTCGGCCTCGATGCACGCGCCACCACCGCAGCGAACCAGCTGCGCGCCGAGTTCCGTGCGGTGCAGGCGACGAACGCCGGCAAGCCACGACTGCGCGCCGTGTACGTGATCAGCCGCTCACCGGTGATCATCGCGGCCGCCAGGAGCTACATGGCGGAGCTGGTGAGCGTGGCCGGCGCCGACAACCCGTTTGCCGACGTGGCCGGCGACTTTCCCACCCTCTCGCTCGAATCGTTCATCGCGCACGATCCCGACGTGCTGATCGTCGGAAGGCGCAGCACTGGCGGCTCGCAGCTCGAGGCGTTGCGCGGGATGGCTGGCTGGCGTGACCTGCGTGCCGTGCGCAACGGCGCCGTGATCGAGGTGGACAGCGAGCAGTGGGGCCGACCGACGTTGCGCACCGGTGCGCTCGTCCGCGAGCTCGCCGTCGCTCTGCAGCGGATCCCGCCATCGGCGCGGCGGGCCCGCTGAGGATCGGCGGGAAGCGCCGATGATGACTGTGGCTCCGGTCGCTGCCCGTCGCCCTCGTGCCGTTCCACCGTTCGTGCCCACCGTTCCGCTGAGGATCCGCTGATGTCGCATCGCATCCGTTCCGCCGTCACCGGCATCGTGATCACCGTGAGTGCCGTCACCACGCTGGCGGCGCAGGGTGGCCAGGGTGGCGCTGACCGGTTCCGGCAACTTGGCACCGAGCTGCCCACACCGGGCACCACGCGCACGGCGTCCGGTGCGCCGGGCCGCGACTACTGGCAGAATCGCGTCGACTACACCATCGACGTCACGCTCGATGACGTGCGACAGCAGATCACCGGTCGCGAGGTGATCACGTATCACAACCAGTCGCCCGACACCCTGCGATTCGTATGGGTGCAACTCGACCAGAACATCCACGAGGCGGGGTCGATCTCCAACCTCACGCGCAACGGTCGGCTCCAGCCCGGCGCGAACCCGCAGGCCATCACGATGCTTGCCAGCACCGACTCGGTGCCCGGATGGATCGGCGGCTACCGCATCGCGTCGGTGACCACGCCACTCGGCGCGGCGCTGCGCAAGACCATCGTCGGCACGATGATGCGCGTGGACCTCGATGCACCACTTGCGCCGAAAGCATCGCGTGGCCTCGTGATCACCTGGAGCTACCCCATCCTCGAAACGCGCCTCTCCGGCGCCCGCACCGGGTGGGAGAAGTTCGCCGACGGCAACTACAGCTACAACGTCGCGCAGTGGTTCCCGCGCCTTGCCGTCTACAGTGACAACACGGGATGGCAGCACAAGCAGTTCCTCGGGTCGGGTGAGTTCACGCTGCCATTCGGCAACTACGTGGTGCGCATCACCGTGCCGAGCGACCACATCGTCGCGGCGACCGGCACGCTGGCCAATGCCATGACCGCACTGACAGTGACCCAGCGGCAACGACTCGCGGCGGCACTCGCCTCCGATTCCATTCGTCACATCGTCACGCCAGCCGATGCGAAGGCCGCCGAGTCGGGAACGCCGCGCGGCACCAGGACGTGGGAGTTCCGCGCCACCGACGTGCGCGACTTTGCGTTTGCCAGCTCGCGCAAGTTCATCTGGGACGGCCGCGGCGTGACCATCGCCGGCAAGCGCGTGCTGGCGCAGTCGTATTACCCGAACGAGGCCAACCCACTGTGGGGCGAGTACAGCACGAAGGCCGTCGCGCATGCGCTCGTCACCTACTCGAAGGCCACCATCGCCTATCCATACCCGCAGGCCACCAGTGTGCACTGGAACGGCAGCGGCATGGAGTACCCCATGATCTGCTTCAACCCGCGCCGCCCCCGCCCCGACGGTTCGTACGATGATGCGACGAAGTTCGGATTGATCTCGGTCGTGATCCACGAAGTGGGCCACAACTTCTTCCCGATGATCGTCAACTCCGACGAACGACAGTGGACGTGGATGGACGAGGGGCTCAACTCGTACACGCAGTTCCTGTCGGAGCAGGAGTGGGACCGCGCGTACCCGTCGCGCCGCGGGCCACCCCGCAACGTGATCGACTACATGCGGCTCGAGCAGACGCAGCAGGAGCCGATCATGACCAATTCCGAGTCGGTGATCTCACTCGGTAACAACGCCTACCTGAAGGCGGCGACCGCGCTCAATATCCTGCGGCAGACCGTGGTCGGCGACTCGCTCTTCGACATGGCGTTCCGCGAGTACGCACGCCGTTGGGCCTTCAAGCATCCTGCCCCGGCGGACTTCTTCCGCACCATCGAGGACGTGACCGCGGTGGATCTCGACTGGTACTGGCGCGGCTGGTTCTACGGCGTGGACAACGTGAACCTCGCCATCGCCGGCTCGCGCGAGTTCCGGCTCGGTGCCAATGCTGCCATCGTCGCCGACTCGGTGACGCCCGCGGAGCGCAGCCGGGTGGCGAGCTTCGTCGGTGGCCTCGATGCGGCAGGCCGCCGCGCCCTCGGCGGCGCGACGTACGTGTACGAGGTGGACATCGCCAACAAGGGCGGCCTGGTGATGCCGATCATCCTCACGTTCATGTACGAAGACGGCACCGATCGCACCGTGCGCATCCCGGCTGAGGTGTGGCGCGTGAACGCGTCGCAGGTGACGAAGGCGTTCACGACCGACCGCAAGGTGAAGGAAATCCTGCTCGACGCGCTCGAGGAGACGGCCGACACCGACATCAGCGACAACGTCTGGCCGCGGCGCGATGCCCCGTCGGCGTTCCAGCGGTTCAAGGCCCGGACGGTGGTGCCGTAGGAGTGGCGCCGTCGCAGTGGTGCCGTCGCACGCACGATGCTCAGAATCGCAGGTCGGCCTCGTCCTGCCCGCGCCGCAGCAGCGCGCTCCGTTTCACGGTGCCGACCGTGACGTGCACGAGGTTCGTCTGGTCGTCGTAGCGGTCGAGCAGGACCCGCTGCAGCACGCGGATGCGCGTCGGGTGTGCGGAGGCCGGCAGCTCCAGGAAGACCTGCGTCGCATCCTCGGCGCGGTCATGGCCGAGCAGGGTCGGTGCGGCGGCCGGGGCCTGATCGAGCGTGATGCGCAGGCGGTCGCGCAGGTAGCGACGCAGCAGCGAGTCCAGCACCGGCGCCGGCGCGGTGCCGAACCGCGCCGTCACGGCCTGGCCCGATGGCGTGATCGCCTCCTCGAGGTCGTCGGTGAAGATGCGCACCGTGATCTCGAGGGTGCGACCGTCGCGCGCGAGGTCCACGTCGGTGTTGGAGACGTGGACCGGGTGCGGGCGGGCAGCGTGGTGTGCCGCGAGCATGACGCCGTACAGCAACGGCAAGGCGAGCGAACGCAGCGGGACTGTCATGCCGGGAACGGTAACCCTTCCCCGACCACTGCGGTCACGACGTGGGCTACGCCGCCTCAGCCCACGCCAGACTCACCGCACGACGCGCCGACCGCTTGAGCGCCCGGTGCACGGCGCGGGCGTAGCGCATGAAGTTCTCGCCCGCGTCGGGCCACCGCGCGAAGAAATCGTTCGGGTGCTGGTCGGCCTTGAGCCGGTTGCACGGACCGCAAGCGACCACGACGTTGCCGGGTTGCGACCGCCCACCGCGCGCGATGGGCTGCACATGATCCAGCGTCGCCTCGGCAAACGGCATGACCCAGCCGCAGTAGACGCAGCGGTGGTCGCAGTCGCGCCAGGCGGCCGTCTTGAGGGCGCGCCGCACGGCGGGGGGGATGCTGTCACGCCGTTCGAACCGATCGCAGCGTGGGGCGCGTCCAACGGGACGGCGCAGCGGGTGATGGTGCCAGAAGGCGGTCATGCCGCCTCCGCCTGACGAACTCCGAAGCGCAGTCCCGAACGATTCATCTACAAGCCTCGCTGGCCGATGACGTCCCCTGTGCACGTGCGTCTGAGCAACAGCATTGGCCATCGCGTGCCGTTCCGCAAGGCCCCCCGCATCACCGCGACGTCACCGTTGCATGATGGCGACGTGGGATTTCAAGGACTCTGACCCCTTGCTTTCAAGGACTCTGACCCCTTGAACGGACCCCTTGAACGGGTCACTCCGCCGGCAAATCGTCGCTGCGACGCGCGTGCCGGACCGCGGCAGCCTTGATCCGCATCGGGTCGTGCAGCGCCGTCAGGATCTGCACCGCCGTGGCATCCAGCCGCTGGCGTGACACGGGCGTGCCTCCGGTGAACGGCAACGGCACATCGAAGCCGTCCCCGTGCATCCGCGGGATCACGTGTACGTGATAGTGGAACACGTCCTGCCCGGCCGCGCTGCCGCTGCTGACGAGCAGGTTCATGCCGTCGCACTTGGTCACGTCGCGGATCACCTCGCCAAGCCGCCAGGCCACGTCGAACAGATGCTTGCCGAGCGGGCCGGGAATGTCCTCGAGCGAGGCGTAGTGCTCGCGCGGGACGACCAGCGCATGGCCGCGGTTGACCGGCTGGATGTCCATGAATGCCACGGCATCGGCATCCTCGTAACAGATGGACACCTCACCAGCACCCTTGATCAGGTCGCAGAACACACAATGCGATGGCACGAAGCGAATACCGGTTGGAGCGTGGGAAACGGCGAGTGGCGCGGACCTCTCCGGCAATACGACACGCCGGGATCGAGGTCACGCGCCACCTGACGGACAGAGTGGTGCCTCTAACTGACAGCCATCAGGGCAGCTTGACCAGTTCGACCCGGCGGTTGGTCTGGCGCCCCTCGGCGGTCGTGTTCGGCTGGGCCGGCTTGGCGCTGCCGTAGCCCGAGGCTTCGAGGCGGCTCGCATCGACCCGTCGCGTGCCGACCGGGTCGGCCTGCACGGCCAGCGCCCGCCACGCACGGACGCGCCCGTGCGCCAGCCGCCTCCACCTGTAGGTGACACGTCCGGCGCCGCTTACCTTGCTCGGGTGCCGGGTGGCCCTCAGCAGGGCTCAGTCCAGTTCGCCATACATCCCAGCGTGCTCCGTCGTGCGCGGGTGGATCTCCCTCCTGACCGAGACTTGGGATGACTTCTCCGGCCACGTCCGAGACATATACAGCGGGCCTCAGCCGCGAACAGCTCCTTGCCGCCTACCGCACGATGCTGCTCTCGCGGCGCATCGACGACCGCGAGGTGCAGCTCAAGCGCCAGAACAAGATCTTCTTCCAGATCTCCGGCGCCGGCCACGAGGCGGTGCTGACGGCGGCGGGCATGGTGCTCCGCCCTGCCCACGACTGGTTCTTCCTCTACTACCGCGATCGCGCCCTCTGCCTGCAGCTCGGCATGAGCGCGGTCGACATGCTCTACTCCGCCGTCGGTGCCGCCCGCGATCCGAACTCCGGCGGCCGCCAGATGCCCAGCCATTGGGGCAGCACGGCCCTCAACATCGTCTCCACGTCATCCCCCACGGGCACGCAGTTCCTGCAGGCCGTCGGCAGCGCCGAGGCCTCGATGCGTGAGCGGCTGCTGGACGGCACGATCACCGACGAAGTGACGCTCGTCACCACCGGTGACGGCACCACCTCGGAAGGGGAGTTCTGGGAGTCGCTGAACACCGCCTGCAACCTCCGCCTGCCGATCGTCTACCTGGTCGAGGACAACGGCTACGCCATCAGTGTCCCGGTCGAGGTGAATACCGCCGGCGGCTCGATCTCGAAGCTGGTGCGCAGCTTTCCGGGGCTCTACGTCCAGGAAGTGGATGGCTGCGACCTGATCGCGAGCTACGAGGTGATGGAACGCGCGGTGCGTTATGCCCGCGAGCGCCAGGGGCCGGCGTTCGTGCACGCGAAGGTCATCCGCCCCTACTCGCACTCCCTCTCCGACGACGAGACGATGTACCGTCCGGCCGAGGAACGCGCCGCCGATGCCGAGCGTGATCCCCTGCGCACCTTTCCCGTGTGGCTGCAGCAGAACGGCTTCGCGACCGAGGAAGAGCTGGCGGTGATCGCCGACGGCGTGGAGGCCGAGCTGCTCCTCGCCACCGATGATGCCCTCACCGCCGCACAGCCTGACGCGAGCACGGTCTACTTCGCCGTCTACTCACCGGACGCCGACCCCACCGGTGAACAGTTCGACACCGAGGACGACCCGCAGTTCAGCGGCAACGAAACCACGATGGTGGAACTGCTGAACCAGTGCATGCGCGACGAGATGCGGCGCGATCCGCGCATCGTGATGTTCGGCGAGGACGTGGCCGACGCCAGCCGCCCGGAAGTGCTGGAGCAGGTGAAGGGCAAGGGTGGCGTGTTCAAGGTCACGCACGGCCTGCAGCGCGAATTCGGACCGGTGCGCGTCTTCAACTCGCCGCTGGCCGAGGCGAACATCGTCGGCCGCGCGATCGGGCTGGCGCTGCGCGGGTTCAAGCCGGTGGTCGAGATCCAGTTCTTCGACTACATCTGGCCCGCATTCATGCAGATCCGCGACGAGCTGGCGACGATGCGCTGGCGCTCGAACAACGCGTTCGCCGCACCGATCGTGATCCGCACGACCTATGGCGGCTACATCCGCGGTGGCGTCTACCACTCGCAGACCGGCGCGTCACTGTTCACGCACACGCCCGGCCTGCGCGTGATCTGCCCCAGCAACGCCCTCGACGCGAGCGGCCTGCTGCGCACCGCCATCCGCTGCGAGGACCCGGTGCTCTTCCTCGAGCACAAGCATCTCTATCGCCAGACGTACAACAAGGCGCTGAATCCGGGCCCGAACTTCATGATCCCGTTCGGCAAGGCGCGCGTGGTGCGCGCCGGCACCGACGTCACGGTCGTGACCTATGGCGCGACCGTGCAGCGCGCACTGGCGGCTGCGAACCAGATGGCCGACGAGGGCGTCAGCGCCGAAGTGATCGACCTGCGCAGCCTGTCGCCATGGGACAAGGAGACGGTCTTCGAGAGCATCCGGAAGACGAACCGCGTCATCGTCGGATACGAAGATTCGCAGTCGTGGGGCTACGGTGCCGAGATCGCAGCGTGCATCGCGGACGAGTGCTTTGCCTGGTTGGATGCGCCGGTGATGCGGGTGGCGAGTACCGATACGTTCGTCGGGTATGCGCCACAGCTCGAGGACGCGACGCTGCCGCAGCAGGAGACGTTCCGGCAGGCGTATCGGAAGATCGTGGCGTACTGACAACCCGCCAACAGCGCCTACGGCTGGCGGCGCTGCTGCAGCAGCCGGCTCATTTCAGTGATCCTGAAGCCGGCCGGCACCACGAACGTCGCCGTGTCCACCGCCGTACGAGTCGGGACGCTGACCGTCGCGGTGCGCTCGGTGCGCACACTGTCGGTGCCGGCGACCGTCATGCCGCTGGTCACCGAGCGCACGGGGAAACCGGCCGGCACCCCACGCTCCGTCTGCCGCAGCTTCCGTCGCACCTCGGCCGGCACACCAAACCCGCGGATGAACTGGTCGGCGAATGCGCGAAAGCCGGGATCGAGACGCTCCACGTCGCGGCTCACATCCAGCGACTGCCGCTGCGTCACCTGCAGCGACCGGCTGCCGGCAGGCGTGGTGACGGTGATCGTGTAGGCGCCGTCCACCTCCACGTGCCGCGTGGTGAATGTACCGAGCGGGGCACCAGCGCCACGCGGCGTCACGGCGGAACGCACCGCACTCACCTCCATCGGGATCGACGCGCCACCGCTGCCGCCCCCCGGACCGCCACCCATGATCGCACCGCCGAATTCGGCCATCGTCACGCGCAGCTCGTCGCGTCGGGACGGGTTGACGATGGAGACGACGCTGTCGGCCGACCGGAGCAGGATGGTGCCGCCCCCGCCCGTCATGCCGCGCAATGCGCCGCCGCGCGGGGTGATGCGCGCGATACCGCGCCACACTGCCACGTCCAGCGTGATGTCACCGCCCGGTTGCGCACGGCCGCCGGCGCTGATGCCGGCGGTGTAGGTGAACGTCCATCCCTGCGCGCGTGGGGCTGGCGCCTGCGCGTGCACGCGGGGCACCCACACGCCGGCGACGAGCCGCGCGACCAGCACGCCGCACGTCACGGCACGCTTCACCGCGGCGGGCACCGTCACCGTGCCCGCGCCGCCGGGTAGCGTCGCGGGCGTTCGTGCGATCACGCGAATTCGTCCAGCACGATGTCGCCATCGAGCATGCGGAACCGCTCGAACTCGGTGCCGGAGTCGTACACCGCGAACGATGCCGGCAGTCCGCGGCGCAGTACGGCATCGCTGCTGGGCAGCGGGATCACCGTCCCGCCCTTCATGTCGATCACGCGCGTACTCTTGCCGGCGAACTTGCGCACCTCGGCGCTCGATCCGACGAGCCCAAGCACGTCGCCGGTGATGGCCATGGCATCCGCCACCGGACGGCGCGGATCACCGGTGCGGATGCGCCCATTGACCAGCGCCACGCTCACGTCCTGCACTCAGCTGCCGCGACGGTCCATCGAGTCGCGCAGGTCGAGCAGGATCTCGAAGTACAGCTGCTCGCGACGGTAGGCGAAGTCGAGTGCCACCATCTGCGACGGATCCTCCGACGCCCTCGCCCGGTCGAAGGCTTCCTTGTACATCTCTTCCAGGTTGCTCAGAATGCGGTCGCGGGTGCGTGCCATGCGGGCCTTGTCCAGGGAATGGGGCGTGAGTCGCGGAACGTCCTGGACGTCGTCGTCGAGCGACGCGGCCGGGCCATCGGGATCGTAAATCAGCTTGCGCGCAACCGAGAAGAAGGTGCGCCGTGGATCAGGAAACTCGACCATCGTGAGACGCGAGGAGATCTTCGAGCGGGATGCGTGGCGCTGCGTGTACTGCGGTCAGCAGTACCCGACGGCGGCGCTGACGATCGATCACGTGCAGCCGCAGGTGCGCGGCGGTGACAGCTCCGGCGGCAACGTAGTGACCGCCTGTGCCGCCTGCAATTTGCGGAAGGGGCACCGCCGGCTGGCCGACTTCCTGCTCGATGAGCCCGAGTCGCTGGCGAACTTCCGTGCGCTCGCGACGCACGTCTGGTCGCGCCACCAGCGCGCCCTCGACGAGGCCATAACGGCGGCGACGCGGCGCCGGGCCGGCGGTGATCACGGCGAGCTGCCGAGCCGGTGAAACACCGCCTCGTCAACGACGCGCCCGCCCTTCAGATGCTCCACCACGATGCGCTCCAGCAGCGCCGGGGTCACGGCGGCGTACCAGATGCCCTCCGGATACACCACCAGGATCGGTCCGTCGGCACAGACACCGAGGCAGGGAGTCTCGCCGCGCTTCACGCGCGTCGGGCCGAACAGCAGGTCTTCCCGCTGGAGCAGTCTCGCCAGTTCAGCATACACCTGTCGTCCACGGCGGTCCGGGCTGCAATACGAGCCAGTGCACACCAGCACGTGCCGGGAATACGAGTCCATCTGGACGGTCATGCGACGAAGCGGGGGTGAATGAGGGAACGCGCGCGAGTCGGCGACGGCGGCGCGCAGCGGCGGCGGAGCCCGCCAGGGCGAACAGGGCGACTACCTCGTCCGCAAGTTACTCAGCCCATGCGTCCCTGCGTCGGCGCCGGGGCGACGGATCGGGGCCGCGCATGCACACGGACTGGCGGGATCGGTGTCCGCACCGCACGATAGACATGCGGTTATTCCACCGTCCTTCGCCCGCGGATGGAATGCCGACCGTTCCAGTTCCGTACGATTCTCCGTCGCTCCCCATGACTGCATCACTACCGACACCCGACGCTGGCATCGCAAGCCGCGGGTACGCCGTTCCCGAGGTCCTCGTGACCACCGAGTGGCTTGCCACGCACCTGCACGATCCCGAGTTGCGCGTGCTCGAGTGCAACGAGGATGTGCTGCTCTACGAGTTCGGGCACATCCCGGGCGCACAGAAGATCGACTGGCACGCCGACCTGAACGACCCGGTGATGCGTGACTACGTCTCCCGTGAGCAGTTCCAGGCGCTGATGCGCCGACTCGGCATCGCGGACGACACGACCGTGATCTTCTACGGCGACAAGAACAACTGGTGGGCGGCCTATGCCTTCTGGGTGTTCCATCTCTTCGGCTTCCGCAACGCCCGCCTGCTCGATGGCGGTCGGCTCAAGTGGGAGCAGGAGTCGCGGCCGATGGTGACCAGCACCGCCAGCTTCCCACCGTCGTCGTACATGGCGCGCGAGCGCGAGGATACGTCCATCCGCGCGTTCCTGCCGGACGTGCTGGCGCATTCGCGCGCCGGTGGACAGCTCGTGGATGTCCGTTCCGGCCCCGAATACACGGGGGAGAAGCTGCACATGCCCGAGTATCCGCAGGAAGGCGCCATGCGGGGCGGCCACGTGCCGGGGGCGCGCAGCGTGCCATGGGCCCGCGCAGCCAATGCCGACGGCACGTTCAAGTCGGCGGCGGAGTTGCGCGCGATCTACGAGACCGAACATGGGCTCAGCGCCGACCGACCCACGATCACCTACTGTCGCATCGGGGAGCGGTCCTCGCACACATGGTTTGCGCTGACCTACCTGCTCGGCTACCCTGACGTGAAGAACTACGACGGCAGCTGGACCGAGTATGGCAACGCGGTTCGCACGCCGATCGCCACGGGGAGCGCGCCGGGTGCCGCTCCCGCGCACTGACCGTGACCGGGAATCCGTTGATGACTGCACCGAAGGCCTACTCGACCATCCACCTCGAGTGGCAGGGCGACCACCGATTCGATGTCGGGCGTCCGGGGGGACCGACGATCCGCCTCGACGGCAGCGCCGAAACCGGGCCGAGCCCGGTGGACGCGCTCGTCAGCGCGCTCGCGGCGTGCACGGCCGTGGATGTGGTCGACATCCTCGCAAAGCGGCGCACACCGCTGGCCTCCCTTGCGGTCGACGGTGTGGCGACCCGCGCCGAGACGACCCCGAAGCGGATCGTCGCAGCGGAGCTGACCTATCACCTCGTCGGTGACGGTGTGACGCACGCCCACGCCGAACGGGCGATCGAGCTCGCGATCACGAAGTACTGCAGCGTCCGCGACTCGCTGGACCCCGCGCTGCCGATCCACTACCGCGCCATCGTCAATGGCGAGGCGGGCGAGCTTCGCCTGGCCGGCGAGCCGGCGACGACCGCCTGACCCTCCACCGCCATATTGACTCTGGCCTCTCAACAAGGCGGCCGCACAGGAGCCTCGGCAGGTCGAGACGAGCGCGGCCGAGGAGGTGATTCGTGTGTCCCCTCCCATCGCGAGCCCGGTGCTGCTAGGTTTCTAGGCTAGCCGGAAACCTGTATTCCGGCGCGTGACCTCCAGACGAGAGTAAGCTATGAAGGACGGCATTCATCCCGCGTACCACCCGGTGATCTTCAAGGACGCCTCGTCGGGCTTCGCGTTCGTGACCCGGTCGACGCAGTCGAGCGAGCAGATGATGGAGTGGACGGACGGTAAGTCCTACCCGGTCATCACGATGGAAATCACCAGCCACTCGCACCCGTTCTACACGGGCCAGCAGCGCATGATCGACACGCAGGGTCGCGTCGACCGCTTCAAGAAGCGCTACGCACGCTGAGCGAATCGGCAGGACGACGAAGGGCCGGAGCAGCGATGCTCCGGCCCTTCGTGTGTCTGGCATGTGCACATGCATCGGTGCATGTGCGCGTCACCCGCACTACTTCAGTTTCACCGTGAGGCCGACGTTCAACGTGGCTGCGCCGGCGCCGACGTCCGCATACGCCGCAAGGTTCGGCTTCAGGAAATACCGCCCGCCCGCGCGTCCGATGAAGTACACGGCGCTGCCATAACCACCGCAGAGGTTGCCCGAACCATTGTACGAGCAGCTCACCGACTGGAAACCGAGACCGAGGCCCACAAAGGCGTCGAGCTTGTTCTTGGGGTCGAGCTTGAAGTGGTAGTTCGCCGTTGCACCCACGGGGATGTAGCGATAGTCGGCGGCCCCGGCGCTCCAGCTGTACACATCCGCACTGACACCGATGCCGAGCAAACCATCACCGAGGTTGGGGAGCTTCTTGAACACCCGCTCGAACCGGCCACCGAACGAGAGGTTCGCACCGCCAAGGCCACCGAGGCCGATCACACCGCCAACGTCGGTGTACCCGAGCTTCACCTGCGCCTCGGCACGAGCGGCAGTGGTTGCGAGCAGCACCGCGGCTGCCATGAGACCCACGAACTTTCTGGTCATGTCGGGAGGGATGGGAGAGTGTGACATCATGATGCTGCCGGCGCCCTCCCTGCGGCGGAAGAGGCTCCTCGCGCAACGTTACGGTTTGCGCCAGTTCTGCGAAAGGGTCGGCCCCCGCACATCCCTCGATGCGCGATCACCCATCCGACACCGTCAGCGATCTCGGCTTTCAGGCCGCCCTGCAGGTCACGCAGCGGCCGAACAGCATCACTTCGTGCCCCTCGGTGCTGAATCCGGCCGGCGCGAGCTTCTGGATATCGGTTGGGCACCCCTCCACCTCGAACACCTTGTCGCAGGCGCGGCAATGGAAGTGGTGATGATGCCCGAGATGCGCCACCTCGTAGCGGGGCGCCTCGCCGGGGATGTCGATGCTCTTGATCTCACCCTCGTCGAGCAGGGACTTGATCGTGCGGTACACGGTGGCGATGCCCATCGATGGCACCTCCTCCTGCGCCGCACCAAGCACCTCGGCCGGCGAGAGGGGACGGTGCAACACGCCGAACACCCGACGGATCGCGCCGCGCTGCCTGGTGTTTCTTTCCACGGGACCTCCCCTCGCAGTGCTCCAAGACCGGTGCCGACCGTGCACGGGCTTCGAGCGGAATCGTTAATGAGAACGATATGATAACGAGAAGTCGCTCCAGCCGCGACGGCGCGGGTGCGCACGGCCGGGCGCGCATTCGTTTGCGACCGCTGCTGGCTCTGGCGACCGGAGCAATTCTGACCGCCTGCGGCACCCCGGCATTCAACGGAGTTGCCCTCGATCCACCCGAACCTGCGCCCGTGCTTCGCCTGACCGACTCGAGTGGCGCGCCGTTCGACCTGGGCAGTCAGCGCGGCACGGTGGTGCTGGTGTTCTTCGGTTACACCCACTGTCCCGACATCTGCCCGACCACGCTCGTGGACTGGCGGCGCGCTGCCGACTCGCTCGGCGCCGATGCGAAGCGGGTGCGATTCGTCTTCGTGAGCGTGGACCCGGAGCGGGACACGCCGGCCATCGTGCAGCGGTACGCGGCGCGTTTTGCGCCGGCGTTCATCGGACTGACAGGGACGCGGGCGCAGGTGGACTCGACGCTCGCCACGTGGAAGGTGGCGTCGTTTCGCGACGGCATTCCCGGCGACACGAGCGCCACCTATACCGTCAGCCATCCCTCGCAGGTGTTCGTCATCGACCGCGACGGCCAACTGCGCCTGATGCACCGTGCCGGTCTCACGCCGGCACAAATCGCGGCCGACATCCGCGCCCTCCTCTGACCAGCCATGCGTTTCCTGCCTCTGCTGTTGATCTCCACCGCCATCTGTACCAACTGTGCGCCAAAGGCGGCACCACCCACGCTCGACTCCACCCCGCACATGCGTCCCGCCGAGCAGGGTGCCTCGTCGGCGCTCTACTTCACGCTGCGTAACAGGGGAGCTGACACGCTGGTGCTGACTGCGGTCGAGATCGACGTCGCAGACCAGGCGATGATCCACCGCTCGGTCGACGCGAACGGCATGGCGAGCATGGTGCACCAGGACTCGGTGCTGGTGCCGCCCGGCGACTCGGTGGAGTTCCGGGAGCGCGGGATGCACGTGATGGCGATGGGGCTGCGCGCCGCGCTCACGATCGGCGACACGGTCGTCGCGCGACTGCGGTTCCGGTCGGCACGTGTGGACACCATCCGGGCGGTGGTCCGTGAGTGAACCGCTGCGCCGCGCCGCGGCGATCACAGCCGTGCTGCTGGCGACGGCCACCGCGACGTTCCTGGCCTGGCCGCGGCCCGCGCTTGACCTACGTGTGGAGCTTGGCGGGCGGGGGTGGATCGTGGACCGGTGGGGGCGAACGACCCCGCTTCCCGAGACCGTCTTCGTGCGCGCGACCGGTCGAAACACCCGTGTGCGCATCACCAACCGAGACACCACCTACCAGACCCTTGGGATCTTCGGCGCGGCCGCGAACTCGGAGCGCAGCTTCAGCGTTCCTCTCCTCGGTGCGTATGGTGGGTTTTGCTCCGCCCACGCCGCGAGCGGCCGGATCACGTACATCATCCGGTGAACGGCTGGCGCGCGGGGGTGCGGCGCCCTGCACCTGTGGTACGTTTTACATCCAACCAGTCGACGGGTGACTATGGCTGTGACGGCCGAGGCCGTGCATCGGGAAGAGATCGCCAACGCCATCACGCACGGCGTGGGCGCGCTGGCGAGTGCGGCCGCCGGCGCGGTGCTGGTCACGCTGGCGACGTCGGGCACGCGCATGCAGCTCGTGAGCGCGATCGTGTTCGGCACGTCGCTGCTGCTGCTCTACACGTCGTCGACGCTGTATCACGCCATCCCGCTGCCGAAACTCAAGCGCCGGCTGAAAGTGTTCGATCACTGTGCGATCTACATGCTGATCGCCGGCACGTACACGCCCTTTGCGCTGATCGGCCTGCGTGGCGCGGTCGGGTGGTGGCTGTTCGGCGTGGCATGGGGCCTGGCTGCGATTGGCATGACGTTCAAGCTCTTCTTCACCGGCCGCTTCAAGCTGTTCTCGACGCTCGTGTACATCGGAATGGGGTGGATGGCGGTGTTCGCGATCCGACCGATGATCCAGCGGATCCCGCTGACGGCGCTGGTGTGGCTGCTGGTCGGCGGCATTGCCTACACCGCCGGCACGATCTTCTACCACAACGAACGGCTGCGCTACTCGCACGCGGTGTGGCACCTGTTCGTGCTGGCCGGCAGTGCCTGTCACTTCATCGCGGTGATCAGCCAGGTCGTTCCGGCCTGACGCGCTCGCTGCTCGTGACTCCGGTGCGCAGGACTGGCGACGCCAACTCTGTTCACACGGAGGCAACGAAGCAACGAAGGGAGCCGGGGTTCGGCGCGCACGGCGGGCGCCGCTCTCTCGAACCAACGGCGTTCCTGGGGAACTGCATCGCGCGAACGCTCACCGGCTGTTCCCGACAGTCGCGTTGCAGGCACGGCACCGACAGCAGCCTGTGGCGCTGACGCGCGGCCGTCCTCCCCACCTGTGCTCCTCCGTTGCCTCCGTGTGAAAAGAGTTGACGATGCCTGCCCGAGGCCGAGGCACCGAGGCGGCGAGATGAGGGTCGAGCAGGGACGTAGCGGAGCCGAGAGCAGTGCTCGTTAGCTTTCACGCTTCCCTCGACACACTGGATCCGCGCGCCCCATGCGGCGCCGACTGACACGACTATGACTGCATCGACTGCCGCACCGGTCTCGGCGTTCATCCGCCACAACTTCCGTCACTTCAACGCCGCGGCGCTGGTCGAGGCGGCGGATGGATACGTCGCACATCTGGATGCAGGCGGCAAGATGTTCGTGACGCTGGCCGGCGCGATGAGCACGGCCGAACTGGGCGTCTCGCTGGCGGAGATGATCCGCCAGGGAAAGATCCACGGCATCAGCTGCACCGGCGCCAATCTCGAGGAGGATGTCTTCAACCTCGTGGCGCATGATTTCTACGAGCGCATCCCGCACTGGCGCGACCTGACGCCCGAGCAGGAGCAGGACCTGCTGAACCGCCACATGAACCGCGTCACCGACACCTGCATCCCCGAGATGGAGGCGATGCGTCGCATCGAGAGCGTGGTGCTGGAAGAGTGGGTTGCGGCCGACAAGGCTGGTGAGCGGTACTTCCCGCACGAGTTCATGTACAAGATCCTGCTGTCGGGCAAGCTGAAGGACAGCTACCAGATCGACCCGAAGAACTCGTGGCTGCTGGCGGCGGCCGAGGCGAACCTGCCGATCATCGTGCCGGGCTGGGAAGATGCGACGCTCGCCAACATGTTCGCCGGACACGTGATCAGCGGTACCGTGAAGAACGTGCACACGGTGAAGACTGGCATCGAGTACATGATGTACCTCGCCGAGTGGTACACGGAGCTGACGAAGACGGCGTCGCTGGGCTTCTTCCAGATCGGCGGCGGCATTGCCGGTGACTTCCCGATCTGCGTCGTGCCGATGCTGCACCAGGACCTGCAGCGTGACGAGGTGCCGCTGTGGGGCTACTTCTGCCAGATCAGCGACAGCACCACCAGCTACGGCAGCTACTCGGGCGCGGTGCCGAACGAGAAGATCACCTGGGGCAAGCTGGGCGTGACGACGCCGAAATTCATGATCGAGAGCGATGCCTCGATCGTGGCGCCGCTGCTCTTCGCGCTGGTGCTGGGGCAGTGACCGCCGGTCGGCCGCTGCGTCGGCTGGGTGCGCTGCTGGCCCTGGTCGTGGTCCCGGCCATGGCGGGTACCGTGGCGCGTCACCTGAAACTGCTGCGCAGCGAGCCGCTCGCGAACACGACAGTGGCGCAGTCGCCGGTACAGGTGAAGCTCTGGTTCTCGCAGCGGCCCGAGCTGGCGGTGACGTCGGTTCGCATCACGTCGGGCACCGGTGCGCAGGCCGCGGAACGCACGCTCGCACCGCTGGGCCACGGCACCGCTGACGATGCGCCGATCACGGCACCGATCGGCGCGGCGCTTGCGCCAGGGCACTACGAAGTCGTCTGGCGCACGATGGCCCGCGACGGCCACGTGCTCAACGGCGTGATCCCGTTCGACGTGGCGCGCGCCCCCGCCGCGCGCTGACGACGACGCCCGGTGGAATGGATCGTCGCGCGGTGGGTGACGTTCGTCGCCAGCCTGCTTGTGACCGGGGCGTGCATGATCGGGTTGCTGATGCTGCCGCACACCGGTGTCGACCGCGAGACACGCGACGCACTGTCGGCTGATACGGCGCTGGTCGGCGTGATCGCGTGCCTCGCCTTCATCCCCGCCACGCTGCTGCGCCTGACCGACCAGGTTTTGGCGCTGCGATCACCGGACGACCCGCTGCTGGCAGGCGCCCGCGCGCTGCTCGGCAGCACGACGTGGGGCACGGGTTTTCTCTGGCAATCGGCGGCGCTGCTGCTGGCGCTTGCCGCACTGATGGTCGCGCGGCGTGCCCCTGCCCGCCGCAGCGCATGGCTGTTGGCGATGGGCGGTGCCGCGGGACTGTGCGTCACACCGGCACTGCAGGGGCATGCGATCGGCAGTGAACAGTTCACGGCACTGGCCGTCAGCGCCGACATCGCGCACGTCATCGGCGCGTCGCTCTGGCTCGGAACACTCGGAACGATCGCGCTGCTGGGCGTGGCACTGTCAGACCCGAACGGCGTGACGAGCCCGGAACGCACACGGCGCACCGATGCCCGCCTGGCGCTGCTGGTGCCGCTCGTGCCACGGGTGGCGCTGCCGGGCGCCGCGCTGCTCCTGGCGAGCGGCGTGACCGCCACGGTGCTGCACCTGACCACGCTGGATGACCTGTGGCGTACCGAGTGGGGACGGTACGTCCTCGCGAAGGCGGTGCTGATCGTCGTGATCCTGGCACTCGCGGCGCTCAACTGGCGGCGCCTTGGCCCGCGCGTGCAGGAGGCGAGTGGCGTCGCGCCGCTGCGTCGCGCACTGCTCATCGAACTCGGCGTGGCCGCGCTGCTGCTGCTGGTGACGGCCGTGCTGGTGGTGACGCCGCTGCCGGGCGAATGATTTGCCGCGCGGTCGCGCAGTGCGACCGCCAGCACCGCAGTCAGCGGATGGATTCGAGCCGCAGCACCTCGGGTTCGGGGCTTCCGTGCCAGCGATACTCGAGGTGCTGCCCCTGCGTGACGGGAAGCAGGGCTCGCGGTCGGTAGATCACCACGCACTCACCACCGGCGCGGCGCACGCTGTCCCACGCGATGCCGATCTCGCCGCGCTGCCGGCAGTCCTCGCCGAAACGCCGGGACTCGGTGTAGTTCGTCGGGTCGTAGAGCGCGGCGTGTGTCGACTGCAGGCCGCGCAGGTCGACGAGTCGGGCGTCGATGCTGCAGACCAGCTCGCGCATCGTGATGGTGGCATCGAAGCCCATGGCCGACGCGGCAAGCCGGCGGGTGTGGTGGTGAATGGTCTCGCGGATGGCGGTCGGCCGATCGCGGGCCGCGTACCAGGCGCCGAGGTGCGCGGTGTTGAAGCGGCCGCCCTCGGGTGCGGCGTGGAGGAACGCCGCCATGACGAGCGTGGCGCCGGGCACACCCAGCACCCACTCGCTGTCGGGCAGGACGGCGCTGCGCTCGATGGCGGTGCGGATGCGATCGTTGGTGAGGCTTTCGAGCGTCATCGCGTCGATCGCGTCAGCTGGCGAGGCGACGCGGTCGAACACACCGACCGGGGGGAAGCGCGACGGGACCAGCCGATGGGTGCGCCCGCGGATGCGCCGCGCGGGGACGGCACCGTCACTCACGGCCAGCACTCACGGCCAGCTGCCGCGCCAGCCGTCGAGGTAGCGTCGCACGGCCCAGAGGTCATCGATCGAACCGCGGCAGATGCGCTCGAGCGGCGACTGGCCGGCGAAGTCGGGGGCGGTGTTGGCAGCGCGGAGCCAGCGGATGCCGGTGGCGTCGTCGGAGAAGAGGAGCCGGAGCGCCTTGTAGATGCCGAGCAGCAGGGAGAGGCGCTCGAGCTGATCGCGGGATGGCGTGCCGACGTCGCCGAGTTTCCACTTGTGGTAGGTGGATTCCGGGAGCTCGCCGAGGAGGATGCGGCGCACGGCGACGGAGAGCTGCCACTCGTCGGCGATGGCGAGGAAGGTGCGCATGCCTGCGGCACCGAGCCGTCGCGCCTCGACCGTGGTAAGGTCGCGGAGGGCGGCGGGTGCGCTCTCAGTCAGGCGCTGCGGCGATGTTGACTCCATGATTGGAGTATTGCTGCTGTTCTGGAGTAAATCAAGACGTCAATGCTTCGTCCCGCCTGCGCGTATAGTTCGGCACGGAGTGCTGCCGGTGTCGCGTGCGGCGCAGCGCAGCGACGGGATGCCGTCAGGCTTTCGATCACTGGTTCGGCGGCATGGCGCCGGGAGGGGGAGTGGGACAGCGGGCAGTGATGGTGATGGCGGCAGTGCTCGTGACCGGCGTCTCGGCCTGCAGCGGGCCGAAGGGCGCGGATGCCGCGTCAGGGTCGGACCTGAAGGGCGTGCCTGCATCGTATGCGCCGCCAGCCGTCGGGAGCGTGGCGCCGGCGTTTGCCGTCCGGACGCTTGGCGGTGACACGGCGCGCATCGGCGGTGCCGCGCGCCAGCCGGTGACGCTCGTGAACGTCTGGGCGACCTGGTGCGGCCCCTGCAAGGCGGAGTTCCCCGAGCTGCAGGCACTGCATGAGACCTACCGGTCGCGCGGGCTGCGGGTGCTGGCCATCTCGATCGACACCGACGACGACGCTGCGGTGCTGGCGAGCGCAAAATCGATGGGGGCGACGTTCGCCCTCGGGCGCGACGCCGACGATACGGTGCGCGGGCTGTTCGCCGCGCCGGGCATTCCCGAGAGCTGGCTCTTCGCTGCCGATGGCAGGTTGTTGTGGCGGCATTCGGGCGCCATTCCCGCCGGGGATCCGGCAGTGCGCGCGGCGATCGACTCGGCGCTGAGCGCGGCTGCCGGGACTCAGTAGCCGCGCGGCAGCGGCGGATCCGTGCGGGTGTGGTTCCGGGCAGGCACCTGCACCTGAAGCGTGACGACACTCCCGTCCATGCACCGCTCACCTTTCCCGCCAGCGCCGTCGATGGATCCGAGACCACCACGCACGACCCCAGCGGCATTCGAGGCCATCGGCGCACCAGGTCGCGACCTGTCGCGCCTCCTTGCCGAGACGCTCGAGGCGGCGGTGGTCGCCATCGATCCGCAGGGTGTGGTGACGTACGCGTCGAGCTATTTCGAGGAGCTGTTCGGGATCGGCACCGAGGCCTACGTCGGCACGCACTTCGCATCACTGATGACGGCGCGTGAGCAGTCGATCGCGCTCAGATTTCTGGCGCAGATGACGCGCGGCGAGCAGTTCCCGATCGCGACCTGGCTGCTGCGTCGCCGCGACGGGTCGTCGTTGTGGGTGGAGTCGCGGGTGACGATCATCCGCGGTGAGGATGGCGCGGTGACGGGCTACATCACGGTCACGCGCGACATGAGCGAGCGCCGCATCGCGCAGCAGGCGCTGGCGCGGACGCGGGCGAACTACGACGCACTGGTGCGCCGTGCGGTGTACGGCGTGTACCGCGCCGAACGCAACCGGCGCATGCTGGATGCGAACCCCGCGATGCTCGACCTGCTGGGATATGCGTCGCGCGAGGAGCTGATGGCACTCGACCTGGCGACGGACGTCTACGCCGACATCTCCGATCATGAATGGCTGGTGCGGACGGCGCAGAAGGGGGAGCTGGACGACTGGGTGGAGGTGACCTGGCGCCGCAAGGACGGAGAGCTGATCGACGTCCGCCTCTCGCTCCGCATGGTGGAGGACGAGGAGGGTGGTCCGCCGGTGTTCGAGGGGATTGCCGAGGACGTGACGGAGCGACATCGCCGCGACGAGCGGCTGCGTCGGAGTGAGCGCATGGCATCGCTGGGGCACATGCTCGCGGGCGTGGCGCATGAGCTGAACAATCCGCTGGCATCGATCAGCGGGTTCTCGCAACTGCTGCTCCGGGGCACCTGGCCACCCGAGGACCGGAAGGCGCTGGAGACGATCGGGCGCGAGGCCCGGCGGGCCGAACGAGTCGTGCGCGACCTGCTGACGTTCGCTCGGCAGGGGAACGTCACGCGCAGCGAGCTGGTGGACCTGCATGGCGTGATCCGGCACATCGTGGATACGCAGCGCTACGCGCTCGACACGCGTGGGGTGCGGGTGATCTTCGCGCTCTCCGAGGAGCCGGTGTACGTGCAGGGTGACACCGGCCGCCTCGAGCAGGTGGTGCTGAACCTGGTGGTGAACGCGCGGCAGGCGCTGGAGGCGATGCGCGGAGAGCGGGCGATGCAGCAGGCGCCGCTGGAACTGCGCGTCGAGACGGTGATCGACGCGGGCTCGGTGATCCTGAAGGTGGCCGACAACGGTGCCGGGATCTCGCCGTCGCTGCTGGGCCGGATCTGGGACCCGTTCTTCACGACGAAGGAGGAAGGGGTCGGGACGGGGCTGGGGCTGAGCGTGGTGCACAGCATCGTGACGGAGCATGCCGGCGTGGTGGACGTGCAGAGTGAGCTGGGACGGGGCACGGAGTTCACGGTGCGGCTGCCGTTGATGGGGGCTCCGGACGAGGCGGAGGAGCTGACGGTGTCACAGGAGCTGGCGACGGAGCACTCCCTCGAAGCGCCGCCGAGTGGCCGTGCGCTGGACATTCTGGTGGTGGATGACGAGGCGGCGATCATCAGCTTCCTGACGCGGTTCCTGACGTCACGGGGACATGCGGTGGTGACGGCCAGCGACGGGATGCATGCGCTGCGGATTGCCGAGCAGTTCACGTTCGACGTGGTGGTCTGCGACCTGCACATGCCGGAGATGGACGGTGTGGAGCTGATCCGGCGGATGCGGATGCTGCCGAGCTGCTCGCAGGCGCGGTACGTCCTCAGTTCCGGCGACGGCGCGGGGTCGTCGATGATCGGCCGGGCCGAGGCGCTGAGCGTGGACGGACTGCTGGCCAAGCCATACACGATCGACCAGCTGGTGCAGGTGGTGGAAGGCGCTCCGGCCCACTGACCGGGCCTGTGCGGCGTCGCTTCAGGCGCTTGCCGTACCTGTTATCGTTGTCACAGCCGGTGGACACGCCCCGGCATCCCGTCGCACGAGGAGCTTTCGCCCGATGGCCAGTCAGACTGAAGGACGCCACGTCCCGATCACGCCCACCAAGGAAGGGTGGCCGTACGCCATCCTGACCACCATCGTTGCGGTGGCGCTCTGGTTCGGTGCGTGGGGGATTCACAAGGCGACGTACCGTGACCCTACGGACCCGATGTTCCAGGCGAAGGGCTCGCTGCCGCATACCTCGACGGTGAAGAAGGCGGCGGCTGCGCCGGCAGAGCACTAGTCGAATCCGTCCGTGGTCCTGAACGGCGCCTTCCTTCTGGAGGGCGCCGTTCTGCTGTTGGGCCGTTGGGCCGTTGGGCCGTTGGGCCGTTGGGCTGCTGGGCTGTTGGGCTGTTCCGCTGTTCCGCTGTCTCGCTGTCCGGAAGTATTGCCATGTGCCCGTCGTGCCATGCTGCCGTTCGCCACGGATGCCTGCGCTGGCAGATTGGAGCGGTTGGTATGAGCTTGGAGCATGGCAACGGACGCGGCGCCGGACGACGTGGGTGGGACGACAGGACGCACGATGCTGCCGGGCTTCGTCGTGACGAGCCTGACGCCGGGGGATCAGACGGCGCTGGCGGCGGCGATGCTGATCTGCCTGCTGGCGGCGGAGGGTGCGAACGTGGCCGCAATGGTGCCGGTGGAGACGGGGATCGATGATCCTTGCGAACCAGGCAGCCGAGGATCACTGGTGCGGTGGGCGGCCGGGCACCTGGACGACCCGCGGGAGGTGACGCCGTTCGCCCTGGAGGCCGCGCGCTCGGCAATGCATGCGGCAGATGCCGAGGGGACGCTGCTGCATGCGGCGGCGTTCGAGCGGGCGCGGGCGGAACTGTGCGAGGGGCGAACCCGGCTGGTGGTCTGCGATGCGATCGGGATGCTGGACCTCATCACAGCGAAACTCACGACCCTCGATCTGGCGCACCGGTGGGGGCTGTCGCCGGTGCTGGTGGAACCGGTGAGCCGCTGGTCCGTTGGTCACGTGAAGTTGATGGAAGCAGCGCTGCTGTCGCACGACATGCGCATTGCTGGTGTGATGCTGACGGAGAATGAATTACTTCCGGATGCCGATCCTGACTTCACGAC
Source organism: Gemmatimonadaceae bacterium (assembly GCA_031409715.1). GTDB lineage: Bacteria > Gemmatimonadota > Gemmatimonadetes > Gemmatimonadales > Gemmatimonadaceae > JACMLX01. Next base: position 33,520 of record JANNXU010000084.1, on the reverse strand, counting down.
CAGCATCCGCGAGACCCTCGCCGCCGCACTCGACTGCCCGGTGATCGTGATGCCGTCGGTGCAGTTGGTGCATGACCGGGCCGAGTTGCTGACGGCGGCGCGGGCGTGCGGACTGCACCGTCTGTCGACACGTCTATCGCCCTGACGGCGTCCGCACACCGCCCTGACGGCGCCCTGCTCCGAGTCCGCCCCTTTCGCCTTCCCAACCGATGAGCAGCATCGCAGACCTCCGGCGCGACTATGCGCTGGCTTCGCTCGACCGCGTGGACGTCGTGCCCGATCCGATCGAGCAGTTCACACGCTGGTTCTCCAACGCCACCGAGGCGGCGATTGCCGAGCCGAATGCCATGACGCTGGCGACGGTGGGGGCCGATGGCGCTCCTGACGCGCGTATCGTCCTGCTGAAGGGCGTGGACGACCGCGGCTTCACCTTCTTCACCGATTACCGCAGCCAGAAGGGGCGCGACCTGCTGGTGCATCCGCAGGCGGCGCTGGTGTTCTTCTGGCAGGAGTTGGAGCGGCAGGTGCGGATCCGGGGCACGGTCGCGAAGCTCGACGCGGCGGAATCGGCGGCGTACTACGACTCGCGGCCGCGGGGCAGCCGGATCGGCGCGTGGGCGAGTGAGCAGAGCAGTGTGATTCCTGACCGGACGGTGCTGGAATCGCGGGTGCAGGCCGTCGAAGCGCAGTACCCTGGCGAGTCCGCCCCGCCGCTGCCGCCGCACTGGGGCGGGTTCCTGGTCGCGCCGCTGGAGATCGAGTTCTGGCAGGGCCGCCAGAGGCGGCTTCACGACCGGCTGCGCTACCGCCGAAGCGGTGAAGACTGGACCGTCGAGCGCCTCTCGCCCTGACGCGCGGACCGGATTGCTGAAACCGGCGGGGCGTGCAAGCCATTGGCTCGGCATGACCCAGCCCGTTCATCTCATCCTCGGTGCCACTGGTGGCATCGGGCAGACGCTCGCCCGCCAACTCGCCGCCTCGGGCGCGCGGCTGATGCTCGCTGCGCGCAAGGCCGACGCCCTGCAGGCGCTCGCCACCGACCTGGGGGCGGCGTCGATCGTGATCGATGCGACCGTCCCCGACGACATCGAGCGCGCCGTGGCGACGACCGTGTCGACCTACGGGCGCATCGACGGCGCGACCAACTGCGTCGGCTCGCTGCTGCTCAAGCCGGCGCACCTGACGCGCCCGGAGGAGTTCGACGACGTGCTGAGCGTGAACCTGCGCTCCGCCTTCTCGCTGGTCCGCTCGGCCACCCGCGCGATGATGAGCAACACCGAGCCAACCGGCGGCAGCATCGTGCTGGTGGCATCGGCGGCGGCGCGGATCGGGCTGGCGAATCACGAAGCCATCGCGGCGGCGAAGGGAGGCGTGATCAGCCTCACGCTGTCGGCGGCGGCGAGTTATGCGGCGAAGAACGTGCGCGTGAACTGTGTTGCGCCGGGGCTGGTGCGCACCCCGCTCACGTCACGCATCACCGGCAGCTCGGCGGGCGAGCAGTCCTCGCTGGCGATGCATGCGCTGGGGCGGCTGGGTGAGCCATCGGACGTGGCGAATGCCATCGCCTTCCTGCTGGACCCCGCCAACAGCTGGATCACCGGTCAGACGCTGGGCGTGGATGGCGGGCTGGGGACGCTGCGCAGCCGCTGACGGCCGTGAGGCGCGGTCGGCGTCACCGGTGAGAGGGCAATGACGGCGACGACTCCGACGCTGAGCGTGCCCGTCCCGAGCGCGACGAGCACCTTCAGGTGACGATGCATCAGCGCAGACGGTCGAGTGACAGCTGTGCGTCACGCATGCGAGGGTTCGACTTGAGCGCGAGCTGGTACTCGGCGCGCGCCTCGGGGACATTCTTCACCCGCTCGTAGATCTGCGCGAGGCGGTAGTGTGCGTTCGCGAGCGGCGGATCGCTCGGCGCGCGTCGGCCGCGCAGGTACTGCTGCAGCGCCTGGATGCCGCGCTCGGCCTGCGCGCCCGTGACGGCCGCCGTGCGACCGATCGCGAACAGGGCGAACATGGGCTGCCTGCCGCGGGCCTGCCAGCGGGTGATGGTCGCATAGGCCTCGGCGGGGCGCTGCCCATCGGCTTGCAGCGATGAGAGGTTCGCCCAGCCGATGACGCTGTCGGGAAACTGGGTGGTGGCCTGCGTCAGCAGCCGTTCGACGACGAGGCTCTCGTGGCCGGCATTGGCGACCGCGAGCCGTGCGCCGAGTCCGCGGAAGGCATCGAGCCTGGCGATCGCCTCTGCCTGCTCGGCCGCCCTGGCACGATCACCGCCGAGGTTGGCGGGGGCCTCGAGGAAGTACTGCATCAGCCCTTCGCGCGCATCGATGTTGGCACCGTCGAGGGCGATCGCCTTGGCGTAGTTGTCGCGCAGGGACGGTGCGAGGCGAAGGCGGGTGCTGTCGTCCCGGGCCATGCGGGCGCGCTGCCCGGCAGTGTTGGCGACCCAGAGGAAGGTCGCGCTGCTGCGCGGGTTGGCGGTGGCCGCGGCGTTGAACTGCGCGGCCGCGCTGTCCCACTTCGCACTCATTACGCTGGTGCAGCCGCGGGCGAAGAACGTGACGGCGGTTGCCGGGCGCGTGGTGCCGAGGCGCTGGATGGCCAGCCGATCGGTGGCGCTGCCGAGGATGGCGCGCTCACAGAGTTTCGCGTCGGCGAGGGTCTGGGCGCGCAGTGGTGCGGCCGCGACGACGAGGGCGACGAGCGCGCGATGCAATCGCATGTGGCGACGGGAGAAAGGCGACGTCCCGGTCGGCGCGATGTCCCGACTGGAGCGGTATGTGAGGAGTGTCGTCAGGTTGACAGGCACCGTCGAGCCGTGATGCTGCGCCAGACTGCACTCCGGTGCATCTACTGGCCGCGCATGACTGGCACCCACCGTGCGAGCACCTCCGGCCCCGGATACCCGGGCACGGTCTCCACGATGCGTCCGCTGCTGTCAGTGCGCGCGAACACCGGCGTCCCGGGAATCCGGAACGTCAGCAGCACCTGGTCGCTCTCGCCATCCGGCCCGGCGTTGAAGGCGCCTGTCACACCGAGCGATGCGAGCATCTGCAGCCCTTCGGCGGCGCCCTCGAGCGTGACGACGCGCAGGTTGGGCACGGGTGCGCTGCCCTGCAGCTTCGCGATGTCGCGCAGCGCGAGGCGGCAGAAGGAGCAGGTCTTCGAGTTCACCATCAGGATCGCGGGCCGGCCGACCGGCGTGAGGGCGACGCGGGTGTTGGCGCTGTCACGGACCATGAGCGCGGTGACGGCCGCGCGGGCCTGACCCACCGCCGGGTCGTCCTGCGGCGGCAGCGGTGGCTGGCGGTCGATGGCGATGCGTCCGATGAGCGCGAGCGCCAGCGCACCGGCCACCACCCACGCCAGCATCTCGCGACGTTCGAGTCCCTTGACGCCGTTCATGCCTTCTCCCAGCTCTCGGCCTCGTTCGCGAGCTCGTCGAGCAGGCGGACGTAGGTGTCGTAGCGACCGGCGGCGATGTCGTCGTTGGCGAGCGCCTCGCGCACGCGGCAGCCCGGCTCGACGACATGCACGCAGTCCTGAAACCGGCACTCACCGAGGTAGGGCCGGAACTCGGGGAAGTAACCGTCGAGGTGCTCGGCCGTGAGGCCCCACATGCCGATTTCGCGCAGGCCCGGCGTGTCCACCACATAGCCGCCGGTGGGCAGCGGATGCAGCAGTGCACCAACGGTGGTATGGCGGCCCTTGTTGACGCTCTGGCTGATCTCGGCGACGCGCAGGTCGAGGCCGTGGAACATGGCGTTCATCAGGCTGCTCTTGCCGACACCGCTTGGGCCACTGAGCGCGGTGGTGCGCCCCTCGAGCACGGCGCGCAGCTCATCGAGGCCGCGGCCGGTGGTGGTGCTGGTGACGTGCAGCGGATAGCCGGCGCGCTGATAGTCATTGAAGCGGAGGCGGATGCTCTCCGGCGCCACGAGGTCCGACTTGTTGATGACGACGCGGGCGGCGATGTCGTTCGCCTCGGCGATGATCAGGAAGCGGTCGATCATGCGCGGATGCGGCTCGGGCTGGGCTGCGGCGAAGACGAACAGCACCTGATCCACGTTCGCGGCGACGATGCGCTGGCCCCAGGCGCCACCCGGTGCCCGGCGCGCGAGCTGTGAGCGGCGCGGCAGGATCTCCGCGATCGCCCAGCGTGCCCCCACCTCTTCCTGCTCCACCTGCACCTCGTCACCGACGGCGAGCTTGAGGGGCGCGGCCTCGCTCTCGTCGGTGCCCCCATCGCGCTGCGGCTGGGCGCGCGAACGCACGCTGGCGCGCGCGCGACCGCCATCCTTCTCGGCACGCGCCAGCTTCGCCTTGGCGTCATCGTGGCGCTTGAGGCGACCACGGAGTGCGGCATCGACCACCGTGCCGTCGTCCAGACGCACGCGCCAGGTGCCGCCGGTGCCACTCAGCACGCGGCCGAGGATACCTGGCGCCACGACGGCTCCGTCGGCCATGCCCGGCTCAGTCATTCGGCAGGTCGTGCGCGGCCGGCTCGTCGGGCGCATCGCGCATCACGTCGAACCACCGACGTGCCGGCGGCGGTGCCGACTCCGCGATGCGCTGCTCGAGAAAGCCGCGCGCGGCCTGCAACGGGAACGCGCCGAGTGCGGCGCGGGCGGCGTCCTGCGTGCTGGCGCGGGTGAGGTAGTCGGTCTCGAGATGTCCCTCGACCCCAGCCGCGCCGATGCGACGCCAGCGGAGGAAAAGCAGGTAGCCCGCCCACTGCGTGCCGGCATCGTTCACCTGGTCCGCGCAGAGCTCGACGGAGTACGAGAAACCGTCACTGCCTTCGAACGCCGCCGGGCGCTGGTGCACCAGCGCATAGCCGCCGATGGTGTTGGCGTCGCCGAGCGAGTGATCCGCGGGGAGATGCTGTCCGCTCACGCGTGCACCGCTGCCCTGCACCGGCTCACGTGCCGCTCACGCGCCGCGCCGGGCGCCGATCATTTCCTTCACCACGTTGCCTGCCATGAACGCGACGTTGGCGGGACGTTCGGCAAGGCGGCGCATCAGGTACGGGTACCACTGCGTGCCGAACGGCACGTAGCAGCGCACGCGATAGCCGTCGCGGACGAGGCCTTCCTGCAGGTCGCGACGCACGCCGTACAGCATCTGGAACTCGAATCGGTCGGCCGCGAGCCCCTTCTCCTTCGCAAACCGCTTGGCCTCGGCGATGATCAGCTCGTCATGCGTGGCGATGCCCGGATAGTTGCCGTGCTCCATCAGGTGGTGCATGGCGGTGACGTAGTTGCGGTCCACGTCGGCCTTGTCGGGGAACGCCACCTCGGGCGGTTCCTTGTAGGCACCCTTGCAGATGCGCACGCGCGCGCCGAGTTCATTGGCGCGCCTGACGTCGGCCTCGGTGCGGAAGAGATAGCTCTGCAGCACGATGCCGACGTTGGCGCGGAAGTCGGGGTAGAAGTGCTTCTCGAAGAGGTCGAGGGTCTTCTGCGTGTAGTGACTGGACTCCATGTCGAGGCGCACGAAGTTGCCGTACTGCTTCGCGCGCTCGAGGATCTCGCGGGTGACGCGGATGCAGAGCTCGTCGGAGATGTCCATGCCCATCGCGGTGAGCTTCACCGAGACGTTGGCATCGAGCTTCTCGCGGGCGATGATGTCGAGCAGCTCGAGGTACTCGCGCTGCGACGTGTAGGCCTCCTTCTCGTTCGTCGTGCTCTCGCCGAGCAGGTCGAGCGACGCCGTGATGCCCTTGGCGTTCAGGCCGCGCACCGCCTGCACCGCGGTGGTGACCGACTCACCGGCCACGAACCGTGCGGCGAAGGACTTCGCGATGCCGTTGTGGCGCACGAAGTCGAAGATGCCTTGCTGGCCGGAGAGGTACAGGAGCGCGTTGCGCAGCATCGTGATGCGGGAATCAGGTGAACACGCCTCCGCCGCTCGCGGCAGGCCACGCGATGAAATATAGCCGCGGCGGCGTGACGCCTGCGGCTCAGCGCGTGCCGGTGCGGCTGACGAGTCGCATGACGGGATGGTACCTGCCGTTTGCGAGCCGTTCGTCGAACACGTTCCAGGTGGTGGCACCGTCGTTGGATTGCGGCTCCAGCAGCTGTGCCGCGACCAGCACCTGCGGCTGTGCGGCGGGAACCCAGCGCCAGTCGGGCGAGGCCTTCATGCGGAGCCTGAGCCAGCGGCCGAGGACGCGCGCCTCCTGATGTCCCTGAAACGGCCGGCCGAGCTTCTGCACCGAATCGAGCTGGAACCGTTCGACGTCGAGCGGGGCGCTGGTGCGGACGGCGCCGCGGACGATCACGCCGTGCCGGGCGAGGAGTGCGACGAGCGTGGTGTCGCTGCCCTCGATCAGCCAGCCGCCGGGCGGGACCGTTGCCGTGCGGGTCGGCTCGAAGCGGTCCACCACCGGCATGTACTGCGCGGACACCCGCCCGGTGCGGCGGAAGGCGGCGGGCACCCCCGGCTCGGCAGGGAGCGTCGAGTCACCTGAGGCGAGCTGCTCGACGAGCACGCTGTCACTGAAGGGGTTGGTGGTGAGTCGCGTGTCGAGGACGATGCCGCGGGGTGCGGTGCCGGCGGCGAGGGCACGTCGTGTGGTGGTCACGCGCGCCAGGATCGACGGATCACCACCGACGGTGCCGAGCAGCTCACGCACGAAGGCCGCGGTGCTTGCGACGCGCGTCGCGAACGGGTCGTGCGAGTACGCCTCGCTGAGGATCGAGACGCCGCCGGTGAGGCCGAAATAGTTGGTGCCGAAGCGCGGGCGCGCGTCGTAGGTGAACCAGCCCTCCTTCTGCGCGTCGAGGGTGACCTCCCGCGCGAAGTTGTTGCTGAAGTTGCCGTAGGGATACGTCTTCACGCCCTGCTTCCAGAGGCGGCGGCGGATGCCGGCGAGCAGGGTATCGCTGGTGAAGCGTCCGAGCGGCGCGCCGGGGTGCAGCGACGGCGACCAGGTGAGGTGGTAGCCGTGGTAGCTGCCGTTGGTGGTGTGCAGGTCCACGAAGACATCCACGCTGCCGTTGGTGAGCAGCGGCAGCATGGCACGCGTTTCGGGCGCCTCGGCCTTGATGTAGTCGCGGTTGAGGTCGAGGCCAGCGCCGTTGGGGCGTTCACCGATGATGGCGGGACCGAGCTGTGCGCCGCGATTGCGGGCCTGCGGGCCGAGCGCCTCGTTGCCATCGGCGTTGTAGAGCGGGACGACGATGAGCGTGAGGCTGTCGAGCAGGTTGGGCCGGGCGTCGGTGACGATGCTGCGCAGCATGGCGAGCATCGCCTCCTTCCCCTCCACTTCACCGGCGTGGATGTTGGCCTGCACGAGCACGACCGGGCGGCGGCGCGCCGGTGTCATGAGCTCATCGCAGCTCTCGCTGGTGCGTGTGGCCCGGGCGCAGGCGGTGACCGCGATGAGTGGCCGGCCGCGCACGGAGGTGCCGATGCGGGTCAGTCGCATGATCCGGTTGGGGGCCGCCTGAGCGCGCACCGTGTCGAGGAAGGCCATCGCCTCTTCGTACGGTGTGGTCTCGCAGAAACCGGTGCGCTCGGCGCGCGTGGCCGGCGACGGCATCGGCGATGGCATCACCGGCACACAGCGCCACGTCGCAGGTCGAGGGGCGGTGCGCACGGCCTCGCCGGCGATGCGGGCGCGCTCGGCGGCTTCGTCCAGCGGGACTGGGCGCGGAGCGGAGACGCAGGCACCGGTGGCGAGCGCGGCGAGGACGAGGGAAACGTGGCGCGGCGTCACGGGGTGTTCTCGCGGAGGAGGCGTGTCAGCGCGTTGGGGTGGCGCGCGGTGGTTTCGTGGCTGATGGCGCGGCTGGCGGCACGGCTGCGAGGCGCCGCCGATCGTGCGCCCGTCACGGCTTCGGCATGGGTGGCATGCGGCGACCCTCGCCCTCGAGGCGGTAGATCGCCACCGGGGAGCGCCATGCCGTCGAGTCGGCGTCGCGGTAGGCGGTCACGTACCAGCGGTAGTTCTGCGACAGCGAATACCGGAACGACTCCGGCAGCACGACCTGCGTGTCGGTGGTGACGGCGCGGTAGATGGGCGTCTCGACCGAGTCGGAAATGACCACCTCGTACCGCGAGATTTCCGGGGCGCTCTGCCAGATGATGCGGCGGTCGCCGACCTTCACGAAACCCACCGGGTAGACGAGCGCGACGGTCACACCGTCGCGCGCGCCGGTGCCTTTCACGGCGCCATCGGCTGGGGTACAGGCGCTCGCCACGGCGGCGAACGCGACGATCACGACGGTGGCGCGGGAGATCGACAGACTCATTGGGGACGGCGGGAACGTGACGAGGGCGCGTCGCTCGCGCGCGCGGCAATGACGGGAACGCGACCGAGCAGCAGCTGACCGGCGATGGCGTCGACGGGCACCGCCGTGTTGCTGAGGACGGTCGCCGAGCGGGCGCGGGCGGGGTCGATGGCCATGTACGACGAGAATCCCGGGGCGTCCTGTGCATCGTGCCAGTAGATATCGCGGCCGTCGAGTCGCAGCACGCGCCAGCCGAGTGCAACGGGGAGCGACGGGTCGGGACCGGGGCTGCGCGAGCGCATCATGAGAGCAAACGTACTGGCGAGTGGCCCGCGAACGGTGTCGACCGCCATGGCCGCGAACTGGGACAGGTCGGTCATCGAGCCGCGCCAGCGCAGCGACGTCACCGCAGGCGACGCCACGGGCGCACCGGCGGCGGTGTGACCGGTGGCGCGCAGGCCGACGACGCTGCGCTCGGCACGCATCGTCACTCCGGTGATGTGGAGTGGGCTGAGGATGCGTGCAGACACGGCATCGGCGAGCGGGGCGTGCAGGTGTTGCTCGAGCGCCCGTTCCAGCAGCGCGATCCCGAGCTGCGAAAACTGGTACTGCGAGCCCGGGGTGGAGCGGAGGCGGATCCGCGCGACGGCGGCGAGGTTGAGCGACGCAGCGGTGCCGGGCGCCCCGGATCGCTCGCGTTCCGGGAGTCCCGACCGATGGAAGGCGAGATCGCCGAGCGTGATCGGGCGCCCCGCCTGTGCTGTCAGTGGTGCGATGGCGGGGAGAAAGTGTTCGACCGGATCGTCGAGCGAGATCTCGCCGCGGGTGACCAGATTGGCGAGGAGGGCGGCGGTGAGCATGTTGCTGAGCTCACCCAGTTCGAAGATCGTGGCGGGATCGATGGCAGCGCCGCCGGTGCGCGCGACGCCGGCCGCTGCGTAGTGCAGGGTGTCGGCGGCGCTCCACGCAGTGATGATGCCGGCGAAGGTGCCGTCATTGATCCGCGGGATGAGGGCGGCGCGAACCGCCCCGACGTCCGGCGCGGCGGCGGGGCGCTGGGCTCGCGACGGCGATGCCGTGGTGGCAATGACCGCAAGTGCAAAGGCGAGACCGGGACGGCGCACGTCTCGTCGGAACATGCCTGGGTTGTCTCAGCTCAATGGGAGGGGCCGGCGCAGTCGTCGCCGCATCCTAGCGCCCACGGCGCCCGAGCGCATACGGGGCAGCGTTCAGCGCGATCGCTGATCGGGAAACCTGAGACCTTTCGCGCCGCCACGCCGGCCTCACCGGACGATGAAGCTCTCCACGTGCGAGCGGATCTCGCGGCCGTCCATGCCGCGCGCGCGCACGTACCAGTGATAGGCGCCCGGCGTGAGGCGGGCGGCGGGAATGACCACCTGCGTCACGTTGGTGTCGGCGGCGAACCGGCGCTCATCCGCAGCATCGAGCACCGCCACGGTGTAGCGACCATCGGCGCGCAGGGGCGTCCAGCGGAGGGTGACGGGGGCGCCCGGGGCGACCGCCGGGACCGGCAGCAGATCGACCTGCGAACCGGGGTCGCGCACCTGGTCGCCCGGTGCCGGCTGGGTGAACACATACCAGCTGGTGCCGGCGACGAGCATCAGCGACACGGCGAGGAGCAGTGGCTTGAGGCGCGTGAGTGGGCCCGGTCGGGCTGCATTGCCCGACGGCGCGCCAGCGAAGGACGCGATGCGTTGCGAGGCGAAGTACGCCTCCGTTCCCGTCACCGCGCCGCGAGCCGCCACGACATGGGCCAGCGTCGCTGCGCCATCGGCGCCATGCAGCAGTTGCTCGACGATCGAGAGGCGCGCCTCGTCGTCCAGCGACGGATCGGCGAGCGATGCCACGGCATCGTCGGCAGGCATCGGCACGGCCGCCCCGGAGCGGCGTTGCGCATCGACAGCCGCCGCATAGGCACGCTGCAGCCGCTCCGGCATTGGTGCCGGCTCCGGCGGCCGCTGCAGTTCGTCGTCGTCGGGCTGCATCACGCACTCCCCCAATCAATGCCACGTGCCACCAGGTACTCGCGCAGGTCGCTGAGTCCGCGGTAGAGCAGGTTGCGAGTCCTCGCTTCGCTCCAGCCAAGGAGCGCCTCGATCTCATCGCGGCGATAGCCGTCGAGGTAGAGCTTCACGACGGTCCGGCGTGCCGGGCCAAGGGTCTCGACCCCGGCCTGAACCACCACTCCGAGCGACGCTGCTTCGACGTCGGCATCGGGTCCCGGCCCGGGTTCGGGCAGTGGGAACTCCTCTACCGGGTCGTGCGTCGCCGTGCGGCGGCGACGGCGCAGCAGGTCGAGCACTGCCGTCGTGACCACACGTTGCAGATAGGACGCGGACAGCAGCGCGATGCTCTCACGGGTGCCGCAGACCCGCCAGAGTCGGATGCGCACCTCCTGCTCCGCCTCCGCGATCTCACCGGGCGGCAGGCGATACCGTGCCCCCGTGGCACGGATCGACCCGGCGAAACGCCGGACGATGTCGTCGAGGAGGACAGTGAGGGCGCGGTCTTCCAGGGGTGACGCGGGTAACAGCACCTCGTCGGACCGGTTGAGCTCGGGGATCAGGCTCAGACCGGCTTCCCTGCCTGCGGGTAGAATCGTTCGCCCGACGCCGCCATCTGCCGCAGCGTCGCCGCCGCCTCGTAGCGACCCGGGAAGAGGCGCTCGAGATCATCCAGCGTACGGAGCACGGCGGCCGCGCCGATGCGATCGATGAAGCGGAATGGACCACCGCGGAATGGCGGGAAGCCGATGCCGAACACGGCGCCGATGTCACCGTCGCGCGGCGAGCGCAGGATCCCATCCTCGAGGCAGCGCACGGACTCGTTGAGCATCGCGTAGACGCAGCGCTGCACGATCTGCTCGGCCGGGACGGTGGTCCGCTTCTGCCCCGTGGGCAGGAGTTCGTAGACGGAGGCGTCCACCCCGCCCTTCTTGCCGGTGTCGTCGTAGGCGTAGAACCCGCGACGCCCCTTCCGCCCCAGCCGGCCCGCCTTGATCACGCGCTGCAGCGACTCGTTCGGCGCCATGCGCGCGCCGAATGCCTCGGCCACGATCGCGCCCGCCTTCGTCGCCACGTCGAGCCCCACCTCGTCCACCAGCGTGATCGGTCCGACCGGGAAGCCGAACTTCACCAGCGCCTCGTCGATGCTCTCGATGGACACGCCTTCGTCCAGCAGCAGGCCGGCGGCGTTGACGTAGGGCGACAGGACGCGATTGGCGAAGAAGCCCGGCCCGTCGCGCACCACGATCACCGTCTTCCCCAGCTTGCGGCCGTACGACACGGCGCTCACCACCACCTGCGGATCGTTGCCGTCGTGCGTGATGAGCTCGAGCAGCGGCATCTTGTGCACCGGCGAGAAGAAGTGCATGCCGAGCACGCGCTCCGGCCGGGCACTCGCACTGGCGATGCGGGCGATCGGGATGGTGCTGGTGTTGCTGGCGATGATCGTCGTCGCCGGCACCACCGCCTCGAGCTCGCGCAGCACCTGGTGCTTGACCTGCAGGTCCTCGAAGACCGCCTCGATCACGAGGTCGACGTTGCCGAAGCCCGTGTAATCGGTGGTGCCGCTGACGGAGAGCATCAGGTCGTCGAACTGCTGTCGCGTGACCTGCTTCTTGACCAGGCGCTCGCGCAGCACGTCGCGCACGGCCGCGAGTCCCTTTCCGACACGCGCGGTGTCAGCGTCCTTCATGCGGACGATGGTGCCTGCCGGGACGGCGACGCTGGCGATGCCGGCACCCATGAAGCCGGCGCCGAGAATGCCCAGCTTCTTCACCGGTGTGGGCCTGGGCAGCGGCGTGACGTCCACGCCCATGTCGCGCTTGAGCGCCGTGGTGGCGAAGAAGAGGAAGACGAGTTCCTGCGACTCCGGCGTCATGGCGAGTTCGCCGAAGAGGCGCGCCTCGGTCTGGTAGCCATCGCCATCGCTGCTGTAGCCGGCCGCGACGGCGTCGAGCGCGGCGAGCGGCGCGGGGTAGAGTCCGCGCGTCTTGGCGAGCACGCTCTCCTTCGCCTTGCGGAAGACGATGGCGCGGCCGATGGGGTTCTCGTCGAGCAGCATCTCGCCGGCGCCCTTCGACTTGCGCTCATGCCGACGCGTGCCGGCCGCGAGCTCGCCGGCACGCTGCACGGCCACACGGCGGAGGATGCTCGGGTGCACCATCTCGTCCACGAGGCCCAGTTGCAGCGCCTTCTTCGCGCGCACCGTCTTGCCGGTGAGGATCATGTCGAGCGCGGCTTGCAGCCCGATCAGCGCCGGGAGCCGCTGCGTCCCGCCGGCACCGGGGATCAGGCCGAGCTGCACCTCGGGGAGCGAGATGGCGGTCTTCGGGTGATCGGTGGCGATGCGCCAGTGACAGGCGAGTGCGAGCTCGGTGCCGCCACCAAGGCAGCCACCGTGGATGGCGCAGACGACGGGCTTGCCCTCGGCGAGGGCGGCAAACTCCGCGTGGCCGGCACGGCTGGCCGCCTCGGCATCGGCGGCGGTGCGGAAGTCGAGAAAGGCCTCGATGTCGGCGCCGGCGATGAAGTTGTCACGCTTGCCGCTCAGGAGCACGCTGGCGCGGATGGCGGGGTCGCGCTGGATGTCGCTGAGCAGTGCGCGCAATTCCGCCTGCGCGGCGGCGGTGAACGTGTTCACGGCGGCGCCGGGGGCGTCGAAGGTGAGCACGGCGATGCCGTCCTCGACCTGCATCGTGATCGCGTGCGGCTGGATCGTCGTCTCGGGAGCGGTCATGGCGTGTGTTGGGGCGTCAGGCGCGTTCGACGATCATCACGAAACCCAGCCCGCCTGCGGCGCAGACGGAGAGCATGCCGAACTGACCGCCGCGGCGCGCCAGTTCGTTGCAGAGGGTGGTCGTGACGCGGGCACCGGTGGCGCCGAACGGATGTCCGATGGCGAGCGATCCACCCATGACGTTCAGCTTGGCGCGGTCCACTTCACCCACGGGCTGGCTGAAGCCGGCGCGTTCCGCCCACTCCCGGCTCTCGAAGCCGCGGAGGTTGCTGAGCACCTGTGCCGCGAAGGCCTCGTGCATCTCGATCAGGTCGATGTCCTTGAGCGTGAGGCCGGCGCGCTTGAGTGCGAGCGGCGCCGCGACGACGGGCGCCTGCAGCAACTGCTCGCCCGGATCGACGGCGGCGGTGGCGTAGGAGCGGATATAGCCGACCGGCGTGTAACCGAGCGCCGCCGCCTTCTCCTCGCTCATGAGCAGCACCGCGCCGGCGCCGTCGGTGAGCGGCGACGCGTTGCCGGCCGTGACGCTGCCGTAGCGTCGATCGAACACCGGCTTGAGCGCGGCGAGCGCATCGAGCGTACTGTCCTCGCGTACGCCGTTGTCGGTGGTGGCGATCTTCTCGAAACGCGGTGGCACGTAGACCGGGAACATCTCGGCCGCGAGGCGACCGTCGCGCAATCCGGCCGCCGCAAGGCGATGCGAGCGGAGCGCGAACTCGTCCTGCTCCTCGCGCGTGACGCCGTTCAGCTTGGCCATCTTCTCGGCGCTCTGGCCCATCGTCTCGCCGGTGGTGGGCTCGGCAATCGCGGGGGCAACGGGCACGAGATCCTTCGGGCGCACCTTGGAGAAGGCGCTCAGCTTCTGACTGATGTTCTTGGCCTTGTTGGCGGCCATCAGCACATCGGTGAAGCCGGCGGAGTGCAGGATCGGGACATTCGACAGCGACTCGGCGCCACCGGCGATGACGCAGTCCATCTGGCCAAGCGCGATCTGGTCGGCGGCATCGGCGATGGCCTGATTGCTGCTGGCGCAGGCACGGCTGACCGACCAGGCATCGACGCCCTTGCGCACCATCGGCATCAGGGAGACTTCACGGGCGATGTTCGGCGCCTGGATGTTCGGCACCACCGTGCCGAACACGATGGCGTCGAGGTCGGCGCTGTCGAGATTGGTGCGCTGCAGCAGCTCCGCCACGCAGAGCCGTCCGAGGTCGATTGCCGAGAGCGACTTGAAGAGGGTGCCAGCCCTGGAAAACGGGGTACGGACACCCGTGATGATGGCGACGCGGCGGAGCGATCCAGACGATGACATCGGGGTAAGTTAGCCGTCCGAGCCGGTGATGGGCCACGCATGTCACGCCGGTCGGTGCGCGGCGTGCGCCGCATCGCCCGCATCGTATCGCCCTGCTCGCACCGTCCTGCTCGCACCGTCCTGCTCGCCCACCTGCCGACGCGCCGTGCCGCCTCTCCCATCCGTTCAGCCCCGCCCGCTGCCGTCGTACGGCCTCCAGCCGCGGGAGGTGGCGTGGCGCGCCCTGCAGGATGGACCGTTCGACGTGCTGGTGGTGGGAGGCGGGATCACCGGGGCGGGGGTGGCGCGCGACGCGGTGTTGCGTGGGCTGCGCGTGGCGCTGGTGGAAGGCGACGACTGGGCGAGCGGCACGTCGTCGCGTTCATCGCGGCTGGTGCACGGCGGGGTGCGCTACCTGGAGCATGGGCACCTGCACCTCGTCTTCGAGGCCAGTCGCGAGCGGCGCACACTGTTGCAGATCGCGCCGCACCTCGTGCGCCCGTTGCGCTTCACCTGGCCGGTGTATCGCGGGGCGCGCATCCCGCGCTGGAAGCTGCGGGCGGGGCTGCTGGCCTACGATGCGCTGTCGCTGTTCCGGAACGTCGGCACCCATACTGGTGCATCGCGCGCGGCGATTCTGGCGCAGGAGCCGTCGCTGCGGAGCGAGGGGCTGACGGGTGGGGCGCGCTACTGGGATGCCGCCACCGACGACGTGCGCCTGACGCTCGCGAACGTGGTGGCGGCGGCCGAGGCGGGTGCCGTGGCGCTGAACCATGCGGGCGTCACCGCGATGCTGCACACGGCAGCGGGGCGCGTGTGTGGCGCACGCGTGACGGACGCGGTGCATGGCGGCACGGTGGACGTGCTGGCCCGCGTGGTCGTGAACGCGACGGGGCCGTGGAGCGACGTGACCCGCCGCCTCGACGATGGCGTGCCGCACGCGGAGGTGCACGGCAGCAAGGGTGTGCATCTCGCGCTGCCGCGCCAGCGTGTGCCCGTGACCGATGCCCTGACGCTGCTGCATCCGGATGACGGGCGCGTCTTCTTCGTGCTGCCGTCGGCGGTGCACACGATCATCGGCACGACCGAGACGCCGACCGAGTCGGGGCCGCGCGACGTGCGTGCGAATACTCGTGACGTGCTGTACCTGCTGCGTGCGGCGAACCACTTCTTCCCGGCGGCACGGCTGACGGAGGCGGACGTGATCAGTGCGTGGGCGGGGATCCGTCCGCTGGTGGCGCAGGGTGGCACGGCCGCCAACGATGCCTCGCGCGAGCATCAGATCGCGACATCGGCATCGGGCCTGATCTCGGTGACGGGCGGCAAGCTGACCACCTACCGCGCGATGGCGGCAGAGGTGGCCGACGTGGTGGAGCGTGCCGCCGGGCGCACCTCGCGCACCGCGTCGGTGACGGGCGATGCCGTGCTGCCGGGGGCCGGGCAACGTGGGCACGAGGCGGAGCTCGCCGACGCCGGTGCAGTGATTCCGGACGACGAGACGGCCGCGCAACTGGTGCGCGCGTACGGCGATCGGTGGCAGCTCGTGTGGGGCCTGGTGGACCGGGAGCCGATGCTGGGCGACCGCCTGGATCCGGCGCTGCCCTACATCCCGGCTGAGGTGCTGTGGGCGGCGGCGGCGGAGGGGGCGTGGACGGTGGCCGACGTGCTGGTGCGGCGGATGCCCATCGCGTACGAGCGTGCGGATGCCGGCCGAGCACTGGCGCCGGTGGTGGCGGCGCTGCTGGGGCGGGTGCACGGGTGGGACGACGCCACCGTGGCGCAGGCGGCGCTGGCCTTCGACGGCGAGGCCTCGCGCCTGTTCGCCATCGACGCGTGAAACGGCAGGCGCGCGACCGGCCCGACGCGACGAACGCCACCGGCAGGCGGTGGCGTTCGGGAGTGCATCAGGCGCAGCGGCCGGCGGTCAGACGTCGATCTCGTGGAAGGTCACCAGCTGGACGATCTTCAGGCGCCGCGTGCGCGTGGGCAGCTTGAGCAGCGCCATCTCACCGACGCTCTTGTTCTGCAGCGCGAGCCCGATGGGCGACGACATGCTCACCTGCCCGTCGATCAGCTCGCCGCCGTCGCCGAAGACGAGTTCATAGACCTCGCGCTCCTCGGTGACCTGGTCCTCGACGGTGACACGGCTGCCCAGGCCGACGCGGTCGGTGGGAATCTGCGTGATGTCGATGTCCGAGAGCTTGCTGAGCCGCTGGACGAGCTGGCCGAGTCGCGCCTGCACGAATCGCTGACGCTCCAGTGCGGCCTTATACTCACTGTTCTCGCGCAGGTCGCCATGGTCCACCGCCTTCTTGATCTCCTGCGGGAGGGTCACGGTCAGCTCGTGCCTGAGCTTGGCGACTTCTCCGGAGAGCTTTTCCTTGAGGGCTGCGATCATGGGTCCGGCCGGCGCTGCGTGGGGAAACGACGTCGCCCGGCCAGTGGGGGCCGGGCGCAATTCGTGAAGGTACCGATCGTGGAATCCGCGCACAACGAGGGACCGGCGCCCCTGCCCTGCCACGGTCGAGTCAGGCAGTGATCGAGCTCCTCGAGCACGACGGGGTGACCGAGTGGCAGTGCTCGTCGCGCACGAGCCGGCTGTTCGGGTACGCTGCGAGCGCCTTCCTGACGTCGGGTGGCATTCTGGTGGACAGCGGCATTCCGGCGTGTGCGAGTGAGTTCGCGGCGCTGCTCGACCGGCACCGGCCGCGTGGCGTGGTGATCACGCATCACCACGAGGATCATGCCGGGAACATCGAGGCCGTGGCCCAGCGGGGCATCCCGATCTGGCTGTCGCCGCTGACGGTGCCGTTCGTCGCCCGCGTGGCACCGGTGGGCATCTATCGCCGGCTCACCTGGCGGCCGATGGCGCCGCTGGTGTCGGCGGTGCGGCCCTTCGACCCGGACCCATTGCAGCCCATCGCCACCCCGGGGCACGCGACCGATCACCACGTGTTCTGGGACGCGACGACGCGGACACTGTTCGGCGGTGACCTGTTCCTGGGCGTTGCGGTGCGCATTGCGCATCACGGTGAGGACCCCTGGGCGCTGGCCGACTCGCTGGACCGCGTTGCTGCACTCGAGCCGCTGCGACTCTTCGACGCGCATCGCGGGCTGGTGCAGACCCCGGCCGCAGCGCTGCGGGCGAAAGCGGCGTGGGTGCGTGCGATGATCGCCCGCATCTCGGCGCGCGTGGCAGCGGGCGACTCCGACTTCACGATCCTGCGCACGGTGATGGGCGGCGAGTCGCTGACGGGCGTGGCGAGCGGATTCGAATACTCGCGGCTCTGCTTCATCCGGGTGGTGCGAAAGGCGGGCGCCACGACGTGAGCCAGGCACATGAGTGCCGCCGCATCCTGCGAGGTGTCAGCGGCGAGGCGCCGTCATCCGCGACATCCACTTCCCCTCTCATGACATCACCCACGAGGAAACACGCATGAAGTACACGACGATCGGCAGCACCGGGCTGGCCGTGTCCCGGCTCTCGCTGGGCTGCATGAGCTACGGCGCAAAGAAGTGGAGGAACTGGGTGCTGGAGGAGGAGGAGTCGCAGCCGTTCTTCCGTCGCGCGGTGGAGGCGGGGATCAACTTCTTCGACACCTCGGACATGTATTCACTTGGCGTGAGCGAGGAGATCACCGGCCGCGCGCTGCGGACGTACGCAAACCTGGACGAGGTGGTGATCGCGACCAAGGTGCACTTCGCGATGGGCCAGGGCCCGAACATGAAGGGACTGGGCCGCAAGCACATCGTGCAGGGCTGCGAGGCGTCGCTGCGTCGGCTTGGTGTGGACACGATCGACCTGTATCAGATCCATCGCCTCGACCGCGGCGTGCCGATGGAGGAGGTGCTGGCCGCGCTGGACCAGCTGGTGCGGCAAGGCAAGGTGCGCTACCTGGGTGCGAGCACCATGTACGCTTGGGAATTCGCGAAGGCGCTCTTTACCAGCAACGCCCACGGGTGGGCGCGGTTCGTCAGCATGCAGAACCACTACAACCTGCTCTACCGCGAGGAGGAGCGTGAGATGATCCCGCTCTGCCTGAGCGAAGGGGTGGGGTGCATTCCCTGGTCGCCGCTGGCGCGTGGGCTGCTGGCGGGGCGTCCGCGGGTACAGGCGGGGGGCGCCACGGCGCGCGCCGCGTTCGATGCGGCGTCAGTGGACTATCTGTACGACCATCCGACCGACGATGCCGTGATCGCGGCGGTGCGCGCGGTGGCCGAGGGGCGTGGCATCCCGATGGCGCAGGTGGCGCTGGCGTGGCTGCTGCAGAAGCCCGGGGTGTCGGCACCGATCGTGGGCGCGACGACGCTGGCGCAGCTCGACGATGCGATCGCGGCGGTGGACGTGGTGCTGACGGCCGAAGAGATCGCCGCGCTGGAGTCACCGTACACGGCGCATGAGGTGCGCGGGTGGGTGTAGGGTCGCACCGCTGACGGGCGCCGGCGCTGCACCGGCGTCACGTCAGTGCGCACGTCGCAACGAGGGTCGTTGCGACGTGCGCTGGAACCTGCAACTGCACGCTGCACCTGCGACGTGCACCTGCAACTGCACGCTGCAACTCCGACCGCGACGCTCGCGGCGACCGCTACTTCATCGCCTTCAGTTCGGCGACGGTCCAGAGTGTCGTGCGGGCGGCGGTGCGGGCGCGCACGGCGCGCACCTGTGCGGCCGTGATCGGGGCGGCGCTGTTGCCCCACTGGCTGCGCGCGTAGGTGAGCGTCGCGGCGAGATCGTCGTCATTGAGCACGCTGCCCCATGCCATCATCGCGCTGTTGTACTCCTTCCCCTTGACCGTGATCGGCCCCTGCAGACCGTGCAGGACGATCGCGATCGGGATGTCGGGGCGACCGTTCAGCCACTCCGAGCCGGCCAGTGGCGGGAAGGCCCCCTCGATGCCGAGGCCGGTGGCCTGATGGCAGGCGGCGCAGACCGTGGCGTACTTGTTGACGGGGGGCTGCGCCGACGCCGTGGCGGCCGATGCCGACGGTGCGGTGGCGGCGAGGACGGCCGCGCCAGCGAGGGCAGCGGCGGTGATGGCGACACGATGCAGTGGCGGCATGCGCAGGAATCGGTGAGAGAAAGGCCAATGGATGCGTTCCCTGAAGCATACCCCACGGCGGCCCGGAATGGCGCGCGGCGGCGGTGGCGCGGCCGGGACGTGCGGTTCCCTCATGCCGACCGCTGCACGGCCTGGGCGATGTCGGCGATGATGTCGTCGCGATGCTCGAGACCGACGGAGATCCGCACCATCCCCGGCACGATACCCACCTGCTGCCGCTCGGCTTCGCTGAGCTTGGAGTGCGTGGTGCTGGTGGGATGGGTGACGATGCTGCGCGCGTCGCCCAGGTTCGGCGTGTGCGAGAGGAGCTCGAGCGCATCGAGAAAGCGGCGCGCGCGTTCGAGCCCACCCTCGAGTTCGAGCACGACGATGCCGCCACCGGCCGTCATCTGGCGCCGGGCAAGGGCGTAGCCCGGATGGCTCGGCAGGTACGGATAGCGCACCGCCTCCACACCCGCGTGCCCCTCGAAGTACGTCGCCACTGCCAGCGCATTGCTGCAGTGCCGATCCATGCGCAGCGCGAGCGTCTCGAGGCTCTTCGACAGCACCCACGCGTTGAAGGGCGACATGGCGGGCCCCGTATGCCGGATGAAGAAGCGCAGCTCGGCAATCAGCTCGCTGGTGCCGACCACCACGCCGCCCAGCACGCGTCCCTGTCCGTCGATGAACTTGGTCGCGGAATGCACCACGAGGTGCGCGCCGTGACGGATGGGTTGCTGCAGGATCGGCGTGGTGAAGCAGTTGTCCACGACGAAGAGGAGACCGCGTTCACGGCAGAGCGCGCCGAGCATGTCGAGGTCGATCAGCGCCAGCCCGGGGTTGGACGGCGTCTCGACGAAGAGCAGGCGCGTGGCTGGCTGCACCGCCGCGGCCCACACCTCGGGTGACGCGTCCGCATCGACGTACGACGACGTGATGCCCCACCGCGGAAAGAGCTTGGTGAAGAGCTGATGCGTGGAGCCGAAGAGCGCGCGTGAGGCGACGACGTGGTCGCCGCTCTTCAGATACGCGGCGAGGCTGCCGAACACCGCCGCCATGCCGCTGGCGAAGGCGATGCCATCCTCGGCACCCTCGAGCAGCGCCATCTTGGCGATGAACTCGTCGGTGTTGGGGTTGGCGTAGCGGCTGTAGACGTTGCCCTGCAGCTCCTCGGCAAAGAGGGCGCGGGCCTGCTCGGCGTCGTCGAAGACGAAGCTCGACGTGAGGTAGAGGGGGGTGGAGTGCTCGCGCTCGGCGCCCCGGGGCGTCTGGGTGCGGATGGCGAGCGTTTCCGGATGGAGCGGTCGGACAGGGCGTTCGGGTTGGTCAGCCACGCAGGTCCTCAGAGCGGGGGTCCGCCTGGCGACCGTGACGGGACCGACCCGACACAACGCCCGACGGTTACAGGCCGCCGCGCAATCACGGTTTAGCACCTTCTTTTACGTGGCGGCAATCAGCGGCAAATGACCACGGTGTTCGGTTGTGGGGAGAGGGATAGGCCGGCATGCCGGTGGTGTCAAGCCGAGCCGGGCCGCGGATTCCCGGAGGGCTCCAACGATCCGGCCGGGTGCGGGGTACGTTCTCCTGTCGGCACCGGCCACTTTTCGGCTGTGCCCGACGCCGCGCCACCGGGTGTGTGGCGGGACAGGACCTCAATACCTCTTCGGAGATTCGGATGATGCGTTCCATGCGTGCAGCTGCCCTGATGGCGGCGCTCATGATCGGTTCGGCAGTGACGGCGGGTGCGCAGGGTGGCCCGCCGGGTGGCGGTCAGCGCCGTGCGCCCGATGCGATGGCAATGCTCGAGAAGCCGCTGGCTGGCATCGAGGGGCTGACGCAGGTGCAGAAGGATTCGCTCACCAAGATCGAGACGATGTACCGTGAGAAGATGACGACCGCGAACACCGCCATGCGCGAGGCGATGATGGCGGCTCGTGCCAGCGGCGGCGCGCCGGACATGGCCGGGATGATGAAGATGCGTGAAGGGATGACCGCGATGCGGACCGAGGAGTTCGGGCTGGCACGCGCGGTGCTCACACCGGCGCAGCAGCCGAAGTGGGACACGAACGTAAAGGAGATGATGGCGGCCGAGGCCGAGGCTGCCGCGCAGATGCGTCAGCGGATGGGCGCACCACCGATGTGATCACCTGCGGCGTGGGTCAGCCGGGCAGCGTCCGGATGGCCCACGCCGACGCGTCGCGCGCGCAGAGCGCGCCGACGATGTTCCCGGTGCCGCAGTAGGCACCGATCGCGAACACCCCCGCGCGCACCTCCTCGCAGACCGGTGCGCCGCTTTCCGAATAACTGACGCTGGCCGCCCAGCGGTGCGTGATCGGCGCCGCGGTGCCGATGTGCTCGCGCAGGAAGCGTTCGAGCCGCTGCTGGATGTCGGCCGACGGTTGGCCGTCGCCGGTCCACTCGTCATCGCCCGCGGTATCGCGGAAGCCACCCAGTGCCAGCGTTCCGTCGGGCAGCTGCTGCCAGTATTCGTAGCCGTCGCGCCAGTACACCGGTCGCGGGACGTGCACATCGTGCGCGGGGGCGGTGGCGAGCATCTGCAGCCGCGCGGTGCGCACGCGCGACGCGAGCTCCGGCAACAGCTGCTCGAGGCGACCATCGACCGCGACGATGACACGTCCGCAGGTGATGGTGCCCGCCGGTGTGAGGACCGTCGAGCCCGTGACCACGTGCGCGCGCGTGTGCGAGTGCAGTCGCGCGCCCTCCTGGCGTGCCAGGCGCGCGAGTGCACGGACGCGTGCCAGCGGCTGCATGACGCCATCACACGCGAACAGCAGTCCCTCGCCCTCCGGACCGCTGTACCACTCGACCGGCAGCGCGTCGGCCTGCATCTGCGCGAGCTGCGCACGGCAGTCGATCACTTCGGCAGGCGAGGCGGCGATGCGGAGCGATCCCGTGCGCCGTGCGATGCCCGGGAACTCGTCGAACACCGTCTGCAACTCGACGAGTGTGCGGCGATGGAGCGTGACTGCCGCATCGTGGCCGAGCGTGCGCACGGCATCGTGATGAAAGTCCGCGAGACCGGCGAGCAGCAGTCCACCATTGCGACCGGCGGCGCCGGCGCCGACGTCCTGCGCGTCGATGCCGATCACCTGCGCCCCTGCGGCGCGCAGTGCACGCACGGCGACGAGCCCACTGCCACCGAGCCCGATCACGCACACGTCGCAGGAAGCGTCACCGGCGAGCGGCGGGTGGGGCCGCCAGTCCGGGTCGTCGTCCCAGACGGGGATGTTGGCGAGTGGTGGCGTGTGGGGCATCGCGTCGTGGCTGGCGTCAGCGCGGGAGGCAGGTATGCCGGTCAACGTCATAGATGCGGCCCGCAGCGGCGCACTCCTGCTGCACATTCACGCGGAACGACTTCCCTGCCATCACCCGCAGTCCCAGAAAGGTCAGACCGGCAAGGCTGATCACGGCGATCATGAGCTTGATCATCCGGTCCAGCCGCTGCAGCCCGTCCATCAGCGAGCCACCTTCTGGCGATCGCGCGTCTGCGCGGTGTGGGCCTCGATGACGGCGCGCGCCGCTTCCTTCGGATCGTCGGTGAGGAGCAGCAGGTCGAGGTCACCGGGGCTGATCTTCCGTTCACCGAGTACGCGCGACTGCAGCCAGCGCACCAGTCCGGCCCAGTAGTGCGTGCCGAAGAGCACGACCGGGAACTGGAAGATCTTGCCGGTCTGGATGAGCGTGACCGCCTCGAACAGTTCATCGAGCGTGCCGAAGCCGCCGGGGAAGCAGATGAAGGCGTTGCTGTACTTGATGAACATCGTCTTCCGCACCATGAAGTAGCGGAAGCTGACGAGGGTGTCGACGTAGGGGTTGGCGCCCTGTTCGAACGGGAGCTCGATGTTGCAGCCGACGCTGGGTGCGCCGGCCTCACGGGCGCCCCGGTTGGCCGCCTCCATGATGCCGGGGCCGGCGCCGGTGATGATGGTGAACCCCGCCTCGCCGAGCAGTCGCGCGACTTCGGTGGCGGCGATGTACTGCGGGTCATCCGGGGGCGTGCGCGCCGAGCCGAAGATCGAGACACCCTTCTCGACGCTGGCGAGCGCATCGAAGCCTTCGATGATCTCGCCGGTCATGCGGAGCACGCGCCAGGGGTCGGTGCGCGTGAAATCGTCGCGCGGGCCGGGGGCCTGGAGCAGCTTGGCGTCCTCGGTGAGCGGGACGAAGTCGCGGATGTCGGTGTCCACCCGTGGCTGGATGAGCACCGACCGCCGGGCTGCTCCGGCGGGCTTGACGGGCGTCGTGAGCGGTCGCTTGGTGGGCGAGATGGTGGTGGTGTTGAGCGGCGTGTCGCGTCCAGCGCTGCGGTTGCCTTCGAGGTGCCGTTCCATCGTGCCGGCGAGCGACGCCTGCTCGGCGCGCTGGCGGGTCTCCTGCGTGGCGGACTTGCCACCGGCGGTCTTGACGCCGGGGGCGCGCGCGGGGCGCCGCTTGGCGGGGGCGGGCCTCGCAGCAGGCGTTGCGGACGTGGCGGGCCTGGCGGGCTTGACGGGCTTGGACCTGGGCGTGGCGACAGGCTGCGTGACGCGCTTGGCGGGCATGACGGCGGGGCTGATGACGAGGCGGTGGCGTGGCCAGCGCATCCGCGCCGGCGCTGTGCCGGGTAGAATTGTAGCCACGGTTCCAGCACTCTTTCGCACGCCTGCGGCTGAGCGCCCTTCTCCCGCACCCGGCCGCGTGCCCCACGTCATCATCGTCGTCGCCGACGGCGTCCGCCCCGATACGCTCACGGCGGCGATCGATGCGGGTGAAGTGCCGGCGCTGCAGGCGCTGCGCGCGGCACAGGGGCTGCACACCCTGACGACCGTATTCCCGTCGGTGACGGGTCCGGCGTACGTGCCCTTCCTGATGGGCGAGCACCCCGGGCATGTGGGGCTGCCGGGGCTGCGGTGGTTCGACCGGAGCCGCGCCGACACCGCCTGGCCGCACTACACGCGCAGCTACATCGGCAGCGAGATGCGGAAGGTGGACCGTGACCTCACGCGCGAGCGTCCGACGGCCTTCGAGCGCGCCGGCGGTGGCCTGGCGATGATGAACATGATCGGCCGCGGGCTGCCGCACCGGAACAAGCTCACCAACACCGTGCGCTTCGCGCTGCGGGCCGGCTACACGCACTTCCGCGGCGACGTGGCCGGGTGGCTGGATGTGGATCGTGCGCTGTCACGCGAGATGCTGGCGCGGGTACGGGCGGAGCGCCCGCCCTTCACGTTCGCGAGCTTCTGCGGCGTGGACAAGACGAGCCACAGCGTGGGGCATCAGGACCCGATCGTCCGCACGGCGCTGACGATCGTGGACGGCTTCGTGCACGACGTGCAGGCCGCGGCACGGCAGGATGGCTGGCATGACGATCTCGCGCTGTTCGTGGTCAGTGACCATGGGCATGTGAACGTGCAGGCGCATGACGACCTGGCCGACCTGTTCCGTGACGAGCTGCAGCTGCGCGTGCTGACGCATCCGAAGATCTTCGGGGTGCGCGATCCGGAAATGGCAGTGATGGTCAGCGGCAATGCGATGGCGCACCTGTTCGTGGAGCTCGAGTCGCGGACGCGTCCCTTCTGGCCGCGGCTGCGGGAGCGGTGGGAGGAGACGGCGGCGATGCTGGTGACGCGCCCGTCGGTGGACCTGCTGCTGCTGCCGCACGACGCGCAGACCGTCGAGATCCGCGGCGGCGGCGGGCGTGGCAACGCGATGCTGCACCGCCGCGGCGACCGCTATCACTACACCTGCGGCACCGGTGACCCGCTGGGCCTGGGCGACGTGCACGGCGTGAGCGAGGTGGAGGCGTGGGAGCGGACGCGGGCGACCGACTATCCCGACGCGCTGGTGCAGATCCTGGCGCTCAACGACTGTGCGCGAACGGGCGACTTCATCCTGAGCGCCACGCGGGACTGGGACTACCGGGGGCGATTTGAGCCGATTCCGCACCGGTCGTCGCACGGGGCGCTGCACCGGGATCACATGCTGGTGCCGATGCTGACCACCATGGGGTCCGAGGCGCCGTGGCGGCGGACGGTGGAGGTGTTTCATGGTGCCATGCGGCACCTTGGTGTGTAGGTGCCATGCGGCACTTTGTCGTGTAGGAGCCATGCGGCACGGTGGTGTGTAGGAACTGCGCAGCATCACCGCGGAGGCGCCGAGGGACGGAACGGCGCAGAGGGGTCTGGCGCCGTTGCGGACAGGAGCGGCGGGTGGCAGTGAGTATTTGGAACAGCAACCGCGACCTTTCGATGCTCCGGCATCGATGCCAGGTCGTGGGTACTTCACTGGAGAGGGGAATGAGCGAGAACCGCGGATCGACGGTGGGGCTGGTGGCGGTGGCGGTGGCGATTGTGGTGAGTGCGGTGCTGTTGGGCAGCGCCGCGCGTGACGTGGGCCGGAAGACCGACGTGATCGAGGTGACCGGCAGTGCGCGGCGGCCGATCATGGCGGACCTTGGCATATGGAAAGGGACCGTGACCGTGCAGTCACCGACCGTCGCGGGGTCGTACGCGGAGGTCAGCGGGTACGGCAGTCGGGTGCGCGCGTGGTTGAAGGCGCGCGGGCTGCCTGACAGCGTGATCACGCTCCGTCCGGTGGAGACGAACCGGATGATGGCGGTGAACAGCGACGGGCAGGAGACCGGGCAGGTGGCGGGCTACAAGGTGTCGCAGCGTGTGGAAGTGCGGCTGTTCGATCCGCGTGCGATCGAGACGCTCGCGCGGGATGCGGGTGCGCTGGCGGGGGAAGGGATTCCACTCGAGGCGTCGGCACCGGAGTACCTGTATACGAAGCTGGCCGAGTTGCGCATCCAGATGATGGGCGAGGCGACGCGTGATGCGCGGGCGCGGGCCGACGTGATCTCGAAGGCTGCCGGTGCCGACGTCGGGAGCGTGCGCAGTGCGAGCACCGGTGTGGTGCAGATCACGCCGCGGTACTCGACAGAGGTGTCGGATTACGGGATGAACGACGTGACGAGCATCGAGAAGGACATCACGACGGTGGTGAAGGTGACGTTCTCGCTCAAGTAGGGGCCCGGGGTGTTGCTGGGCGGAAGGGCAACAGCGGTGACGCCAAGGCGCGGAGGAAACTGAAAAGCGCAGAGGTGGTCTGGCGCTGGGGTGGATCTGCGATGTGCGTGGGTTGGCATGGGGAACAGCCGGACTGCTGTGCTCCGCTGGCGCGGCGTGTCGTGATGCTTCTCGTCGAGTGTCTTCGTGTGACGTCATTTCGTGTTTTTCTTTTTGACCTGGACCAATCCGTGGTGTTGCGATCCTTTGTTCGACCGTTCGGCGGCGTGCTGATGTGCGCTGGCCTCCTGTCGTCCGGCGCGCAGGCGCAGGCCGGACCCGTGGCGCGCACTGGGGCAGGCAGGGTGCAGGGGCTCGCACTGGAGGGTGGCATCGCGCGGTTTGCGGGCATTCCGTTCGCGGCGCCGCCGGTGGGGGGGCTGCGATGGAAGCCGCCGCAGCCGGCGGCGGCGTGGACGGGCGTGCGCCCGGCGGTGGGCTTCGCGGACCAGTGCATGCAGGCGCGCATCTTCTCGGACATGGTGTTCCGCAACGCCGGCACGAGCGAGGACTGTCTCTACCTGAACGTCTGGACATCGGCGCCGGGCGCGGCGAAGCGCATGCCGGTGCTCGTGTACTTCTACGGCGGCGGGTTCGTGGGCGGCGACGGGTCGGAGCCGCGCTACGATGGCAAGGCGATGGCGCAGCGCCGCATCGTGGTCGTCACGCTCAGCTACCGGCTCGGCATCTTCGGGTTCTTCTCGCACCCGGGGCTGGCAACGGAATCGGGGGCGCGGGCCTCGGGCAACTACGGCCTGATGGACCAGACCGCGGCGCTGCGCTGGGTGCAGGCGAACATCGCCGCATTCGGCGGTGACCCGGCGCAGGTGACGATCGCGGGTGAGTCGGCGGGATCGTTCTCGGTGAGTGCGCAGATGGCGTCGCCGATGGCACGCGGGCTCTTTGCGCGAGCGATCGGCGAGAGCGGATCGCTGCTGGGCGGAACGCTGCCGCAGCAGCGCGCGGCCGAGTCGCAGGTGATGGGCGAGACGTTCGGCCGGGCGGTCGGCGCACCGTCGCTCACGCAATTGCGCGCACTCTCCGCACACGAGTTGCTTGCCGCCTCCGGGCGTGATGGCGTGCCGCGCTTCGGCCCGAACGTGGATGGTCTGTTCCTTCCGGACGCGCCCGCCACGATCTTCGCCGAGGGCAGGCAGGCGCACGTGCCGCTGCTGGCGGGGTGGAATTCGGCGGAAATGGCGGGTCAGTCGATCGTGCGCGAGCCCACGTCTGCCGCACTGGACTCGGCACTGCAGAAGATGTTCGGCGCCCGCGCGGCCGAGGCGCGCACGGTGTACGGCGGCACGACGACGCCCGAGATCGCGCAGGCCGCCACCGACCTCGCGGGCGATCAGTGGATCGCATTCGGCACGTGGAAGTGGCTCGAGGAGCAGTCGCGGGTGGCGCCGGTGTATCGCTACTACTTCTCGCGTGGGCGTCCGTCGACGGTGGTGCCGGAGCGTCCCCGTGCGGCGAACGCGTGGAGCGCCATTCCGCAGGGTGCGTCGCACTCGGCCGAGATCGAGTACGTGATGGGCAACCTGCCGGGGAATCCGGTCTATGCGTGGACCGACGAGGACCGCGCGGTCTCGACGACGGCGATGGCGTACTTCGTGAACTTCATCACGACGGGCAACCCAAACGGTCCGGGCCTACCGGCGTGGCCCGTCGGCAAGGCGGACGTGTCGGGTGGTGTGCAGCGGATGCGACTCGATGTGCGGAGCGTCGTCGACGCGGAGCCACGGGCGCGGTACCTGTTCCTGCAGGGCGCGCGACCGGCGCCCTGACGCCACACGCGGTGCGGCGGCGGCGATGCCCTCCGCACCGCGTGTGGCCGCGGCCGGTGCTGGCTAGATTGTCGCCATGTCCTGGCCTGCCCTCGTGATGGCGCTCGTGTGGCGCTGTGTGCGTGAACCGTCGCTGATCGGCCCGTTGCTGCTGGTGGGCTGGCGGTTCCGCCGGCGCAACTGGCAGGCGCGGTTTCCGTTCCTGCCGCTGCCGGCGTGGGAGTACGTGCAGTGGCGGATGCACACGGCGTATGGCACGCATGACGCCGTGCCGCCGGTGGACGACATCGCGAACTATGCGCGGTGGACGTGGCGGCTGCCGCAGTAGGTGCCGCGGTGACGCCTTGCGCGCCGGATGGCTTTGCGCACCGGCTGAAGGCCGAGGCGTACGCGCGCGGGGCGATGCTGGCGGGGGTGTGCCGGCTGGGGCCGATGGAGACGGCGCGCGCCTATGACGACTGGATCGCGAACGGCTATGCCGGCGAGATGGCGTACCTGGAGCGCGGCGCCGAGACGCGGCGCGATTCGACGCGTCCCGTCGCGGGCGCCGTCAGTGCGCTGGTGATCGGCGTGAACTACGGCGGGCGCGAGCCGGATGGTCCGGTGGCGCGCTATGCGCGCGGCGACGACTATCACGACGTGCTGGTGCCGATGCTGCGCGGCATTCAGGACTGGGCGTCGGCGGAGCTGGGGTTCGTGGTGCCGGGGAAGGCGTACACGGACACGGGGCCGATCCTGGAACGGGACCTGGGGCGTCGTGCGGGGCTGGGGTGGTTCGGGAAAAACACGATGCTGATTTCACCGGGGCACGGGTCGTTCTTCTTTCTTGGCGTGTTGTTGCTGGGGCTCGATCTGGAGCCGGATGCGGCGTTCGAGAGTGATCATTGCGGGACGTGTACGCGGTGTCTGGTGGCGTGTCCGACGGAGGCGTTCGTGGCGCCGCGGGTGCTGGATGCAACGCGGTGTGTGAGTTATCTGACGATCGAGGCGAAGGGGGCGGTACCGGAGGGGTTGCGGGCGGGGGTGGGGGGGATGGTGTATGGGTGTGATATCTGTCAGAGCTGCTGCCCGTGGAATGTGAAGTTCTCGCAGGCGTTGGCGGAGGATTCGCCGTTTGCGCGGCGGGAGTTCATTGCGGGGAAAGACGCCGTGACGCTTGCGACGGACATCCTGGCGCTAGATCAGGACGCGTTCAGCGCGGTGTTCCGGAAGTCGCCGATGAAGCGGGCGAAGCTGGCGGGGCTGAAGCGGAATGCGGCGGTGGTGCTCGACAACCTCCGGGACCGCTAGCTTCCGGGCATGTCCCCGACCATCCTCCGCGAGGGTCCGTTCCGCCTGTTCTTCTTCTCCCGTGAGGAGTCGCGCATGCATGTGCACGTGTCGCATCCGGACGGTGAAGCGAAGTTCTGGATCGAGCCGGAGCTGGCGACCAGCGTGGTCGTCGGCATGTCGCCGCGGCAGGTCGCCGAGGCCGAGGATGTTGTCCGTCGTCATCTGGAGGAGATTCGTGATGCCTGGGTCCGCCACTTCGGTCACTGAGGTCACCCACGTCTCGCGACATGGGTTCTGGCTGTTGCTTGGTAACGAGGAGTTGCATATCCCCTTCGCCGAGTTCCCGTGGTTCCGTGCGGCGACCATCGAGCAGATCACGACGGTGGAGTGGCCGTCGGCAGATCACCTGTATTGGCCGCTGCTGGACGTCGACCTTGCCGTCGCGTCGATCAGGCAGCCCTCGGATTTTCCGCTGATGGCACGCGTGACTTCCGCCGACTAGCGACCACGCGGCGACCGCGTGCGACGACCCGTCAAGAGGACGATCTTAAAAAGGGTATACCGACACCTGCTGTCCGTGGAATGTGAAGTTTTCCGAACAGCTCACAGAGCATGCGTTCGATGCGCGTCCCGTATTCGCCGACAAGGATGCGCGGACGCTTGCGAGGGACCTGTTGCAAGTGTCGCAGGCGGAGTTCAGTGCCGCGTTCAAGTATTCGCCGATGAAACTGGCGAAGCTGCGGGGGTTGCAGCGAAACGCAGCTGTGGTGCTGGGAAACGTCGGCACCGACGACGACGTGCCACTGCTTGAGGCCATGCTCCAGCACGACGATCCGTTGCTGCGCGAACACGCGACGTGGGCATTGGCGCGGACTCGCGCTCGGTAAGGCGAACAGCGGGCGTCATCCGCTGCCGAGTGCACGACGCTGGCGGAATGTCTGGGATGCGTCGTGTCGAGCGTCGACGCATGCGCCACATGCTTTCGCGGACGAGCACGGTCGCCTGATCGCATCCGAGAGACCACCTGCGCACTTTCCGACGGGCCGATGCCCGCGACGCGCACGCACTCGGGCCGTCGCATCCGTGGCCGTCGCCCGTGATGGAAGACTTGAGGTTACGTTTTTGCGGTAGACCTCCCCGACCGCTCAGGCCGATGACCGATCCGCTTCGCGAGACACTTCAAGCATCGCTCGGACAGGCGTACACGCTCACGTCTGAGCTCGGCGGCGGCGGGATGTCGCGGGTCTTCGTGGCGCGCGATGAGGCGCTCGGGCGCGACGTGGTCGTGAAGGTGCTCTCGTCCGAGGTCGCCGAGGGGCTCAGCGTCGAGCGGTTTCAGCGCGAGATCCGACTGGCCGCCGCGCTGCAGGAGCCGCACATCGTGCCGGTACACGCGGCCGGCGTGACCGCGAACGGCTTGCCATACTACACGATGCCTTTCGTACAGGGCGCGTCGCTGCGTGACCGGATGACGCGGGGGCCGCTGCCGATCGACGAGTCGCTGGCGTTGCTCCGCGACGTCGCCCAGGCGCTGGCCTACGCGCATACGCGCGGTGTCGTGCACCGTGACATCAAGCCGGAGAACATCCTGCTCTCGAGCGGCACGGCGGTCGTGACCGACTTCGGGATCGCCAAGGCACTGCAGGTCTCGCGTACGGTGGACGACGATGCCCAAGCCGACCGCGGCATCACCCGCACCGGGACGTCGCTCGGGACGCCGGCGTACATGGCGCCGGAACAGGCAGCGGGCGACCCAGCGACTGATCAGCGCGCCGATTTGTACGCGTGGGGTGTCGTCGCATACGAGTTGCTGACAGGGCAGCACCCGTTCGCCGCACGGACGTCGCCGCAGCAGCTGCTCCGAGCGCACCTGACGGAGACGCCAGCCTCCTTCCCTCCAACGACCACCGTATCGCCCGGAATCGCGGCGCTTGTCCTGCAGTGCCTCGCCAAGGATCCCGACGACCGGCCTGGCTCGGCGACTGCGGTGCTGCAGCAGTTGCAGGACGGACAGCAGCGGACCAACGCGTCGCCCACCAGCGCGCGCGCACCGCGTCGCGTCATCGCGGTCGCCACACTCGTCACGCTCGCGGTCGTTGCATCGGGCATGTGGTGGCGTGGCACGACGCGCGACGCCGCGACCACGACGGGAGCGCTCGCCCCGGTCATGATGGCCGTGCTGCCATTCGAGCACGCCGGCCCAGCGGATCAGCAACCGTTCACGGACGGCCTGACGGATGCGGTCACGTCAAAACTCGCGAGTCTTTCGTCGCTGCTGGTGATCGACCGGCGCAGCGCCGCGACGTATCGCGGGACGACCAAGCCGGCGCAGCAGATTGGTAAGGAACTTGGAGTGCGGTATCTCCTGGAAGGCGTAGTGCGCTGGGCGAAGGATGGCGCGGGGGCTTGGCGGGCGCGAGTGACGCCGACGCTTGTCGACACGAAAGCGGGAACGATTGCGTGGACGGGGACGCCGGTGGACGTGACGCTTGACGATCCGTTCACGGCGCAGGGGAGCATTGCGACCGATGTGGCGCAGGCGATGGAGGTGGCGGTCTTGCCGGCGGAACGTGTGCAGCTCAAGCGGCGGTTCACGAGCAATCCGCAGGCATATGCAGCGTACTTGCGCGCGGAGCAGATCTTCGCTGCCGCAGGAATCGCGGCTGACTTCAATCCAGAAGTCAATCGTCGCGCAATTCGTGAACTCAATGCTGCAATCGCACTTGACTCTAACTTTGTGGAGGCGTGGAGTGCACTCACAAGAGCACACACCACCCTACTGGGCGATGGTACGAATGACTCGTTAGTCGAACCGACGACGAGAAAGGTTCTGGGTATGGCACTGCGACGCGCGCCTCGCGATCCAGAAGTCCTGCTCTACGCCGCGTATATCGCGCATTTCTTCGACAAGGATCGCGTCGCAGCGGAACGCTTCATTACGCAAGCGCTGTTGTTTGACCAGAACTCTGCCAGAACGCTCGCGTATGCGAGCAACCTCCTCCGGTGGTGGTATCCAGATAGCGCGCGTGCATTGGCCATCCGTGCTGCGCAACTGGACCCACGCTCGCGCGAAATTGCCCTTATCGCTGCAGATAGGAGCATCAGCAAGAGCCGATGGGCGGACGCCGAAAGATTTGGCGAAGCGATCGTTTCAATCGACTCCACTGACGAACGTGGCTGGTACGTACTGATTACCGTTCACCTGTTACGAGGTGACTCGATCGCACTTGCGCTGGCGAGTCAGCGAGCGTTGCAGAACTTGAGCAAGCCAAGCACGTTCGTGACATGCAACATGGCGCTTGGGAGCCGCGATTTGGGCGGCTGGCTACTCGGCCGCTCTGCCGATCAACAGCGCGTCGCATCGTTTCCGGACAGCGCATTTTACTACGATTGCAAAATCGACGCCGCGCTTCGATACCGCGGAGCGGCGCTGGCGCGCGCATACTCGGATTCCCTCATTGCGCTTTGGCCGACAAAGAGAATTGCGAGCCTGAGACGAAAATCTTGGTCCCCAGACATGATGGTCATGCTCGCGTACTCCTATGCAAATGTCGGCAGGAAGAGTGAGGCGATCTCTCTCGTAACTTCCGTCATCGAGAGTGCTCCGCCTACGGTCGGACGAGACACGATTCCGCAGCTTTTCTCAGCGTGGAGGGTCGCAACCGTTTTCGCACAGAGCGGCGATACGGCCAGCGCCATGCGCTGGCTGGAGCGCGGCCTGCAGGAGGGCTATTCGGTGGAGTTCTACAAGATGGATCCGCGTCTTCGCCCGTTGCATGGCACCGACGTCTTTGAGCGGTTTGTGCGCGAGAACGGTCGCTGAAATCGTATGTCACCCTCCCCCGTACGTGAGCCCTCACGGCTGGTCAGGAAACGCTTGCAGTATTGGTTCGAGCAGTAGAGCGCCCGATTGACGACGTCGGCAAATCGGCGGGCGGCGTCGGTGACGGACAGGGTCCGGGCCGGATTTGATATACGCACAATACAATCCTACGCATGTTGCCCGGCACGTGCCGTTCGCCTCAGCCGCGAACGGAGCGAGGTCTCTGCCACGCGGTGACGG
>JANNXU010000083.1:0-12234 GCA_031409715.1 Gemmatimonadaceae bacterium | reverse complement strand
ACATTCACAAGAAGTGGAAACCCCAACCCGCGCCGATCTGGGGCGCGGCACTCCCACACTTCAAGGTGCTCTTCGGCGCCCGCGTCCCAGATCGCGCATGATCCCCAACGCGGCTCATACACAAACTTCCTGACACACCCTCTCGCGCGCACCGACAGCGTTGCGCCCTCGCGCCCCCGCGACTCCGCGCCCCCGCGACTCCGCGACTCCGCGTCATGCAGTCGCGGTTCGCCGTTGCAGTTCGCAGTTCCAAAAAAGGCTTTGTTCGAGACCCACCGACCGCGGCGTTCCCGCGCGAACGCTCTGCGCCTTTCCGTTGTCCTTTGCGCCTTTGCGTTGATACAGTTGCAGTTGCAGTTGCAGTTGCAGTTGCAGTTAAAGTTGCCGTTGCCGCTGACGATGCAGCAGCCGCGTCAGATCTCGATCCCGTGCAACCCAACCTGAATTCCGCCGACGCGTGTGTGCAGGATCTCCGTCGTCGGCGACTGCAGCGCCTTCACGTGCGACTGCTCCGCCAGCAGCAGCGCGACGCGCCATTCCGCGAAGACACCGCGGGCGAGCTTGCCGATCTGCACGAACAGCCCCGTGAGCGCATCGACGTTGCCGACGCGGCGGCCGTAGGGGGCGTTGCTGCACCAGAGACCCGTGTCGGTGGGCGGCTCGAGGGCGTCGAGGGTGACCTGCTCGAACTGGATCATCGCGTCCACACCGGCGCGGGCGGCGTTTTCGCGGCTCATGCGAATCGCGCCCGGATCGCGGTCACTGCCGACGATCACCAGGTTGGGCGCATCCGAGCCGGCGGCCCTGGTGGCGCGGCGGAGATTGGGGAGCACGTCGCGGTCGGCGCCGGGCCAGTGCTCGAATGCGAATGGGCGGGCACGACCGGGGGCCTGACCGCGGGCGATCATCGCCGCCTCGATCGGGAAGGTGCCCGAGCCGCACATCGGGTCGAGAAAGGCGTCGGTGCCGTCGTAGTCGCAGGCCAGCAGGCAGGCGGCGGCGACGGTCTCACGCAGCGGCGCCTTGGCGACGGCCTGCCGGTAGCCGCGGCGGTGCAGCAGGTCACCACTGCTGTCGGCGCTGATCGTGCAGACGTCGTGCACGATGCGCACGAGTATGCGCTGCGCCTCGCCGCTCGGTGCGTCGTCGTCATCGCTGTCGGTCAGGCGCACCACCGGCGCATCGATGCCGAAGTGCTTGGAGATCTGCCGCACCACCCGCTCGGCGACGGCGTCGGAGTGGTAGAGACGTGACTTGCGGCAGGTGACGCGCACGGCCACCGGCTGGCCGGGGAGCAGGATGCGATCCCACGGCAGGCGCGCTGCGCCCTTTTCGAGGTCGGCGAAGCCCTGTGCCTTGAATTCCCCGAGCCGCACGATCACCCGTGAGGCGGTGCGCAGCCAGAGGTTGGCCAGTGCGATGGTGCGGAAATCGGCCGCAAAGGCGACGCCGTCGGGCGTCGGCGGCTCATGCGGGATGCCAAGCGCGGCCAGTTCGGCGGCGGTGACGGGAGCGATGCCGGGAGCGGTGATCGCGAAGGCGGACCAGGTGGTGGACACCTGCACAAGCTAGCGCTCGCCGGCCGGTACGGGCTGGTTCGCTCGTTCCGCGCGCCGCCACCGCACCAGTCGGAACAGCAGCAGCGTCGCGAAGATCGCGAAATAGACGATCGGCCAGAACGTGTCCTTCTTCACCGCCCACAGGTAGTGGGTCGTGGCCGTGACGGCGACGACGTAGGTGAGCTGATGCAGTCGCTTCCAGCGCGCACCACCGAGCCGTCGCGCCATGCCGTTGGGCGACGTGATGGCGAGCGGCACGAGAATGAGCCAGCTCAGCATGCCGATGGTGATGTACGGTCGCTTGAGGATGCTCGTCCAGATCTCGGCAAATTGCAGCTCGAGGTCGAGACCGAAGTACACCGTCATGTGCACCGTGGCGTAGAAGAACACGAACAGGCCGAGCATGCGGCGATAGGTGGTGAGCCACGTCCAGCCGGTGAGCTGGCGGAGCGGCGTGAGGAGCAGCGTGGCGGCGAGGCAGCGGAGCGCGAT
Source organism: Gemmatimonadaceae bacterium (assembly GCA_031409715.1). GTDB lineage: Bacteria > Gemmatimonadota > Gemmatimonadetes > Gemmatimonadales > Gemmatimonadaceae > JACMLX01. Next base: position 10,183 of record JANNXU010000083.1, on the reverse strand, counting down.
GGTGCCGGTGTCGATCTCGAGGATCTTCACCACGTCACCGTCGAGGCGGTCGGTCAGCAGCGCGAAGGTCAGCCAGGCGGCCGGCAACAGCAGTCCCACGAAGACGAGCGGCTTCAGCGCACGCGCAATGCGCGGCCCGCGCGGCTTGATGCGCGCGGGTGTTGCGACGGCCGCGGTCACGTGCTTCGCCGGCTCAGCAGTTCCGGCTCAGTAGTTCCGGCGCAGGTCCATGTCGCCGTACAGCGAGGCCACCTGGCTGTAGCCGTTGAACATCAGCGTCGGCTTGCGGAGGATGTCACCCAGCCGACGCTCGCGCGCCTGGCTCCAGCGCGGGTGATCCACGGTGGGGTTCACGTTGGCGTAAAAGCCGTACTCGTCGGGCGCGGCGAGCATCCACGTGCTGGTCGGCTGGCGGTCGGTGAACTTCAGCTTCACGATCGCCTTGACGTTCTTGAAGCCGTACTTCCACGGCACCACCAGTCGCAGCGGGGCGCCGTTCTGGTTGGGCAGCGTCTTGCCGTACATGCCGGTGGCGAGAAAGGCGAGCGGGTGCATCGCCTCGTCCAGGCGCAATCCCTCGGTGTACGGCCAGTTGATGGTCGCACTGCGCTGGCCCGGCATCTGGGCGGGGTCGAGAAGCGTGGTCATCTCGACGTAGCGCGCCGATGGCAGCGGCTCGGCACGACGGATCACGTCGGCCAGCGGGATGCCGCGCCACGGGATCACGGCACTCCACGCCTCGACGCAGCGGAAGCGGTAGGTCCGATCCTCGACTCGGCTGGGACGCAGGAAGTCGTCGAGCGGCATGTCGCCGGTCTTCTTCGCCATGCCCTCGATCTTCACCGACCAGGGGCGTGTGCGGAACCGCTGCGCGTTGGCCTTGGGATCTTCCTTGTCGGTGCCGAACTCGTAGTAGTTGTTGTAGCTGGTGACCTTCTCCTCGTCGGTCACCTCGTCGGCCTGCTGCGCCCCCACCGGCTGCGCGCCGCCACCGATCACCGCCTCGGCCAACGCGCCGGTGGCGGTGATCGCGCCGATGCTGCCCACCATGCCGAGGAACTCGCGCCGGTTGAGGTAGGTGGCCTCGGGCGTGATCTCGGACGAGGGCGGCTCGATGCGGTTGCGGCGGATCAGCATGATGATGAGAGCAATGAGGACGGAAACACGACGCGACGGCACGTCGGAGTGATCAGCGAACTGTCCGGCGGCGCCACGGGCCACGGCACAGGCTACAACACCCGCCGCGCCCAGACGAGCCGCTGCACGACGTTCACCCCGACCATGGCCGCCATCAGCCCGAACAGCAGCACGATGCGCCCGGGCACGAGGAAGAACACCGCGTAGAACACGACCGTCTCGAACCCTGCCACCAGCGCCGGTGGCATGGTCACGGTGGTGAGTTCGCCCGAAGCCGCGGCTCCGGATGCACGTTTCTCGAGCACGGCCGAGAGATACATCCAGCTGCAGGCGTTGACGAAGAATGTCCCCTCGAGGACCGCCGCCGCCAGCAGCGCGTCCCGTCCGCCGATGCCGATCGCGAGGCCGACGGGAATGGCGGCGTAGACGACGAAATCGAGCAGGATGTCGAGGTAGCCGCCGAAGTCCGTCTGCCGGTCCGCCAGCCGCGCCACGCTGCCATCGAGGCCGTCGGTGACGCGGTTCGCGAGCCAGAGGGCAAGGCCGACGCCGAATGCCGCCCGCGCCGCCGCCAGCGCCGCGGCCAGGCCGAGCAGCAGCGCCAGCACCGACAGGACGTTCGGTGGCACGCGCCGCAGCAACCGCGCGACCGGTGCGAGCCAGCGATCCTTGAGCCCGCGCAGGAGGTGATCGAACATCCGTGTCTCAGCCCGGCGCGAAGAATCGACCGTGCAAGATGCACACCTGGATCACGTCGCCGGGAGCAGCCGTCACGCCGGCACCGACCCGCACGACCGCCGTCTCGCCACCGGCGCGCCTGACGGTGAGCACCACGTCATGCGTCGCCTCGTGGCGGTCCAGCACGATCAGTTCGGGGCCGTGGATGCGAGCGCCGCAGTGCACGTGGACCTCGTGCGAGCGCACGCAGGCGATGGCCGGTCCAGGCTGTGCGCCAGCCGCCGGCACCGCACCGCCCAGCCAGTGGAAGGCTGCCGAGCTCCCGTCTCCCAGCACCACACCCTCCACCTCGGCGTACACGCCGAGCAGGCGCGCACTCTCGAGCGTGGGCGGCGAGCGGAGCAGGGCCTGCGGCGCCATGGGCTCCGAGTGCCCCGTCGGGAGGAGCGTCATGACGTGCGTCGCGATGGCGAGGGCGTCGTCCAGGTCGTGTGTCACGAGCAGCATCGCAGCGTGGCTGGTAGTGCGCGCCACCTGCAGCGCCATCCTCACATCACGGCGCACCGCCGGATCGAGCGAAGCGAGCGGCTCGTCGAGCAGCAGCACGGCCGGATCGGCGCAGAGCGCGCGCGCCAGCGCGACGCGGTGCCGCTGCCCGCCGCTGAGCGACGAGGGCATGCGGCCCGCCAGTTCGTCGACCTGCAACCGCTCGAGCCAGGCGGCGGCCGTTGTGGCGCTGCGGCTGGACGGTGCCCCCCGCACCTGCAACGGGAACGCGACGTTGTCGAGCACCGTCAGGTGCGGAAAGAGCACCGGCTCCTGATGCAGGTAGACGATCCCGCGGCGTTCCGGGGGCTCCATGGTGACGTTCGTTCCGTTCACCACGACGCGACCCCCGCCGGCGGCCTGCAATCCGGCAATGGTGCGCAGCAGCGACGACTTGCCGACGCCCGACGCGCCGAGCACGGCGAGACAGTCGCCGGCCTGCACATCGACGTTGATGTCTCGGACGCCGGTACGAGTGCCGAAGACGACGTCGAGCGCGTGGAGTTCGAGCGCAGCGCTCACGCCACCACCGCCGCGGTGTTGCGTGCACCGACGCGCGCGGCACCGATCACCAGCAGTGCCGGAATCGCGAGTGCGAGGGCACCGGCGGCCGCGCGCTGGTCCTGCCCTGCCTGCAGCATTGCCAGCACGTCGAGCGGCAGCGTACGCACCGCGCCGCCACCCACCAGCAGCGTCAGCGCGACCTGCGCCCAGCTCACGAGAAAGCCGAGTGCGAGCGACTCGGCGATGGGCCGACGCAACAGCGGCAGCAGCACGCGTTGCCAGCGTTCGGCGCGCGATGCGCCGAGGGTCGCGGCCACCTCGTCCAGCCGGTGATCCCATCGCGTGAACACGCCGAGAAACAACAGCGTGAGATAGCCGAGCGCCGGGACGAGATGGGCGAGGAAGACACCGCCGAGCGTGCCCCCGATGCCGAGCGAGAGCACGGTGAGCTGCAGCCCGGTGCCGAGGGCGACCGGGGGCAGCGCGAGCGCCGTGAACGCCAGCAGCGCGACCGTGCGTCGGATGGCGCGCGTGCTGTACGCCGCCGACCGGCCGAGCGGCAGCGCGAGCGCCGTGGCGACGATGGCGGTGGCACTGCCGAGCACGAGGCTGTTGCGCAGAGCGAGCCGGTGCGAGGCGTCCGTGAGCAGGTCGGTCCACGCGCTCGCGTCGAGCGAGGCGGGCAGCAGGGCGGGATGAAACCAGCCACGGGCGACCGATGTGAGCACGAGCAGCGCCAGCGGCGTGACGACGAACACCGTCAGCGCGGTGAACAGCGTGATGCGCGCGAACTTCGCCAGCGGCATCAGGCGTCGTCCCGCAGCCACTCGTGCATCCCGGCCGCGATCAGCGCGAGGCCGGTGGCGATCAGCGCGAGCACGTACGCCTCGCCATGCGATGCGGCATCCAGCGCCTGTCGCCGTTCCTGGATCAGCAGCGGCAGCGGCAGCGGCGAGCTGGGGGCAAGCACCAGCGGCAGTTCGAGCGAGCCGAGCACGAACACGAACACGGCCACGATGCTGGGCGCCATGCCGCGCAGCAGCAGCGGCAGCGTGATGCGCCGGGTGGCCTGCCAGCGTGTCGCGCCGAGCGTGCGTGCGGCGGCGGTCAGCGCGGAGCCGCGCAGCGACTGCAGCGACTGCAGCGACTGCAGCGACAGGGCGACGAGCAGCAGGAAGGGGAGCTCCTTCCAGATCACGGCCGCGATGATGCCCAGCCCGTTCGGGTCGTAGACGAGGGCCGGGAACTGCGCTGGTGAAGCGATCAGCCGCACCTGCATGGCGAGGCGTGCGAGCCAGCCGCTCTGCGTGAGCAGCAGCAGCATTGCCACTGCGGCGGCGAGGTTCGGCACCGGCAGCGGCAGCGTGCCGATGGCGCGTGCGAAGCGGTCGAGCGGCGCGCTGCCCTCGAAGGCGAGGGCAAGGAGCACCGCGCCGATGGTGGCGCCGGCGGTGCCGACCATCGCGATCCAGAGCGAGAGCACCACCGAGCGGAGCACCTGCGTGTCGCCGAGCACACGCTGCAGGCCACCGGGTGCGGCATTGCCGACCAGTCCCAACGCGCCGGCCACGCTGTATCCCACGCCGACGAGGATCGGCAGGCCGAGGAGGATGCCGGCCAGGGCGAGCGGCATCGTGCGGTGTCGTGCAGGAGTGGTGGTGGCCGGGATCACGTGCTCGGAGGGTGGGCAGGGGGTTGCCGCGACGCAACGGTCAGCGCATGAGCCTGCGCCAGTCGTCCTGCAGGCGCTCATGATAACGCGGCGAGACCTCCGGGCGCGCGGAGGCCCGCAGCGAATCGGCGGGGACGAGGCGCGGGTCGTTCAGCACCGAGTCGAAGCGCATCCTCCAGCTGGGCGGCAGCGTGGCGAGGCGCAGCACCGTGCCGTCGGCCCAGACGGCGGGGCGCTGCTTTTCGAGCTGCGCCTCGGGGGAGAGCAGCAGGTTCGCGACCACCATCGCTCCTGCGGCGTTGGGGGCGTTGAACGGAATGCCGACGAAGTGTGTGTTGGCGATCGTGCCATCGCGCAGGATGAGTGCGCGGCTGGAGGCGGGAATCACGCCCTGCATGGCCTTGGTGACCGCTTCGTTCTGGTTGACCGACATGCTGATGTCGATCTCGCCATTCGCGAAGAGGCGATGCATGGCGGCGACGTCGGCCGGGTACTGCGTGCCCTTGCGCCAGAGGGCCGGCCTGAGCGAGTCGAGCAGGCCGAAGAGCCGGGTGCGGCCGGCGAGGTAGGCGGTGGAGTCGAAGCCTCCGGCGAACGTGCTGGCGCCGCCGTTGAGCGCGTACAACCACGACTTGAGCAGCGTGGCGCCGGTGAAACCCTGGTCGTAGGTGAAGCGGCCCGGATGTGCGCGGATCCACGCCGCCAGCTCGGCGAAGGTGCGCGGCGGTTGCGGCGTGCGCACCGCATCGTAGATCAGCGCGAGCTGCACCGTGCCCCACGGCGATTCATAGCCGGCGGGATCCTGCTCGAAATCGCGACTGACGATCGGCGACGCGCTGTCGACGAGGGCGGCGGCGGGGAGCACCTGGCTCCACGGTCCCGCCAACAGGTTGCGGCTGCGCAGCGCGGCGAAGGTCTCACCGTTGATCCAGAGCAGGCTGGCGGTGCCTGTGGTCGCACCCGCCTCGCGCTCGACGGTGAGCTGGTCCACCAGTTCATTGCCCTGCCCGTTCACCGCCTGCAGCGTGATGCCGTACTGCGCCAGCAGGCGCGGCGCCACCCAGCGATCGATGAAGGTGTTCACCGACGGATCGCCACGCCACATGCGCCACACGACGGTCGTGCCCCTGGCGCGGGCGACGACGGAATCCCACGGAGCCGTGGCGAGTGCGGCGGCACTCACGGGCGGCGCGGGTCTGCCGCACGATGCGAGCGGTGCCGCGATCAGCAGTGTGGCCAGCGTGACAGTTCGGCGCCGGTCATGCCACCACGTGGAAAACGTCACGGTCAGAACGTGACGTGCGCGGAGAACTGCACCTGACGCGCCGGTGCCGCGCTCGGGTAGACGATGGCGTCACCCGGCCGTCCCACCTGCGTGCGCGCACCGCCACCGGGAATACCGTTGGCATAGCCGCTCACGTTGCGCGTGTTGAGCGCGTTGAATACATCGGCGCGCAACTCGACGCGTCGCAGCGTGTAGCCCGCGCTGAGGTGCAGCAGCGTCGCGGCCGGCAGTCGCTCGCCGTTGCGCGGCACGCCGAAGAACCGATCCTGATTGCCGAGGAAGCCGTTGCCGAAGGTGTCGCCCGAGCCGTCGAGGTCGCAGTAGGCGGCGCCGCAGAAGCCGGCGATGCGATTGATCGGCGTCCCCGACTGCACGTCGACGACGGTGCTCAGCGACAGGTGCTGCACGCCGGTGTACACGGCGCGCACCGACAGCTTGTGGCGACGGTCATTGACGGCATCGGCCCACTCGGCCGCGAAGTCGTTGCCCTGCGTGGCGTTGAAGTTGATGTCCTCGGTGTTGTTGCGCGACCGGCTGAGCGTGTACGTGCCATCGAGGAGGATCGTGCGCTCGGGCTGCCAGCGGAGGGCGCCGGTGACACCGACGTAGTCCGCCTCGCCGAGCGATGCGGAGGTGGTGAGACGACGGTAGCTGCCGGTCACCGGCCTGACCGGACGGAAACCATCGCCGACGCTGACCGGCACGCTCGTCACGTCGCCGGCGCGGATGCCACGGGTGTTCGCGTTCAGGTCGTACGAGAGCGGGAGGTTGCGCGAGCGGGTGCCGACGACGTCCACCGTGACACCGAGTGCCGGCGTGAGCTGGTACTGCGCGCCGATGCTCACCTGGTCGCTGTACGGCTGCTCGAGGCCGAGCGCGAACAGCCGTCGGATCTCACGCGGGGGGAACGTATTCACCTGCGCCGCCAGCGACGGGCCGCTGGGCCCCTGCAGGAAGGCCGGTGCCTGCGCCCCGTCGAGCGTGATGGTGGCGTTGCCATCGGCACCGAACTGCACGGCGTCGGAGTAGATCGCGTACGGAAAGCGGCCTGTGTAGCGACCCGCGCCGGCGCGCAGCACCGAGCGGTCGGTGGGCGTCCAGTTCACGCCGAGGCGCGGCTGCACGTTGTCGAGATCGGGGCTGCTCTCGCCGCGCGACGTCAGGTCATCGTAGTCCCAGCGCAGACCGGCAGTGACGGTGACCGACGACCACGGCGTGAAGCGATCCTCGATCCAGGCGCTGGTGAGGAGCTGCGAGAGGTTCACCTGCTTCTGTCGCGCATCCACGCTGTAGCGCAGCACCTGCGCGTTGGTGGGGATGTCGCTGAAGCGATAGAAGGCGCCCGACGGCGCGATGTTACCGGTGTTGAGCACCGTGTAGGCGCCGATCGGATTCGTGTTCGACGCGGTGAGTCGGAACGCACTGCGGGCGGCATCGACGCCGGCGCTGAGCACGTGACGCGTGCCGAGTTCGCGGCGATGCTCGGTGCGGAACTGGACCTGCCGCTCCGACTCGTCGAAGACGAAGTTGCTCGAGCCGACGACGGCCTGTGTGACGGTGTTGCCGGGTCGTGCGGGATCGGCGGCCACGATCGTGACCTGGGGCAGCGCAAAGCTCGAGCGGGTGGGCGGGAAGTTCCAGCGGAAGGTGCCGAACTGCAGCGACGTGACCTGGCTGGCGCGGCCGCTGCTCAGCGGCGTGCGATGGGTGAGCGAGGTGAGTGAACCGATGCGCTGCGTGCGCGTGTCAGCCTCGGGTGCGAGCACACCGCTGCCCTGACCAGCCCGATCGGTGCTGGTCAGGGCGACCGTGGCAGTGAGGCTGCCGGCGGCACCGAGCCCCTGGTCGAGGCGCGCGAATCCCTTCCAGATCTGACGCAATTCGCGACCCACGAACGGGACGCTGACCGTGCTCGCGATGCGATCCTCGTTTTCGTTGGTGTACTCCAGCGCACCGAAGACAAACGTACGATCGGCCACCAGCGGACCGCCGCCGGCCACGCCGGCCTGCGTGCGCCGGAAGCCGTCCTGGGCGCGATTGAACGCCGTGGCGTTGCCTCCAGGGATGATCCTGGCACGCGCATCGAAGGGCACGCCGGGGCGATTGTAGACGAAGGCCTCGCCACTCCACGCGGCCTTGCCCGCACGTGTCTCGAACTGCACCACGCCGTTGCTGCTGCGGCCGATGTCGGAGCCATAGGTGTTGGCCGCCACGCGCAGTCGCTCGAGCGCCGAGAGCGGCAACTCGACGCGAGCGCCACCAAGGAAGCCCTCGTTGTTCTCGAGTCCATCGATGGTGTAGGACGTGTAGAGCGCGTTGCTGCCGTTGATCGTCAGGCGCGGCGCGTCGCCGAAGAACCCGGTGGCCTGCGCCACGTTCGGGAGCGTGAAGGCGAGCGAAATCGGGTCGCGGGCGTCAGTGGGCAGCGCGGTGAGCTCGCGCCGCTCGACGGTGCCGCCGACGGTGGCGGTCCGGCGATCCAGCAGCTTGCGCGGCTGGTCGGCCACCACGCTGACGACGGAGAGCTGCGCCGCGACGGAGTCGCGCACGGGCCTGCATCCCGTGGTGGCGGGACGGCGCGCGCAGGTGAGGCTGTCGGGAAGCGTGGCGCCCCGTTGCTGAGCCGCGAGGGCGGGGGCGACGAGCGAGAGCAGCATGGCGAGCGGACGGATGTGCATCAGTGACAAGATAAGTTTCCGGAACCACCCCTGCGCGCGGTTAGACGAGACCGGGTCAGGTGGTTCCCCGCTCGATTACGCCGCCTCGCCGCCATTCGGATGCAGATGAACACGCTGTACGACACCGCCTTCCTCGGCATCTCCGCGCTGCGCTGGGCGGTCGGGCTGGCCTACGGTGCTGGAACGGTCGTGGTGCTCTGGGGGATCCGTGAGCTGCTGGTGTCGCGGCTGCGCAACGCGGCCGACACCGACACGTGGGTGGATGACCTGCTGCTGGCGCTGGTCCGCCGCACGTCACGGCTGTACATGGTGGCGATGGGCGTGGCCGTCGCCGGTCTGAGCGACAGCAGCAGCGGCTCGTTGCCGCACTGGCTGCGGGTGGTCACGATCAGCGTCTTCTGCCTGCAGCTGCTGCGCTGGGCGAACACAGGTGTGGACTTCTGGCTAGCGCATCTCGGACGCGGCACGAATGGTCAGACGGGACCGCGTGGCTCGCTGACGGTGATCGCCATCCTCATCCGCGCCGCGATCTTCCTGATCGTCGCCGTGCTCGCGCTCGACAACTTCGGCGTGAACGTGACGGCGCTGGTGACGGGCCTCGGCGTGACGGGCATCGCGGTGGCGCTGGCGGTGCAGAACATCCTCGGCGACCTCCTCGCCGCGCTCGCCATCGCATTCGACAAGCCGTTCCGCGTCGGCGACGAGATCACGGTGAGCGACACGACGGGCCGCGTCGAGACGGTGGGGCTGAAGACCACGCGCCTCCGGCTCGCCACGGGCGAGGAGGTGAGCATCGCCAACGCCGACGTGATGCGCACCCGCCTCACCAACGTGTCCCGCACCGAGATCCGGATGGTGCCGCTCACCGTCGGGGTACCCGTGAACGGCCGCACCGGGGAGTCGCTGCTGGCTCTTGCCGCGAGCTGCGAGACGGCCGTGCGCGAGGTGCCACACGTGCAATCCGCCCGCGCGCGCCTCAGCAGCATCGTCGACGGGCGGGCGCGCGTCGTGGTCGAATCGGTGCTCGCAGCGCCGTCCGACGCCGCTGCCACGCGCCCGCTGCTGATTGCGGCGCTCACCGATGCAGTCAGCGCAGCGGGGTTCAGCGTGCTCGGGATTTCCTGAACTGGTGCTGCGGGACGGTGACCGCGGGACGGCGACCACGGGACGGCGACCACGGGACGGCGACCACGGGACGGCGACCGCGGGACGGCGACCACGGGACGGCGACCGCGGGACGGCGACCGCGGGACGGCGACAGCAGAACGCAAAGGCACAGAGCGACAGAGAGACGCAAAGGACAGCATGTGGGAACTGCGTGCGCTGGTGAGGGCACTGGTGCGTGCACGTGGCGATGGGAACTGCTTGACGCCAAGTCGCGGAGGCGCAACGCTGTCGGTGCGCGCGAGTGGTGAATGTGCGCGTCGTCGAGACCTGATCATGATGCAGGAACTGCTCTCGCGGGTGCAGTTCCCACAAACCACTCGCATCGCATTGGTGCACATCCGCTCATCGTGCACACCGACAGCATTGCGCCTCCGTGCCTTTGCGCCTTCTATGAGAAAGGCTAGTTGTGCAAGGGGCACCGTGGTGCCCCTCGTCGTGCGCCTGACCGACGTGTCCCCCGGCCCACTCTTCTATCCGCACTCGAGCGAAGCGACGCCAGCGCGTCCTGGTGCAAGT
>JANNXU010000082.1:0-4188 GCA_031409715.1 Gemmatimonadaceae bacterium | reverse complement strand
ACATTCACAAGAAGTGGAAACCCCAACCCGCGCCGATCTGGGGCGCGGCACTCCCACACTTCAAGGTGCTCTTCGGCGCCCGCGTCCCAGATCGCGCATGATCCCCAACGCGGCTCATACACAAACTTCCTGACACACCCTGCGCAGGGAGGCAACGCGCAGTTTTGCGGCTGTTCAGTTTTGCGTTTTGCAGTTCCTGCAGTTGCAGTTCCTGCAGTTGCAGTTCCTGCAGTTGCAGTTGCAGTTCTGTGGCTGTTCTGTTCTGCGGCGGTGCCGTTCTGCGATATGCTGTTCCGCTGTTCGTCCGCCGCACCGTGCTGCGAGCAGCGGTGAGCAGTTCGACGTGAGCCGACGCTACAGCGCGAGCTGGCGGTCGACGACCATCGCGACGAAGAGGAGCGCGAGGTAGAGCAGGGAGTAGCCATAGACCCACCACGCCGGCTTGACCCAGTCCGTGGCGCGCATCATGCGCACGACGCCGGCGAGCAGCAGCCCGCCGAAGAGCGTCGCGCTCGACGCATAGATCCAGCCGAAGGCGCCGTAGGTCACCGGCAGCAGCGAGACGACGAGCAGGACGATCGTGTACCAGAACATCTGGCGCATCGTCTCGCGCTCGCCCCACACCAGCGGCGCCATCGGGACCGACGCGTTGCCGTAGTCCTTCTGCTTGTTGAGCGCGAGCGCCCAGAAATGCGGCGGCGTCCAGTAGAACACGATCAGGAACAGGTAGATCGCCGTGAGGTCGATACGACCCGTCACGGCGGCCCAGCCGACCAGCGGCGGAAAGGCACCGGCGGCGCCACCGATCACGATGTTCTGCGGCGTGGTGCGCTTGAGCCAGCGCGTGTAGATGAAGACGTAGAAATAGAAGCCGGCGAGCGCCAGCACCGCGGTGAGCACGTTCACGTAGAACGCCAGCAGCCAGGTGGCGGTGGCCGCGAGCGCGATACCGAACGAGAGCACCGCGACCGGTGTCATGCGGCCGCTCGGGATCGGACGGCGACGCGTGCGCGTCATGACGTTGTCGATGTCGCGGTCGAGGTACATGTTCACGGCATTCGCGCCACCCGCCATCAGGTAGCCGCCGAGCATCACGATGCCGAGCAGCCAGAGGTCGGGGCGACCGGCGATGTACATCGGGGCGGCCGTGGTGACGAGCAGCAGCGAGATGATCGTCGGCTTGGTGAGCATCACCAGGTCGCGCCACAGCGGACGGTCCGCAGGGAGCTCGCAGGCGATCGCGGGCGTGGTCACGCGGCCGCTCCGGCCATTTGCGGCGTGCGCGGACGCACGGCGGCGCCCACCGGCGCACCCTCTGCCGGCGGATGCTTCGCGCGGCGCGCGGCGTACGTGAGCGCGAGCGTGCTCACCCACAGCAGCACGCCCGTCGCCTGATGCAGCGAGCGGATCACGACCGGGAAGCCACCCAGCACCATCAGCGCACCGAGGACGATCTGCAGCACCACCACCGACGCGGCGACGCCCGCCAGCAGCGTGACGGTCCGATGCTCGCGGCGGCGCATGATCAGCACGGCCATCATCACCACGTGCAGCGCGGTGACGTACGCGAGCACGCGGTGCGTGAGCTGGATGTGCTGCGCCGCACCGCCGAGCGAATCGGGGCCGCACAGCGGAAAGCCGGTGCAGGCGACGGCGGCGCCGGTCCACTTGGCCACCATGCCGCCCATCATCACCGTGACCAGCGCGAGGGCGGCGGCGATGGTGGTGCCGCGCACGGTCTTGTCGGAGACGAGGCGATCCGAGACGGCGCTCAGCGACGGCATGCCACCCGCGCGCATCCACGCCACGCAGAGCGTGCCGAGCAGCGACATGGCGACGGCCTTGTGGGCGAGCGTCGCCCACCACTCGTTGCGATAGTTCACCGTCACGGCACCCAGCGTGGCGGCCGTCACGACGATGCCGAAGGCGAGGGCGGCGGACCGCAGTACGCCGCCGCGGCCGCTCACGCCGCGCCCACCGCGACGGAGGAATGCCATCAGGAGGAACGTCGCCACCACGGTCGACAACGTGGCCGCGAAATAGCGATGGAAGACCTCGATCACGAGATCGGGGCGGTCGAGTGGCGGAAACCAGTAGCCGTAGCACTTGGGCCAGTGGTCACCACAGCCCATGCCGGAGCCGGAGATTCGGACGAACCCGCCGAAGATCACGTGGCCGAGCGCGGCCAGCAGGGAGACGCCGGCGAGGCGGCGAAGCAGGATCACTGGAGCACCTCGACGGCGGGGAGCTCCGGCAATGCGTTGCGGGCCTCGATGGCCTGCCACGTGGCCACCAGCAGGTACACGAGGGAGACCGCCGGCAGGACGACCCAGAGGAGCTCCACCGCGCGGCGAACCGGCGGCAGGGTGTGCGAATGCTGGACGGCGGCGCCGGCGGCAAATGCGGAGCGCAGGATGAAGCGATGCGCGATCACGCACAGGACCACGGCCACCCAGAAGATCGTCATGGCCATCATCAAACTCGGGGGTTACGGACGGGAGAACGATTACCTCTACAGCAACGGCAACCGCAGGGGAGAAAGTTCGCGGGTGAGGGGGAGGATCGGTAGCCGCGTTGCCACAGGGCAGGCCGGGGAATAGGCTAGCGGGGATGAGCGCCGCCCCCGCCCCCACCCTCCGCAGGCAGCTCGGCCTGTGGAGCGCCATCGCCGTCCTCGTCGGCTCGACCATCGGGTCGGGGATCTTCCGGTCGCCGGCGGGCATCGCCCAGAAGCTCCCGGGGCCGCTGCCGCTGATGGCGGTCTGGGTGGCCGGCGGGATGGTGGCCCTGTGCGGGGCGCTGACGCTAGCGGAGATCGCCGGCGTCCATCCGAAGACGGGTGGGCTCTACGTCTACATCCGCGAGGGGTGGGGGCGCCTGCCCGCCTTCCTGTTCGGGTGGTCGGAGTTCGTGGTGATCCGGGCCGCCTCGATGGGAGCCGTTGCGATCACCTTTGCCGAGTACGCGCTGCGGGTGAGCGGCTACGACCCGGCCGTGGCACCGTACAGCGACTGGGCGCACTACCTCGCGGCGGCCGCGATCGCGCTGACCTCGATCTTCAACAGTCTGGGCGTGCGCTGGGGCAGCCTCGTCCAGAACATCACGACGCTGGCGAAGTACGGCGGCCTGGCGTTCATCATCATCCTGGCGTTTGCGCTCGGCTTGCCGAAGACGGGGGGCCATTTCACGCCGGCGATGCCGGAGGGCAGCTTCGCGCTGGGGGCGTTCGGGCTGGCGCTGGTGAGCGCGCTGTGGGCCTTTGACGGATGGGCCGACCTGAGTTTCGTGGGCGGCGAAGTCAAGGATCCGCAGAAGACGCTGCCGAAGGCGCTGATCATCGGCACGCTGGCGGTGATCGTGATCTACCTGCTCGCGAACCTCGCGTACCTGTCGGTGTTCACGGTGGCCGAGATCGCGCAATCGCGCCTGGTGGCGGCCGACGTGGCGCAGGTGCTGGTGGGCGACTGGGGCGTCACGTTCGTGGCGATCACGGTGATGCTCTCGACCTTCGGCACGCTCAACGGCACGCTGCTGACGGCGCCGCGCATCTTCTTCGCGATGGCCGACGACGGGTTGTTCTTCCGCGCGCTGGCGAAGGTGCACCCGAAATACGAAACACCGTACGTCGCGATCATCACCTGTGCGGTGCTCGGGATCATCTTCGTGCTGGCGCGCAGCTTCGAACAGTTGGCGGATGCGTTCGTGACGGCGATCGTGCCGTTCTACGCGATCGGCGTGGCGAGCGTGTACGTGCTGCGCCGACAGCCGAATTACGCGCCGCCGTTCCGCACGCCCGGCTATCCGGTGGTGCCGGCGCTGTTCATCGCGTCATCGATCTTCCTGATCGGGAACGCGCTCTGGGATGCGAGCAGCCGCTGGGCGACGGTGGGGGTGTTCGGTGCGATCCTCGCCGGCATCCCGGTGTTCTACCTCGTGTTCAACCGGCGCGGCGGGTCATCGAGCCGGTAGCACATGTCGGCAACAGCAGCGGCACAACAGCAACAGCAGAACGCCATGGCGCACAGGGACTGAAAGGGCGCAAAGGAACTGTCACGTCCTGATTAGCGTCTACACGTTCTCGGAAGGAGGCGTGGCAGATGAATCGCTCGTTTCACCATTACAGTCCGGAGTTGAAGCAGCGGCTGGTCGCGGAGCTCGAGGCGGGGCAGCTGACGCTGCGGGAGGCGG
>JANNXU010000081.1:0-8204 GCA_031409715.1 Gemmatimonadaceae bacterium | reverse complement strand
GGCGGCGACCGCTCGGACGCGCCGGTGGGACCGCCGCCCACGCCAAAGCTCCCCGCGTGGTGGCGGGGCGACGGGGCGGTGCTCAGGGGGCGGTCGGGGCGGCGGCCGCGGCGCGCGACACGCGTGACGCGCCCCGGCGCGTGGGGGCCCGCGTCGATGGCGGACTCCGCGGCCCGCCGTGCGCCTCGCGCGCGGCGCGCGTCCGGAGCGGCGCGAGGATCCGGTCGATCACCGAGACCTGGGTGATGCACGCGACGACCCGCATGGGGCCATCGCAGGTCGGGCACGCCAGCGGGTCGACCTCGAAACTTGCGAACGACGATCGATGGCTCCGTTGGACGCAGACGTGATCGTGGTGGGATGCGGCCTTGCGGGGCTGGTGGCCGCAGCGGAGGCCGCCGATGCAGGTCGCAGCGTGCTGATGCTCGATCAGGAAGGGCCGCAAAATCTCGGCGGACAGGCGTTCTGGTCGCTCGGCGGATTGTTCCTGGTCGATTCGCCGGAGCAGCGTCGGCTGAAGATCCATGATTCGCGCGAGCTCGCGATGCGCGACTGGCTGGCCACGGCGGGCTTCGATCGTGACGAGGATGCCTGGCCCCGGCGCTGGGCGGAGGCGTACGTCGATATTGCGTCGGGCGAGAAGCGTTCGTGGCTGCACGCACAGGGGATGCGCTGGTTTCCTGCGGTCGGCTGGGCTGAGCGTGGTGCAGCCGGCGCGAGCGCGTCCGGAAACAGCGTGCCACGCTTCCACCTCGCCTGGGGTACGGGGCCCGGTGTGCTCGAGCCGTTCGTCCGCCGCGTGCGCGTCCACGCCGACGCCGGTCGCATCACCTTTCGCTTCCGTCATCGCGTGCTCGACCTGCGGCACTCGTCCGGGCGCGTGATCGGCGTGACGGGTGATGTGCTCGAGCCGACCGATGCCGAGCGCGGCGCTCGCACCTCGCGCACTGTGGTGGGGGACTTCGGCTGCGACGGTGGCGCCGTGATCATCACGTCCGGCGGCATCGCCGGTAATCACGACCTGGTGCGACAGTACTGGCCACGTGAACGACTCGGCGCGCCCCCGGAGTTCATGCTGTCAGGGGTGCCGGAGCATGTCGATGGGCTGTTGCAACAGCGTCTTGCCGCGACCGGCGCGCGGCTGATCAATCCGGACCGCATGTGGCACCACACCGAAGGCGTACGGAACTGGAACTCCATCTGGCCGCGCCACGGCATCCGGATTCTCCCCGGTCCGAGCAGCCTCTGGCTCGATCCCACCGGCAAGCGACTTCCGTATCCGAACATTCTTGGCGCCGACACGCTCGGCACTCTGCAGCACATCGGCACGCACGGCTTTCCGTATACCTGGTTCGTGCTTAACCGCGCGATCATCAAGAAGGAGTTTGCACTCAGCGGCGGTGAGCAGAATCCCGATATCACCGGCAGAAGCTGGCGGAAGGTGCTCGGTCGCCTGGGCGCGGCGGTTCAGGGGCCAGTGCAAGCCTTCATGGATTCAGGTGAGGACTTCGTCGTGCGGCCGACGCTGCGCACACTGGTGGATGGCATGAACGCGATCGGGACGCGACACGTCGACTACGACACCCTCGCCGCGGTCATCGCTGATCGAGACCGGCAGGTGGCGAACGTCGCGGGAAAGGATCCGCAGCTCGCGATCGTGCGCAGCGCCCGCGCATTTCTCAGCGAGCGGCGGATCCGGATCGCGAAACCAGCCCCGATACTCGATCCCCGCGATGGGCCGCTGATCGCCGTGCGACTCAACATCGTCACGCGAAAATCACTCGGTGGCCTTGAGACGGATTTGCATTCTCGCGTGCTCGGCAGTGACGGCACGCCGATTCCGGGGTTGTATGCTGCGGGAGAAGTCGCCGGGTTCGGCGGTGGTGGCGTGCACGGCTACCGCTCGCTCGAGGGAACGTTTCTCGGCGGGTGCATCTTCAGCGGTCGAGCAGCGGGACGCGCGGCGGCGGACGCGGTGCGCTGAGCGACGCCCTCGCAACACGGCGCAAATGCGGTGTGACGCTACAGCGACTGGACCGACCCGGAACGTCGGGCCGGATGTTGCGCACCCCGATTGCAAGCAGCAGTCGTGCGACGCCAACCGACTGACCCCATTCGATTTGGATCGTGGTGCGAGATCGCAGCGCCGAACCGGAAGCGATCATGCAATTGCGCAGCGCGAGAACGGTGCAACCCGCGCCAGCCGGACGCATCAATGCGGGTCTGTCGTCAGCGCAGTTCCGCTTCCCAGCGCAGCATGCCTCCCGCCAGGGGACCAGACGCGGCTGAAACCGGCAGCGGCGAGTTGTCGCGCTGCGTCGGCGCTGCGTACGCCGCTGCGGCAGACGATGACGATGTCGCGTGAGCGATCGAGCGTATCGATATTGGCGCCGAGGCTCGCGAGCGGGATCAGGCGCGCGCCCACGATGGTGCTGACCGCGGTCTCGCTCGGCTCGCGTACGTCCAGCAGGTCGATGCCGTCGCCGCGCGCCAGTCGCGCCGCGAGCGCGGTCGGCTCCATGGTCTCGACGGGCGTTGCAGTTGCGCTGATGGCCGGGGTGCCGCAAAACTGGTCGTAGTCGATCAGTGCGGTGATCGTCCGCGTACCGCAGGCTGGACAGGCGGGATCGCGATCGAAATGCACTGTGTGCGTGTCCATCGTCAACGCATCGATCATGAGCAGTCGTCCGGCGAGCGACGTTCCGACGCCGGTGATGAGCTTGAGCGTCTCCACCGCCTGTATCGTCCCGATCATGCTTGGCAAGACGCCGAACACACCACCGTCCGCGCAGTTCTTCACCATGCCCGGCAGTGGAGGTTCGGGATAGAGGCAGCGGTAGCACGGGCCATCAGACGTGGCGAATACCGACGCCTGTCCCGCAAACTGATGGATTGCGCCGTGGACATTCGGGATGCCCAGCAGCACGCACGCATCGTTCATTAGGTAGCGCGTGGCGAAGTTGTCGGTCCCATCGAGCACGACGTCGTACCCAGCCAGGAACGCCATCGCGTTGGCCGACGTCAGCCATGCCTCGTGAAGGACGACGTTCACATGCGGATTCACGTCGTGCAGGCGATCGCGTGCCGAGTGCAGCTTGTGTCGCCCGACGTCGGCGGTGCCGTGCAGGAGCTGTCGTTGCAGGTTGGTGACGTCGACCACATCGTTGTCGACGAGTCCGATGGTACCGACGCCCGCGGCCGCGAGATAGAGCGCGCTGGGTGACCCGAGACCACCGGCGCCCACGCTCAGGACGCGTGCCGCCTTCAGACGCCGCTGTCCGTCCAGACCGATGCCGGGCAGCGTGAGATGCCGTGCGTAGCGCGCGCGTTCCGCGTCGGTGAGCGCGGGCAGTGCGGCGGTACGATCAGCAGCGGCGTCCGGCATGGCGGCAGGCACGCGGCGACGGGTGAGACGTGGAGTACGCGCGGTTGCGTCGCGATTCCGTGCGCAATCTAAGTGCAGCACGCCCGACGGCAGTGTGCGGAGGATTCTGGCTCCGTAGTTCACCGGATATTGCGGCGCGAGTGATCTGTCGATCTTTGGTCCATGAGCCCAAGCGACGTTCTCCCGTTCCAGCGCACCGCCGGCAACGCGGGTGCCCCGATCCACCACCGCGCCCGCACGAACGATGCCCCGCGGCGCGGTGGGACCGGCATCGTCATGATGAATCTCGGTGGTCCCGCCACATTGGACGAGGTCGAGCCGTTCCTGCTCCGACTCTTCGCCGATCGCGAGATCATCCAGCTCCCGTTCCAGAATCAGCTCGGGAAATTCATCGCGACGCGGCGTGCGCCGAAGGTGCGCAAGCTCTACGATGCGATCGGCGGTGGGTCGCCGATTCTGCAATGGACCGAGGCGCAGGGCCGCGCGATGTGCGAGCGACTCGATCGGCTGTCGCCCGACACGGCGCCGCATCGATTCTATGTGGCGTTCCGGTACACGCAGCCGTTTGCCGACGATGCGCTGCGCGCCATGCATGCTGATGGCGTCTCGCATGCGATCGCGTTCACGCAGTATCCGCAGTGGTCCTGCTCCACGACGGGCTCGAGCCTCAATGATCTCTGGCGCGGGCTCACACGTACGGGGCTCGAGGACGCGTTCACGTGGAGTATCATCGACCGTTGGGGCGAACATCCAGGGTTCGTGCGCGCCATGGCGAACACCGTCACCGAGGGGCTGCAGCAGTACGCCCCCTGTGAGCGGGACGATGTCCTGATCATGTACAGTGCGCACTCATTGCCGTTGTCGGTGATCGATCGCGGCGACGCGTATCCGTCGGAGATTGCGGCGTCGGTCAGCCGTGTCGTCGAGGCGACAGGGCTCAAGAACCCGCACAATCTCACCTATCAGTCGGAGGTCGGGCCGGTGCGTTGGCTCGGGCCGAGCACCGAAACGTCCATCCGGCAGCTCGCGGCGCGTGGGCAGAAGAACGTGCTGGTGGTGCCGATCGCCTTCACCAGCGATCACATCGAGACGCTGTCCGAAATCGACATCGAGTACGGCGAGCTGGCCCATTCACTCGGCATGCACGGCTTCCGCCGCACGCCGGCACTCAACGCGCGGCCGGAGTTCCTCGATGCACTGGCTGACGTGGTGATGACACACATCGCTGCGGCGCGGCCATGGAGCGGGCAGTATCGCCAGCGCTGTCAGGGCTGCACCAATGCGCAGTGCCGCGGTGTGCCTCTGCGAGCAGCCGCTGTCTGCGCCACCGCAACGCCGATGGAGTCGGTCGCGGAAGGCTGACGTGTTCCTCCTTCCGTTGCAGATGGTGGGATTCTCGCACGAGACGAGTGAGGCTGCGTACGTTGGTCAACGCAGACTCTCGGCGACGCAGGTGGATGCGCACCTTGCTGCGCTGCGCACCGATGGTGCGAGCGTCGTGCTCGTCAGCACCTGCCACCGTACGGAACTGTATTGGTGGGGCGACGTGGATCTGGTGCCGTGGTTCGAGCAGCACGTCGCCGGCCGCGACACCTCGGCGGTGCATCTCGAGCGGCGCGAGGCTGACCTGGCTGTACGCCACCTCTTCGCCGTCACCGCCGGCATGCGCTCAGCGCGGTACGGCGAGCCGGAAATCATGCGACAGGTTCGCGCAGGGTGGCAGCGCGCACAAGCGGCCGACGCCTCGCACACTTTGCTCGACGCGGTGTTCCGCCGCGCGCTCGAGGCAGCACGGCACATTCGCCACGCCATCGGTGACGACGCTGACCCGTCATTGGGCGAGCGTGTCTGCGACGCGATCATCTCGCGCCAGAAGGCGTCGCCGAGCGCGGAGCTTCGGGTGCTCGTGGTGGGAGCGGGTGATGCCGCACGTGGTGTCCTCGACGCGATCACGCGCCATCGTGGCGCGGGAACGCTCGCCTGCTCGGTGCAGGTGACGTCGCGCACCGACGACAGCGCAGCACGCGCGTGCGTGGGTCGGGACGCGACGCTGGTGCCGTGGCAGATGCGCGATCGCGCGCTGCGGGACGCAGACGTGGCGGTGTTCGCCGTACACGCGAGTGCACCGCTGATCGATGCACACACCACGTCGGTTCTCACGCGGTATCGCACCACACCGGCGCTGTGGCTCGATCTGGGTGTGCCATCGAACGTCGCGAGTGAGGCATTGCCCGACGCGGTGCAGTGGATCGGCCTCGATATGCTCGCGCCGCGATCCGAGCACGACACGTCGCGGAACCGGCGTGCGCATGCGGCGCTGCAACGGGAGTTGGCGCGCTACGCGAGCGACATGCAGCGACGCCACCTCGGTGCACGCCTGCCGCATCTCGAGGCGCGCGCCGCGTCCATCGCTCGCGCTGCGCTCGGCGCCCACGCCGGTGCAGATGCCGACTCGGCCGATGCGCTGGCGCGCCAGGTCACGCGGCTGCTGCTCCGAGAGATGTCGGCGCTTTCGGCATAGCGACGGCCGCGCTGTTCAGCGGCTGTGCCGCTCTGCCGCTACGCTTTGTCGCGGCTGTTCGGTTCTGCGGTGCTGCAGTTGGCCTTTGCTGTTGGACGCTGGCGTGACGCCACTCGTCGCAGGTACGGGCACCCAGACCGACACCTGGCCCGGCCTCGCGCCGAACGCACCGCAGCCTTGGTCGTCGGTCACGACGATCTCGTCGACGTGACCAGTGATGTCGTGGTATTGGACGTGCGGTCGTGGCATCTGCATCTGCTTCACGCCGCCGTCGCCGTTGCTCATCACGACCGCAAGTCCGCCGGGGTGTGCGTCGTCGCCGGCGCGCGTCCAGCCAATGCAGTGCGGGTCGTCGAAGTAATCGTGCTGCTCGCCCCAGGCGTGTGTCTGCCGAGTGTGCAGGAAGCGATCGACGAGGAACTGGTGCGGCGCCAGCGTGATGTCGTACTCGTCGCCATCGGCGCCGGTATCGTGATATTCAGCGCCGAAGTAGTCAGGATAGAACAGGCAGGGATACCCGTCGCGACGCAGCAGGATCAGCGCATAGGCGAGGGGTTTGAACCACGGCTCTACCGTGCTCTCCAGTGACTGCAGCGGCTGGGAGTCATGGTTCTCGACCATCGTCACGGCGAGCATCGGTTCGCGTTGCACCAGTGATCCGTCGAACACCGTTCGCAGGTCGTAGTCGGCGCCGCCGATGCTCGCGGTGTGGAAGTTGTGATGCAGCGGTGCATCGAACAGTGCGACGGACCGCTCGGTGACTGCGATGAACTGCTGCAGCGTGCTGACGTCGTACGACCAGTACTCACCCACGGCAAACAGTGGACGCTGCGTGCGCGCGCTGACGGCGTGCAGCCAGTCGCGGAAGAAGGTGGCGTCGACATGCTTGACCGCGTCGAAGCGGAATCCATCCACGCCCGTCGTATTCACGAACCACTCGCCCCAGTACTCCAGCTCGCACCGCACCTCGGGATGTTGCAAGTCGAGATCGCAGCCCATCAGGAAGTCGAAGTTCCCATTTTCGGCGTCGACGTTGGAGGCAAACTGCTTGCCGTCGAGCAGGTAGATCCTGCTGCCCGTGCCGTCATCCTGGTCGACCGCGGTGAAGTGATGCCAGTGCCACTGCATCGCGGAGTGTGCGCTACCACGACCGGGAAAGGCAAAGTGTGTCCACGCGCGAATCGTCACTGGCTCGCCAGCAGGCTGCATGCGATTGTCTGACTCGACCGGGGTGCCGATCACATCTTCCTCGCCGTCCGCGCCCATCTTGTGATTGAACACCGCGTCGGCATAAATCCGCAGGCCTGCAGCCTGTGCCACAGCGCAGGCGGCGAGAAATTCGGCCCTCGTCCCATACTTCGTGCGTACCGAGCCCTTCTGGTCGAACTCGCCAAGGTCGAACAGGTCGTACACGCCGTAGCCGACGTCATCGGCCCCGCCGATGCCCTTGTACGCCGGCGGCAGCCAGAGCGACGTGATACCAAGTCGCGCCAGCTGCGGTGCCGTGCGAGCGAGCTCGCGCCAGAGGCTGCCGTCCGCCTGCGTGTACCAATGGAAGTATTGCATCATCACGCCGTTTGTCTCGGCCATGCCTTCGTCTCCGTTCGTGTGCGGGTGCTTTCTGTGTGCACCAGGTCGCATCAGCAACTTGCAAGCCGGGGCCGCAGATCCGATCGCCGGGAGGATTCGTACTCTCAAATGCCCCCACCCACGCCCACTGTCGAGGTCGTGGCAATGACTGTGTTCGAGAGCCTGACCTTTGCTGCGAGTGGTGCGAGACCGTGAGAACGTTCGCGGTCGCCTCGCTCCCCCGGAGCCGTCAGCGGTCGCGTACCTCCCCACCTGGAGCACCACCCACGCACCGTAGCATCCGTCACGTCGTAGCCGCCGTCGCACTGATCGCGACGCCCGTTGCGCTCGTGCAGGCGCAGGCCACCGCATTCGCACTTACGCGTAACAGCGCCGGCGCGCAGCAACTGGTCAGTTTCTCGCCCGGCACGCCTGGCGCTGTCACCACGATTGGCGCGACCGGCGTTTCGCTGACCGGCATCGATTTCCGGCCGGCCACCAATCAGCTGTACGGCTATGACGGCGATCGGCTGTATACGATCGATCTCGGCACCGGCGTTGCCACGCGGGTCTTCGATGTCTGCTGGCTAGGAAATTCGATTGGGGTCGGTCGAGTATGCGGCGTGATCGCCGACCACGCGCGCACCGACAGACGGGCGGCGGCGTGCCCTCCGCCTCGCGCGCGCGCCTCGCGGGCCGTGAGAACGGCGGTTCCCGTGGGGGGGCGAT
>JANNXU010000080.1:0-132905 GCA_031409715.1 Gemmatimonadaceae bacterium | reverse complement strand
CCCGCCCACACCCCCCCCCCCTGGTGTGCCCCCCCGTCCTGGGGGGGTGCGCGCGCGCCCGGCGCGGGGTTCCCGGGCCCCGCCGCGGGGGGGGGGGCGCTCCCCCCCCCCCCCCCCCCCCCCGCTGCCGTTCCAGCCGATGTCACGCCGCCGTGACGCTACTGCGCCGGCCCGAGCTGCCCGCGAATCTCGCCGCCGCCGAAGGTGCTGGTGTGCACGTTCACGTATGCGGTGCGGGCGCGCATCAGCTTCTTCAGCGAATCGAGCGTGATCGCCGGCGTGCCACGGATCCAGCTCTGCGCGATGGTGCCGGTGGAGATCACGCCGGTGAGCTGCGGCGCCGGCGACTGCACCGCCGTGCCGTTGGCGGGGAGCAGCCAGACGATGATTCCGCCGGTTGCGCCGGCGGCGCCGGTGTGGATGTGCCCCTGTGTCGCGCCCGTGAGGCCGGTGACCGAGACGTTGAACGAGATCGCGGTATCACCCACCGCCTCGAACGTGGCGGTGCCGCTGGCGGTGCTGGTCACCGCCGGCACCTCGCTGCTGCCGGCGAGGCTGGCGCTCCAGCGCTCCACGGCCGGCCCCGTACTCTTGCCGCCGCCGCAGCCGGCACACACCAGCACCGTTGCCACCCCTGCCACCATCCGCCCACGACGTGCGTGCATGCAACCTCCAGGCGAGTCGCGTCGCCGGTGCGCGAAAGGGTCAGGTGGGACGATCAGATGGTGATGCGCACGACGCCGGTGGCCGCATCGAAGGAGCTGGTGAGGGTAGTCAGCGACGCCGTGCGCTGCGCCCCACCCGTCCAGCGGCCATCGAACGCAAACTCTGCACCGTGGTTGGCGCAGCGCAGCGTGTTGTTGGCGTTGATGCCGACCTGCGTGCCCTCATGCGTACACACCAGCGAGTAGGCGCTGTACTGCGACGCGCCGATGCGCGCCACGGCGATGGGTGGACTGGTGACCACACGCGCGACGCCACCAATGGCGCCGAGTGCGGGGAAGTTGGCCACGGTCGCCGTGAACGACGTGCCGGAGGGTGGCTGGACGATGCCGCCGTCGTCACCGGAGCCACTACCACAGGCCGTCAGCAGCACGGCGGCCGCCGCCATCGCAGCCGAGGTAACGAAGGCGCGGCGATCGATCTCGGCGCCGACGACACATCCGGCACACAGGTCAGGCTTGTCGGGCATCACGGCTCTCGGTTGGGGCATTGGCTCAGCCTCGTATCGAGCTGCGTCTCTGCCTGCTGATCTCGACGCGCAAGTGTTGCGAAGGCAACCGCGCCGCGCCGTTTGGGCGCGCACATGAATGATATTCAGTCGAGAAGCTGCCGGCCACGCGGTCCGGCGTCCCGCCCTGTCCCCCGACCGTCCGCCGCATGACCCCGGAAGAGTTTCGCCAGCACGGACACGCGCTGATCGACTTCATCGCCGACTATCGCACGACGATCGCCACGCGACCGGTCATGGCCGCCACCGCGCCGGGCGACATCGAGCGTGCGCTGCCCGCATCGCCGCCGGTGGAGGGTGAACCATTCGCGAACATCCTGCAGGACGTGGATGCGCTGCTGATGCCCGGCATCTCGCACTGGCAGCATCCGCACTTCTTCGGGTACTTCCCGTCGAATGCCGAGCTGGCGAGCGTGCTCGGTGACTTCCTGAGCACTGGCCTTGGCGTGATCGGCATCTCGTGGCAATCGAGTCCGGCGCTGACGGAGCTGGAGATCGTGGTGCTGGACTGGATGCGGCAGATGACCGGGTTGTCCACCGAGTGGAGCGGTGTGCTGCAGGACACCGCCTCGACGTCCACGCTGGTGGCGCTGCTGTGTGCGCGCGAACGCGCCACGCAGTTTGCACAGGAGGGTGCCGGGCTGCAGGGCGAGGCACAGCCGCTGACGGTCTATGCATCGTCGGACGCGCACAGCTCGGTAATGAAGGCCGCCCTGCTGGCCGGATTCGGGCGCGACTACCTGCGGCTCGTGCCGACCGACGCCTCGCATGCGATGGACGCCGAGGCACTGGCCGCGCTGCTGGAGCGCGACCGGCAGGACGGCTGCATGCCGGCCGCGATCGTGGCCACGACCGGCAGCACGACGTCCACCGCACTCGACCCGATCGCACGACTCGCCGACCTCGCCGCAGCCCACGGCGCCTGGCTGCACGTGGACGCGGCGATGGCCGGCTCGGCGATGATCCTGCCCGAGTGCCGCTGGATGTGGGAGGGCGTGGAGCGGGCCGACTCGCTGGTGATCAACGCGCACAAGTGGCTGGGCGTCGTCTTCGACTGCTCGATGTACTTCACGCGCGATGCCACGACGCTGGTGCGCGTGATGTCCACCAATCCGAGCTACCTGCGCTCATCGGCCGATGGCGGCGTGCGCAACCTGCGAGACTGGGGCCTGCCGCTGGGCCGGCGCTTCCGCGCCCTCAAACTCTGGTGCCTGCTGCGCGAGCAGGGCGTGACGCAGCTGCAGACACGGCTGCGTCGCGATCTGGCACATGCGCAATGGTTCGCGCAGCAGGTGCGCGCGACACCCGACTGGGTGGTGGTGGCGCCGGTGCCGCTGCAGACCGTCTGCGTGCGGCATGAACCGCCGGGGCTCACGGGCGAGGCGCTGGACGCCCACACCCTGGCGTGGGTGGAAGCGTTGAACCGCTCTGGCTGTGCCTACCTCACGCCGGCGGTGCTCGACGGGCGCTGGATGGTGCGTGTCTCGATCGGGGCGCTGGCGACGGAGCGGGAGCATCTGGCGTCGCTGTGGGCGGCGATGCAGCGGGCCGCGGGCGGGGCGTAGAGCGAGGCGATCAGGTCAGTTGGACGATCTGGTTCAGACGAGCGCAGACGAGCGCGAACGGTCCGTCGGGCGCACGCGTTCGCGGGTGCGGCTTGGCGCGGCGGAGACGCCAGTCGAACGATTTCGGCTGATGGCAGAGCACATAGCTGACTCCCGCCTTCTTTCCACTGGCCGGGCCGATGGCGACCGCGAACGGATTGTCGGCGTTGTAGGGAGCCGTGACCATCGGCAAGCCGATCACCAGGGAGGTCTTCTCATTGAATGCCTGCGGCGACAGCACGAGAAAGGGATGGACATCGCGCATCTCCCGTCCGACGTGAGGGCTGCAGTCGATCCAGATGATGTCCTGACGCGCCGGGACCCACGCCGCTCGACGCGCAGGAGCACTGGCGGCGCGCTGATGCTGCCGTGCTACCATCGTTCCGCACCCTCCAGCGGTGCCGCCATCACTTCGCCGCCGTGACGCGCCGGATCGAACAGTGCCAGTCGCTGTTCCAACGTCAGCGGATCGGCGGCAATCGGCGTGATGACGACCTGCCGCCCCTCGACCGACACCCGCACGCGCTGGTCGACCTGCAGGTTTGCGGCCTTGGCGATCGCGGCCGGCAGCCGGACACCGAGATTGTTTCCCCACTGCTTGATGTCGAGCTCGACATCGGCCATCGCCGACTCCCAGAATGTTTAAACGGAGTATAGACATGTCGGCGGGACCGGTCAACACGCACGGTGATCCGGTGCGGTACGGTCGGCAGCGTCGGCCCCTGACCGCTGATCAGGTGCCCGGCGCGGCGGATCCGGGTGAGGGAGGCGGCTCGTCCGGCACGGATGGCGGTGTCGCGCCGGCATCCCCGCCGCCAAGGCCGTAATGCTCGTAGTCCGGCGCGTGGAACTCGCTCACGATACGCGCGATGATCTCGTCACGTCGATCGCGCGCCCACGCCGGATACTGCTGCCAGCGCTCCGCCGAGGCGAAGTAGATGACGTGATGCGCGGGTCCCATCAGCATCTCCCCGTCGATGTCGATGCGCTGCCACGACGCGCCGACGCGCTCCTCGTAGAACATGCGATCGCGGCCCTGATGACCCACACGCCAGGTGCGCTGATCCGGCACGGCATCCCTCACTGATGATCCGCGCAGATCGCTGCGCGCGCATGACGTCGTCCGATGCGACCAGTTCCGCGCCGACACGGTCGCCTGCCCCGCCCCGGCACGCACCCCCTACGGAATCACACCCGGCGCGACCACGGGATACTTCACCCCGAGCTGCTCCAGATAGGTCGGGTACTTCGTCGCGTCGTAGTAGAAGGGCCGCATCTGCTCGCGATAGCGCGCCATCTTCTCGGCATTCAGCCAGATCGCGGGTTGGTCACCCGCTGCCATCAAGGGACGGTACTTGATGGTCTTCGTCTGCACGTTCACGAAGTAGTCGCGCGCCGCGCGCACCAGCGTCGGCTGCATCATCAGGTCCAGCAGCGTCATCGCCTGCACCTTGGCGCCCGCCACCACGCCCTTGTGCGCGATCGGCGTGGCCATCGCGATGCCGTCCACCCAGTTGTGGCCGGGCGTGCCCGGGATGTTGCTGGGGTAGTACATCGTCACGCTCGGCACCGTCCAGGTCACGTCGCCGATGTCGTCGCTGCCGGTGCCGCCGACCGGCGTCTCGGTGGGCGTGCGCAGCGGATCGACCTTGGTCAGCAGGCCGCTGTCGGGCTGCTGCATGAGACGCTGCACGGCCTTCGCCATCGCCTGATCGTCCGCGCTCCACGCCGGCATGCCCACGCGCACGGCGTTCGCGTGCATCGCCTCGGCGATCGGCCGGTTCATGTGCGGGCGCCACGCCGAGCCGATGATCTGCACCGTGTCGAGCGTGGTGAAGGTGCCGGCGGCCGCGGCGCGCGCCATCACCTTGGCATCCTCGAACATCTTCGAGACGCGCGTCACGTCGCGCTCGCGGAAGAAGAACCAGATCGACGCCGTCGCCGGCACCACGTTCGGCTGGTCACCACCGTCGGGAATCACGTAATGCGAACGCTGCGCCAGCTCCATGTGCTCGCGGTGGAACTCCCACATGTTCGCGAACGACATGACGCCGTCCAGCGCGCTGCGACCGCGCCACGGGGCACCGGCCGCATGTGACGCCGTGCCCGTGAACTTGAACTGCGCCGAGATCAGGGCGAGCATCGCCTCGTCGCCCCACGAAATCCCGAACCGGTCGCCGACATGCGCGAACAGGTTCGCATCCACACCATTGAACACGCCAGCCCGCACCAGGTACGCCTTGCTCGCCAGCTGCTCCTCGGCCACGCCGGGCCAGAGGATGATCGTGCCTGACATGCGCTCACGCGTCATGATGTCTTTCACCGCCATGGCGGCAATGATGTTCAATGGCACACCGCTGTTGTGGCCCTCACCATGACCGGGCGCGCCGGTGACCATCGGGATGCGACCTGCGCTGCCCGGTCGCTGGTTGGCCTGCGGGATGCCGTCGATGTCCGACCCGAGCGAGATCACCGGCGAGCCGCTTCCCCACTTCGCGACCCATGCCGTCGGCATGCCGGCCACGCCGCGCTCCACCGTGAAGCCGTTCTGCTCCAGCACCCCGGTCAGGTACTTCGACGTCTCGAACTCCTGCATCCCCAGTTCGCCGAAGCTGAACACCTGGTCCACCATCTGCTGCGCCATCGTGGCGCGGGCGTCGATGGCGCGCGCCAGCTCGGCCTTGAGCCGTTCGATCCGCGCATCGGGTTTCGCCTGCGCGCCGAGCAGCGCAGGCAGCAGGGCGAGGGTGGCAAGGCAGCGTGCGGGCGTGCGCATGTCGGTTCCGTGTGCGGGGTGCGCGTGCAGCGGCGACAGGGCCGCGATCTCGTGTCAGGACACGCTACGCCGCGACTTCCGCTGCGGCAAGGCGCACAACGTCACGTCACCGCGCTCTCGAGCTCCAGTTGCCGCGTGGCGAATGCCCCCGATGCACCGACCTCGAACCCCGTCGCGAAACCGGCCGGCGGGGCCACCGCCAGCTTCCCGCGCCAGCCCGCGCGACGCAACGCACAAGAGGCCGCGCCACGCGCCACCTCCGGCGCGTTGTTCACCTCGCTCAGGTGCGCCAGCACGATGTGCGACATCCCGCGGTGCGCGAGGCTCTGCAATGCCGTCGCACACCCGTCGTTCGACAAGTGACCCGTGCGGGCGAGGATGCGGCGCTTGAGGTAGACCGGGTACGGCCCGCTGGCGAGCATCGACGTGCAGTGATTCGACTCGAGCACGAGCGCATCCACCTTCTCGAATGCCGCCAGCACCGCCGGCGTGATCTCGCCGATGTCGGTCGCGATCGCGATGCGCGCCCCGCTGGCACGGCAGGTGACGACGATCGCCATCGGGTCGGCGGCGTCGTGCAGGATGCGCACGCCGGTCACGTCCACATCCGCATGCGCAATCGGCTCGGCATCGGGCAACACCACGCGTCGCTCACCGGCGGCGGTGCACCCCGGCACACCCATCTCGGCCAGCGCCGTGTGTGTGCCTGTGCTGGTGAGCACCGGCCAGCGCCAGCGCCGGCATGCGGCGCGCAGGCCGTGGATGTGATCGGAGTGCTCGTGCGTGATCGCGACGCCGGTGATCTGCTCCGGCGCGAGACCGATGGCGCGCAGTCGGCCAGCCAGCACGCGCGGACCGAGGCCGCAGTCCACCAGCAGGCGCGTGCTGCCCGATTCGATGACGAGCGCGTTCGCCTTGCTGCCGCTGGCGAGGATCCAGACCTTCATCGGCACCGTGCGTTACTGACCCGCCGGCGGCTGCCACAGCTCCACCTTGTTCCCCTCGGGATCGATCACCCACCCGAACGTGCCATACTCCGACTCGTCGATCTTCTCGAGCACGTTGCACCCCTCCTCCCGGAGCGCGGCAACGAGTGCGCGGAGATCGGCCACGCGATAGTTGACCATGAACGACGCCGAGCCGGGCGCGAACTGGTCACCACCCTCCGGACTGATGTTCCACGCCGTCGTGCCGCCAGTCGGTGTGCCATTTTCGTCGGTCCAATCGAACGCGGCGCCGCCCCAGGACTGCACATCGATGCCGAGGTGGTCCTTGTACCAGGCCTGTAGCGCTTGCGGGTCCTTCGCCGTGAAGAAGACGCCGCCGATGCCGGTGACGCGTCGCATGTGTGCCTCCGTCGTGTGGTGAGCCAGCGGGCGTCCTGCGGGGCGCGCGCGGTTGGAACTGCCGTGCCGGGTCGAACCGAATGCTATCCAGCGCGCAGAAAACCGGCGCATGGACCTGCAGCACTACGGACGCGGCGGTGCCGCGTCTGCCTTCGCCTCCGAACGCACGAGACCCGCCGCGACGTGCGATCGCCACTTCGTCAGCGCGCCAGTGAGGTCGACGGCACTCGGCCACGTCGGATCGGCGAGGTCACGCACGTACACGAAGCAGTTGAGCGTGCCGCGGTCGAAGATCCCGCGCGAGACGTCCTCATGATGCACGACCAGCAGCGGCAGGTTGCGCGCGTATGCCAGCGCGGCCTCGATGTGGTTCCACTCCGTGCCGAGGCTCAGGTTCGCCACCGACCGGTCCTTGACGGTCCCGGTCGCGATCGTGATCTGGGGCAGGCCGAGGACGACCGCCCCTGCACAGTCCGCCATCAGCTCGATCACCTCATCGAGCGGCGCCCTGGAGGGATAGTCGGTCGCGCCGAGCGTGCGTGGCCGAAGGTCGTGGCTCTCCAGCAGGCGGATGAATGCGTCGAGCCCCGGCTGGAACGCCGGCGCGATCCAGGTCGGCCTGCTGAGAAAGATGCTGGTACTCATGGCGGCTCGGTTGTCGTCACGCGGGTGTGATGCTGCACTACCGTGGCCCGTGACACCTTACCCGTGGTGCGGCGGTCCGGCTACCCGTGTCGCTTCCCGCGTCTCGTCATGGACCTGCGCGGCTCCCGGCGCGCACGCAACCGCGCTCCACCGCCGCTACGACCGCCGCTACGACCGCGCCCCGATCACCGCCGCCACACTCGCCCGGGTGAACAGCAGCGTGCGGCGCGAGCCCTGATCCTCCACCTGCACGATGTTCACCTGATCTGCGTGCAGCTCGGTCAGCATCCGGTTCCGCACGCGGACGCCGGCCATCCCGCCAGCCGCCGTCACCCGGAAGCAGGCGAAATACAGATCGGCCTGCCGGCGGATCCCGCACGGCTCAAGCGTCAGCACGTGCCCACCGGCATCCCGCAGCTCGAACTGTGCCTGCACGTAGCGCGTGACCTCGTCGCCACGCACCGACGAGTCGCGTGGAGCCGCATGCCCCGCGTGCCGCGCCACCGAGGCCGAGAAGTCATCGGCAAAGCTGCGCACCGTGAACGTCAGGCCGCCGGGCGCGGCCGCCATCACCGTCAGCGTGGTGTGGATGGCATGCGCCTGCAGCGCCGCTGGCGCCAGCAGCAGCGCCGCGGCCACGCATATCGCTGCCGCGCAGCGCCGGCATGCGGCGATCATTGCGGGAACCGCTCCACCGCCCACGCGGTCGCAATCACGGCGATCGTCGCCGACACCGTGATCACGCGGAGCTGGAACGCCGCCGGCCACGAGGCACGCCGCACACGTTGCAGCACGCCGTCGAACGACAGCAGCAGCGCCGCCGCGGCCAGCAGCACCACGATCTGCCCCAGTTCGATCCCGACGTTGAACCCGACCAGCGGCACCGCGATGTCGTCCATGAACAGGCTGCGGAGATAGCCGGCGAACCCCGCGCCATGCACCAGGCCGAAGATCACGGCGAACACCGGCCGATGCCGCGCCGACGTGCCGCGCGCGGCACGCTCACGCAGGATAATGTTCTCGATGCCGGTGGCGACGATCGTCACGGGGATCAGGAACTCGACGATTCGCGGCGGCAGCACGAGCGTGTTCGTCACCGCCAGCAGCAGCGTCACGGAATGTCCCACGGTGAAGGCACTGATCACCACCAGCGCCGCGCGCCAGTCACGGCCACGGTAGATCGCCGCCAGCACGAGCAGGAACAGGATGTGGTCAGCCGCATCCCAGGCGACGATGTGCCCGAAGCCGAGCTGCAGGAAGGCGATGAAGTCTGACACCTCAGGTCCTCCGTGCTGCGGAAATGTCCAGGCCACCGATGCGCTCCGCATGCCGGAGAAGCAGCGGGTCGGGCGTGCCGAGGCGAAGGGCCTCACGCATCGCGGCGCGTGCCTCGTCGCGCCGGCCTGACTTCTCCAGTGCCCAGGCGTACACGTCCCATCCGTACACGTCCTTGCGCTCCACCAGCTCGGCGGCCGCCTTGGCGAGCACCTCGCGCACCCGCAGGTCGTGGTCGAGCAGGTACAGGCTCCACGCCCGGTGATACGCGCCGGGCTGCATGCTGACTGCCACCTCGAGTGTCCGGAAGTATTCCGCACTCTTCGCCGAATCGCCGCGCGCTGCATAGGCATCACCCACGATGCCGAGCGTGGCGGGGTCGAGCTGCATGCCGATCGCCGCCTCGCCCCACCGGATCACATCGTCATGGCGCTGCTCGACGGCTGCCGTCCGCGCCATGGCCGCCAGCAGGCGCGGGTCACCGGGCTCGAGGTCGAGGCCCTCGCGGAAGGCGGCGTCGGCGGCACGCAGCCGACCGGCGCGCAGCTCGAGGTCACCAACACGCAGCGCGAACCACGCCTTCGTCTCACGCGCCACGTCGCGCCGCGACATCGCATCGGCGCGTGCCACCGTCAGCAGGCGCCGGGCCTCGGGCACATGTCCCGTGACCTCGAGCCAGCGCGCCAGTCGTGCCGCGATCGTCAACGTGCCGCGATCGGCCCATACCGACCGGAACATCCGGTCCGCCAGTGCGTCGTCGCCGAGCTCCATCGCGACCTCGCCCAATGCCGCGCGGTACTCCGGCACATCGGGCTCGCGCACGACCAGGCTCTCGGCCACCGCGCGGGCATCCACGAAGCGGTGTTCGGCCAGCAGGATCGACACCAGCGTGGCGGCAGTGTTCGCATTCCGCTGCGTGCGCTTGGCGAGCGATCGGCGCGCGTACGTCTCGGCCTGCAGGTAATCGTCGTACGGGCCGCCCTCGCGGGCACGCTGCAGGTGCAGCGCGGCGAGCTGGCCGAGTGCGAGGGCGCTGGTCGGGTCCGCGTCCAGCGCCTGACGCCAGACTCGGATCTGGATGTCGCGATCCGGACGCTCGGTGAAGGTCGAAGGGATCGCGCGCAGGTCCGGTACATCGGACCGCGTGCCACGGGTGCGACCGACGACGACGACGACCGCCACCACTGCCGTCACGGCGCCGACGCGCCACACCCGTGCCGAATTCATCGCGCGTTCTCGAGGTACGGGAACGTCGTCTGGAAGGTGCGGACGCTGGTGCTGACGTTGTCCGACGTCAGCCCCGTCAGGACCGTCGCCGCCGGATCGACGACCCGGCCGAAGATGGCACCCAGGCCCGCGTCCACCACGTCATCCTTCAGCGTGCGACCACCGTAGCCGGAGGCAAGGGCCCAGCTCAACCAGCCGGCACTGGTGCCAGGGCGATTCGGAAACACCATCAGCATGTCGGGCACGAGCACGGCGGCCAGCGTGTTCGCGATCGTGGTTCCACGATTGAACGAGTTGGTGAACGCCTTGATCTTGTCCTGGAAGCCGTTGGCGATGTCGGTGGCCGGCGCAGTGCTGTTGTGCAGGCCGTGATCGCGCTTCATGAAGAACACTTCGCTGACGAGCGGATTGCCAAGGCGCTCGACCTGGTTGAAGGTGCGCACGACATCGGGTGAGGTGCCACCGTTGTCGTCATTCGAGCAGGCGGTGAGCGTGGAGACGGCGAGCGCAGCGACGAGCGTGCGCGCCAGGAACGTGGATCGCATCGGCGAGGCTCCGGTGGTGCGTGTGAGGTGGGTGTGGTGCGCGGTCATCGGCTGATGGTGCTCCAGACACCGAACTTTGCATCCGCGGCGGTACTCGACTGCAGCGCAGACTTCGGCAGCTCGATCGCGATGGCAAGTGCGTTGAAGGGCTTCAGGAAATCCACGCCCGGCGTGCGGAACGAGCCGGCCGGCGCGCCGACCTGCATGGCGAGCGGTCCCGTGCTCGGCCGACGATCGGGGATGATGTTGAAGAACTGCTCGAGGTCGATCACGAACGGATCGGCCTTGATGCCGGCGAAGACCTGGATGCCTGCCGCGCTGCCCGACGTGGTGCCGACGAGGCCTGTGACGACCGTACCCGTCGTCGCCAGCATCGTCTTGGTGCCAGCCATCGGCGGTGCGACGGGGCCACGAACCGTGTAGCGCTGGTTGCCACCTTCGCCGCGGTCGAACGTGACCTGAAAGACGAGATCCTCGATGGCGTCGCCGGTGTTGTCCACCTTGATCTGGTAGAGCAGGTTCGGGTCGAACGAGGCCGAGGTGCCGGCGATGGGGCTCGACGTGGTCACCACCAGCGCGATGCGATCGGCCGTCGCGCCCGGAAAGGCATAGACGTCGTTGATGTCCATGCGCGGGTTCAGCTCGACCTCAGGGGTGTCCTGATGGTCCGATGCATAGGCCCGCTGCGCGACGACGATCGCCACAGCGGCAAGGCCAAGGGTGGCCAGCGCGCGAGCGGGGCGCGCACGGAAGGACGGAAATGGCATGGAGAACTCCGGTATTCGAGTGAATGCAATGGCAGACTGCCGTGCATTCCCGATACGTCACCGGTGGGCCATCGGATCTCTGCCGGCGAAAAACGCGGTGCTGGCTCGACTGTGGGCGGTGCGCGTCCGGTGCGCGCACTGCCTGCAGTGTCCCGGAGCTGAGATCGTGACAGATACGCGTGATTTCCAATGGTCGTGCACATGTCACGGTGGTGCGGCCGTGCCTTGCGACGGTAGCGACGGGCCGAATCTGTCCCCGATCGTGTCTGGCGCGGAAGCGGGCAGGGCAGGAGATTCCCGCGCGTCATTTTGCAGGGCGTCGTTGCATCACACGCTCGCGGGCAACGCCGCGCATCGAGTCTGATGCAGTCAGTCTCCGACCGCCGTTCGACGGCATGGGGGTGTGGGTGAGTCGCAAGAACTTCGTAGGACACGGACTGGCGCGAGCGGTCATGTGCGTGATCGCGGCGGGCCTCGCGATGATGCCGGGGCCGAGTGGCCTGCAGGCGCAGGCAACGCGTGGCACCGTTGCGGGTCGCGTCGTGATCGATGGCGAGGGCACACCGATCCAGGGTGTGAGCGTGGGGCTCGCCGGACGTCCGATCGGGGCCCTGACGCGATCCGACGGCACGTTTCGCTTCACGGCGCCGGCAGGGCAGTATCAGCTGCTCTCCCGACTCATCGGGTACACGAACGATGTGCGCTCGATCACCGTCGGTGCCGGCCAGACGCTCACGGTCACCATCAGCCTGAAGAAGGCGGCGCCCTCGCTCGACGCGGTCGTCGTCGTCGGGTCGCGGCGGCAGGAGCGCAGCGTCACCAACTCGCCCGTCCCGGTGGACGTGATCACGGCGGAGCAGATCAAGCAGACGGGACGCACCGAGACGGCGCAGATCCTGCAAATGCTGGTGCCGTCGCTGAACTTCGCGCGATCGAGCATCGCCGGTGGTGTGGACGGACAGCGCCCCTTCACGTTGCGCGGCATGAATCCCGACCAGGTGCTGGTGCTGGTCAATGGCAAGCGCCGGCACATCGGCGCCGTCGTGGCCGTGAACAACTCGGTCGGTCGCGGCAGCAGCGGCACCGACCTGAATGCGATTCCGGCGTCCGCGATCGAGCGGATCGAAGTGCTCCGCGACGGTGCGGCGGCGCAGTACGGTTCGGATGCGATCGCGGGTGTGGTGAACATCATCCTCAAGCGCAACGCGCCGATGCAGTTCACGACCACGATCGGTCGGGTCAACTCGACCGTCGGTCAGGTCAGCGGATCCATCGGCCAGATCCGCTACAACGACGGCGGCGTCTTTCAGGTGGACGGATCGCGCAGCTGGGCGCTCGGCAGCAAGGGCTACGTGAACCTGAGCGGTGAGTACCGCGACCGCGGACAGACGAACCGCAATGCGCCGGACCTGCGCCAGCAGTTCTTCAACGACGATTCGATCGGACGCGTGGCCCCGGAGCGCCTGTCGCTCGCCCGCAACAATGCGTGGTATGGCGACGCGGCCCTGAAGGAAGGTGGTGCGCTGTACAACGCCGCCTACACGCTCGACAACGGCGTACAGTTCTACTCCTTCGGTGGCATGTCGCGCCGCCAGAGCCAGGCCTTCGGCTTTCCGCGGCGTCCACTCGAGCGCACGGTCGTCCGCGCACTGTATCCGAACGGCTTCCTGCCGCAGCTCTGGGGACTGAGCACGGACGGCAGCGGCGTGGTTGGGGTGAAGGGCATCGTGGGCGGATGGAACTGGGACGTGAGTGGAACGCATGGCGGTAACCGCTTCCGCTTCGACACCAAGAACACGAACAACCCCACACTCGGCCTGCAGAGCCCCACGCAGTTCTACGCGGGCCAGCTCGAGGCCACGCAGACCACGCTCAACGTCGACTTCTCGAAGGCGCTGAGCATCGGCCTGACCCAGCCGCTGAACGTGGCCTTCGGCGCCGAGGCACGTCGTGAGCGGTATCGCATCATCGAGGGGGAGTTGGCGTCGTACGTCGATGGCGGCGTGCGCGTCCTCGACGGGACGGATATCGGTCAGCTCACCGTGTCCGGGTCACAGCTCTTCTATGGCTTCCGTCCGGTGGACGCGCTCGCGACCGAAAACGCGCGTCGACGCAGCACGGCGCTCTACGTCGATCTCGAGGCCTCGCCGCTCCCGCGGTGGACAGTCGGACTGGCGGGACGCTTCGAGCAGTTCACCGATTTCGGCGAGGCCACCATCGGCAAGGTGACCACACGCGTCGATCTCGGTGGCGGGTTCGCCTTCCGCGGTGCGTACAACACCGGCTTCCGTGCACCGACGCTCAGTCAGGCGTATTACCGCGCCACCGCCAGCAACGTGCTGATCATCGGTGGCGTGCCGACGCCGAACGAGGCGCTCACGCTCTCAGTCGACGAACCGGCGGCGCGGGCACTCGGCGCGCAGCCGCTCAAGCCGGAGCTCTCGACCAATACCAGTGCCGGCGTGACCTACGCGCGTGGCACGACCTTCAGCGCCACCGTGGACTGGTTCCGCATCCAGGTGGACGATCGCATCGTGCTGTCCGAGAACTTCACGGGCGCCGGCGTGCGCGCGCTGCTGGCGGCGAACGGCGTGACGGGTGTCGACATCCGGCCGCGCTTCTTCACCAACGCCGTGGACACGCGCACCACCGGCGTGGATGCCGTGGTCCGATACC
Organism: Gemmatimonadaceae bacterium; assembly: GCA_031409715.1. Taxonomy (GTDB): domain Bacteria; phylum Gemmatimonadota; class Gemmatimonadetes; order Gemmatimonadales; family Gemmatimonadaceae; genus JACMLX01. Next base: position 118,813 of record JANNXU010000080.1, on the reverse strand, counting down.
TCGTGCCTTTGGACGGCACGCGGTCGCTGAACATGACGTTCGGATACAACAACAACTTCGTCCGGTTGCTGCGCGTGTCGGCGCCGCCGCCGGAGCTGGTGGCGGTCGGGCAGACGCAGCTCTTCGGTCGGGTGGAGCGGTCGCGCCTCGTGGAGTCGCAGCCGCGCAACTCGTTCCGTGGTTCACTGACGTACACGCAGGGCAAGCTCACGGCGCAGCTGCAGCAGGCCTATTTCGGCAGCGTCACCAGCCGACCCAACCTGTCCACCGTCGTGCCGGCAGGGCGTGATCCGCTGTCGGTGCGCGATCCACAGGACCAGACCTTCACCGGTCGCTGGGTGACCGACGCCAGCGCGACCTACCAGCTCGACCAGAAGCTGAGCTTCACGCTCGGCGCCGACAATCTGTTCGACGTCTATCCGGACCGGCTGAGCGTGAACAATCCGGAGAACTTCGGCGGTACGCGGATGTTCGGCCCGTTCATTCCGTTCGGCGCGAATGGTCGCTTCATCTTCATGCGGGCGAGCTTCACACCGTAAGGGCGTCGCGCGCTGTTGTGCCTGTCCCGTCGTGCGGCGCGTTGCCATGGTTCAGTCCGTGGTGGCGCGCCGCACGCTGGCGTTCGCCAGTAGGGCGTCGACAGCTGGTGCTGGTGCTGGTGCGGGTGTCGGTGCAGGCGCCGGTACATGTGATGATGCAGGCGCCGGAGCAGGCACCGGTCGCACGCGGATCAAACCGCCATGGACCCGCGCCGAACGCCGTGCTGGCGCGTCGCGCGGTCCCGGTGCGCAGCGCTCCGGCGTGGCAGCACCCCTTCGATGGCGCCGCCGTCTGCCGCGGCGTAGCTTGCGCGCCATGTCACTGCTGGGGCTGTTCGATCGCGCGCTGATCGGTCGTGCCGCGTCGCCCGCGCTGGAGTTCGAGAGCAGCGCCGGCACCACGACCCATCTCACCTTCGGCGACCTCGAGGCGCGGAGCAACCGCCTCGCGGCCGCGCTGAGCGCACGTGGTGTCGCGTGGGGCGATCGCCTCGCGTTCTACCTCGTCAACCACCCCGCGATCATCGATCTCTGGCTGGCGTGCATCAAGCGCGGCATCATCGTGGTGCCGATCAACGTGCTCTACCGCGAGCGGGAAATCGCGCACATCGTGCACGATGCCGCGCCGACCGCCGTCGTGACCACGGCCGAGCAGGGTGCGCTGCTGCCGGCGGGCACCGTGTGGTGGGACGTCCACGCGCTGCTGGCCGAATCGGCGAACTGCCCTGCTGCGCGTCAGGCGGTGCAGGCCTCCAGCGACACGCCGGCAGCGCTCGTCTACACCTCGGGCACCACCGGCGCGTCGAAGGGGGCGATCCTCACCCACGGCAACTTCGCCGCGAATGCGCTGGCGCTGGTGCAGTGCTGGGAGATCACCGCCGACGATCGGTATCTCGCGGTGCTGCCGCTCTTTCATGTGCACGGGCTGGGCAACGGGCTGCACGTGTGGCTGCTGAGCGGCTGTCACATGAAGCTCGTGGAACGCTTCGAGCAGGAGCGCGCCACGACCTGGTTCCGCAGCTATGCGCCGACGCTGTTCTTCGGCGTGCCGACCATGTACGTCCGCCTGCTGGATCTCGACGAGGCCACGGCGCGCGAGATCGGCACACGGGCGCGCCTGTTCGTGTCAGGCTCGGCACCGCTGCCCGCGCCCGTGCTGGAGGCGTTCGCGGCGCGCTACGGGCACGTGATCCTCGAACGCTACGGCATGACCGAGACGCTCATGAACGTCAGCAACCCCTATCACGGCGAGCGGCGGCCGGGGACGATCGGCTTTCCCCTGCCGCTGACGTCGGTGCGCATCGTCGACGAAGCGGGTGAGGACGTGCTGGACGGGACGAGTGGCGAGCTGTTGGTGCGGGGTCCGAACGTGTGCGCTGGCTACTGGCGCCGCGACGATGCGACGGCGGCGGCATTCCAGCACGGCTGGTTTCGCACCGGCGACGTCGGCGTGCGCGCAGCCGATGGCTACATCACGCTCGAAGGTCGCCGCAGTGACCTGATCATCTCGGGGGGCTTCAACATCTATCCCCGTGAGATCGAGGAGCTGCTGACCGAGCTGCCGGGCATCAGTGAGGCGGCGGTGGTGGGGGTGAAGGACGCGGTGCGCGGTGAAGTGCCGATTGCGTATTTGGTCTGTGACGATGGCGTCGAGACGGAGGCGATCGCGGCGCAGGTGCGCACGCAGCTCGCCTCGTTCAAGGTGCCGCGCGCATTCGTGCGTGTGCCGTCGCTGCCGCGTACCGCGCTCGGCAAGGTGCAGCGGCACCTGCTGCCGCCCTGGTCACCCACCTGATGTTCGGCCTCAGTCCTGCGGCGCTGTCGCTGGTCGCACTGCTGCTGGTGGTGGCGGCGAGCCTCACGTCGCGGGTGAACGTCGGGGTGCTGGCGGTGGCGCTGGCGTGGGCGGTGGGCGTCTTTGCCGCAGGCTGGAAGGTGGAGCAGGTCATGGCGGCGTTCCCGTCATCGCTCTTTCTCACGCTGGTCGGTGTGACGCTGCTGTTCGGCGTGGCGCAGGCGAACGGCACCATGTCGGCCGTGACCCACGCCGGCGTTCGCATGCTGGGCGGACGCGCGGCGCTGCTGCCTCCGCTGCTGTTCGTGCTCGCCTGTGCGATCTCCACCGCCGGTCCCGGCGCGATCGCCACGGTGGCGCTGCTGGCGCCGCTGGCGATGGGGCTTGCCTCACGGGCTGGCGTGCCGATGCTGCTGGCAGCGCTGATGATCGGCAATGGCGCCAATGCCGGCAATCTCTCGCCGATCAGTGCGATCGGCGTGCTGGTGCAGTCGCTGATGCTGAAGGCGGGACTGGGCGGACATGCGTTGGCCGTGCTGAGCGCCAACTTCGCAGCGCACCTGCTGGTGTCCGTCGTCGCCTGGCTGCTCTTCGGTGGTCCCGCGCTGCGCCGCGCGCCGCGCGTGGCGTTGATGGTGGATGCCGAACCCTTCACGCGTCGGCACGGGCTCACGATCGCCGTCGGTGTGGTGTGGGTACTGGGCGTGATCGTCTTCAAGCTGAATCCCGGCCTGACCGCATTCGCGGCGGCGTCGCTACTCGTGCTGACCGGGATCGGCGAGGATGCCGCGATGCTGAAGCAGGTGCCGTGGGCGGTGATCGTGATGGTGTGCGGTGTGAGCGTGCTGATCGGTGTGCTGGAGAAGACCGGCGGCATGGACCTCTTCACCACGCTCCTGTCGCAGCTCGCGTCGCCCCGGTCGGTGAATGGCGTGATTGCCGGCGTCACGGGGCTGATCTCGACGTACAGCTCGACGTCGGGCGTGGTGTATCCCGCATTCCTGCCGGCGGTGCCGGGCCTGGTGGCCAAGCTGGGCGGTGGCAATGCGCTCGAGATCGCACTCAGCATCAACGTCGGCGCGGCGATCGTCGATGTGTCGCCGCTGTCGACGATCGGCGGCCTCTGCATCGCCGCCGTGCCTGCCGGCGTCGACACGAAGCAGCTCTTCCGCCAGCTCCTGCTGTGGGGCTTCGCGATGACGATCGTGGGCGCGCTCTTCTGCCAGTTGTTCATCGGATTCTTCGCGCGCTGAGGGGCAGTGCCGGCCGGTCAAGGGGTCCGCGGTCAAGGGGTCGCCGGTCAAGGGGTCAGAGTCCTTGATGCGGACGCACCACAAGGACTCTGACCCCTTGATGCGACCCCTTGATGCGGGCGCGCCACAAGGGCTCTGACCCCTTGATGCGGACCCCTTGATGCGACCCCTTGATGCGGACGAGCCAGAAGGACTCGCACAGCGCAACCCGCCAGGCCCCCATCGCTACCACCAGGGCGCTCGACGGTGCACCTGTCCCTCACACCTGCAACGAACCGCGAAACGCCCTCCCGGCATAGTACGACTGTGCGCCATTGTGGTAGACGAATACGGTGTCGTACCGACGATCGCAGAACAGCGCCCCGCCACGCGCGCGAATCTCCGGCGGTGTGCGCACCCAGCTCGACGTCTTCGTGTCGAACTCGCCGAGGGTCTGGAGCACGCGATACGCTTCCTCGGTCAGCATCTCGATGCCCATCGCGGCCGCCAGTGCCACGGCGCTGCCGTGCGGCTTGTTCTCCTTCCGCGAATCCAGCGCGGCTCGGTCGTAGCAGAGACTACGCCGTCCCGCCGGGCTCTCCGGCGCGCAATCGCAGAACGTGACGCGGCCAGATCCTACGGCGATGGCGATCACATCCGGCTCGCCGCCGGTTGCCTCCATCTCGCCGAGCGAGCGCATCGCCTCCCGATTGCCCTCGAGCCTCGCCTCGACATCGGCCCACGCAATCCCCGCATGCCGGTGCATGTGCGTCTCGAAGCGCGTCTGCAGCACTCGCAGCAGGTCCCGGCGTGGCGTGGAAGTCATGGATCGTCCCTCGGTGGAAGTGTCTTCCGGAAGCATCGCGCCATGCCGTGCCGACCGCGCCCGCCGTCGCCAGATGCGCGCACGTCAACTCGCTGACCGATCGCCGTCGCTGACGGGTAGCACGTTGCGGCGGTCCGCAGCACCCCACGCGCGCGACGGGCCGCGCGCACGCGCATCCTCCGCGGAAAGACGGGAGCAGAACAGCGCGCACACCCTGATGCCGCGAGTCGGACGGTGCGCGGCCAATGGTACCCGAATGCGACACTCGACGGCAACCGCCGCGCACTGCCTCGAGCGCAAGGTCGCTGGCCTGCAGCCTCGAATCAGAGGATGTGCCGAGGGCCGGCACGCTCACGTCGAACGGAATCGTGAGCACGCCGTCGGACCGAACGGGGCGGCAGCATTCTCCGAGTATGTGCATGCGTCGCGCGCGGCGCCAGCCACTCTTGTTTCGTGCGCACCCCGGCGGTACGTATAGCGCGCCCGGAGTGCCTTCCTCTTCCCTCAGGAGCAGCCCATGACGAGTGTGCAGACCGTTCAGGCAGCCTATGCTGCCTTCGCGAACAACGATCCCTCGGTGCTGTTCGGCGCCATGGCCCCCGACATCCGGTGGTGCGAGGCGGAGGGCAGCCCGCTCGCTGACCACAATCCCTACGTCGGCGCCCAGGCGGTGGGCGAAGGCGTGTTCGGCCGGTTGATGGCCGCCGTCGACGGCTTCACCGCGGTGCCCAACCGCTTCATCGACGGTGGTGACGATGTCGTCGTGGAGGGCCGCTATGGCGGCACGATGAAGCGCACCGGCGCCACGCTGGACGCGCCGTTCTGCCATACCTATCGCTTTGAAGGCGGCCGGATCGTCTCGTTTCAGCAGTACACGGACTCGGCGCAGTGGGCACGGCTGATGCCGTAGTGGTGACCTGCGGCGCGGCGTGTCACCTCCGCGCCGCCCACGATGGCAACGCCGGGCCACGCAGTTCGACACGAAATGCGACGCCCGGTCGCTGCCAGTGCATCGGCGTCACGGCACGGCGAGCACGTCCCCGGCCGCCTCGCCCTCAGCTCACCGGTATCGCTCCATCAGTGCGTCCAGCGCCGACTTCCCCGGGCAGAGCTGCGCGTACGGCACATCGACCAGTGGCGTGGGCACGGTCTTCATCATCTCGTGCATGTCACGCCCCGACTCGTCGACGAAGAGCAATCCGGTCGCGATCTCGTGCTGGGCCTGGCAGGCACGCACGTACGCATAGGCCGACTCGCGATTGGTGGGATCGTAGTCGGCCGACGTCGAGCGCAGCCGCACCCGCGCCCCGTCGTGCATCGTCACCACCGTGACGTCCTCGCCCGTCTCGGGGATCACGATCTCACGCTGCAACGGCACGAAGTCGGTGTGCACCGCCTCCACCTCGTGCTCGCGCGTGTACGCGTAGCTCTTGGTCGATCCCTCGTGGTCGTTGAACGAGACGCACGGCGAGATGACATCGACGAGCGCGAGCCCGTTGTGTGCCAGTCCCGCCTTCAGGATCGGCACGAGCTGCGTCTTGTCACCCGAAAACGAGCGCGCCACGAACGTCGCACCCAGCGTCAGCGCGAGCAGCACGGGATCGATCGGCGCCTGTTCGTTGGACTCGCCCTTCTTCGACGTCGAGCCGATGTCGGCGGAGGCGGAAAACTGACCCTTGGTGAGCCCGTAGACGCCGTTGTTCTCCAGCACGTAGAGCATGCGCACGTTGCGGCGGATCGCGTGCGAGAGCTGCCCGAGTCCGATCGACAGTGAGTCACCGTCGCCGGAGATCCCGATGTACGTCAGTGCGCGGTTCGCGGCCGATGCGCCGGACGTGACCGACGGCATGCGACCATGCACGGAGTTGAAGCCATGCGACTGCTTCATGAAGTACGCGGTGGTCTTCGACGAGCAGCCGATGCCGCTCATCTTCGCCGCGCGATGCGGTTCGAGTTCCAGTTCCCACGCCGCCTGCACGATGGCGGCGGTCACGGAGTCATGGCCACAGCCGGCGCAGAGCGTGGACATCGCGCCCTCGTAGTCGCGCAGCGTGAGACCACGACCATTGGTGCGCGAGCCCGGGTGCCGCACCGGCGGTTTGGCGATGGAGGTCATGTGTGCACTCCCGCGACGTGTGCCGCGACGGCGTCCACGACCACCTTCGCCGTCAGTGGCAGGCCGCCGTAGTCGAGGATGGGCGTCATCAGGTCGGGCGCGTAACTGAGCTCGATCGCGAGCAGCGATCGCAGCTGGGCGTCCCGATTCTGCTCGATGACGAAGACGTGACCGTGGCGCTCGAGGAACTGCCGCACCTCCGTCCCGAACGGGAACCCGCGGATTCGCATGACGTCCACCACGATGCCCTGCGCGTCCAGCAGGTCGGCCGCTTCGCGAACCGCCGCATCGCAACTGCCGATCGTGATCAGCCCCACGTCGGCGCGGTCACGCAGCGAGACCACCGGCGTGGGCATCGCCGCGGCCGCATGCTCGAACTTCCGCTTCAGCCGGTCCACGACTTCCTGATACAGGTCCGAGTCTTCCGTGTACGCGGCGTGCTTGTCGTGGCCGGAGCCGCGAACGAAGTAGGCGCCCTTGGCGCCCACACCAGGCAGCGTGCGGGCCGCGATACCGTCGCCATCCACATCCAGATAGCGCGAGAACTTCTGCACCGACGCCAGCGCGTCAGCATCCAGCACCTTGCCGCGGTCCGGCCGGTAGTCGTCATCCCACTCGAGCCGCTTCACCATCCAGTCGTTCATGCCGATGTCCAGATCGGATGCCACGAACACCGGCGTCTGGAACCGTTCGGCGAGGTCGAACGCCTGCACGGCCATCTCGAATCCCTCGCGCGGATCGGCCGGGAACAGCACGAGATGTTTCGTGTCGCCATGCGATGCGTATGCCAGCGACAGGAGATCGGCCTGCTGCGTGCGCGTCGGCATGCCGGTCGCCGGCCCGCAGCGCTGCACATCGAAGAAGACGGCGGGGATGTCGGTATAGTACGCGAGTCCGATGAACTCCTGCATCAGCGAGATGCCGGGGCCGGAGGTGTTGGTGAACGCGCGCGCGCCGGCCCACCCCGCCCCGATCACGATGCCGGCCGCCGCAATCTCGTCCTCGGCCTGCAGGATGGCGTAGTTGTGCAGCCCCGTCTCGCGGTCCACGCGGTACTTCTCGCAGAAACCCTTGAACGCCTCCATCAACGCCGTCGCGGGCGTGATCGGATACCACGCGCCGACCGTGGCGCCCGCGTAGAGCGCGCCGAGCGCGCAGGCGGTGTTGCCGTCCATGAGAATGGAGTCGCGCGTTTCGTCCATCGGCACGAGGCTGAACGGCAGCGGGCAATCGAAGTGCGCCTTTGCGTAGTCATAGCCGAGCCGGATGGCCCGGTGGTTGGAGTCGAGCAGCTTCGGCTTCCGGCCGTACTTTTCCGTCAGCATCGTGCCGACGATCTCCATGTCGATGTCGAGGAGCGCGGCCAGCCCGCCGGCATAGGCGATGTTCCGCAGCAGCGTGCGGTCGCGGTCGCCCTCGAACGCCTCCAGGCAGAGGCCACCGAACGGGATCCCGAGGATCGTGATCCCCTCGCGCACGAGGTCCGGATGCAACGGCCAGGTCGAGTCGTACAGGAGGAAGCCTCCGGGGCGGACCGTCGCGACATCCTTCGCATACGTCGAGGGATTGAGCGCCACCACCAGATCCACCGCCGCCGGCCGCGCCGTGTAGCCGTCCTTGCTGACACGGATCTCGTACCAGGTCGGCAGGCCCTGAATGTTCGACGGGAAGAGATTCTTGCCAGTGACCGGCACGCCCATCCGGAAGATGGCCTGCATCAGCAGCCCGTTCGCGCTGGCCGAGCCGGTGCCGTTGACGGTACCGATCTTGAATGCGAAATCGTTGATCCCGCTCACCGTGCCACCTTCCCCGCATAGGCGAGCTTGAGGTCGAATGTGCGCATGTCCCACGCGGCCGTCGGGCAGCGCTCGGCGCAGAGCCCACAGTGGACGCAGACATCCTCGTCCTTCACCATCACGCGTTTCGTCTGCGGCAGCCCATCGGACACGTAAATCTCCTGTGCGAGGTTGAGCGCCGGCGCAGACAGCCGTGTGCGCAACTCGTCGATGGCCGTGCCGTTGCTGGTGATGGTGAGGCAGTTGGTCGGGCACACGTCCACGCAGGCATCGCACTCGATGCACAGTGGCGCGGTGAAGTGCGTCTGGATGTCGCAGTTCAGGCAGCGGGCCACTTCATGCGCCACCTGCTCGGCCGTGAATCCGAGCTCGACCTCGACGTCGACGGCGCTGAACCGCTTCACGAGTTCCTCGTGCTGCATCTTCTGCCGCGCCGAGCTGTCGTAGTCGTTCTCGTACGCCCAGCTGTGCATGCCGACCTTCGCGCTCACCAGCGTCATGCCCTGCGGCGGCCGTTCGTCCACCGACCGGCCATGGCAGTGTGCGTCGATGGAGATCGCGGCCTGGTGTCCGTGTGCGACCGCCCAGATGATGTTCTCCGGGCCCCACGCCGCATCCCCTCCGAAGAACACGCCGGGACGGCTGCTCTGATGCGTGACCGTGTTCACGACCGGCATCCCCTTCGCGTCGAACGCGATACCGGCCTCGGGATCGATCCAGGGGAAGGCATTGTCCTGACCGATCGCGAGGATCACCGCGTCGCACGGAATGATCACGGTGTCGAGCACGGTGCTGGTCTGACGACCGTTCGCGTCCTCGGTCCACGCCAGCCGGTCGAACTCGAGTCCCACCAGCACGCCGCCCTCGATCACGAAGCGCTTCGGTGCGTGGTTCTCGACGATCTCGACCTGCTCCTCCTCGGCGTCCTCGAGCTCCCACGGCGACGCCTTGAAGTGCCTTCGCCCACGTCGGGCGATCACCTTCACATCGGTGGCGCCGACCCGCTTGGCCGTGCGGCAGCAATCCATCGCCGTGTTGCCGACACCGATGATCAGCACGCGCGGCTCGATCCGCTCGATGTGGCCGAAGTGCACGTTGGCGAGCCATTCGATGCCGATGTGCACGCGGTCCGGCACATCCCAGCGGCCCGGGAGGTCGAGCTCCTTTCCCTTCGGTGCACCGGTCCCGACGAACACCGCGTCATACCCCTCGGCCAGCAGTGACGACAGGCTGGTCACCTCGGTGCCGTACTGCATCGTCGCGCCCATGTCGATGATATACGCGCACTCCTCGTCGAGCACCGCTGCGGGAAGGCGGAAGGCCGGGATGTTGATCCGCATCAGCCCGCCAGGCTGCGCATTCTTCTCGAGGATCGTGACGTCATACCCCAGCGGCAGCAGGTCGTTGGCCATGGTCAGCGACGCCGGTCCCGCACCGACCAGCGCGACGCGCTTGCCGTTCTTCGTCGCGGGGGCTTTCGGCAGGCGATCGCGAATGTCGCCGCGGTTGTCGGATGCGACACGTTTGAGGCGGCAGATCGCCACCGGTTTCTCCTCGACGCGCACGCGCCGGCAGGCCGGTTCGCAGGGTCGATCACACGTCCGGCCGAGGATGCCCGGGAAGACGTTCGATTCGCGGTTGAGGAGATAGGAATCGTCGAACCGGCCCTGCGCGATCAGGCGCAGGTAGCCCGGGACATTCGTGTGAGCCGGACAGGCCCACTGGCAATCGACGACCTTGTGGTAGTAGCGCGGGTCCGACACGTCCGTCGCAGCCATGTTGCAGTGGCCCCAGTGGTGGGATACTGGAACGTCACGCCGCGTACCGCCGACGGCAAGGTGGGTGCGCGGGCCCGCCAGCGGAGCGCCGGGGTCAGTGCGCCGGCGAGGGTCCCGCGCTCGGGGCAGACTCCATCCGCTTCGGCACGGCGCAGATCGGACACGGTCCCATGTTCGGGATCCGGTCCAGCACCACGGTCGCAGGACCGAGGGCGACGAATTGTTTCGTGACGGTATCGTTGACCGAGATCGAGAGTGTGAGCGTGCGTCCGGTCACCCGACCACTGAACTGCGCCGGCAGTCGCGGCCCGACGACCACCGGGAACGCGCGCAGCACGAAGCTGCCACCGATCGTGAATCGGCCATCGGCATCCAGCACGACGTTCGCCGGCATGTCGCCGAACGTGCAGGCGATGTGCACATGTGTCACGCTGTCGGTCGCGACCACGGCGGCATTGTCGCCGCCCCAGGTGCCCAGTGCGAGACGGCCACCGACCTGCGGTCGCTCGTCCTCGGCGCTGCACGCCGCGCACGCCAGCAGCGCCACGCACCGCCACGGCTTGGCCCACACATTCCCGCACGAATTTCCCGGACGTCGCATCATGCTGCATGATCCCGAGGCACCCGCCGGCGTGCCGGAGGCGCGGGTGAACTGTACGTCGACAGGCACCGTCACCAGGCGATCCGATATTGGTACCCGCGCGCCGCTCCGGGCGTCACCCCACCCGGATGCATCCGGCGCAGCGGACCGTCGAGCGCCAGCCGTCAGCGCGCGAGACGACCGCCACCCTGCCCCGCGAGGAGCGCATCGACTTCCGCCACGGAGACCCGGTTGACGTCGCCCGGGATCGTGTGCTTCAGGCATGACGCCGCCGTGGCGAACTCCAGCGCCGCGGCAGTGCTCCTCCCGGCAAGCACCCCGAACAGGAAGCCCGCTGCAAATGCGTCACCCGTGCCGACGCGATCGACCACCTCGTCGATCGCATACCGGCGACTGACGTGGAAGGACGTGCGGTCCAGCACGCACGCCGACCAGCCGAAACGGCCGGCATCGTCGCCCTCGCGACGCGTGATCACCTGCATCGCCAGCGACGGGAACTGCGCCAGCGTGCGCGCGGCGACGGCCTGCGTCCACGCATCGAGATCGCCGGGATCGATGGCATCCGGTTCCGCCACGCCAAGCATGACCTGACAATCCGACCGACCCGCAATCCCGATGTCCACGTACGGCATCAGTGCGTGCATCACGGCAGCCGGCGGACGGCTGGGCGACCAGAGCGACGCGCGATGGTTGTAGTCACAGCTGACGGTGATCCCCATGGACTTCGCCGTTCGCGCCGCATCGACGGTCATCGCAGCCGCCGCGTCACCCAGGGCAGGCGTGATGCCCGTCAGGTGAAGCCAGGTCACGCCATCGAGGGCGGCTCCCCAGTCGATGCTGTCGGGCGCGGCCTCGGCGAACACCGAATGCGCGCGATCGTAGAGCACGCGGCTGGGGCGCGCACCGGCGCCCGTCTCCAGGTAGTAGGTGCCGAGCCGTCCATCGCGCCGGGCGACATGCGACACATCCACGCCGACGCGACGCAGCTCACCGATCGCGGCGTCGCCAAGTGCGTTCGCCGGCACGATCGAGATCATCCGCGTCGCGATCCCGCTCGCTGCCAGCGCGGACAGCACGTTCGCCTCCGCGCCGGCACACGTCGCCTCGAGGCTGGCGGATTGCAGCAGGCGCTCGTGGCCCGGCGCCTTGAGCCGGAGCAGCACTTCACCGAATGCGGCGACGCACGGGGTCGGCTTCTCGTCTGTCATGTTACAGGCACCGTAGCAATCTCGGCGATCGATGCGAGCACCTCATTCCGCATGCGATCGAACTGTCGCGCACGAATCCATTCCGGCTTCACCATCCAGCCGCCACCGCACGCGAGGACACGCTGCGTGGCGAAGTACCGTCGCAGGTGTTCGCGGCGGAGGCCGCCGGTCGGGATGAAGCGCACGTCGGGATACACGGCACCGACGGCCTCGATCATCGCCGCGCCCCCGATCACCTCGGCCGGAAAGAGCTTCAGCGTGTGCAGGCCGAGGCGCAGTGCCGCTTCGATCTCCGTCGGCGTCGCCACGCCAGGATAGATCGCGCACGACAGCGCCATGCAGTGCTCGACAATGCGGGGATGGAGTGCCGGTGCGACGATGAACTCCGCCCCGGCATCGAGCGCGTTGGTCGCCTGTTGCATCGTGAGGACGGTGCCGGCGCCAACGAGCATTCCCGGACGCTCGCTGCGCAGGATGCGGATCGCCTCGAACGCCGCTGGCGTCCGGCAGGTGACCTCGACCACCGGCACGCCGCCGTCGTGCAGCGCGTCGGCGATCGCCGTCACGTCGGCCGCATCGTCGATCACGAGCACCGGCAGCAGCCGTGCGCCGCGGAGCGCCCCATCCACCGCCGACGGGGCGATCATGCGCCCACCTCGATCCCTTCCCACACACCCTGGAGATACGTGGCGCCGAGTGCGCGATCGTAGAGCCCGTACCCCGGCTTTCCTTCCTCGTCCCAGATCATGCGGCCGTGATCGGGGCGCATCGGGCCGGTGTAGCCGTGGCGCTTGAGCGCCGCGAGCACCGCACGCATGTCCACGTCACCGAAGCGACTGGGATGCGGCACCTCACGGAAGTCATGCGATCCGGTGCGCAACACGTTGCGGCAGTGCATGAAGTGAATTCTCCCGCGCGCGCCGAACTCCTCCACCATCGCCGGGAGATCGTTCGCGGCGCTGGAGCCGAGGGAGCCGGTGCAGAAAGTGAGGCCATTGGCCGGTGCGTCGACGAGCGTCAGGACACGGCGAAGTGCTGCCGCATCGGTGATGATGCGTGGCAATCCGAAGATCGGCCACGGCGGATCGTCGGGATGGATGGCCAGCGTCACGCCAACGCTGGTGGCAACGGGAATCACGCGCTGGAGGAAATACGCCAGGTTCTCCCACAGCGCTTCGGTATCGACGCGGCTCCAGTCGTGGCGGAGCGTGTCGAGTGCGGCGGCATCGTAGGCGGTCGCCCATCCCGGCAGGTCGCCCGTGCCCCGCGAGAGATCGATGCGGGCCAGCGCGTCCTGCTCGAAGGTCAGCGTCGTCGAGCCATCCGGGAGTGTGAACGCCAGGTTCGTACGCGTCCAGTCGAAGATCGGCATGAAGTTGTAGCAGACAACCGGAACGCCGGCGGCGCCCACCGCCTCGATGCTCGCGCAGTAGGCGTCGATCCAGCGGTCGCGTTCGGGCATGCCGAGCTTGATGTCCTCGTGTACCGGAATGCTCTCGATGACGGCGACGTGCAGCCCCGCGTCGTGCACGTCGCCGCACAGTCGCTGCATCCCGGCGGCCGTCCACGCCTCGCCGACCGGCACGTCATGCAGCGCGCTGACGATGCCCTCGACGCCCGGGATCTGTCGGATGTGACGCAGCGGGATCCGGTCGGCGCTGCCGTACCACCGGAAGGTCATCTTCATGTCGTCACCGGTCCGTCGAGCTTGTACGTCGCGCGCGCCAGGCCATACGCCATCGCGGATGCCATCGCGCGCGCATCGGTCATGCTGATCACGTGGCGCGCCACCAGCCGGCCAAGGACATTCGCGTCGACGCGCCGGGACAGGTCGTGCCGCGCAGGGATCGAGCAGAACGCGCGCGTGTCGTCGTTGAAGCCGGCGGTGTTCCAGATGCCGGCCGTCTCGGTCGTCCATTCGCGGAAGCGCGTCATGCCGTTGATCGAATCGTGGAACCACCACGCCGGGCCGAGCCGCACGGCGGGGTAATGGCCGGCCAGCGGTGCGAGTTCGCGGGCATAGGTCGATTCATCGAGCGTGAAGAGGACCAGCGTCAGGGCAGGCGAATTGCCATGCGCTTCGAGCAGCGCCGCGAGGTTGCGGGTGAACTCCGTCGCAACCGGGATGTCGCCCCCGATGTCGGCACCGAACCGGTCGAAGAGCGCTCGGTTGTGATTGCGGAAGACGCCGGCGTGCAGTTGCATCACCAGTCCGTCGGCAACGGACAGCCGCGCCATCTCCAGCAGCAGGTGCCCGGTGATCGCGCGTTGATCGTCCGCCGTGGCCACGCCGGCCATGGCGCGGTCCCAGATCGCCGCGCACGCCGCATCCGTGAGCATGCCGGTGAACGGCGCCTCGACACCGTGGTCGGTGGCGGTGGCGCCTGCAGCGGCGAAGAACGCCCGTCGTGTTGCGAGCGCGTCGACCAGCCCGGCCACGCTCGTGATGTCGCGGCCGCACTGCACGCCAAGGCGCACCACCGTCTCGCGCCACTGCGGCGCCGTGACGTGGAACAGCTGATCCGGCCTGAACGTCGGAATGACGCGGCCGCGCCAGCCCGAGGCGCGGATCGCCGCGTGATGCGAAAGATCGTCGGTCGCCGCATCCGTCGTCGCGAGCACCTCGATGTCGAATCGCTCGAACAAGGCGCGCGGCCGGTACTCCGGCGACAGCAATCGTTCGGCAATTGCATCATGGATCACGTCGGCCGAATCGGCGTCGAGCGCGACGCGGATGCCGAACAGCTCGTGGAGTTCGTGGTCGAGCCAGTACCCGCTGGGTGTGCCGCGCAACAGCCCGGCGTGCGCTGCGAACCGCCGCCAGATCGCGCGACCGTCCGTCTCGTACGCGGAGCCATCGCGCGGACGAACGCCGAGAGATTCGAGCGGCACGCCCTGTGAGTAGAGCATCCGCGTGATGTAGTGATCGGGCGTCACGAGCAGCGATGCCGGCTCCGGAAACGCAGCGTTCTCCGCCAGCCAGCGCGGCTCCACGTGGCCATGCGGACAGACCAGCGGCAGCGCGCGCGTCTCGGCATACAGCTCGCGGGCGACTCGCCGCACCGATGGTTCGGGATCGAAGACGCGATCGTCGTGCAGCACGAGAGGCGTGCTCGTCATGCGGTGCCGCCGCGACAGCGGGGACCGGTGTCAGGCCAGGACCGCGCCGTGGCCTCAGACACCCGTGAAGGCACTGAACCCTCCGTCCACCGGGATGACGGTGCCCGTCACGAACGATGCGGCATCGCTGCAGAGGAAGAGCAGCGCGCCGTGCAGCTCGTCGTGGGTGCCGAAACGCGCCATCGGCGTCTTGGCGAGGATCGCCTGGGCGCGCGCCGTCCACGCGCCATCCGCGTCGACGAGGACGCCGCGATTCTGCGACGCGATGAAGAAGCCCGGTGCGATCGCGTTCACGCGGATGCCGTCGCCGCAGCGGCGCGCCAGGTCGACCGCCAGCCACTTCGTGAAGTTGTCGACGCCCGCCTTCGCGATCGAGTACCCCATCACGCCACTGAGCGCCTGGGTCGCCGCCATCGACGAGATGTTCACGATGCACCCGCGGCGTTGCGAGGCCATCGTCTCGCCGAAGACCATCGACGGCAGCACGGTGCCGTGCAGGTTCAGCCGCAGCACCTCGTCGAATGCCTCCATCGGAATCGCGAATGGCAGCGTGGTATCGGACCGTGCGCGCGCCACGTTCCCGCCGGCCACATTCAGCAGGATGTCGATGCGGTCCCAGGCGTCGAGCACGGCCGCGCGCGCCGCCTCGAGCGCCTCCCGGTCGGTCACGTCCGCCATCACCGACATCGCGACGCCACCCGCGTCGCGGATCTCCTGCACCACCACCGCGGCCGGCTCCTCCCGCCGGCCGAGGACCGCGACGCGGACACCCGCAGCCGCCAGCCGGCGCGCCATGCTTCCGCCGAGCACACCGTAGCCACCGGTGACCACGGCAACACGGTCGGTCAGGTCGAAGGAGTGCGGCATCGGTGTCGAAGCGGCGGTGGCATGGCGGACGTCGACGGGTGGTGTGTGGCGCGTCCATGTCGCGCCACGGGGGAACAGTAGACCGTGACCGCATGGTCCGTCAGGGATGTCGCACGACCCGTGCACGCGGCACGTTCCCCGGGAGTAGCTTCGCGGATGTCGGCGGTCCCCAGGCCGGCCACCGCCGTCACGCGCCCGCGCCCACCGACCACCATGGCCATCACGATCCAGGAGCCTGCGAGCGCCTCACCCGCGGCACCGGCCGCGCCGATCGGCCGCTATCGCTGGCGCGTATGCGCGCTGTTGTTCTTCGCGACCACGCTCAACTACCTCGATCGGCAGGTCCTGAGCATCCTCGCGCCCGACCTGCAGAAGTCGCTGCACTGGAGTGAGCTGGAGTACGGGCACCTCGTCGCGGCCTTCAAGTTCGCCTATGCCATCGGCCTGCTTGGTATGGGGCGATTCCTCGATCGCATCGGCACGCGCCGCGGCTATGCACTCGGCGTTGGCGTCTGGAGCGTGGCTGGTGCCGCGCACGCCATGGCGACCGGCCTCGCCAGCTTCGTGGCCGCGCGCGTCGGCCTCGGCCTGGCGGAGGCGGTGAACTTCCCGGCCGCCGTGAAGACCGTCGCGGAGTGGTTTCCGCGACGGGAGCGCGCCCTGGCAACAGGTATCTTCAACTCCGGCACGAACGTCGGTGCGTTGCTGGCGCCATTGGTCGTGCCGTGGCTCGCCATCCGCTACGGATGGCAGAGCGCCTTCATCGGCACCGGCATGCTCGGATCGATCTGGATCGTGTGGTGGATGGTGGCGTTCCGCAGTCCGGCGGATCATCCGAAGCTCACCACGCGGGAACGGGCATGGATCGAGCAGGACGGGCCGGTCGATCTCGGCGCGCCGGTGCCGTGGCGCACGCTCCTGTCGCACCGCGAGACCGTGACCGTGTGCCTGCTCAAGTTCGTCACCGATCCCGTCTGGTGGTTCTTCCTCTTCTGGTTGCCGAAGTTTCTCAATGAGCGATTCGGCGTCTCGCTGCTGGAACTCGGGCCACCGATGATCGTGATCTATCAGGTGTCGTCGCTGGGGAGCATTGCCGGCGGATGGCTGTCGAGCCGGATGATCGCGCGTGGCATGTCCGTGGATGCAGCGCGGAAGCGAACGATCCTGATCAGCGGGCTCTTCGCGCTCCCGATTTTCTGGGCATCGGAGACGCAGAACCTCTGGACGGCCGTGGCACTCGTGAGCCTCGGCACGGCGGCGCATCAGGCGTGCTCCGCAAACATCTACACCATCGTCAGTGACGTCTTTCCGCAGCGCGCGGTGGGATCCGTCGTCGGACTGGCGGCGTTCTCGGGTGCGATCGCCGGCGCGATCATCGCAGAGCTCGTCGGGTGGATGCTCCAGACCACGGGAAGCTACGTGCCGATCTTCGCCATGTTCAGCGTGGCGTATCTGGTGGCGTGGTTCATCCTTCGCACCGGGATTCGCACCATTCGTCCGATCGCGCTCTGACGGGGGGACGAACGCGGCGCAGCTGACGATGTCCGCCGCCATCGCCGGCGGCGCGGATCGTGCTCGGTCAGCGCAACGCTCCAACCGTACCCGGCACGCCGGAAAAAACCAGCCGCCGGAACGCGCGGTCCACCTCGACGGCAGGCATGGGAAATTCGGTCGCCATCCACCACGCGATGGTGGACCAGAGCGCACCCACGAGGTACTCAGTCATCAGCGCCACCGAGCCCGCGTCGCCGCCGGCACCGGTCTGCAGCATCAGGTCGGCGCGGATCAGGTCGCGCAGCAGTTTCCGGATCTCGCGCCCCACCGACACCTCCCCGCGCCGAACGCACTGCCGATACAGGCTGCCGTGGGATTCCAGATGCTGAAAGAACGGCAGCGTGAATGCCAGCCGCTCGCCAGCGCGCAGTGCCGCGCGATGGGTCAGCCACGCGCGAAGGCCGCCAACGCTCGTCGCCAGCAGGTCGTCCTTGCTGCTGAAGTGCGTGTAGAAGGTGGCCCGCCCCACGCCGGCCTGATCCAGCAGGTTCTGGATCGTGAGCCGCTCGTAGCCGCGCGCCGACATCAGCTCGCGCAACGCAACCAGCAGCAGCTCACGGGTGCGCTGGACGCGGCGATCGGTGGTGGAAACGGCTGACGGCATGCGACGATCCTGAACAGAACGGACGCGGATATCCGGAAACGAACAGAACGCTGCCGTCTGTGTGGCGCCCGGCCAGCACCGCACAGTATGCTCGAGGTGTCGACCCGCAACAAGGAGAATCCGCGTGGTGCAGCAGGGAGCAGGGGCCGGGCTGGTGGAGTGCCGCAACGTGTCGAAGGTGTATCTCGCCGGCGGTGATCGCTGCCACGCCCTGCGTGACGTGACACTGCGCATTGCCGGGTCGGAGTGTGTGGCGGTCGTCGGACGCTCCGGCAGCGGCAAGACCACGCTGATCAACCTGCTGACGGGCATCGACACGCCGACGTCGGGCGAGATCCTCATCCGTGGCCGCGCCGTCCACGGCATGTCGCAGGAGGAGCTGGCGGTGTGGCGCGGCACGACGGTCGGCGTGGTGTTCCAGTTCTTCCAGTTGCTGCCCACGCTCACCGTGGCCGAGAACGTGATGCTGCCGATGGACTTCTGTGATGCGTTCCCCCGCGCGCTGCGGCGTGAACGGGCCCTCGCGCTGCTGGAGCGTCTCGGCATTCCCGAGCAGGCCAACAAGCGTCCCGCCGACCTCTCCGGCGGGCAACAGCAACGAGCGGCGATCGCGCGCGCGCTGGCCAACGATCCGCCGCTGCTGGTGGCCGACGAGCCCACCGGCAACCTCGACTCCACCACGGCACACGCCGTAATGGGCCTGCTCGCGTCGCTGGCGCAGGATGGGAAGACGGTGCTCACCGTCACGCACGATCGCGAGATGGACCGCTACTTCACCCGCACGCTGGCGCTGGAGGACGGGGCACTGGTGAGCGACACGTCGGCACGCGTGGCCGTCGCCTCGTGAGCACGCGCTGGCTGAAGCTGCTGCGCGACGTGCAGGACGCGCCGGGACGCCTGATGATGATCGTCGGCGCACTGGTCGTGAGCCTGACGGCGGTGGTGGCGATGCTGGTGTCGTTCATCGTGCTCCGCCGCGAGGTCCCACGCAGTTATCTCGCCGCCAACCCGGCCTCGGCGCGCCTCACACTCGACGGTGACGTGAGTGCGGCGATGCTGCGCGCCGTGCGCGCCCGTCCCGCGATCGCGAAGGCCGATGCGTCCGGGTTCGCCTCGGCGCAGCTGCTGCTGGACGATGGAGAGGCGGTGCCGGTGGTGTTCTTCGTCGTGCCGGAGTTCTCGCCGCAGCGCGTCGATGCACTCTACGCCGGGCGCGGCCCCACACGGTACGGCGACGGGGCGCTGCTGATCGAACGCAGCGCACTGGCACTCACCCGGGCCGGCATCGGCGACAGCATCACGCTGCTGCTGCCGCGCGGCGGGCGCCAACGCGTTGCCATCACGGCCACGGTGCACGATCCGGGCGTGGCGCCGGCCTGGCAGGAGCAGGTCGTCTACGCCTATGCCACGCAGGCCACCATGCAGGCACTGGGCGAACCGGTCATCATCGACCAGCTCAAGCTGGTGGTGCGTGACACCACCGCCGGCGCCCCCGTCATCGACGGCATCGTGCGCGACATCATGGCATGGGTGCCGTCGCAAGGTCGCGCCGTGCAGTCGGCGCAGGTGCCGCCGGTGCGGCAGCATCCGCACCAGCCACAGATGAACGCGATCATCACCATGCTGTTGATCTTCAGCTTGCTCGGCATGGTGCTGGGCACCGTCCTCACCGCCACCGTGATCGGCGCGCTGCTGGCGCAGCAGGTGCGGCAGCTCGCGATCATGAAGGCCATCGGTGCGAGATCGGCGCAGCTGCGCACGATGTACCTCGCACTGGTGGGAGGGCTGGGGACGATTGCGGTGCTGGTGGCGGTGCCGCTTGGCGTGCTGACGGGTCGTCGGCTGGTGGCGATCATCGCCGAGCTGCTGAACCTTCGCATCGAGAGCCTCGCGCTGCCGTGGTGGTTGTTCGCGGTGGCGATCGCGCTCGGGATCGGTGCACCCGCGCTGGCGGCGGCACTGCCGATCCGCCGCGCCGCTCGTCGCACGGTGCGTCAGGCCATCGACGATCACGATGCACGCATGGCGACCGACGAGGACGACCGGCTGGCACGGTGGCTGGCGCGCCTGCGTATCCGTGACGTGGCGACGACGCTCGCAGCGCGGAACGCCTTTCGCCGCCGTGGGCGACTGCTGATGACCACCGGCCTGCTGGCGGGAGCCGGCGCGATGTTCATCGCCAGCCTCGATCTGCGCGCGGCCTGGGAATCCAAGGTCAGCACCGCGGTGCGTGACCGGCAGTTCGACGCCGAGATCCGGCTGCGTGATGCGATCCCGACGTCGCAACTCGCAACGCTCGCGGCCCGACTGCCGATGGTTGCCGCGCTCGAAGGGTGGAACGGCACCGGCGCCGTGCGCGAGACGGCCGACGACAGCGCCGACGTGGGCCGCGTGCACGCCGATGGCGGGCATGGCGCGCTCAGCTTCCGCGAGGCGGCGCCCGGCACCGACATGATCGCACACCGCATGTCAGCCGGTCGCTGGCTGGCCCCGGGTGACAGTGCCGCCGTGGTGATCAACAGCATGGCGCGCGACCTGATCTTTGCCGACGTGCGTCTCGGCGACGTGGTGCGGCTCCGCGTGAACGGAACCATCCGGCCGCTGCAGGTGGTCGGCATCATGCACGAGTCGCTGACGCAAGCCACCGCCTACGTCACCCCCGCCACGTTCGCCCGCCACACCGGCGTCACCGATCGCACCGGCACCATCCGCGTGCGGATGCGTCAGCGCCAGACCGACTCGGTGACGGTGGCGGCCCGCGCAATGGTGAAGGCACTCGACGGCGCCGGCATCACCGTGCGGCGCGTCTCGACGTCCGCCCGGATGGCGGCAGCGCAGGGTGGTCATGTGTACATCCTCGTCGCCACGCTCGGTGCGATCGCGCTGGTGATGGCCGTCGTCGGGCTGATCGGGCTGGCGTCGGCGCTCGGCGTGTCGGTGTTCGAACGCACGCGCGAGTTCGGCGTGATGCGTGCGATCGGTGCCACCCGGCGAATCATCGTGCAGATCGTCCTGGTCGAGGGCGTGTTCATCGCGCTCCTCAGCCTCGTGCCGGCCGTACTCGCGTCACGCGCCGTCTCGCTGACGGTGGGCGGCGTGCTCGCATCCGTGGCACAGCAGGACCTCGTGCTCGCTCTCTCGCCGCCCGGCGTGCTGGTCTGGGCGCTGGTGCTGTCGCTCTGCGCTGCAATCGTCAGCGCCTTTCCCGCCACTCGCGCCGCCGGGCTCACGGTGCGCGACGCCATCACCCATACCTGACGGAGTGCCTGATGTCACGTCGATCGACCACCTGGACCATCGCCCTGCTCTGCATCGCTGGCGTCGCCTGGGCCGTGCACTCGCTCGACCTGCTGGCGTTCCTGCGGCGACTGCACGGACAGTGACGGGAACCACCACGGGCAGCTGAGGCCGGCCCGGCGACGCACGCTCCGCACAATCACGCAGCGCCGCGGACATCCCGGTTCCGCACCCAGCGCAGCGTGCACGACGCACGGTGACCCGCGGCGTGTCTCCGAAGTCCAGAGACACGCCACTACGGGACGATCACCGTCCGGAACGGCGCCTGATATGCATCGAGAGAATCGAGCACCCTGTTGACGGCACCCGCCTCGAGCGCAACCGCACCGATGCGAGCCGGACCGAGATCGAGAGCACCGGACTGCGCGAACACCATCAACTCGGCCAGTTCGGACAGCAGATGGTCGTTGGCCCCCACCAGTTCCACTTCGGGGCCAAGGACGGTGCGGTAGACCGGCAGCGTTATCGCGTGAGGATGAATCCCCACGGCGACGGCGCGACCATGCACGGCCAGCGCCTGCAATGCCTGCAGCGTCACGGCGGGCGCGCCGACGAGGTCGAGCGACACATCGACGCCCATCCCGGCGGTGAGTTCGCGCACGCGCACCACCGCATCGACCTCGCCCGCATCCACCGGCACCGCGCCGAGTGACTCCGCGACCGTCAGCTTGCCGGCATCACGATCCACGGCGAACACGCGTGCTGCACCGAGCGACATCGCCAGTTGGATGGCGGAGATGCCGAGGCCACCGACGCCGAACACGGCGACGGTCTCACCAGCCGCGAGCCGTCCGCGACGCAGCGCGTGCAGCGCGGTCGCCGATGAGCACATCATCACCGCGCCGTGCACGAAACTGATCGGCTCCGGCAGCCGGACGGCGTTGCGCGCGGGGACCGTCACGTACTCCGCGTACCCGCCGGCGCGTTGGGCGCCGATCATCTGGTACGACAGGCAGAACTGCTCGCGCCCGGCACGGCAATGCACGCAGGTCGTGCAGGAGACGACGTAATGGATGCAGACCCGGTCGCCGACCGCGAGGTCGCGCACCTGAGTCCCGAGCTCCGCAATTTCGCCGGCAATCTCGTGGCCCGGAATCAACGGCAGGCTCGCCGAGCTCGAGCCACCCTGCCGCAGATGTGCATCGGTGTGACAGATCCCCGCGGCTCGAACCCGCACCACGACGTCGTCAGGACCTGGTGCGACGACTGGAATGTCGATTGCGACCAACGGCAGGCCGAGTGCTTCGAGACGGAGCGCGCGCATTGGTGAGACGAGGGTGGGACGTGGACGTGCGGCACAGGACGGGCGATCAACGGTTTGCGCACCGCCGCGGCGGGAAACTAGACGACGCGCCTGCACCGTGCTGGCCGCTGCCTGTCGGCGAAACCTCGACGGCCGACACGCCGGAGCTGCAGCCTTCATCCCGGTGCTGGCGCCATGGCCGCGTTCTGGCGATTCTGTGTGTGCCCGCTGCCCATTGCCCCGAAACATCCCGGAGCTCGACCGTGCCCTCGCCCGACGAACTGCTCGACCAGCTGCACCGTGATCTCGCCGCACAGGACCACGACGAGGAGGCCACCGGCGTCGATCGCCGCCAGTTCATGTTCTACTCCCTCGTCACGGCAGCGGCGACCGCGTTCGGGGCCAGTGCAGCGCAGGCGCAACGCGCGCTGGCGGCGGGCGGGGTGTCGCGCGTCGCCTCGGCCAGCGACCGGGCATTCGCGGAACGCCAGCAGGCCGTGGCGCTGCTCGGCAATGGCGAGGCACCGGCACTCCAGTTCATGCCCTATCCCGGGGGCACCGGCGCGCTGCTGGAGAAGCTCATGCGCGAGAAGGGACCCGCGGCATTCACCCGTGCGGCGTTCACGGTGCCGCGCTTTGCCGGGGCGGTGCCGACGAGCCCGGACGACATCGCGTTCCTGCCCGCACACCGGTTGTCGGCGCTGATCCGCGAACGCCGGATCACGTCCCTCGCGCTCACCGACATCTACCTCGCGCGACTGAAGACGCTCAACCCGACGCTGCTCTGCGCCGTCACGATCATGGAGGAGTCGGCACGCCGGGAGGCGGCCCAGGCCGATGCCGAGATCCGCGCCGGGAAGTACCGCGGCCCGCTGCATGGTTTGCCCTATGGCGTGAAGGACCTGTTCAACACGAAGGGCGTCCCCACGACGTGGGGCGCGCAGGACTTCGCCGACCGCATCATCGACGAGGATGCCGAAGTGGTGGTGCGCCTGCGCACCGCCGGAGCGGTGCTGATCGCGAAGCTGTCGACCGGGCTGTTCGCGCAGAACGACCAGTGGTTCCGTGGCCGCACCAACAACCCATGGAACCTGGTGCAGGGTTCGAGCGGATCGTCGGCCGGGCCGGCGTCCGCGACGGCCGCGGGCTGCGTGGCGTTCGGCATCGGCACCGAAACGCAGGGATCGATCGTCTCGCCGGCGGTGCGCTGCGGAGTGAGCGCGCTGCGCCCGACGTTCGGCCGCGTCAGCCGGCAGGGCGGGATGGTGCTCGCCTGGTCGCAGGATCGCGTGGGCCCGATCTGCCGCACCGTGGAGGACTGCGCGATGGTCTTCAACGCCATCCATGGGGTCGACGAGAAGGATCCGTCGACGATCACCACGCCGTTCCGCTTCGACCGCAACATCGCACTCGCCTCGCTGCGCGTCGGCGTGGACCCCAGCGCACCGAAGGAGCTGGTCGACACACTGAAGGGCCTGGGGATGAAGCCGAAGGACATCGGCGCCCGACCCACGGTGCCTGGCATGGCAGGCGGCGGACTGAACGTCGAATACGCCGCGGCCTTCGATTCCTACGTGCAGCGCAAGGCGAAGGAGATCGGCCTCGACCTGAATGCACTGCCGGAGCCACCGGCGGCCGGCAGTGCACCAGCCACTCCTCCCGCGCCGACCAGCGCTCCCGCCAGCCCGATGGCACCCGCCGACTGGAATCCGCGCTTCGTGCGCGGCCGCACCGTGCGCGGCTTCGACTTCATCCAGAATCAGCGCCGTCGCTACCTGCTCGTGTCGGCCTGGGGCGACTTCATGAAGGATCTCGACCTCTTCATCGGCGGGCCGCAGGCTGATGTCGCCCCGAACGCGCAGACGGGACATCCGTGCGTGGTGGTGCCGTACAAGATGGACGTGCCGGCGCAGCAAACCGGTGGCGGCGCGCAGGCCGCGCCGCGGCTCGACCTCAAGGCACAGCCGATCTGCGGCGTGGTGACCGGTGCACTCTACAACGACGACGTGATCCTGTCGGTGGCGCACCAGTTCCAGACGCACACGGACATCCACACGCGGCGGCCGGCGTTGTAGGTCAGGTCACGCGCGAGGGTAAATCGGTGACGGTCCGCACGTCGGGTGGGCGTGTGCGCGGCGCTCCTCGGTCCCGGAGCGCACATGCCCCACGCAGCGCCCGCGTTGGGCGAGGCCATGACGGCATGTCACATGCCACCAACGCCGTAGAGCGACGAGATGCCATACGTCAGCTCGCGTGCCACCTGATTGAACGCGGCCTCTCCACGTTGGCCGAGTGTACCCCATTCAGCCTTGATCGCATAGTAGCCCTCGACTGCGACGGGTCCACAGAGCTGATTCGCCTTGATGCTGGCGTTCACGAGATCGAGGCTCGTCTTTGTGAGCATTGCTGCCTGCGCCATGACCAGCGGCGTTGCCACCCCTGCCGAGACGAACTCCTCGGACACCACCAGAGCGAAGCCCGCCGACAGTTCGGTGCCATAGTAGCCAGCGTCGAGCAGCGCTCCAAAGCACTGCGCCTTCTGGTTGCTTGACAATCCGGCCAACACGACCGATTCCTGCACGACCGCCTTCACGAGTGTCTCGCGACTTACGTTCCCGTTCTTTGCAGCGTCCCAGGCGATGTCAAACAGGGCGCCCGCAAACTTCGCCGCCGCGTCCTTCGCGGAATTCTGGGTGTCACCTGAAGAATTCGACACCTTGGCGTGAACATGCCGCTTGACTGTGTCCTTGGCGATCGTCTTCACCGCCTTGTCGACGATCGTCGCTTGCAGACTTGCCATCGCTGGATTTGCCTCTCGGAGCCGGGGAGCAGAGTAGGGTGGTGGGCACTGACTCCTGTCTGAACAGCACTGCACATACTGCCATACTGCGCGCGCCGGGACGACGACAGCATCCGGCCGCACGGGCTGCCCGGCGATGCAGTGCCAGACCGCACCAGTGTTGCCGAGTGCCGGGATTCACCCTCGCGACGCAGACGGGGGCGCGAGCACCCCCGTGCGTCGAGGCGAGATCGATCCGCGCATTCCAACCGGCGTCGAACGAGTATGCTGCGTGGCGCGTCCAGGCGCGAGGGTGGTGTCCCGCCTGACGATTGGGGGGCCAGTGGCGCGTGAAGCCGTGAGGGTGCACGACGAGCTCCCAGTCCCTCGTGGGCTATCGTCGCACGTCCCATCCGAAGGTCTGCGCCCGGAGTGTCCCGGACATCTCGTGCCCCCAGCGCGCCCCCGGCGGCGGCAGTCCGAGCTTCCGCATTGCTCCCGCTGGGCAAATTGCGCAGTACGTGGCTGAACTGCAGTTGCAGTTGTGTGGCTGTTCTGTCCGGACTCTGTGAAAGTCATGTGACGCCGTGCTCAGGCTGTATGAATCAGCCGTTGCGATGCCTATCCCGGTCTGCTTGCTCGAGTCTCCAGAATTCGACCATTTTCCACACCAGCGGGGCAGCGAGTATTCGCTCGCTGCCCCGCCTGTGTGCGTGTCACTCGCAGTCGCGGCGCGCACCGGCTTCAGGTGAAGATCTCCGACTCGAGCATCCAGCCCGAGTCCGTCAGGCGCCACTGCGCGACGTAGCTCCCGCGCTGCTCCTCCGTGCGGAGCCCCATCTGCCATCGGCCGAGCCACTGACCGCTCTCGGTCGCCTGCACCGGCGGCTCGTCCACGCTGATCACCTCGACCGTACGCACGTATCCGCGGAAGTTCCTGTCGGCGAACTGTTCGGCGAACGCCGCGCGAGACGCGTCGCGCCCCCGCAACACGGGGCCACCGGCCACCGCGACGGTGACCCCGGGTGCCATCATGGCGGTGACGCGATCGGCGTCGCGCGCGGCGATGGCTGCGTTCGACTCCTGTCGCCGCGCCCGGATCGTGTCTGCCGGATCGACCATCTGCTGCGGCACTGCCTACGTGGTCGGTCGCGCCTGCCGTGCGCGTGTCAGATGCGGCACGATGCCGAGCAGCCGCTGCAACACCATCAACTGAGCCCGGTGGTGCATCTCATGTTCCTTCGCCCCGAGCAACACTTCGCACCGCGACTTCGTCGCGCCGGGCAGCTCGACCATCTCGTCGAGCTGCGCCTCGGTCACGGCGGCGAGCGCCGTCGCGAACGACTCGCCGCGTGACCTCAGGGCTGCGATGATCTCGTCCTTCGTCCCGAGGGCCGCCGTCATCGCACCGATCTCGCCGAAGTAGCGCCCGAAATCCTGGCCGGTGATGGCCATCTTCCGCTCGACGAAGTGCGCCTGCTCCATCCAGTGCGTCGCCGTCGCCATGTGCGCGAGCATCTGTCCGGCACTCATGCTGTCCGGCGTCGCCCGATATGCGTACTGGTCCGCCGGCAGCTCCTCTGCGATCTGGATGGTGTTGTTCCGCACTGTGCGCCAGCTGGCCGCCATCTCCGTCGCGCCATAGTTCTGCACTGTCTGGTGTCCCCGTGTCATTGGATCGCGAGCGGCGAACGTGGTGAGTGCCGAGCGGCACATCCCGACGTCAGAACGGTGAATACGCCGGCGGTGTGACGCCGTTCATGCGAAGATACGGCACCGTCTGACCGAGCGTCCACGGGAAGTGGTCGAGCATCTCCATCAGGAAGCGATAGCGCGGCATCTTCATGTTCATCATGCTCACCTCCTGCATCAACGACGCGTCGCTCACACCCTGGAGCATCTGGATGGTGTGATCCATCGCGGCGGTGGCGTAGGTGCGAAGGGCCGCCTTGTTGTGCAGGTAGACGGCGCTGTCTCCCATCGCCGGCATGCCGGCCATGCCACCCGTGATCGCCATGTGTGCGATCATCGCGTCGGCGCCGGCGGCGTGTTCGATCTGCTCGGCGAACGTGCGGACGCCCTTCGTCGGCCGGAAGCCAAGCATCGAATCGGGAGCGGCATCGATATAGCGAAGGATCGAGGCCTTGTGTGACTGGACGACCGTCACGAGCGACGATTTCGGGATCTGGGCGCCGGCGGTGGACGACAGCAGGACCGGCAGCGCGAGTGCAGCAAGCAATCGATGTGCACGCATGGCGGAGCTCCGCGTGATGAGAATGCAGTGTGCAGGCCCTGTTCAAATGCAGTGTGCAGGCCCGGGTCAAACAGAGGCGAAGGTGGGGCGTGTGCCGCGCGCCGGCAAGCCCGCGTCGGAAGATGCACCCCGATGTCACCGATGAGCTCGGCCGTCGGCGCCACGTCGTGCACGAACGTGTCCTGCCCCATCTCGCGCGCGACGCCCGTGCCGTCAGACACGACTGGCGCCGGTTCGCGCTCAGGACCGGCCCCACGCGCGGCGTGTCGTCCTTGCGGACCATGCTGTGCGTGGCGTTGTTGCGGGAGATCCCGCGCATGAGGACGTCATCGTGATGGTGGAGAACGCAGTGTCTGACACACGGGTCGTTGCCCTCGCCCAGCTCACGCCCATCTGGCTGGATCGCGACGCGACCATCGCCAAGTCCGCCACCGCCATCACTGACGCCGCTGCAGGGGGCGCCGGGCTGATCGCGTTCCCGGAAGGATTTGCGCCAGGGTATCCATTCTGGATCGAACGCACGAACGGTGCGCTGTTCGACAGTCCGGTGCAGAAGGCACTCTTCGCCCACTACCTCGACCAGGCGGTGCAGATCGAAGCCGGCAATCTGGCGCCGATCCAGGATGCCGCCCGTCGCGGCAGGATCGCGGTGATGTACGGCTGCATCGAACGGCCTGCAGATCGCGGCGGGCACAGCGTCTACGCGAGCCTCGTCTACATCGACGCGACGGGAGCGATCCGTTCGGTGCACCGCAAGCTCGTCCCGACGTATGAGGAACGCCTCGTCTGGTCGCCGGGCGATGGTCATGGCCTGCAGGTTCACCCGCTCGGTCCATTCACCGTCGGGGGGTTGAACTGCTGGGAGAACTGGATGCCGATGGCACGCGCCGCGCTCTACGGCATGGGCGAAGACCTGCACGTTGCCGTCTGGCCGGGCAGTGACTACAACACGCGTGACATCACGCGTTTCATCGCGCGCGAATCACGGTCGTACGTCCTGTCGGTGAGCTCCGTCATGACCTGCGATGACATTCCCGCGAGCGTTCCGCACCGCGATCTCATCATCGCCGGTGGTGGTGCCACGCTGGCCAATGGTGGCTCGTGCATTGCGTCACCGGACGGGACCTGGCTGGTGGAGCCGATCCTCACCGAGGAACGGGTGATACGCTCGACGATCGAGCACCGCCGCGTGCGCGAGGAGCGCCAAAACTTCGATCCATCTGGCCACTACGCGCGACCCGACGTGCTGCAGCTGTCGGTCGATCGGCGCCGGCAGCACACCGTGCGCGTGATCGACTGACGGAAACCAGCCGTGTGCCGGCGAGCTCCGCCCGTCACAAACACCTGACGTCATCCGTGCATTGTGCCGGTGCAATGCAAGAACCCCTGCAATCTGCGACCGGCGCCGCCAAACGCGCGTCCAGTGATCAGCACACCACGCCGGGCATTTCCGTGTGGCGCGACGGCATTGCCCACGGCTAACTCGTTGCCGCCCAATGCTTCAGCTCGCTCATCGGCGGAGTCCGAAGACGTCGAGGAGGGCGGGAAATGGATGCAGCGAGCTCGGGCATTCGCTTTGCACGTACACCGGGTGTCCCACGCACGCCACGCGGGCCAGGTCCAACTCCAACACCCGAATTCACATGTCACGTTCGCCAACCTCCTCTCATCCCAGTCGCCGCACGTGGCGACGAGTGATCGGTTCGTCGGTCGCCCTGCTCGCGCTCACGCTCGGCGCGTGCAGCAGCGATGTCTCCGGACCCGCGACACAGGCCGCGTCCGGCTACCTGACGGTTTCAGCGGCAGTGAACTCGAATAGGAAGATCGATTTCAAGGTCATGTATCCGAAGTTGCCGAAGCGGATACCGACGAAATCGACGCGCGGCGACACCACGGTCCAGAAATTCACGGTCGACCCGCTGGTCGGCAGGCTGATCGAGTTCGGCAAGAAGTCCGGGAATGTGCTTGCGATCCCGGCGAATACGCTGTGCGCGACGACGGGGAACACCTACGGGCCCACCGAATGGCTCAAGCCCTGCACGCTGGCCAATTCGTCGATCAGCTTCGAGGTCCGGTCGTGGACCGACGCCGAGGGCCATCCGCACGCCCAGTTCTATCCGGCCATGCGGTTCAACCCGTCGGCCGCGAAGCCGGTGATGTTGTTCTTCCAGGATCCGCTGCTGACGAACTATACGAACGTCCGGATCCCGTACTGCAATGCGCAGAACGTGTGTGTGGACGAGGCGGTCAACGATCCGGCGCTCGAGACCTACGTGACTCCGTTGCCGCTCGGCGGCTATTACGTCTATCGCCAGCTGCGGCACTTCTCGGGCTACAACGTGACGGCATTCTGACCTGATGGCCTGATCCGCACGATGGCGCTGGCGACGCAGGACACAGCGAAACGCAGCATCGCCACGCGCGTGCGGATCAGCAGCAGGATGGAGCCGCAGAATGCAGCGAGGGTGTCGCCTGCGATTGCGTGCTCCCGCACCCGGAGCGCCGCCGTCACTGCCCCTTGAAGCGAGCGATCGCGTTCCGCGTGAAGTCGGACAGCACCAACGTCCCGCTCGTGTGAGCGCGCTCCGAGAGCAGCGCGTCCCACGCCTCGGTGCCCGCCCAGAAGACGCGCTTGAGCTGCGCCACCGCGTCCGGATTGCGCTGGGCAAGCGTCGCAAGCTGCGACGTCAGCGCGGACTCCAGCGCCGCGATGTCATCGAAGAGAAAGGAGTAGAGTCCGTGCCGCTCGCTCCACGCGGCGTCGCGCCAGTCCGCGTCCACGGCCATCGCGCTGAACGCCGACAGGCCGATCTTCTTCTCGATGACGGGGCCGACGACGAACGGGCCGATGCCGATCGCGAGTTCGCTGAGCTTCGCCGACGCCGTGCGGACCGCGAACGACAGGTCAGACGCCGCAATCAGCCCGACGGCACCACCTGCGGCGCGCCCATGCACCCGTGTCACGACGAACTGGGGCGCACGGATCATCGCGAGAATCACCCCCGCAAAACCGCTGAAGAACGCATGGCCTTGCTCTGGCGTCTCGATCGCGACGAGTTCGTCGAACGACGCGCCGGCGCAGAACGCACCCGCGCCCCCACTGCTCAGTGCGATGACGCGAACCGTCGGGTCGGCGCTGACCCTCGTCACCGTCGCGGCGAGTTCCCGGAGCAGGACGCCCGGCAGGGAATTCCCCTTGGGATGGTGGAACTCGATCCGGCCGACGCCATCGGCGATCCGCGTCGTGATGGTTCCGCCACCGACGTGCACGGTGTCGGCGGTGTCTGTCGAGAGATCGGGCGTCGGCATGCGGCTAAACTAGTGGAGTGGAAACGAAGTTCGGCGACACGCCATCGATGCGGCCCGGCCGTTGGAGTCCGGTCCTATTGCCGCTGCGAAAGCCAGCCGGGTAGTTTTCAGCATGGAAAAGACGCCGTCCACCACCGCCGAAGACCCGTCGCTGCTCGCCGCGTTCGACGCGCGCATCGCGTCGGGCGAGAGCATCGAGCCGAAGGACTGGATGCCCGACCGGTACCGGAAACAGCTGATCCGGATGATGTCGCAGCATGCCCACTCGGAGATCGTCGGCATGCTGCCGGAAGGCAACTGGATCACGCGCGCGCCGAGCCTGCGCCGCAAGCTGTCGCTCATCGCCAAGGTGCAGGATGAAGCAGGCCACGGCCTCTACATCTACTGCGGCGTCGAGACGCTCGGCATCGATCGCAGCGAGGTGGTGGCGCAGCTGCTGGATGGTCGCGCCAAGTATTCGAGCATCTTCAACTACCCGACGCTCTCGTGGGCGGACATGGGTGTGATCGGATGGCTGGTGGATGGCGCGGCGATCGTGAACCAGACGGTGCTGGCGAAAGCCTCGTACGGTCCGTACGCCCGCGCGATGATCCGCATCTGCAAGGAAGAGAACTTTCACAAGCGTCAGGGCCTCGAAATCTGCACGGTGCTGGCCAGGGGAACGCCGGCGCAGCGTGCGATGGTCCAGGATGCCGTGAATCGGTTCTGGTGGCCGTCGCTGATGATGTTCGGGCCGAGCGATGCCAGTTCACCCAACTCCGCCGAGTTGCTGAAGTGGCGCGTGAAGCGCAAGACGAACGATGAACTTCGGCAGCGGTTCGTGAACCTGACCGTGCCACAGGCGGCGGCGCTTGGCCTCACGCTCCCCGATCCCGATCTCCGGTACGATGACGCCACCGGCAACTGGCTGTTCGGCGAGATCGACTGGACGGAGTTCTTCGACGTGCTCGCGGGGAACGGCCCCTGCAATCAGGAGCGGCTCGCGGCACGCAACAAGGCACACGATGACGGGGCGTGGGTGCGCGCAGCCGCGAGTGCATACGCCGACAAGCAGGCCACGCGTGCGACGCAGGCGGCGTAGTGACTGCGGTGCCGACTGACGGTCAGTGGCCGCTCTGGGAAGTGTTCACCCAGGGCGCTCATGGCGCACCGTTCGAACATGCCGGCAGCGTGCATGCCGCGGACGGCGAACTCGCACTGCAGAATGCACGTGATGTCTACGCCCGGCGGGGCGAGGCGGTGAATCTGTGGGTCGTGCCGAGTTCGGCGATCGTGGCCTCGTCGCCGTCGGACGCCGGCCCGTTCTTCGATGCCGGCAACGACAAACCCTACCGTCACCCGCAGTTCTACACGGCGCCGCGCGGAGTGCGCGTCTTTTGACCGAGGAACAGGCACCGGCGAAGAATCCGGTCGCGGGACTGCGCGCCCCGGTCATCGCCAACCCGTTGTTCGAGTACCTGCTGCGCCTTGCCGATGACCGGCTCGTGCTCGGCCACCGCGTCAGTGAATGGTGTGGACACGGGCCGATTCTCGAGGAAGACATCGCGCTCTCGAACATCGCGCTCGACCTGATCGGCCATGCGAGTGTCCTGCTGGCGCTGGCAGGCACCGTGGAAGGGGCGGGACGTGATGCGGACGCGCTGGCGTTTCTGCGCGATGGGGTCGCCTTCCGCAACGCGCTCCTCGTCGAGCTCCCGAATGGCGACTTCGCCGTCACCATCGTGCGGCAGTTCCTGTTCGACGCGCACAGCGTGCTGCTGCTCGATGCGTTGTCGCGGGCGTCCGATGAACGACTGGCGGCGATCGCAGCCAAGTGTCTCAAGGAAGCCAAGTATCACCTGCGCCACAGCAGCGAGTGGGTCATGCGGCTGGGCGATGGCACCGACGAAAGTCATCGCCGCGCGCAGTGCGCGCTGCAGGCCCTCTGGCGCTACACCGGCGAGCTCTGTGATCATGATGCCGTCGATGATGCCGTGGCGGCGCTGGGCATCGTGGTGGATCATGACGGAATCCGGTCGCGATGGATGACGATGGTGGCCGATGTCGTGCAGCGTGCCACGCTGACGCTGCCAGTGGATGGGGCAATGCGCCGCGGCGGGCGTCACGGTCGTCACACCGAACATCTGGGACACATGCTCTCGGAGATGCAGATCGTGGCCCGGTCGCATCCAGGTGCGACGTGGTAGCCGCCTGCCGGCGCGCGGCATGACGGGGATGCCGGCCTCGCGGGATGACGTCTACGCGATCCTGTCGACGGTCATGGACCCGGAAGTGCCGGTGATCAGCGTGGTGGACCTCGGCATCATCCGCGACGCGGTGGTCGGCGGTGACACGGTGCGCGTGACGGTGACGCCGACGTACTCGGGGTGTCCGGCGATGCGCGAGATCGAGAGTGACATCCGCGACGCGTTGCTCGCGCATGGCGTGCGCGAGGTGATCATCGACACGGTGTTCACGCCGGCATGGACCACCGACTGGATCGGTCCTGTCGCGCGGGAAAAGCTCCGTGCGTATGGCATCGCGCCGCCGGGACCGGCAGAGCCGCAGGGGCTGGTGATGCTGACGCGTGCCCGTGCCAGGCCCGCATGTCCCTTCTGCGGCAGCAACGACACGCGGCTGCAGAGCGAATTCGGGAGCACCGCCTGCAAGGCGATTCACGTCTGCCGGAGCTGCACGCAACCGTTCGACGAATTCAAGGCGTTCTGAGCGCCATCGCCGGTGGCGCGTACCAGCCGCCGCCAGCAGACGTCAGCGCCGGCGAGACCGTCCTGCCGGGCTACACCGCAAGCTGACGTGCAATGGCGGCCGCGATCTCGTCCACACCGGGCAGCGTCGCCGCCAGCAGCACTTCGTGGTACGGCATGGGGACGTCGCGCGGTGCCAGCCGTTCGACTGGCGCGTCGAGGAACCAGAACGCCTCGCTCGCGAGGACGCTCGCGATCTCCGCACCGAAGCCGGCCGTCAGGTTGTCCTCGTGCACGATCAGGCATCGATGCGTCTTGCGCACCGAGGCGAGCACGGCCTCGCGGTCCCACGGTGAGATCGTGCGCAGGTCGAGCAGTTCGACACTCTCACCGAAGAACGCGGCCGCCTTGGCGCAGCGATGCACCATCGCGCCCCACGAGACGACCGTCAGCTCGGAGCCACCGCGAATCACGCGTGCGCGCCCGAACGGCAGCACGTAATCGTCGCCCGGATACCGCGCGCTGCCGTCCCCGGTCATGAGCAGCGACCGGTGCTCGAAGAAGATCGTCGGGTTGGCACCGCGCATCGCCGCCCGCAGCAATCCGACCGCGTCGGACGCATTGGACGGCATCGCGACCTGCCAGCCGTAGGCGTGCGCGAATCGCACTTCGTCGCTCAGGCTGTGCCATGGATCGCCGACATCCTTCCCGAAGCCGCCCGGCATGCGCACGACGATCGGTGCCGCGAAGCGGTTCGCGGTGCGCCAGCGCATCGTGCCACAGTTGTTGAGCTGTTCCGTGGCGGGGTCGGCGTACTTCCGGAACTGAATCTCTGCCACGGGCATCAGTCCGCTGATGGCCATCGCGACGGCGCGACCGATGATCGCTTCCTCGGAGAGGCTGGTGTCGAACACCCGCTCCTCGCCGAACTGCTGCTGCAGCCCTTCCGTCACGAGATGCACGCCGCCCTTGCGTCCCACATCCTCGCCGAACACGACGACCCGTGGATTCACGGCCAGCTCATGCCGCAAGGTCCGGCGCACCGCCTCGGCAAACCGCAGCAGCTCACCCCCCTCGGCCGCGACATCACTGCCCCCGAGCGCGACGCGGGTCGCGCGCGGCAGTCCGCCGAGTGCCTCGACGTCGGGCACCGACTCCTCGGCGAACACGTAGCGGCCGATGTGGTCCGGATTGGGCGCCGGCCGGGCCCGCGCGGCGTCGAGCGCGGCCGCGACGTCACGCGCGACCTCCTGCTCGGTCTCCTGCCACTGCTCGGCGGACATCAGTGCCGGAACCAGGTACTGCCTGAGCTTCGGGAGGGGATCGCGCGCCGCGTCCGCGGCAATGTCGGCGTCGCTGCGATAGCCGCGCTGGTTGTCGGGCCCGGAGTGGCTCGAGAGCCGAGGCACGGTGAGGCGGACCAGCGCCGGTCCGTGGCCGGCACGGACATGGTCGACCGCCTCGTGCAGCAGGCCGGAGGCCTCGTGCGGATCGGTGCCGTCGCCGTTGCGCACGAACAGATTCCCGAAGGACGCCAGATTCCGCGCGATGTCCGCGCCGGGCGTCTGCATCTCGCCGCCGACGGAGATGCCGAGGTTGTTGTCCTCGATGTAGAACAGCATCGGCAGCATCAGCGTCGTTGCCATCGTCAGCGCGGCCCAGAAGCCACTCGTCGCCACCGAGGCATCACCACCGAGCGCGACCCCGATGCTGCCGGCGTAGCGTGCGTCCCGCAGCGTGTCGCGATGGTAGACGATCGACTGGGCCCACCCCGCTGCCGGTGTGTACTGCGATCCCACGTCGCCGGACATCGGCAGCACCACCGGACCGTTGGCGTTCGGCAGGTTGCAGACGACGCCGATGTCGCGACCGTCGCTGAACCCGCCGGCACGCCCCAGCGGGCTGCCGAGCGCGTCGTCGAGAGGCAGGCCGAGTGTCAGCAGGAACGGGCGCGACCGGTAGTACGCGCCCGCGCCATCCCGGGCACCGGTGATCAGCGACCCGAGAATCGCCTGCGCCATGTCGTGTCCGCGCGCCGAGAACTGGTACAAAACCACATGTTCCTTCGGGATCGAGGCGCGATTGCGGTTGGTCGCCTCCTCCACGTCGTCGATGGCGCGCGACGCGAGCGTCATGTAGACGATGCGCCGCCAATCGAAGCCCGGGCGGGGCGCGGTGATTGCATCAGCCATCGCCATGGACTGGCGCGGTGCACTCGAAGCGAAGAACGACATTCCGAAATCTGACCGGACGTCAACTGAGATGGAACTCTGTGCGCGTCGGCGCCCACTGCCCGCGCGTGAGCGCAGGGTACTAAATTCTGCGGATGAGCGATCCCACCCTGCTGGAAGCGCATCACGATGGCGTGCTGACCCTCACGCTCAATCGCCCCGACGTGCTGAACAGCTTCACCCGGGCGATGGCGCTGGCGCTGCAGGCGGCGCTGCACCGGGCGGCAACGGACAGCGCGGTCCGTTGCGTGCTCCTGACCGGTGCCGGCCGGGGGTTCTGCGCCGGCCAGGATCTGGCCGAAGCGCTGCCTGCGGGCGACGCACCGATGCCGGATCTCGGCGAGATCGTCGCGAGTTGCTTCAATCCGGTCATTCGCGGCATTCGCGAGCTGGAGAAGCCCGTGATCTGCGCGGTGAACGGTGTCGCCGCCGGGGCGGGAGCGAATCTGGCCTTCGCCTGCGACCTCACCATCGCCGCCGACGACGCCACGTTCGTCGAGAGCTTCGCCAGGCTCGGTCTCATTCCCGATACCAGCGGCACGTTCTTCGTGCCACGCCTGGTGGGGACGCAGCGTGCCACCGGGATGTTCTTCCTCGCCGAGAAACTCTCGGCCGCCACGGCGAAGGAATGGGGCCTGATCTGGGATACCGCACCGAAGGCTGAACTCGCGCAGCGCAGCGGAGATCTGGCCCGCACGCTGGCGACGCAGGCGACGCGTGGGTTCGGACTGACCAAGCGTGCGATGAATGCCTCGTTCGCGAACTCGCTGCACGCCCAGCTGGAGGTGGAGGCCGCGGCAATGAGCGAGGCCGGGAGAACGGCGGATTACGCCGAGGGTGTGCGCGCCTTCCTCGAGAAGCGGGCGCCCGTCTACCGCGGCGAATGATGCCGGACACGCAGGCCACCGGCACCGTCGTCCGGCCGCGCATTGGCGTGGTGGGCGCGGGCGCGATGGGCGCGGGCATCGCGCAGGTCGCAGCGACCGCTGGGCACCGGGTCGCGCTTGCCGACGCATCGGCGGCGGCGATCGATCGCGCCAGGCTCGGGCATCGCTCCGCGATGGATCGCGCGGTGGCGAAGCAGCGTCACAGCCGCGACGAGGCCGATGCGCTGCTCGCGAGGATCACCTACCTCCATCTCGGAGCCAACGACGGGATGGCCGAACTGGCCGACTGCGGTGTGGTGATCGAGGCGATCGTCGAACAGCTTGGCGCCAAGCAGGCGCTGCTGCGGGCGCTGGAGGCGGTGGTCTCTCCGACGACGATCCTGGCGAGCAATACGTCGTCGTTGTCGATCGCCGCGCTCGGTGGGAGCTGTCGGCATGCGGGACGTGTGGTCGGCGTGCATTTCTTCAACCCGGCGACCGTCATGCCGCTGGTGGAGATCATCCCGGCGATCTCGACGTCGCCCGAGACCACCAGCGCCGTGCTGGCGCTGGCACGCTCGTGGAACAAGACGACGGTGCTGGCTCGTGACACGCCCGGCTTCATGGTCAATCGGGTCGCACGGCCGTTCTACGGCGAGTCGCTCCGGCTGCTCGAGGAGGGTGTGGCCGACGTCGCCACGATCGACTGGGCGATGACGACGATCGGTGGATTTCGCATGGGTCCGTTCGCGCTGATGGACCTGATCGGCAATGACGTCAATTTTGCGGTGTCGTGCTCCGTCTACGAGAGCACATTCCACGACGCGCGGTATCGGCCGTCGATCACGCAGCAGCGGTACGTGGAAGCCGGTTGGCTCGGGCAGAAGACCGGGCGTGGGTTCTACACCTACGGCGAGGGCGTCGTCGCGCCAGCCCCCGACACGGACCGGGAGCGCGGTGACGCGATCGTGCGTCGTGTGGTCGCGATGCTCGTGAACGAGGCGGTCGCGGCGGTGGAGATGCGACTGGCTTCGGCTGCAGACATCGAGACTGCCATGACCACCGGCGTCAACTATCCTCGCGGTCTGCTGGCATGGGGCGACATGATCGGCGCCCCGGCCGTGCTGGCCGAGATGGAACGGCTGCGACATGAGTACGCCGACACGCGCTATCGTCCGGCGCGACGGCTGCGGCAGGTCGCCGAACGGGGAGGGTCGTTGGGCGATGGATAGCGACGAGAGCCGGACACCAACGGCGCAGGCGGTCGTCACCCACCTGCTGCGCACCGATGCCTTCTCCCGCTGGCTCGGGATCGAGGTGCGCGAAGCCCGCGTCGGCCACTCGGTCGTGACGATGACGGTGCGCGACGAGATGACGAATGGTTTCGGCACCGCACACGGCGGCATCGTCTTTTCGTTGGCCGATTCCGCGTTCGCGTTTGCCATCAACGCCGTCGGAACACTGAGTGTCGCCATCGACTGCACCGTCAGCTTTCCGGTCGCCGTGCGTCCCGGCGACGTGCTGACCGCCACCGCGCGTGAGGACAGTGCCTCGAAGAAGCTGTCCTTCTGCACGGTGACCGTCCGCAACCAGCACGATGCCGTCGTCGGGCACTTTCGTGGCACGGGGTATCGCACGAGCATCGTGCACGGGGTGACGGCATGAGCACGCAGGCGTTCATCATCGATGGTGTCCGCACGCCGATCGGCAACCTTGGTGGCGCGTTGAGCAGCGTGCGCGCCGACGACCTGGGCGCGCACGTCATCGCGGCACTGCTGGCGCGGCATCCGGCGCTCGACCCGGCGCTGCTCAGCGATGTGATCATGGGGTGTGCCAATCAGGCGGGCGAGGACAACCGCAACGTCGCCCGCATGTCGCTGCTGCTGGCCGGTGTGCCGATCAGTGTCCCGGGCGAGACCGTCAACCGGTTGTGTGCGTCGGGGCTGAGTGCGGTGGCGAGCGCGGCGCGCGCGATCCGGAGCGGCGAAGGCGCGCTTTTCGTGGCCGGCGGGGTGGAGAGCATGACGCGCGCACCATTCGTGCTGTCCAAGAGTTCGACGCCATTCGCACGCGATGTGCAGCTCCACGATACGAGTCTTGGCTGGCGCTTCGTGAACCCGGCGATGAAGGCCCGATACGGGATCGACTCGATGGGTGAGACGGCTGAGAATGTCGCCACCGAGCACGGCGTGTCGCGCGCGGATCAGGACGCGTTCGCACTGCGATCACAGCAACGCGCGGCGGTGGCCCGGGCCGAGGGTATCTTCGCGTCGGAGATTGCGCCGCTGGAGATCGCGCAGAAGAAGGGTGCCCCCGTGTCGGTCGACCACGACGAGTTTCTGCGACCGGCGACCACGCTGGAGACTCTGGCGCGCCTCACGCCGGCCTTTCGCGCAAATGGGACCGTGACGGCCGGGAACAGCGCCGGCCTGAACGACGGCGCAGCGGCATTGCTGATCGCCTCGACGGAGATGGTCCGCGACCTGTCGCTCTCGCCCCTGACGCGCATCGTGGCGAGCGCGGCGGCCGGCGTGGAGCCACGGCTCATGGGTCTCGGGCCGGTGCCGGCGACGCGCCTCGTGCTGCAGCGCGCCGGCCTCTCGCTGGCCGACATGGATGTCATCGAACTGAACGAAGCGTTCGCGGCCCAGGGGCTCGCGTCGTTGCGGCAGCTCGGGGTCGCGGATGACGACGCCCGCGTCAACCCGAATGGTGGCGCCATCGCACTCGGCCATCCCCTCGGGATGAGCGGTGCGCGGCTGGCGTTGACCGCGTCGCACGAGTTGCGCCGCCGCGGCGGTCGGTACGCGCTCTGCACGATGTGCATCGGTGTCGGTCAGGGGTACGCCATGGTCCTCGAACGCGCGTGACGGTGCTCACCCGATGATCTACGAATTCGACGGCTTCGTGCCGGTGGTGCACGAGAGTGCGTTCGTGCACCCGCAGGCCACCGTGACCGGCAATGTCCAGATCGGGCGCGATGTGTACATCGGGCCCGGCGCGGCAATCCGCGGCGACTGGGGCGGCATTGAGATCGGTGATGGCTGCAACGTCCAGGAATCGTGCACCATCCACATGTTTCCCGGCGTGATCGTCGTCCTCGAGCCGGGGGCCCACATCGGGCACGGCGCCGTGGTGCACGGTGCGCGCATCGGTGCGAACGCGCTGGTCGGGATGAACGCGGTCGTCATGGACAATGCCATCGTCGGCAGCGGCTGCGTGATCGGCGCGCTCTGCTTCGTCCCGAGCGGCATGGAGATTCCGCCGCGCAAGGTCGTCGTGGGCAATCCGGCGAAGATCGTCCGCGACGTCACGGATGCGATGCTCGAATGGAAATCGGCCGGTACGCAGCTGTATCAGCGGCTGCCGGCGTCGATGCGGGCGAGCTGGAAGCCCGTCGAACCGCTGCGCGAACTCCCGGCCGACCGGCCGACGCAGTCGGCCATGCTGAAGAACTGGCTGGATACGAAATCGACAGGCGCCTGACGGTGCCTGACCACACGTCACACTTCCCGATGGATCGCACATGCTGACGCTGATGAACTACGCCCAGGGCGAATGGGTTCGGGGCACCGGAACGACCGCCGACCTGTTTCATGCCGTCACGGGCGACAAGCTCGGCGAGGCCGGCAGCGGCGGGCTCGATTTCAAGGGCATGATGGCGTACGCGCGCACGGTCGGTGGACCGGCGCTGCGCGTGCTGACGTTCCACCAGCGGGCCGCCATGCTCAAGGCACTCGCGAAGTACCTGAACGAGCGCAAGGAGCCCTTCTACACACTCTCCAGCGCCACCGGTGCGACACGCGCCGACAGCTGGGTCGACATCGATGGTGGCATCGGGACGTTCTTCGCCTACGCCAGCCGCGGTCGTCGCGAGTTTCCGAACGAGACCTTCCATGTCGAGGGGCCGACCGAAGCGCTCTCCAAGGGGGGCACGTTCGTGGGCCGGCACATCTGTGTGCCGATGGAAGGCGTCGCGCTGCACATCAACGCCTTCAACTTTCCGGTGTGGGGCATGATGGAGAAGCTCGCACCGGCGCTGCTCGCCGGCATGCCGTGCATCGTGAAGCCCGCGACGGCCACCAGCTTTCTCACGGAAGCGGTGTTCCGCGCCATCATCGAGGCGAACATCCTGCCCGCCGGCGCGGTGCAGCTGATCTGCGGCAGCGCGGGCGACCTGCTGTCGCATGTGACGGAACAGGATGCCGTCGCCTTCACCGGCTCGGCCGCAACGGGCCAGATGCTGAAGGAAGGTCGCGCCGTGATCGCGAACTCGGTGCGCTTCAACATGGAAGCCGATTCGCTGAACTGCACGATCCTCGGTCCCGATGCCACGCCTGGAACGGAGGAGTTCGAGCTGTTCATCAAGGAAGTCGTGCGGGAGATGACATCGAAGGCGGGACAGAAGTGTACCGCCATTCGTCGCACCATCGTGCCGGCCGGAATGGAGGACGACGTCGTCACGGCCCTGCGTGGTCGGCTGGCAAAGACCACCATCGGCGACCCGACGATCGACGGGGTGCGCATGGGACCGTTGGCAAGCCGGGGGCAGGTGCGTGACGTCTCCGCCGCCGCAGCCCGGATCCGGGAGGCGTCCGAACTGGTGTACGGTGGTGACGACTACGCGGTGGTGGGTGGAGACCGGGAGAAGGGGGCCTTCTTCGGCCCGATGCTGATGGTGTGCAGCGAGCCGTTCCGTCGGCATGAGCCGCACGACATCGAGGCATTCGGTCCCGTCAACACGGTCATGCCGTATCGCTCGCTCGACGAAGCGATCGCCCTCGCCAAGCTCGGTCGCGGGTCACTCTGCGGATCGCTGGTGACCGCCGATCCCGGCGTCGCACGGGCGGTCATCCTTGGCACCGCAGCGTACCACGGGCGCATGCTCGTCCTCGATCGCACGAGCGCGAAAGAGAGCACCGGACATGGCTCACCGCTGCCCAACCTCGTGCACGGTGGACCGGGGCGCGCCGGGGGCGGTGAGGAGATGGGCGGCGTGCGCGGCGTGTTGCACTACATGCAGCGGACCGCCGTGCAGGGCAGCCCCAGCGTCCTCACGGCCATCACCCGTGAATGGACGACGGGCGCGGCGCAGACGACGGATGCCACGCATCCGTTCCGCAAGACGTTCGATGAATTGCACGTCGGTGACACGCTGATCACCGGGACCCGGACGATCACGCTGGATGACATCGTCGCGTTCGCCAACCTCAGCGGCGATCACTTCTATGCGCACATGAACGACGAAGAGGCGCGGACGAATGGTGTCTTCGAGGGTCGCGTGGCACACGGATACTTCGTCGTCTCGGCGGCCGCCGGACTGTTCGTCGACCCGGCGCTGGGACCGGTCCTTGCGAACTACGGCATGGAGAAGCTGCGCTTCACCAAACCGGTGTATCCCGGCGACACGATCCACGTCCGGCTCACGGTCAAGCAGAAGACCGCCAAGGACACGCTGGACGGTGGCATCCCGCAGGGGGTCGTGGAGTGGGACGTCGAGGTCCGGAATCAGCACGATGAGGCGGTGGCCGTGTACTCGATCCTCACCCTCGTGCGTCGCGCCGAGCCTGCGGTCGCCGCCTGATGTCCGACGTCGGAGCGGTTGGCGGCACGGTCTTTTCGCACATCCCGCCGTTCGCGGGTGACCCCATCCTCTCGCTGAATCAGGCGTATCAACAGGACCCCAGGAGCAGCAGGATCAATCTGTCCATCGGGATCTACTTCGATGCGTCAGGCCACATCCCGGTGCTCGAGTCCGTCCGCCGCGCGGAGCTGAGGGTGGTGGAGCGCGGCGGGCCACGGTCGTACCTGCCGATCGAAGGCGCCGCGAACTACCGCACTGCCGTGCAGGCGCTGCTCTTCGGGCCGGAGCACGACGCCGTTCGCACTGGCCGCATCGCGACGTTGCAGTCGATCGGATCGAGCGGCGGGTTGACCGTGGGTGCGAACCTGCTGCGTCGATTCTTTCCGGCGAGCGAGATCTGGGTCAGCGACCCGACGTGGGACAACCACCGGGTCATGTTCGAGGCGGCCGGGCTCACGCTGCGAGAGTATCCCTACTTCGACCGGGCGACGGGTGGCGTGGCATTCGATGCGATGCTGGCATCGGTGCGAGACATGCCGGCACGGAGCGTCGTGCTGCTGCATGTCTGCTGTCACAATCCGACTGGTGCCGATCTCACACGCGCGCAGTGGGACGAGTTGATCCCCGTGCTCCTCGAGCGTGAGCTGATTCCCTTCCTCGACCTGGCCTACCAGGGTTTCGCGGACGGCCCCGCGGCAGACGTGTATCCGCTGCGGGCACTGGCCGATGCCGGTGTGCCGTTCTTCGTCACGAATTCCTTCTCGAAGAGCATGAGCCTCTACGGGGAACGGTGCGGGGCGCTCAGCGTCGTGTGTCAGAATTCCAGCGATGCCGAGCATGTGCTGGGGCAGATGAAACACGCAGCGCACCGCAATTACTCGAGTCCACCGATCCACGGATGCCAGATTGCGGCGACGGTCCTGCACGATGCGGAGCTGCGACGCGCGTGGGAAGGCGAGCTGGAGGGGATGCGGCAACGCATGCTCGCCGTCCGGGCACGGTTTCACGCCGAGTTGCAGGAGCGTGCACCGGACTCGGATTTCGGCTATCTGTTACGCCAGCGCGGGATGTTCAGCTATACCGGACTGTCCGTGGCACAGGTCAGGCGCCTGCGCGACGTGCATGGGCTGTACATGCTGGAGTCCGGGCGCATCTGCGTCGCCGGGCTGAACGACTCGAACATCGACGCGGCAGCATCGGCGATCGCGGCCGTGCTGTGAGCACCGTGGCGTGGCACGGTCATGTGACGCCGATCGTGATGTCGTGCCGACCATTCGACCGACCCCGATCCGATTTTCTCACCCGAAACGGCATCATGATGCGCACCGCACGAACATGGACGATGGCGTTCGCCGTGCTCTCGACCGTCGGCGCACACCGACCGGCGTGCGCGCAGGACGTGCCGGTGCCCGCAGCCGTGACACGCGCCGACCTCGCCTGGCGCTATCTGCTCATGGATGCCGCCTACGCATCGGCCGACTCGAGCGGGCGCCTTGCCGACAGCACGCGTGCCACGCTCAACCGCGTCTTCGACCGCTCCACGCTGAGCTTCTTCGGTGGCCGTTTCGGCGTGACCGCCGCCATCATGGATACGGCCATCACACTGGCCAACCCGGGGTACCGCTTTCAGCCGCGTGAACTGCCGCGTGGTGTGATGCTCGATGGCAGCCCCGCGCACACCGTGCGCGACGCACTCACCGCACGACTCGCACGCCTCGACAGCACCGGTCCACTCGCACAGCCGATCGCATCCGCGCGCGCCCGGGTCGCGCTGCTGGTGGACACGGTGTCCGCCGAGCGCAGCGCCGAATTCCTTGCGCAGCCCGCGACGCTGGCACGCGCCGTCACGGCGGAAGTCGCCGCACTCGAGAAGGGGCGCAACCCGTACGCGCGCGCCGTCGGCGATCTGTGGCGTGTCTATCGCGGCGTGAATGGCGCGCCGGTGCCGATGCGGGTCATCGCCCCCCGGGCGGCGGCGTCGCGGGCGGTCGGCATGCTCATCGCCCTGCACGGTGCCGGTGGCGACGAGAACATGTTCGCCAACGGGTACGGGCAGGGCGTCGCGGCGCGGCTGGCGCGCGAGCACGACCTGCTCTTCGTCTCACTCGCGACGACACCCTTCATGGCGAGCGCCGCGCAGTTCGATTCATTGCTCGCGGTGCTGGGACGCGAGTACCGACTGGACGCGAGCCGCGTGTACGTGATCGGGCACTCCATGGGTGCCGGCGCCGCGGCGCGGCTCGCACAGGAGCGGCCGCAGGCACTGGCGGCGGTCG
Organism: Gemmatimonadaceae bacterium; assembly: GCA_031409715.1. Lineage (GTDB taxonomy): Bacteria > Gemmatimonadota > Gemmatimonadetes > Gemmatimonadales > Gemmatimonadaceae > JACMLX01. Next base: position 74,254 of record JANNXU010000080.1, on the reverse strand, counting down.
CCTGCCTCGCCGGTGGGGCGCCCGTGACCGCCGCCGGTGCGCCGCCGATGCTCTTCATCGGTGCGGAACTCGATCCCATCATCCCGGCGGCGCGCGTGAAGGCAGCGGCGGCCGCCACACCCACCGGCAGCTACGAGGAGCGTCCGAACGAGGGGCATACGCTGATGGTGCGCGGTGGTGTGCTCCGCGCGGTGCCCTGGCTGCTGCAGCAGGCGCGGCGGTGATCGCTCCGCCCACGGCGCGTCGGGGGCCGGGGGCGACCGGATCGCTTTCGACCGGCGCTGGTGGCATCTTCTCTCCCGGACCGGAACAGGAGCAGGCCGGATGATGAATCGTCGCGCGTTTCTGTCGGTGGCGGGTGCGGTCGGCGCCGGGGCCTTCCTCGATCGCCCACTGCGCCGCGTCCGCAGTGCCGCAGCCGTTGCGATGCCGATGTGCGGCGCCGAACGCCCCACTCGTCACGGACCCGTCGTGCACCCGACACCTCGGAAAGGCATCACGGGGGCCAAGGTCATGACCGCCGCACAGCTGGCGAAATCGGCATATCTGATCCCGCTTTTCGATGGCATTCGCACCATCCCCGAGGTCGCAGACGGGATCCACTGCAGCTGTGGGTGTGCCGAGTTGCCGGGGTACTATTCGCTGCTCAGCTGCTATGAGGGCGACGCGATGGCGACCATCTGCCCGATCTGTCAGGGTGCCGGCAGGCTCGCCGTGCGCTTGCACGGCGAGGGCAAGACGCTGGAGCAGATTCGCATCGCCGTCGACGCACAGTTCGGCTGATCGTTCGGCATGGGCGTGCTTGCGCCGCTGCCGCAGTCCGGGTCACCCACACGTCATCACATCAGATGCGCCACGCTCTTCGTGCCACCTCGATCGCCGGACTCGTCGCGCTGCTGATGCTGCCGCCGGAGCCAGCCGGCGCCCAGATTCGCGCCAGTGAACTGGGCACCATGACCCAGCTGATCGATGGCACGAAGCTCAGCGTGACGTACTCGCGCCCGCGGGCGCGGGGACGCACGAGACTGTTCGGCAACCCGGTGGCGCAGCATTGGGGCGAGGTGTGGACACCGGGCGCGAACTGGGCCACCGTGTTCGAAGTGAGCAAGGACATCACGCTCAATGGGCGACCCGTGCCGAAGGGCAAGTATTCCGTCTGGATGGTGCTGCGCGAGACGGGGGACTGGACCACGGTGCTCGATCCGAACTGGCACATCTTCCACATGGAACCGCCCGACTCGAATGCGGCACAGATCCGCATCGCCACGCCGATCAGCGAGGCGCCGTACATGGACGTGCTGACGTGGTCCATGCCGGAACTCTCGGCCGGTGGCGGGATGCTCACCATGCAGTGGGGCACCACGCGCGCCTCGCTGAAGGTGGGCGTCACGCCGTCACTGGAGGTGACCATGCCGGAGGCGGAGGCGCGACCGTACGTGGGCCGCTACGAATACCGAGCGGCGAAGCCGGCACCGGGTGCGCCCGCCGTGAGTGTCCTCATCGTGACGTACGAGAACAGGACGCTCAAGGCGCGGTGGGAACCGAACGACGACTACTTCCAGACCTTCGCCCTGATTCGCGTGGGGCCGGACATCTTCGCGCCGGGAATCTACGACAAGGACGGCGTGGTCTACGAAGTGCTCCGTCCCGACATGATGTTCACGTTCCGCCGCGTCGCGGGTCGGCCGGTCACGTTCGAGGTCCGTCTCGACGATGACGCACTCGAGGCGACGGGCACGAGGAAGCCGTAACTCGGCCATCCACGCGGCAGCGGCTCGGCTGAGCGACGCAAGAACCAGCTAAGTGGTTACGGAGTAACGGCTTACTGGCATGACAACAAGATGGCAATACAATTGAAATAAACTGCCGCAGTCACTCGCCGGTCGCACCGCACTGCTCGAGCTGTACCCGCCGAGCTGCGCGGAGCCGACGCGATTTCCGTCCGCGCCAACCGAGTTGTTCGACGTGACCACGCTCCGTACGTCTCCCCCGCCGACGGGGCGCACCTGTCCGTTCTGGAGCATTGACGACACCAGCGCGGATCAGGCAGCTTCCACCCATCTCTCATCCACGAGTACGCGATGCCGGTGGACCTGCAAACCACGCAACTGCTTGCCGTCGTCCTGATCTTCACGCTCTTCGGGCTCGGCGAAGTCGCGATCGGCAAGTTCTTCGCGCCGGAGGCCACGCGTGAGGACAACCGGCTCGACGTGGCCGTGGGCCTGATGTTTCCCGTGGTGTCCGGGCTCGTGTTCGCCGCTTCGAAGGCCGTCTGCGCCTGGCTCATGCCGTCGGCGCGCGACGCGTGGGCCGCCTGGCCGTGGTGGCAGATGGTACCCGTGCTGCTCATCGCCGACGACCTCACGCAGTATCTCTGGCACCGCCTGTCGCACACCTCGGTGATGTGGCCGCTCCATCGCGCACATCACTCGGCAGCGTACATGAGCGTGCGCGTCGTGTATCGCAACAATGCCTTCTACTACGCGCTCATGCCCGGCCTCTGGCTCAGCGGCGGCTTGCTCTACCTCGGCTTTGGCTGGGTCTTCGTGGGCTACAGCATTGTGAAGCTGGCGATCATCATCGGCGCGCACTCGGCCATCCGCTGGGACCAGTGGCTGTACCGGTACCGGCCCCTGCGACCGCTGGCCTGGGTCCTCGAGCGGACCATCTCCACACCGGCCACGCACTTCGCGCACCACGCGCTCACGCAGGATGACGGCATCGGCCACTACATGGGCAACTACGGGAACATGCTGTTCCTGTGGGACGTGCTGTTCGGCACGGCCCGCATCACGCGACAGTACCCGCCCGCCTACGGCCTCAACGACGATCGGCGGCACGGCTCGGAAAAGTGGTACACGCAGCTCCTCTTTCCCCTGTTTCGCTCACGGCGTGCCGAGACCGTGCTTGGGCACGACCGGCACATTCCGATCGATTGAGGTCTCCCGTAGCGGCGGGGCTCGTCATCCCGGCCGCGCGGAGGATGCGAGTCAGGACAGCCAGCCTCGGTCGGTCGCGCGTCGCGTGAGCAGGATCAGTCCGATCGCGATCAGCAACACGAGGGCCTGGAGAAAGTACGCCACCTGGTTGCCGTCCTTTCCAGCGCCTTCGACGAGAAAGATGCCAAGATCCTGAACGACGACGCCGACCAGCGACGCGAAGAACAGCAGGATCGCCCAGCGCTTGCGCAGCAGCAGCGCGATGCAGCCAAGCGTGCCGCCTGCGACCGCGATCACACTGGCCACGACGGACCACAGCGGACGAGCGGCGTACATCGCCTGTTGCGCAGCCGGCAGCGCGGCGATGTCCTGGGGTGTGAGCCGAAGGTCCGCGAGGACCGCCAGCAGTCCGGCCACATTCCAGAGCAGTGCAACGATCACGAGCACAGTGAACCAGCGCGGGGGTTGTGACACGGTGGGTGCCTCGCAGTGTAAGTGAACCAGGTCGTCCCAATACCGAAGGTCCTGCCTCCTCGCCGGACTCGCCGTCAGAGCGTCGACAGCGAGCGCACCTGCCCCCGGCAGCACTCGGGCATCAATTCCCGCAGGTGGCGCAGTGCATGGGCCGCCTTGCCGAGGAAGTCGTCGGTGGCCGGCACCTCGAAGTAGCGCGGATGTCCCGCCCACGCATCGGAGATGAGCGAATCGATCGCGCGCGCTTCGTCGTGGGATTCGATGCGCAACGGATTGTCGTGGTTGTAGGCGCCGGCGGCCGGCGTCCGCAGGTGGATGACGCCGTGATAGCGCGCCAGTTCTGCATCGCGCGTGGTCCCGACCGCATCCCAGAGTGTGCCGCCGCCCATCCAGTAGGCGGAGCCATCGGGCGTGCCGCGATCGCAGATCACCATCGCGGGGTTCTCCACCAGCGTGGTGGACTCCAACTCGACCTGCACGTGGTAGATGGCCCGCTGGCCAGCCCGGCTGATGTCGGGGCGGCCATTGCGCGGGAAATGGCCACCGAACACGATGCCGGCGCTTTCGGGCAGGCGCCGCACGTGTTCGCAGAAGAAGAGTCGCGCCAGCTCGAGCACGGCCGACTTGCCGGCGCCCGGGCCACCGGTCAGGACCACGCGACGACCGTCGTGCGTGGCGGTGCAGGTGCAAGGGTTCATGCCCCGAAAGATAGGCGGGAGCGTCCGAGGCGCCGGCAATTCCCGACGGCCGGAGGCGGCGGCGCAGTGGCCGACACCGTCGGGTGGCGGGACCCGCGTGCTCAACTGGCGACGCCCTCAGCGCACCCGTAAGCTGCTTCACAACCGCCGCGCAGACACGCATGCGCCTCGACCCTGAACACTCGCTGGTGCCCCTGATGCCGATCCGCACCGCCCTCCTCATGCTCGGGCTCGCACCGCTGTTGCTCGGTGCACAGGTCAGAGGCGTCGCCGTCGCAGACAATCGGATCGACGTGGTGACACCGCTGGCGCCGGAACTGGCGGCATTCGGGACGTACGCCGTAGGTGCGCGCACGCTGACCGTCACCGACCGGAATCGTCCGGATGTTCTGCGCACGAAACCGGGTGAGCCGACCGTCCGATACGCTCGGTCGCTGGTGCTCGAGGTGTGGTACCCTGCCGCTGCCGACGGCGCAGACTCCACGCCAGCGGCCCACGAATATCGCGCGATCATGCGCGACCCGGCCGTCACGGTCACGTTGCGCGGTCGTGCGCGGCGTGATGCGCCTCCCGTGACCGGCGAGAGACCGTTCCCGCTGGTAATCATCTCGCATGGGTATCCTGGCAATCGATTTCTGCTCAGTCACCTCGGCGAGAATCTGGCGAGCAAGGGGTACGTCGTCGTCTCGATCGATCACACCGAAAGCACCTACGACGACGCACAAGCATTCGCCAGCACACTCTACAACCGGTCGCTCGATCAGCTGTTCGTCCTGCGTGAGCTGGCGCGGCTTGGCACGCGCGCATCCGGCAGTGTTCTCGCCGGCCTCGTCGATGCCTCGCGCACAGGAATCATCGGGTACTCGATGGGTGGCTACGGCGTCGTGAACGTGATCGGTGGCGGCTACCGCGCGGCGGCGGCCTCGTTGCCCGGCGCGCCACCGAATCAGCTGCTGCTCGAGCGGAGCGACGGCAATCCTGCCTACATGGCCTCGACGGACCCGCGCATCAAGGCCGCCGTCGCCATCGGGCCGTGGGGCATGCCAGTCGGCTTCTGGGATGCTCACGGGTTGTCCGGCATCCGGACACCGACGCTGTTCGTGGCCGGCAGTGCCGACGAGGTGTCGGGCTATGACACCGGCACGCGCGCGATCTACCGCGCGGCGGTCAACGCCGATCGCTATCTGCTCACCTTTCTGAACGCTGGCCACAATGCCGGCGCCCCCATCCCCGCGCCTGCCGAGAGCTATGCGTTCTCCGAGGCACTCAAGTCATTTCCGTTCACGCATTACGCCGATCCCGTGTGGGATACGCCACGCATGAACAACATTCTCGCGCACTTCGTGACCGCGCATTTCGACGCGCAACTGAAAGGCGACAGCACACGGCTGGCATATCTCGCGGTGGTCCCGGTCGGCAAGGACGGCGTCTACGCCATCGACCGCACCGGGACGCCGCAGGCCACGCATACGTACTGGAAGGGGTTCAAGCGGGGAACGGCTGTGGGACTCCTGCTGGAGCACGAAGGCGCAGCACCGCCGAAGTAACACGGCGATCGCGGCGTGAGCAGCGGCGTGCGCAGACGAATCGCAGTCCGAGGCACCATCGGCTCGTGCAGGAACCGGAACCCGATCAGCGGGGCGATGGTTCCCCCTGTATCCTCTTCCGCGAGCACCCCGGTGACCGATGTCGACAGTACGCCCCACCGCAACTCCACGTGGCGCATGCCACGAGCCACACGCCGGCTGCTGCCGCTTCTGCTGTTCGTGCTCGGTGTCGGCGCGCGGCGTGTCCCAACTCCTCAGGAGACAGTGATGCCGGTGACGCTCTTCTCCTTCGACGGTCCCGGCGAGGCGGTGTGGGACGTGGTCAACGACGGCGTGATGGGCGGTCGCTCGGCGGGTTTTGTGACCGTCGAGGATGGGACGCTCCGCTTCACCGGCACGCTCGTGACGCAGGGTGGCGGCTTCACCTCGGTGCGGGCTCGACGTGTGATCGACCTGACGGATCAGATCGGGCTCGAGCTCCGGGTCCGCGGCAGTGGTCGCCAGTTCGAGGTCGAACTCGACGACGGCTTTCGCGCGTACGGCCGTACCGTCTCGCGCCGGGCCCCTGTCCCTTCCTCGACGGAGTGGACGCTGATCCGCGTGCCATTCAGCACGCTCCGCAGCACCATCTTCGGGCAGACGGTGACTGCTCCGCCGCTCGACCGAGCGCACATCCGTGGCGTGGGGCTCTACATGGCAGATGGACAGGACGGGCCGTTCCGTGTGGAGGTCGACTACATCCGGGCCTACGGTGCCGGCGAGGCGTAGTGAATCTCCCATCGTGGCGCGCCAGCACGCGCTCAGGTGGGAATGCGCTACCGTTCCATCACGGTGATCGCCACCATGGCATGGCAGGCCATCGCACGCTGGCACGCGCGCGGCACCGCCGATGCACGACTGGCCGCGATCGGTGCGATGACGTTCCTGGTCTCGGATGCCTCGTTGGCCTGGGGCAAGTTCCGCGGTGACTTTGCCGGCAGTGCGCTGCTGGTGCTCGGAACGTACTGGCTGGCACAGTGGTGTATCGCGCGCTCGGTGACGACGGGCCGCACCACGTGACTCACGGCGCGCGGCGCCTGTCGCCGTCGGTCGACCCGGGAACGGACGACCCACCACCAGCACCCGACGCTCAGAACGACACCATCTGCGTGAACTTCACCAGCAGTGCACGCCCAGGCAGCGGCGAGTCTGGCGTCAGAATCCGTTGATCGTTGTAGACGATGAACAGATCGCTCAACGGATGGTGAATCAGGTTGAATCGGATGTTCGCGTTGAACAGCTTGCTCACCGCATCGTACTGCGACAGGGCATCCACGAACATGTTGGGCGTGAACGAGTAACTCGATCGCAGCGTCACCAGGCTGTTCGTGAACCTGAGATCCGGCAACGTCAGATCCGCCTGCGTCCGTTGCAAGCCCACCGTGGCACGGAACCGGTAGGTGGGACGGAACTGCACCGAGCCGTTGATCGTCCGCTGCGTGCCGGAATACAGCCCGCCAACAATGACCCGCGTGCTGGTGGAAAACATCCGGCTCTGATCGGTGGTCAGGAACAGCGCATGTTCATTCCAGCTGTATCCGCCGGCCGGAATCGGCGTGGCCATCTTTGCATTCGGCCGGAACGGCGCCAGCAGGCGATTGAACGTCGGATTCTCCGACCACTCGACCACGCCGCCGTTGTTGAAGAAGAAACTCACGCCGCTGTGCAGCCGCTTGGCGAGCATGCCGCCCTGGAGATTCTCCTGATAGTCCCAGACGATGTGCGGATGAATCTCACGGACCCCATGCGCGCGCAGCCAGGGCGTCCGCGGTCGCACACCGACGTCCGCCAGATACTTCCGCATGCCGATACGCCGGTAGAACCCGAGATCGTTCTGAAACCCTTCACCAAGCTGCATCAGTCCGCCCTTGCCGTGAAAGAAGTTGCCTTCCCAGTTCACGGTCGATCGCCACGCGTAGTCACCTTTGGTGATCCCCGGTGTCGAGGTCTTCACGGCGTAGGAGTTCCAGTCGAGGTTCCGGAACAGGCGCAGGTTCTTGTCGACGCCGACAACGCGATTGGCGTAGTCGGCGCCGCCGGAATGCATGTTCTGCATCGCGAACAGACCAATGTCATTGCCCGTGCGCCCCAGATTCTGCCGCAGGCGAAACACGCTCGCGTTGGACGCCGGATCGTTGCCGACTCTGCGATCCTGCACGCTGAGGATGCCAAGGCGCGTGTGATCGGTCAGCCGGCCGGTGAGCCGGACTCCGCCACTGACCGGTATCGGCAAGCCGCCGGACGTGAGACCGATGCGCCGCGAGAAGAAGAGCAGGTTGTCTTCGTCCGGAGTCGGCGTGGGGTTGACGCGATTGTTGCGCGCCGCATCACCAACGTAGAAGACGCCCGAGTTCTCGAGAAAGAAATCACGTTTCTCCGGAAAGAATTGCGAGAACTGCGTCAGGTTCACCTGCTGTTCGTCCGCCTCCGCCTGCCCGAAGTCAGGGTTGACCGTGAGGTCCATCGTCAGCCCTGAGGTGACGGCAGCCTTCACGTCCACGCCGACGTCGATGCTGTTGGCCATGCCCGGTGACGGGACGCTGGTCGTGCCAAGTGGTCGCACGGCGTTGTCCGCGAAGTACGGCTTCACGCGCAGGTCGCGACCAGCATTGCCCGTCTCCAGTCCATCGAGTGCGCCCGCGAGCGACACCCGATTGAGGCTGAACGCGCGCGGCACCGGCGACCAGAACGACACTTCGTTCAGGCGCCGCAGATGGCGTGAAAAATTGATGCCCCACGCGGCCGCGTTCGCCTTGTCGAAGCGCAGCGACCGAAACGGGATGCGCATCTCCACACTCCAGCCGTCGTCGCGACGCTTCGTCTGCACTTCCCACGCGGCGTCCCAGCTCTGGTTGATTTCGCGCCCCTCCAGCGACACCTGGCGATCATGCCGCGCGCCCTTCACGTTGGTCGAGAAGACGTACCCGTTGCGACGGTCGCCGAACGTGTCGAGCAGCACTTCGAAATCGTCCTGATCTTCCTCGCGAAAATCCTTGCGGATATCGTTGATGACGATCTGCGACGGATCGCTGTCATGCATGTAGGCGCCGATGTACAGCTGCTCGGCGTCGAACAGCACCTTGACCTCGGTCTGCTGCGAGGCGGGCTGCCCGCCCAAGGGCTCCGACTGGACGAAAGCGGTGGCGATCGCCGCGGTCTGCCAGCTGGCATCATCGAGCGCGCCATCGATGACGATTCTGCCGAGTGCGCGGCTCGCCACGATGCGTTTGCGGGCGGGGACGGTGCGCGGTGCCGCCGACGTACCCGAGGCCACTGGGGCCGGACCCTGGGCCCCGCTGAGGCACGGCACGGCGAGGAGCAGGACGGCAGTCACGAGTGGCAACGAACGACGCATCGGCGCAGGTCTGAGAAAGTGGACGGCAGGTGAGCGCTGACCTGATACCGCGTCGTTCGCAACACCCATCGACGCCGCTCGTCCTGCCTACGCGTCCGCGGCCGGTTCCGCTGACGACGGGAGCCTCCACCCTCAGCCGCCAGCCATCGCCCTGACCACCAGGAATGGCGCACGCGGCCCTCCGCCACCCGAGTCCGAGTGAGGAGGCAACCCGCAGCCGCACCGTGGCGACGTCGACGGGTCGAGCCGCGCGGTCCGGTGACGGAGCGCCGCTGCGTCCTTCCGAGACGCTGCTACGGCGTGCGCGGAAACCGTTGCATCATGAGGCGGACGGACGCGTTGATGCGCTTCTCCATCGCCTTCGGCTGCTCGATCAGCCCGCTGACATCAGTCTGCGACCAGCCGCGCCAGATGACGGCCTTGTTCCTCGGGTCCACGACATCCACGATCAGCGTACCTTCGTCGAACTCGACGACCTTGTCTGTCGCGCGCAGTTCTGGCGACGAGTAGCCACGTGCCTCGTCGGTTCGGACGACATCAACGCGCTGACGAACGCTGGCGTGGTAATGCACCAGCAGATCCGGCGACACGGTGGCGCGGCGCAAGCCCTTCGCCGTCAGCTCGTGCTCGACCGCCGAGCGCACCCGTGCGTCGAAGAATGGATTGTTCTCGAGGCGCGGGTCACCGACCGGGAGCGTGTCGCCGCCGCCCCAGGCGAAGGTCTGGTAGCGATCGAGTCGGAGACCTGCGGGGAAGTCCGCACCGCTGTTGATGCCCGCGCATCCGCTCAGTGCGACGATCGAAATCAACGCGCGCAGTCGAGTCGTGCTGTTCGTGATCATGGCTATCCCTGTTGCAGGTGACGTACGGTAATGAAGTGCAGATGCCGGACAGCCGCCGCGCGGCGTGAGGCAAAGGCGCAGGGCGTGTCCTTTCCATCTTTTACATCACCCACGCGTCAATCGACGGGCATCGCCATCTCGCCATGCGACGCTGGGCACTGTGACGCGTTGGGCACCCGTCGCGGCATCATCGGGACTTTCGCACTCTCACCTCATGCACGATGACCGCTGCGACCGTCGCGACGCCGGTGACGAGACCCGCCTGCAGTGCCTTCTTCGCAACCTTCTTGGTCGTCGCCGTCTTGGACCGAATCGAGCGTCGGCCCTCGTCGATGAGGAGGCGAGTCTCGACGTCCGAAACCGTGCGCGTGACGCGTGCCCTTGCCGCGCGGGCGGCCGTGCCCGCCTGTTCCGTGACCTGCTTCCCGATCCTACCCATCTGTACCTCCGTCGCAGAGCGGTGAATACCAGCGGCATTGCCGTCAATGCCGCACGAACGAACCCGTCCACAGCTCATGATGCGCGCGTACCATCGGGCGTCACGCTGCCCGGACGACACCTGGTCATGCGTTCGCTTCCGCACGCGCGATCTGCTGCTTGACCGCGACGAAGCTGTCCGGTGTGACCGACACCGAGTCGATCCCTGCCTCGACCAGAAAGCGGGCATACGTCGGGTCGTTGCTCGGCGCCTGTCCACAAAAGCCGACCTTGCGCCCGCACCTGTGCGCGACGTCGATCAATCGGCTGATCAGTTGCAACACCGCCGGATTCGACGCGTCCCCAATGGCGGAGAGCATCGCGGAGTCACGATCGATGCCCAGCGTCAGCTGCGTGAGATCGTTGCTGCCGATCGAAAACCCATCGAATCGCGTCGCGAACGCTTCGGCCAGCAGGATGTTCGATGGGATCTCTGCCATGACATACACCTCGAGGCCGCCCTCGCCGCGCACCAGCCCCTCTGCCGCCATCACGTCGAGCACGCGGTCGGCTTCCTCGGGTGTCCGACAGAACGGAACCATCACGATCACATTGGTGAAGCCGCGGCGCTCACGCACCTCCTTGATCGCCTGGCATTCGAGAGCGAATCCGTCGCGGTAGCCAGGATGGTAGTACCGGCTCGCGCCACGCCATCCCAGCATCGGATTCTCTTCGAGTGGTTCGAAGGGTGTACCACCCAGCAGGGTCGCATACTCGTTCGTCTTGAAATCCGACAGGCGCAGGATGATCGGGTGCGGCCAGAATGGGGCGGCAAGGGCCGCGATACCACTCGCCAACCGATCGACGAAGTATTCAGCGGGGCGATCATACCCACGCGTGAGTTCCCGGATCTGCGCCGCGACGGTCGGATCGACGATCCGCTCGGGATGCGCGAGCGCCATCGGGTGGATCTTGATGTGGTCCGTGACGATGAACTCCATGCGTGCGAGCCCGATGCCATCAGCGGGGAGTTGCCACCAGCTGAGTGCGGAGCCGGGATCCGCAAGATTCAGCATCACATGGGTGCGTGTGGTCGGCAGTGTGCTGACGGCAATGTCGTGTCGTGCGATCGTCGCCGCACCGTCGTAGACGACGCCAGTGTTCCCCTCAGCGCACGAGACTGTCACCACCCGACCGTCAATGAGCGTGGTCGTGCCGGTCTCGGTGCCGAGGACCGCCGGCACGCCGAGCTCTCGGCTCACGATCGCCGCGTGTGACGTGCGACCGCCCCGGTCGGTGACGATCGCTGCCGCGCGACGCATCACCGGAACCCAGTCGGGGTCAGTGAGCTCCGCGACGAGCACGCCGCCATCGGGAAAGCGCCCCGAGTCCTCGGCACTTCGCAGACGGCAGACGGCGCCAACCGCCGCACCGTCGCCCACGGCGAGTCCACGCAGGAGCACTGGCCCCTTGTTCGTCAGTTCGTAGTGCACCATGCCAGCGGCGCGCCGCGTGTGCACGGTCTCGGGTCGTGCCTGCAGAATGAACAGCTCATGCGAGAGGCCGTCCTTGGCCCACTCGATGTCCATCGGCCTGCCAAAGTGCGCCTCGATCGCGAGCCCCCAGCGCGCGAGTGCACAGATCTCGGATTGGGTCAGGACCAGCGCATCGCGCTCAGCCTCTGTCGTCTCGACCGTCGCGGTCGGCTCGGACCCGGCGTCGCTGTAGACGATCTTGATCGTCTTCTTGCCGCGATCGATCGACGTGAGCGGGGTGACGTCGGTGTGGCTGAGCAGTGGCTTGAAGACGCGGTACCGATCGGGGTCGACCTCACCTTTGACCACCGCCTCACCCAGCCCCCATGATCCGTCGATGACGACGAGATCCGGGAAACCCGACTCCGTGTCGATGCTGAACATCACACCCGCTCCCCAGAGGTCCGACCGGACCATCTGCTGAACGCCCACGGACAGCGCGATCGCCGCATGATCGAAACCGTTCGCCTCGCGGTAGCTGATCGCCCGATCGGTGAACATCGACGTCACACACCGCAGCCATGCCCGCATGACGCCGTCGCCTGTGCTCACGTTGAGATAGCTCTCGTGCTGTCCGGCAAAGCTTGCCTGTGGAAGATCTTCGGCGGTCGCACTCGAGCGCACCGCAACGGCGAGATGCTCGACACCGACGGCGTGACACAGCGCTGCGTACGCCTCGCGGATCTGTCGCTCGATGTCTGGTGGAACCGTCGCGGCGGCGAACGCTGTGCGAATTCGGGTGCCAACCGTTGGCAGTGCTGTCGGATCGCGGTGGAGCAGCGCGATCGCATCGACAATCACCGGAGCCAGCGTGTTGTGCGCGACGAATCGTCGATACGCGGCTGCCGTGGTGGCAAAGCCGCCTGGCACCCGGATCCCGCTCTTGCCAAGTTGCGCGATCATCTCGCCAAGGGAGGCGTTCTTCCCGCCGACGAGCCCCACATCCGCTACACCGACGGCTGACAGCGGAAGCACCAGTCGTTCGTCACGCATGTCGTCTCCGCGTCCGCCGACGGCGGACACTCAGTGAGTCACGGGTGAGGCACGCCACGCGCCCCGGTACCGATTGCAGATCGTGTGACTGCCCGCGAACATAGGAGTTCGCGGCGCACGTGGACACTCCGATTTGCCTGACACGATTCTGGCCGGGCTCGCTCGGGGGCCCCCGTCCGACGGGCCTGGGCCGGACGCGACGCTGTATGCTCGCCAAACGGGATGGGTGGTGGGTCCCGTCGGCACCTCTCCTCTGGGAGAGGCGCCTGCACGCACTCGTGCCTCGTGACGATTCAACTCCGCCGACCGTGCTTCCGGACACGACACTTCTTCTCGCGCTCAACGCAGGATCGTCCTCGGTCAAGTTTGCCGTGCAGGACGCTGCCGACTCGACCCGTTGGGTGATGCGCGGTGCGATCGATCGCATCGGTCACGCCAACGCGAGGCTGACGATTCGGGAGATGTCAGGGCGTGACGAGGCCAGAGACGTTGCGGCTGCCTGTCATGCCGACGCCGCGTTGCTGATCATCGAGGCGGTCACGGCGACGTGGCCGCTCTCCTCGATCTCGGGGGTCGGACACCGGGTGGTCGATGGTGGCGCTGGTCGATCCGAGCCACTGCGGATCACCGACGAGCTCGTGTCGGATCTCCGACATGTCAGCCGATACGCGCCAGCCCACCTCCCGGCCGAGATCGCCATAATCGAGCTCTGCCGACAGGCGATTCCCGATGCGGTGCACGTGGCATGCTTCGATTCCACCTTCCACGACATGATGCCGCCCGTCGCGCGCAATCTTCCCCTGCCGCCACGCCTGCGACAGCTGGGTGTCGCGCGTCGTGGCTTTCACGGACTGTCGTTTGCCTCCCTGATGCGGGAGCTGGAGCGCGTTGCCGGTCGGGATGCGGCACGCGGTCGCGTGATCCTTGCCCATCTGGGTGCCGGGTCGAGTCTCGCCGCCGTGCTGCGCGGTGCGGGGATCGACACCACCATGGGCTTCACACCCGCCGGCGGCCTGCCGATGGGTACGCGATCGGGTGATCTCGATCCCGGCCTGGCGCTCTACCTTGCGGAGACGGAGGGCATGTCCCCCGCACAGTTTGACGAGATGGTCAACCGACAGTCGGGACTCCTCGGTGTCTCCGAGTCGAGTGCAGACGTGCGTGTGCTGTTGGCGTCTGAGGCCTCGGACGAGCGGGCGGCCGAGGCGCTCGCGATGTACTGCTATCACGTCACGAAGGGGATCGGCGCCTACGCCGCAGCACTCGGCGGCATCGAGACGCTCGTCTTCTCTGGCGGAATCGGGCAGCACGCAGCTGAGATCCGCTCGAGGATCTGCGACAGGCTCGGATTTCTCGGGATTGCGCTCGATCGCCGTCGCAACGAGGCGGGGGAAGCCGTCATTTCGGCGTCGGGGGGACGAGTCACGGTGCGTGTCATGTGTACGGATGAAGAGGCGATGATCGCCGAGGCCATCCGGAGTGTGCTCGCGCGACAGCCGCGGCGCAGCGCGGGCGCGTGAGCAGGTACTGGCGTCGCCGCGTCAGGGGCGTGGCGTGTTCCTGGGATCGCACGTCGACGTGCATGCGATGAGCGCGACGGCGACCAGCCCGGGGCCGTGCAGCAGGACCGTTCCCGGCTCCGGGGACCTGCCCGACGCGGCTGGGCGTTGTCGCGCGATCGACCCAGAGGCCTGCCCGGTGGGCTCAGCGGTTCTCCCACTCCTGCAACACTCGATTAAGGTCGAGGTCGGGCGCCAGAAAACAACCATGCCCGTAGCCTCGCAGCACTCGCATGGTCGCGTGTGGCACTCTGGCCGCCATGTACGTCGCCTGCTCCACGGAGGGAATGAGATGGTCCTGGTCGGCAGCGAGGTAGAGCGTGGGCACCCGCAGCGATGGCAGCTCGTTGCGGATGTCATACCGCGTCAGGATACGCAGGCGGTTGAGGTAGCCAAGCCGCGTCGTCGCTGCGGTCAGCATCAGGAACCGCTTGATCTCATCCTTGTGCGTATGCCTCGAGTGCAGGCGCGAGGCCGTCAGCCGACGCACCACCTGCATCGTGCGCCATGGCACGAGATGCAGGCCGGCGATGCCTGCATGCAGCTTGAGCTGCGGCGTGATCCGGGTGAACGAATTGAGGATCACGAGTCTGTCCACCCGGTCGGGGTGCGCCAGCGCAAAGTGCATCGCGAGGGCGCCGCCAAACGATTCGCCCACGACGGTCGCCGGAGTGCGATCCGGCACCGCCTGATCGAGATGCGCGGCGATGTCCGCGACGAGCGTCGCCATGTCGGGCGCCTCATCGCGCAGCCGGAACGTGATGACACGAAATCGATGTGCGAGCAGCCGCGCCTGCCGGTAGAACAGCAGCCCCGTGCCGTCCATGCCGGGGATGTAGATCAGTGGCGGACCGTCACCGTGGACGTGCAGCCGCGCGCCATGGGGCAACCCGACATCCGGCAGCGGCTGCCCATCTGGATCGAGCGGTGACTGCGCCTGCGCATCCGGCTTCATCATGGCATCGCCACGCCCGCCTGATCTGGGCTGGTGTCTCGGTGGTGGTGCTTGAAACGGTGCTGATTGCCCTCGCCCTGCTGCCGGCGCTCGCCGTCGTGCAGTGGCAGGCATCGTGGGCCCTTCCACTCTGGACTCGCCTGGTCCTGCACGGCCTCGCGCTCGTGCCCTTGTACGTGACGTTCGCCTTCCTGTTGGCATGCTACTCCGCGCTGGCCACCCGATGGCTCGGCTGGCGAACGCCGGAGGGAGTCGAGCTGCGCTTGTCGGACTACGGCTGGCCGGTGCTCGACTGGGGACGCTACCTGATGACGATACACGTCGTCCGAGTGCTCGCGGGGCCGGCGTTCCGGTCGACGCCACTCTGGTGCGTCTACATGCGCCTGAATGGTGCGCGAATCGGACGCGAGGTCTGGATCAACAGTCTGGCACTGATGGACCATAATCTGCTCGACTTCGGTGATGGCGTGGTGATCGGATCCGACGCGCATATCTCCGGGCACATCGTCGAGCACGGTATGCTGAAGACTGCGCGCGTCACGCTGGGTGCCGGTACGGGCATCGGAATCGGAAGCGTCGTCGGAATCGGTGTGCGCACCGGGGAGGGCACGCAGGTCGGCGCGCTGAGTGTCGTGCCGAAACATGCCGAGCTCGAGGCCAACGTGTCGTATGTTGGCGCGCCGGTGCACCGCACGCATTGATCCGACGCCGCACGTCCACGCCGCGGGCTGACGCTGCGGTCCGGGGTGCCTCGCGCCAGTGACTGCGTCGCCCGCGTCTGCGTGGTGCCGCGCTGTCATCGTTCGCCCGACGTGCGGTGCCGAGTGAAGACCTTTCCCCCCTCGACCGCCACGAACGTCACGGTCGACATGGCGAAACAGAACAGCAACTCCTGCCCCGACAACGCCTCGGTCTTGAGCACGCGAGCCAGGGCGGGAACATGGAGGGTCGCCAGTTGCAGCAGTACCGTGCCCACGACGGCCAGTGTGAGGAGCGGATTGCTCCAGAGTCCCACGCTGACGAGCGACTCGCGGTCGGACCGAATGGCGAGGGCATGCCCCAGCTGCGAGAGCGCGAGCACCGTCAAGGTCATGCTGCGATAATGCGCTGTACCAATGTGTACGGCCCATGCCAGTGTGCCCAGGCTGACAGCACCCATCAACAGGCCCACCCACAGTGCATGGTGCCACAGGCCGTCCGCAAGCACGTTCTCACCCGGCGGCCGCGGAGGGCGACGCATCACGCCGCGCTCGGCAGGCTCAACGGCCAGTGCCAGCCCTGGTAGACCGTCTGTGACGAGGTTGATCCAGAGAATGTGAATCGGCAGCAGCGGGACCGGCAACCCGAAGAGCGGCGCGAGCAACAGCACCCAGATCTCCGCTGAATTTCCGGTGAGGATGTACTTGACGAATTTGCGAATATTGTCGTAGATCCGGCGCCCCTCGCAGACGGCCGCGACGATCGACGCGAAGTTGTCGTCCACCAGCAGCATGTCAGCAGCCTCCTTCGCCACGTCCGTACCTGCCATCCCCATGGCGATTCCGATGTCGGCCTGGCGGAGCGCAGGCGCATCGTTGACGCCGTCACCGGTCATGGCGACCACTTCGCCTCTGGCCTGCAGTGCTCGCACGAGGCGGATCTTCTGCTCAGGGGCGACGCGCGCATACATCCGGGCACCGGCGACCAGCTCGCGCAGCGTCGCATCGTCCATCTGTGCCAGCGCGTCGCCGGTCACCACGTCGGATGCCTGCGCTGCGACGATCGACAGCTGCCGTGCGATGGCGAGTGCGGTGGCCGGGTGGTCACCGGTGATCATCACGACGTGGATCCCGGCACTGGCACACTCCGCCACTGCGGCTGCGGCCTCGGGCCGTATCGGGTCCAGAAGCCCGACGAGGCCGACGAGCGTCATGCCCGTCTCGCTCTCCGCCGTCAGGACTGCTGGATCCACGTCGCACTCCTGCCGAATCGCGAAGGCAAACACCCGCAGCCCCGCTGCGGCCATCGCCTGGGTGGTGCGGTCCACCACCTCGCGATGCATCGCGCTGACGACACCATTGCGCAGCACCTGCACACAGTGATCCAAGACGCGCTCGGGGGCGCCCTTCATCACCAGCATCGTACCCGGACCGACTCCGGAATGCAGGGTGCTCATGCGCCCGCGCTCTGACGAGAACGGAAGTTCGGCAAGGCGCGGATGACGGTGCCGGACGTGCAGGACGCTGGTCCCGCTCGCATGGACGTACTCCAGCAACGCCGCTTCCGTCGGCTCGCCCTCGACCAGCCCATCCGTCGAGATGGTGGCGTCGGAGTTGAGCGCCATGGCGCGCAGCAGCTCCGCCTCCGGCTGCACCGGACCGTCGAACGTCAGCGCCGCGTCGTCAATGGGTGGAGGCCGGACCGTCGCGACCGCCATCCGGTTCTGGGTGAGCGTTCCCGTCTTGTCGGAGCAGATGAATGTGACCGAGCCGAGTGTCTCGACGGCGGGCAGGCGCCGGACGAGTGCCTTGCGTGTCACCATGCGCTTCGCTCCAAGCGCGAGCGACACCGTCACCACGGCCGGCAGCGCCTCGGGCACCGCCGCGACGGCAAGACTCATCGCCGTGAGGAACATCAGGACCGGAGGCTCGCCCCGCAGCACCCCGATGCCGAACGTCACCGCGCACACCACCAGCACGACAACGGCAAGTTGCGACGCGAAGCGCGCGAGACGGCGCTGCAGCGGGGTGCGCGTGCCGTGCGCACCCTGGAGCAGCGTGGCGATGCGTCCGAGCTCGGTGCCCATTCCGGTGGCGACCACCAGTCCCTCGCCGCGGCCCAGCGTGACGACCGTGCCCTTGTATGCCATGTTCAGGCGATCACCCAGCGACGCGCGCTCATCGTCCGGCACCGCCGTGCCCTTGTCGACCGCCAGTGATTCACCCGTCAGTACCGATTCGTCGACCCGGAGATTCGGAGCCAGGATGAGCCGAAGGTCTGCCGGAACGATGACGCCGGCTCGCGAAACTGGTCGGCCAGCATCCGCGCCATCGATCGGCGCCGCGATTCGACCAGTCGGTTCGGTCCCTGTGCCGACAACCGCGCGGCGGCGTCATCGGCGGAGAGACCGTTGGCTGGCACGACATCCAGCTGCCGTGCTACCGCCGCACCGTCGAGACGGTACCACGGTGCGCGTGGCGCGGCATCGACTGTGCCACCGGCCGTCATTCGGCGAACACCGCTGCGCCGGATCCTCCGGTCACGTCGCCGCTCGCGCACACGTGCCCGAGCGTGCCGCACCGCCGCCTCGTGTCACAGCACGCTCGGCGACCAGTGCATCCCATGCAGCGATGCGAGGATCCCGTCCGTCTCGATGCAGCGTGGACCTCCACCCGGGAAGACCATCGTGGCCGCGTCGGGCACCATGACGAGGCGCGCACCGATCTCGCGACGAACGAGAGCTGTCGTCGTGTGCGTTCGTGATGCCAGCGCCATGGGTGTGTTCCTCACACGACCACCCGGTCCGCCAGCGGAGGCAGTGCATCGCGGAATCGACAGATGTTCTCGATCGTCACGCGCGCAATCTCCGACAGCGCCTCGTGCGTCAGGAACCCCTGATGCGCGGTGATCAGGACATTCGGGAAGGACATCAGTCGCACCAGCTCGTCATCCTGCAGCACACTGTCGGAGAGGTCCTCGAAGAAGATGCCCTCTTCTTCTTCGTAGACGTCCAGGGCAACGCCGCCAAGGTGACCGGACTTGAGCGCACGAATGACGGCTGCCGTCTCCACCAGCTTGCCTCGGCTGGTGTTGATCAGATACGCCCCACGTCGCAGCCTCGCCAGCGTTGTCGCGTTCAACAGGTGATAGCTCTCCGGCGTGAGGGGGAGGTGCAGGCTGACCACATCGCTGGCGGCCAGCACGTTCTCCAATTCCGTATACTCGATGCCGTGCTGCACTGCCCACTCCGGTCTCGGCATCGGGTCGTGCGCGAGAACCCGGCAGCCAAACCCCCGGAAGATCTGCGCCGCGACGCTGCCGATCCTGCCGGTGCCGACGATGCCGATCGTCTTGCCGTGCAGATCGAATCCGACGAGACCATTGAGCGAGAAGTTCTGCTCGCGCACCCGGTTGTACGCCCGGTGCAGCTTCCTGTTCAGCGCCAGGAGCAATGCCACCGCATGTTCCGCGACCGCATGGGGCGAGTACGCGGGAACCCGGACGACGGTGATGCCCAACTCGCCCGCCGCCGCGCGATCCACGTTGTTGAATCCGGCGCAGCGCAATGCGACGAGCCGGACACCGAGTGAGGCCAGCATCGTCAGGCAACCGCGATCGGCGCGGTCGTTGACGAAGATGCAGACTGCCTGCGAGCCTGCAGCGCTGCTGGCGGTGGCAGCGGTGAGGCGGAAGTCGTGGAACTCGAGCGTAACGGCGCTCGTCGCAGACGCCCGTTCGAGATACTCGCGATCGTAGCGCTTGCTGTCGTACACCGCGATGCGCATCGGTGGCGATGCCGGCACTGCGTCATCACGCGGCAGTTCATCGACTGGGCGCCCTGCGTGGAGTGACGTCATCGGTCCTCGCCACGGCTCACCGCCCGCGCAACCACTCGGCGACCGTCCCGCACGTGATCCGAGGGATACGAGACGACACGAAGGCCGTCGCCGAGCCGCAGCCGTGTATTCGTGGCCCGGGCCGTTCCAGGGACGAGCCGGACGCGCTGCGCATCGACGCCGAGTGATGAGCGCATGGTGAACGGTGCGGGTTCGATACGCATCAGTGATATGGGCGTACGTGATGTCGGAACTCTCGTGGCTCACCAGCGCCTGTGGCCGCGATCGAGACGAATGCTACGCGATTCGACACGTTCGCCTGTCGTCGTTTGCCTGACGCGCCGGGATCTCCGTGTCCAATGTGCGCTCCCCGCTGTGGTCGAGAACGCCGCAGTCGCACGTGACGCTGATCCGCAGAGCCCATGCTCGCGCTGATGCAGATCCAAGCCTATGATGTCTATGGTGGCGGGCCTCCCGGTATGCGCTTCATCGGCAGACGGTGAGTGCGTGATCGCGGTGGAGCGGAACGTGCGACCCCGTTGCCGTGGAGGCCCAGCCGTTGCTTCAGACCAACTATCCCGTGGGATTCGATGCGCAACGGATTCTGGTGGGTGTAGGCGCCGGCGGTCGGTGTCCGCAGACGGATGACGCCGTGATGGCGTCCGAGTTCGGCAGCGCGCGTCGTCCCGACCGCATCCCAGAGTGTGCCGCCGTGCAGCCAGTAGGCGGAACCGCAACTCCTCCCGTGATCACCGCGCGTGGGCCCTCGGCCATGGGCGGCACCTGACGCGCCATGTGTTGGCGATCGCGTTCCTGGGCGTCGTCGTCGGCTGTGCGCCGGCGGTGCGCGTGACTGCTGCACCGCAGCCTGCGGCGGTGGACAGCCTGTTCTATATCTCCACGCGGGCTCGCACCGGGGGACGGGACACCCGGGCGCTCGCCGATTCCCTCGAGTATGGCGTCGCGATCTTCAACCGCGCAGCGACCGACGGGACGTCGCCTGATGCCGCGCTGACCCTCGCCGACAGCAGCACTGTATCGGCGAGCACCTTTGCTGACCTGCTGCGCCAGCGCCTGGCTGCGCTGGCGGCACCGGACGACTTTGCGGTCTTGTATGTGCATGGCTTCGGCACGTCGCTGCACGAGGCGTGGCAGTACACGGCGCAGGCCCAGCAACTCAGTGGCAGCCGCGCACCGTGGATCGCGTTCTGCTGGCCGTCGAATGGGCGCGGCATCACCTGGCCCCGCCCTGGCGATCTGCTCCTGAAGGCGTATCACGACGACTCCGCCTCGGCGCAGGCCAGCCGACCGGCGTTCGCCCGGGCCGCAGCCGCACTCGTGAACGTCCTTGATACCAATCAGGTGGTCCTTGCCGTCCACTCGCTGGGCGCCCAGCTGGCGGGCGAGGCCATCGCCGCCGATTCCGCGTTCCGCGCGACCTTGCAGCAGCGCCCATTGCGTGCGCTGGCCTTCCTGATGCCCGATGTCGCCACCGCGCGCTTTCGCGACGACCTCCTGCCGGTCTTCAGCGACATCGCGCAGCGCCGCGTCCTGTATCTGTCCGGCAATGATCGGGCGCTCGCCTTCGTCAGTGGCGTGAGCGGGCCGCCGCGCGCGGGAAGACGCACCGTACCCCGGCTGAGCCATCCGATGCTCGAGACGGTCGATGTGACCGAGGGATTGACCACCGAGGGGTGGTTCCAGCGTGCATTCGGCACGCATCACGCCATTCACCGCAAGGTCGGAATGCTCTTCGATCTGTCCAGCATCGTCGGCGCCGGTTACGCCGCCTCCTGCCGTGCAGTGCTCGGCACGGGCACCCGCAACGACGACGGCACGTGGTCGTTGCGCCGCGTCCCCGCACCGCCGCGTGAGGCCCTGCTGGCGTGTCCGCCCTTCATCGTGGAGCGGCCATGAAGTACGGCGCCCGGGCGGTCCTGCTGGCCGGCGTGAGCGTGGCGAACGCCAGCGCGCTCCTCGCGCAGACGAGTCGCCTGCCCTCGGATGGGGCCACCACCTTCTCGCTCGGCCAACCCGGGGCGTGGCAGGCCTCCATTGGCGGCTCCACGGGTATCGAACGCCGCGACGGCCGTGCCACGGGCGTCGCCGAGGCCCGCGTGGGCGTCTACCGCGAACTCATCAACGGCGCGCTCGGCCTCGGCGGCGCACAGCTCGAGGTCTACGGCGGGACGCTCGAAGCCCGCCTGAACGGCGGCGCCCGCGCCCGCCTCGTGTCGCCGTTCGCCCACCTCGGCGTCGGCGTGGATTACAGTGCCCTCGATCATGCGCTGCGACCGATCGTGTCGCTGAACTGGCCGGGGCGGCGCGGAGGGTTGTTTCACGACGGCACCATGCTGCGGCTCGACTATCGCGCCGGACCGCAGCGCATGCTCACGGTGGGCATCGAAACACCGTTCCAGCGCCGGATCCCGTGGGGGACGACGCGTCCCTTGAGTGACCGGGTGCCGCTCACCGAGCGGCGGGTGCCGAAGGCGCCCCTGCCGAGCGAACGCCCCGACGTGGCTGCTGCCCTGGCCGAGGCGCGGATCGCCGCCCAGCAGATGCAACTGCTCACCGTGCCATGGATCGACCACGAGGGCGGCGGCGGCGCCCGCAGCGACGCGGCGGTCATGACGCGACTGCAGACCATTGCGCGCGCCGTCGAGGGGACCACCCTCGACCAGCAGACCCGCCGCTTTCACGCCGCGATCGAGCGCGCCTTTTCACTCGCCCTCGGCGCCGTCGGCGATACCAGCCTGACTCCACTGGGACGCCAGGTGGCCGCGCAGGCCCGCGCGACGCTGCTGGACGAGGTGCTGCTCCCGTATGACCGTCTGCTCGGCCAGAACAAGGACGAGGACTCCCTCCGTGCATTCGCCCTGCTTGCGCGCGGGGTGTTCCTGCGGTGGCTGCATGTCGAGTCCCGGGTGCCCCAGGCGCGCATGGACGATGTGCTGGGGGTGTTCGTCGGGATGCTCGATGTCGTCGAGCAGATCCGCAGCACGACGCATCGCGACTGGAGCGGCTCCCGCTTCGTCTGGCTGCCGCTGCAACTCGCGCTGCTGCCCGAGGAGCACGACTCGCAGGCTGAACTCGACGCGCTGGTGGACCGGGCCAGCGGCGAGACCCTCACCGACGGCAACGACGTCTCGTACGTCATCAACGAGCAGTTCCAGTATCAGCTCAGCCGGACGATCCGCGAGGCCCGGCAGTACCACGTGCTCTGGACCCACGACTTCCGTGGCGTCGACAGCCGCGGTGACCCGGACGAGATGAGCTTCCGGCACGTCCTGCGCTCCTATCTCGCCGCCATGACCAGCCGGGTCCGCGCCTACGACAGCACGGGGGTCTTTCCGTCGTACTTCATCATCCTCGACGAGTGGTTCTACCGCAGCCGAAAGGGGCGCCTGTGGATGGACCTGCTCGAGAATCCGCTGCATCATGCGGTCCGGCTCCCCGCGCGCTTCGCGGCGTGGGAAGACTCCCTGCGCATCGCGCAGGACTCGCTGCGGCTGGCAATCTCGCAGTCCTCCCTGCTGTCGGCACAGCGGGCGCAGTACGGCGAGGCGTGGCTGCGGAATCTCGTGAAGGTGCACGTCAACATCACGAACACCAGCGATCCGACCTTCTGGAGCTGGAAGGTGGCGACCGGCGTCCCCATGCCCGACAACTGGATGCGCGATCATCGCAAGATGGTGCTCTACGACATCACCGAGCGGGACCTCTATCGCGGGGAGTCGATCGTCACCGGTGCCGGGATCGGCGAGCACTATGCGAGCCTGTCGTGGGAGGATCGCTCCCTGCTCGTGCGCGGGCCGGCGAACATCGCCCTCAAGACGGCGGTACGGGAGCTGCTGGTGAGCCAGGGTTTCACCCCCGACCGCATGCCCGCCGTGCTGCAGGCCGAGCCACGCGCGCGCGACTACGACGCGCAGGTCGCGCGCGCGCAGCCGATCGGCGGGCGTCCACTCCGCGCCGTCCTCCTGCAGAACCGCACCGGGTACGACGCGAAGAGCATCAACGTCACCAAGGCGGTCCTGTACTCGCTCATGCCGCCGGGTGCCGTCATCAAGATTCCCGACTCGCTCTGGAACGGCACCTTCTGGGGCGCGATGCTCACGGGCTGCGCCATGCGCGGTGTGCGTGTGCTCGTGATCGCGCCGACGCTGGCCAATGCGCCGGCCCGCGCCTTCGGATCGCTCATTCGCACCCGCGAACTGCTCTGGCGATTGCTCATGGCGGCACAGGTGCTGGGCCCCACGATCCAGGCGAATGGCGGCCTGCTCAAGGTAGGGCTCTATGCCTCGGACATCCCGGTGTCCGATGTGCCCCGGAAGGTCCTCGCGGTCCGGGCCACGCTCATGCAGCACGCCTGGTTGCGCGACCTGTTCGCCTTTCCGCCATCGGTGTACACCGGACTCGAGGAGATCGCGCAGACGTATGGGGCGTTTCCCACGCCCGTCCGTGACGGCAGCGAGTTCGAAGCCAGCGAGCGGCCGCTGCTGCACCTCAAGGCCAACTTCATCGCGTCACGCGAGGCGTGGGAGGTGATGGCGCGCACCGATTGGGTCGACATGACGCGCGAGTTCGTGCCCCGTCGCATGTCGCAGGTTCAGGCACGCGGTGCCTCGCTGGCCACCTTCGAGCACTACCCCGACGCCCGCATCGACATCGGTGGCGCGGTGGTGCAGAAGTGGTACGACGGATTGACGCCCGCGACGCGTGATCGCGTCGTGTTCTACACGATGCTCGGGTCGGCGAACCAGAACGACCGCAGCATGGTCAGCGATGGCGAGGCCGTCGTGATGCTGGCCGGGTGGCCCTCGGTGACGGCCACCATCGACCTGATCTCGCTGATCGGGCAGTCGAAGTGGATCAGCACCGCCGACGAACTCAACGCCCTCCTGCCGCCCCGCGGGCGCATCCTCACGCGCACCGCGCACTGGTTCAAGTACATGTTCTGACGCGACGACGGGCCAAGCGTCGAGGCACCGGCGAGCCAGCTGAAGCGGTTGCAGCGGACGTGCCCCTCACGGCACCACGGACCTCGACCAGACGAAGACCAGCTGGCACTGCCCCCGCATGCCCTGTGTCGCCAGCACGCTCTGCATGAGCTGCGGTGGCGCCTCGGACCACTGGCGGTACACCTCCACGGCACCGAGGTCGTTCATCGACACGAATCGGTCGAGTTCATCCCCCTCGATTTCCCAGCCGTCCAGGAAGAAGCGCGGCTGGCACCGGGACGAGCCCTGAAGCACGGGCCGTCCGAACTGCATGTCGCCCACACGCAGCCCGGGGGCGCGGAGCAGCGCCATGCTCACGAGTGGCTGCCCGGAGGCCCGCGCGTCGTTGCCGGTCATGAAGAAGCCCATCCCCCCCTGCTGTCGCCGCTCCGCGTACCCGAGGGCGTGGCGTGACATCCCGCGCACCGCCACCGCCTCGAGCGTCGTCACGCGCGCGCGCATCGCGATCGTCACGCGCGCCGGCACGCCGGGGCGCAGGTCCACCACGGTGCGGGTCGGCGTAAAGCCGATCGCGATCGCCTCCAGCGACTGCGTGCCAGCAGGGAGGTCGTCCAGCACGAACGCCCCCGCGGAATCGGTCACGGCGTAGCGCCCAGCGGCCCCGGTGGACGCAAGGCGCACCCGCGCACCACGCACCACGCCGCCATTCGGCCTGAGCACTCGTCCTGCGAGCCGGGCGCGCGGAGCAACCGAAGCGGTCGTGCCCGTGGCAGGCGCGTCCGCCGCCATCGCCACCGCCCCGGCCGAATCGGCGGCGGTCGCTGCGGCCACGAACGCGACCCACACGTCGCGGTGCGCAAATGGTGCATCGGGTGTCAGCACGACCTCGAACTCCCCCGACGCCACACCGCCCCGCACCGCGGCCGCGGCCGATGAGTCCATCACGCCGGCCTGCATGTGCACCGGCACGTCCGCCGGTACGCCGCACACCACGTAGCGGCCGTCCGACGCCGACACGCCGGCGAGCTGCGCCGTGACTGCCCGCATCTCCCCTCCTGCGAGCACGATCTCGCCCCACCGCACGCGCACCGGCACGCCGGCCTGGCCCTGGCCCGTGCTCGCATCGCGCACGGTGCCGATGACGACGCCCGTGGTATCGGTCCGCACGCCGCAGAACGTGCGCAGCAGCGATGCGGCGCCCGGAAGCGCGAGGTTCGCCACCTGCGGCCGGGTCGCGTCGCGCACGGCCAGCGTGCGCACCACGTCATCCATGCCGAGGGAGTCGAGCCGCGGATGGCGAAAGCCGACGGTGTACGTGCCGGGGCTCACGCGATCGAACTGGTAGCGTCCCAGCGAGTCGCTGAGCACCGACTCCCCCCCGACCAGGGTGCTGCCGTGGGTACGAGGTCCACGCGCGCGCCGGCAAAGGGGCGCCCTGAGAGACTGTCACGAACCTCGCCGCGCACGACGACCTGCCCGCTGGCGGGGGCCGCCGCGCAGGGGAGAAGCGCGGCCAGCGCCACGGCGACGATCGGAGGGCGGAATGACATGAGCACGAGTGGCAGGTGGACGCGCATGACGCAGCCGGAGGTGACGATGCCGCGACGGTCGGCACGAATCAGCCGAAGTGAACCGTCGTGGGGTTAGGTGCGGAACGCTCGCGGCGCATGCCGATGCTTCTCAATGCGTCGCTGCATCTTCCGGACCTGACGGTGCCACGCCGTGTCCATTGCCTCGTCCTCGGCCTTCAGCTGCGCCTCCACCGCGGGCGGCACCGGGACGTCAACCAGGCCGGTCGCCCGCCAGACTGCTTGCCGCACGCGCGAGGAACGGCCCCGCGCCCGCTGATCCGCCCGGTAGGCCGCAACGCGCAGCGACAGCTCCATGCTTCCAAGACTGAGCAACGCGACGGCGTCGTCGCGATACCAGAGGTAGATGCGGGAGCTCAGGACGGGGACCGCCGCTTCCGGGTCCGGCAGTTCGATCGTGCGGGCTGGATCAGGGCGCCACGCCGCCATAATCGCCACATAGGCTGCTCGATCAACCGCTGCACGACGCATCCCCGCGGCGTGTTCAGCGCTCTCACGGGTGGCCCACGCACGATCGCTGACGAGCGCCAGCGCGTCGCAGAGCTCTGATTCCGTGAACGGAAACTCTTCAGGATCAATCAGCGCGTCTGGCATACAGACATCTTCCGAGGCCGGGGCACCCAACGGGACTGGGTTCTGCTGCACGGCGACCGCACTAAAGCGCCGCCTGATCACAATACGTCGGTCGCCGTGGCAGCAGCAACCGGCGTTAGAACTCGACCACACTGGACTCGTCACGTTAGAAGCCCACGCCAATGCTGGCGGCCGGGACAACGCTCCAACCGGACTGACCGCGGACTCGCAAATACGCGCCGCCACGAAATGATATGAGCCAAAGCATGAAGCGTGCGTCACCGCCGATGTAGACGCGATTTCCCGAGAAACTGCGCATGACCCCGCCTTGCACGCTGGAGCTTCCCCCGTCGAGTGCTTCGATATGGCCCACCGAGACAATCGCTCCGAGCATGCCGACTTCGGCACCGAGGAACATTCCCTGCGGGGTCGGCCACGTATGGTGACCGCGGTCCCACACCGCTGCCGCAAAACCCGAGACGCCTAGCGGCGCTCCGAGATGCATACCGCCAATCGTCCGCAGGCCGGCGTCGCTCTGAGCGTGTGCTGGGCGCACGAGGCAGAGCGTGCACGCAAAGAGGAGGAGAGCTCTGAGGTTATGCAGTGTCGTATTGGGCAAAAGTCCTTCGAGGAAGCAAGGCGGTCTGGAATCGCGCACTGTCGTGACACCGCAATTCGCTCACGCGAGAGGCCGAGAGAGTTCTAACGGAACAGGGTTCTGCTGCAATGCGACCGCATGATCCTACTCCTTCTCATGATAGCTCGGTCGCATTGACAGCAGCAACCCGGGTTAGACCGCAATCACACCGAACCCTAGATTCGCGCGTACCGAACGGTGGCACGATCGACCGCACCGCGCCAGCAACATCTTCATGCGGTTCGATCGATCGCGCGATTGCACCGGCGCACGTCTGCCGCCTCGCAAGATCCTACGGTCGCTCGCTGAGACGGCGCTCGAGCGACGCCATCTTCGCGATGAGCTCCTGCTGACTGCTGTGGAGCCGCGAGAGTGTGACAAGCGCCCACACAGCGGCGCCGAACGGAAGAAGCCACACGACGAGGCCAAGCAGGACGACGATCGCTTCACCGGCACTAAGGCCAAAGGGCATATGCATCTCACTGTGTGGTGCCGTCGCGGAATCGCCGAAGCACGACGATCTCGCACAACACGTACGCTCCCGCTACGTCGCGCACTGACGTGAGCGCCTCAGGCGTCGGCGGACGTCACACGCTACTTCACACGCATCACGTCGCCCAACACTTCGTCGCAGCGGCCTAACGGGAATGCTATCACAAAGGACCAGTCTGCCCCCATTCTCCAGCCCCATCAAACTTCTACCGCCAGTTCTCCGCGCTCTATCCCGACGCTGCTACCGCCCCAGCCCTGTTATGCAGCGTAATCTGCACACTTCTGCGACACGCCAGCCGAGCATCCCTAATAGCACCAGACCCCGCCCAGCTCCACACCCCACATCCGTGGCGTGAATCACATCAGCTCCCACGCACCCCTCACCCCACATCCAACGGACTCCGCACACCCACCCCACCCCGATTCAACACCTGCGTGTACACCATCGTCGTGCTCACATCCCGGTGCCCCAACAACGCCTGCACCGTCCGGATGTCCTGCCCCGATTCCAGCAGATGCGTCGCGAACGAATGCCGCAATGTGTGACACCCCACCCGCTGCACGATCCCAGCCCGCACCCCCGCTGACCGCACCGCCTTCTGCAACACGGTGTGATGCACCGGCACCGTCCGACGCTGCCCCGTCCCCACGTGCACCACCTCCCTCCGCGCCGGGAAGAGCCAACTCCACGTCCACCCACGCACGGCATGCGGTGACTGCGCAGCGAACTCCCCCGGCAGTTCGAGATACCCGCCACCCGCCAGGCTCCGCTGCAGGGTCAACCGGCGCACCGCCGCAACCTGCGCCTCAACCCGCTCGCGCACACTCGTCGGCAGCATCGTCACCCGGTCACGCGCACCGTTGCCCTGCCGCACCCGGATCTCGCCGTGCGACACGTCGACATCCCTCAGACGCAGCCGGCAGCACTCCTGCAGACGCAACCCGGCGCCGTACAGCAGCATCGCCATCAGCTGCGGCACGCCGTGCATCGCGGCCAGCAGCCCCTGCACCTCGCCACGCGACAGCACGTTCGGCAGCACCACGGGCCGCCGCGCCGGCATGATGCCCGATACCGCCGGCAACGGCGTCCCTACCACGTCGCGATAGAGAAATTGCACGGCGGCCAACGCCTGATGCTGCGTCGACGCCGCCACCTGACGGTCGCGCGCCAGATGCGTCAGGAACTCGCGCACGGCATCCGCACCGAGGTCGCGCGGATGCACCATCCCGCAGTAGCGCACGTACGCCACCACCCAGCGCGAATATGCCTGCACCGTGCGTGGACTGAACCGGCGCAGGGCAGCACGATCGCGGACCTCCTCCAGCAGCGTGGGCGTTGACATGCCCCACGATCTCGCCTCGACCCGTCGTCGGCATCACCGCCCGAACGCGCCCCGTGCCTGATCCGCGCAGCCCGCCTGTTCAACCCACGCGCCACACCGCATCTTCTGCCATCAATTCCATCAGGAGCGTCGCATGGGCAGCACCCTTCCCCCCGTGCCCGTCGGCACGGGCAAGCACCCGATCATGATGGTCGCAGTCGCCGCCAACGACCTCGCCGCGTCGATGGCGTTCTACCGCATGGCCTTCGGCTGGCAGATCGCGCCCATCGCGCCCGACCTCGCCGCAGCGTACCTGCCCGCCGGCCCGGCCATCACCTTGCGCGCCAATACACCCGACGGCTTCCAGGGCGTGGTGCCCTTCATCGCGGTCACCGACATCTCCGCCGCACTGCAGCAGGTGGTTCAGGCCGGCGGCGCGATCGAGCGCGAACCCTGGCCAGCACCGATGATCGGCACCCTCGCCCGCGTCACCGATCCCGCCGGCACGGTCTACGGCCTCACCAGCGCCAGCGCCGCCACCAGCATCCCGCACATCCCCGCACCGTTCGGCGACGCCCCGCGCCCGCCCGCCAACACGGTCTGCTCGCTGGAAATGCACGCCGGCGACCTCGACACCGCCGCAACCTTCTTCGGCGCAACCTTCGGCTGGGGGACACTCCCCACCATGCCGCAGTATCTCATGTTCGATGCCGGCGCCGGCATCGGCGGCGTGTTCCAGTCGCACACACCGGCCACCCGCGGCCTCGCCTACATCTACGTCACCGATGTCGCCGCCACCCTCGCCGCCATCTCGGCCGCCGGTGGTACGACGATCGGTGAGCCGATGGCGCTGCCAGGCATGGCGACGTTCGCCTACTTCACCGATCCGTCAGGGACGACGATGGGCCTCATCGGCTGACGGGCACTCTCCGATCCCCACCCACCAGCCGGCACCCATCACACATCACACATCACACAGCACGTACGCCTGACGCAGCGACACCATCGGATCCCGGGCCGGAATGAACTCCTGCGCCACGTACCCGCTGAACCCGAGATCCGCGATCGCCCGCATGATCCGGGGATAGAACAGTTCCTGCGACTCGTCGATCTCGTTCCGCCCCGGCACACCACCGGTGTGATAGTGCCCGATGTACTGGAAATTGTCGCGGATGGTGCGGATCACGTCCCCTTCCATGATCTGCATGTGGTACACATCGTAGAGCAGCTTGAACCGCGGTGACCCCACCCGCTTCACCAGCTCCACACCCCACGCGGTGTGATCGCACATGTGGTCCTTGTGATCCACCTTGGAGTTGAGCAACTCCATGATCACCGTCACACCCACGCGCTCCGCCGTGTGCATGATGCGCTTCAGCCCCACCGCGCAATTCGCCAGCCCCTCGGCATCCGACATCCCCGCCCGGTTCCCCGAGAAGACGATCATCTGCGGGATCCCCGCCGCCGCCACCAACGGCAGCATCCGCTCCGACTCCGCCACCAACCGGTCGTGCTGGTCCGGACGATTGAACCCGATCGGAATCGTGCTCGGCCCGTTCGCCACCGCGCACGTGATCCCGAACCGCTTCGGCGTCGACCACTCGGCCTCGCTCAACAGTTCGACGGACGTGAACCCCATCGCCGCCACGTCACGACAGAGCACATCGAGCGGAATCGACTGGTAACACCACCGACAGACGCTTTGCTTGATCCGCCCCGCGATCCGCCCCTGCTCCGATACCACCGGCGTCATCGGCATCACGCCTCCCAGCACCTGCGCCGCCGAGGCGGCACCAAGGGTCAGCAGCAGTTCGCGTCGTTCCATCGTCCCTCCACGGGGATTTGTGTCCGACCTGATGCTACGCACCGGCACCACGCGCGGCCACCGCGCCGCGCTAGCGATCCCACCACGACCCGCGCAACACGACCTCGCACAGCGCCGACGGCTCCCGGAAATCATCCACGTCGACCACCACCAATGCCCGATGCGGATCGCGTCGGTCGAGCACCACGCCCTCCACCTTCCCACGGAACGGCCCGCCCCCTTCATCAACGAGTGGCGCGTACCGCACCGGCTGCCGCCGATCGTTCGGCAGCACCCCCAGCGTCGACCCGCCCACCGCACCGTCGCTCCCGGCATCCTCCGACGCCTCGGCCGCGGCGGAATACAGCACGCTCGTCCGACCCACGGCGATCGCATCGGTGAAGCCGTAGCGCACGCCATCCAGCTCGCCCAGCGCGTACTGCGTGATGCGCACCGGCGACGGCGGCGCATGACGGTCGGGAGCATCGATGTGCCGCCGCAGCAGCGCCCACGGCAGGTCGCACGTCGCATCCAGCGGCAGCAGGTCGCCAGTCGCCGCCCCGTTGCCGCGACCGAAGAGCCGCACATGCCCATCGCGATACAGCGCTCCCTCGATGTTCATCTCACTGCCCGCGAACGCCGTCGCCGCGCGCAGCATCGCGTAGAGCATCGGCAGCGGCGTCAGCACGGGCGCCTGCGGCTCGGGACGACCCGACGTCCCGGCGAATCGCAACGTCAGCACGTTCTCGCGCCGTCGCTTCGACCCCGACCCGAACGCCAGCAGCGTCACCCCGCCGGCATCGGGCACACGCGTCATCGCCTCGAGATCGAGCTTGTGCTTCTTGTTGCCGCGACCGTCGTCGAACTGGCGCAGATCATCCTTCCCCGCCGGCAACGTCACGCTCTCGGCCAGCCCGGTCACCGGGTCCACCAGCGCGACGAAATTCGCATCGTCCTGGACCAGCGCCACCCGGTCACCGATCCAGGTCAGTGACGACGCCGCCCGCACATGCCCCGGCCGGTCGAGCCCCGCGTCGGCCCCCGCCGCATACAGCATCGGGACACGCCGCACGATGCGCGCCTCCAGCGAACGATCGTGCACGCTCGGGATGAGGCGCGGAGCGGAAGATGCCATGATGGCCCGGTGTCCTGTCGTCGGTGGGGGTACGCGACGCGCCCCATCGCGCCCGCCGTGAACACTCGCTGATCGCGCGCCAGCTACACCGGCGGCGTCATCCCGAACACCGGTGCCGGATTTGACTGCCCCAGCACATCCTGCATCCGCTGCTCCACCAGCCCGAGGATCTTCGCATGCGGCACGATGTAGAAACGCCGCTCCGCGATCGCCTCGAACGTCATCGCCGCCACCTCGGCGGCAGTGATCCGCCCTGCCTCGACGGCCGCCACGCTCGCCGCCTGCGCCGCCAGCATCGACTCGGTCGGCGGCGCGTCGTTCCAGAGTTCCGCCGGTCGGTTGCGATGCGACATCGCAATCCCCGTCGGCACGAACGCCGGACAGAGCACCGACGCCCCGATCGCCGCCCCCACCGACAGCAAGTCCTGATACAGCGTCTCGCTCAGCGTCACCACGGCATGCTTGCTGACGTTGTAGATGCCCATGTTCGGCGCCGAGATCAGCCCGGCGGCGGAAGCAGTGTTGACGATGTGACCCGCGTCGCCGTGCGCCAGCATCAGCGGCGTGAAGATGCGCACACCATGGATGACGCTCCACACATTCACGCCGAGCACCCATTCCCAGTCGGCCTGCGTGCTCTCCCACACCAGCCCGCCCGAGCCGACGCCGGCATTGTTGAACAGCAGGTGCACCGCGCCGAACCGCGCCATCGTCGCATCGGCCAGCGCCTGCATCGCATCACCGCTCGACACATCAGTACGCACGCCCAGCACCTCGCTCCCCGCATCACGCAGCTCGTGCACCACGGCATCCAGCGCCGGCTCGTCGATGTCGGCCAGCACCAACCGCATGCCACGCGCCGCGCCCAGTCGCGCGAACTCCCGACCGAAGCCGCTCCCCGCACCAGTGATCACCGCCACCTTGCCGGTCAGCTCCATGCGCCGCTCCCGCGCGATCCGCGCACCCGCATCACGCCGCTCACGCGATCTCGAACAGGCCGGCTGCACCCATCCCGCCACCCACGCACATCGTCACGACCGCGTACTTCACTCCGCGACGCTTCCCCTCGATCAGGGCATGTCCCGTCAGCCGCTGCCCGCTCACGCCATAGGGATGCCCCACCGCGATCGCCCCGCCATTCACGTTCAGCCGCGCCGGATCGATCCCCAGCCGCTCCGCGCAATACAACACCTGCACCGCGAACGCCTCGTTCAATTCCCACAGGCCGATGTCGTCCACCGTCAGCCCGGCACGCTCCAGCAGCTTCGGCACCGCGAACACCGGACCGATCCCCATCTCGTCCGGCTCGCACCCGGCCACCGCGAACCCACGGAACGTGCCGAGCACCGGCGCGCCGCGACGCTCAGCGGTCGCACGATCCATCAGCACGCAGGCACCGGCACCATCCGAGAACTGGCTCGCGTTCCCCGCCGCGATCGTCCCGCCAGGCACCGCCGGCTTGATCTTCGACACCCCCTCCAGCGTCGTGTCGGCACGGATCCCCTCGTCGGCCGAGACGGTCACCTCCTGCGTGCTGATCGCCTGCGTCGCCTTGTCCTGCACCCCCATCACCGTCGTCACCGGCACCAGCTCCGCATCGAACAGGCCGGCGTCACGCGCCGCCGCTGCCTTCTGCTGCGATGCCGCGCCGTACGCGTCCATCCGGTCACGCGTGATGCCGTAGCGCGCCGCCACGGTCTCCGCCGTCTGCAGCATCGGCCAGTACAGCGTCGGACGATGCTCGGCCAGCCACGCCTCCTGCAGCATCTTGGTGTTCATGTCGTTCTGCACGCAGCTGATCGACTCGACGCCACCCGCCACGAAGATGTCGCCTTCGCCGGCCAGGATGCGCTGCGCCGCGAGCGCGATGCTCTGCAGCCCCGAACTGCAGAACCGGTTCACCGTCATCCCCGACACCGATGCCGGCATCCCCGCCCGCATGCCGATCTGGCGCGCGATGTTCAGCCCCGTCGCGCCCTCGGGATAGGCGCAGCCCATCACCACGTCCTCCACCTCGCCGCCCTCCACGCCCGCACGCTG
Source organism: Gemmatimonadaceae bacterium (assembly GCA_031409715.1). GTDB lineage: Bacteria > Gemmatimonadota > Gemmatimonadetes > Gemmatimonadales > Gemmatimonadaceae > JACMLX01. Next base: position 39,810 of record JANNXU010000080.1, on the reverse strand, counting down.
CAGCGCGGCACCCACCGCCACCGCGCCCAGCGTCGCGCCGTGGGTCATGTTGAACGCGCCCCGCCACGACTTGGCGAGGGGAGTGCGTGCCGTGGAGACGATGACCGCTTCGCGCATGAGCCTGACTCGGGTGAAGGATGTGATGGGAACCGGCGGGAAGTGTACCCGGCGGCACGGACGGGCAAAAGCACGGCCGTGCCGGTGCCATCGGCTCCCCGCGCACGCCCCACGCGCTGCACACGAGCTTACAATTCCGGCGCCGGACCCGCCGTCGCCCACGCGCCAGCACCACGCCGCCACCACGCCACCACCCACGCCCTGCATGCCCACCGTGCGCGAAGTCCCCACCACGCCCTTTGCCGACCAGAAGCCCGGCACCTCGGGGCTCCGCAAGCGTACGTCGGTCTTCCAGGGCGCGCACTACCTCGAGAACTTCGTGCAGGCGCTGCTCGACGTCGCCGCGCTGCCACCCACGGCCACGCTCATCGTCGGCGGCGACGGCCGCTTCTTCAACGTCGAGGCGATCGGGACGATCATTCGCATGGCCGCCGCCAACGGCATCCGCCGCGTCATGGTCGGGCAGCACGGCCTGCTCTCCACCCCAGCCGCCTCGCACCTCATCCGGCTCCACGGCGACGGCGGCGTCATCCTCTCCGCCAGCCACAATCCCGGCGGCCCGGACGGCGACTTCGGCATCAAGTACAACGCCGGCAACGGCGGCCCGGCGCCGGAATCGTTCACCAACGCGGTCGCCGCGCGCGCCGCCGCGCTCACCTCGTACCGCACCGCCGACATCGCCTCCCTCCCCATCGGCGACATCGGCACACACGTCATCGACGACCTCACGCTGATCGTCGTCGATCCCGTCGCCGAGTACGCCGCGCTGATGGAGACGCTCTTCGACTTCGACGCGATCCGCGCGCTCTTCGCCGGCGGCTTCCGCATGCGCTTCGACGCGATGCACGCCATCACCGGCCCCTACGCCACCGAGATCCTCGAGCGTCGGCTCGGCGCCGCCGCCGGCACCGTGATCAACGGCACGCCACTGCCCGATTTCGGCGGCGGTCACCCCGACCCGAACCTCACCTACGCCCACGACCTGGTCGAGGAACTCTTCGGCGACGCCGCCCCCGACTTCGGCGCCGCCTCCGATGGCGATGGCGATCGCAACATGGTCCTCGGCACGCGCTTCTTCGTCACGCCATCGGACAGCCTCGCCATCCTCGCCGCCAACGCGACGCTTGCGCCGGGCTATCGCGACGGCGTCGCCGGTGTCGCCCGCTCCATGCCGACCAGCTGCGCCGTCGATCGCGTCGCCGCGGCGATGCACATTCCCTGCTTCGAGACGCCGACCGGCTGGAAGTTCTTCGGCAACCTGCTCGACGCCGGCCGGATCACGCTCTGCGGCGAAGAGAGCTTCGGCACCGGCTCGAACCACGTCCGCGAAAAGGACGGCCTCTGGGCCGTGCTCTTCTGGCTCAACATCATCGCCGCGCGCGCGATCAGCGTCGAGGAGATCGTGCGCCGGCACTGGGCCGCGTTCGGGCGCAACTACTACACGCGCTACGACTACGAGGAGGTGCCGTCCGACGCCGCCGCCGGTGTCATGGAGCAGTTGCGTCAGCAGCAGGCCTCGCAGCCGGGGCAGACCATCGCCGGCCGGACGATCTCGACCGCCGATGATTTCTCGTACCTCGATCCCGTCGATGGCTCGACCAGCGCGCATCAGGGCCTGCGCATTCTGTTCGAGGACGGCGCGCGCATCATCTACCGGCTCTCCGGCACCGGCACCGCCGGTGCCACCCTGCGCGTCTACATCGAGTCGTACGTCGCGGGCCCTGATGGTCTCGATCGCGATCCGCAGGACGCGCTGCAGGACCTCGTGCTGGCCGCGCTCGACCTGTCGCAGATCCCGTCGCGCACCGGGCGCACCGCCCCCACCGTCATCACCTGACCGGCAGCACCTGCCTGCCGCCACTACCGCACGGTGGCGTGCAGCAGCGGGTGGTTCACCTTCACCGGCGTGGGACGCCCGATCACGATCGTCACGTTGTCGCTGCCGCCAGCATCCAGCGCCTCCTGCAGCAGCGTCTCGCACGCCTGACGCGATGACGTCATCTCACGAAGCACCTCGGCGATGCGCTCGTCGCTCACATGCTTCGTGAGGCCATCGCTGCAGAGCATGCCCACCTGATCCCAGGTCTGCTCGAAGCGCGTGATCACCGGCGCCGCCTCCTGTCCGCCGATCGCGCTCGACAGCACGTGCGACAACGGTGACTTCTGCGCCTGTGTCTGTGTCAGCACGCCCGCGTCCACGAGGTCCTGCACCACGGTCTGGTCACGCGAGATCTGCGACAGCGTGCCCCCGCGCAGCACGTAACAGCGGCTGTCGCCGACCTGCAGCAGGTACGCGTACGGCCACACACCGAGCCAGAGCGTCAGGGTGGTGGCCATGCCGCGCGCATCCGGCGGACCTTCCTCCCGCTCTCGCGCGATCTCGCCATGCACGCGCATCACCGCATCGTCGAGCGCGCGCTGCAACCCGGCGAAGTCACCGGGATCGAGCCGATAGAAGCACTCGGAGCAGGCCGAGACGTAGTGCAGGATCCCCTCGACGGCCTGGCGGCTCGCCTCACCCCCCATCACGCTGCTGCCCACGCCATCAGCCACCACGGCGAGGAAGGCCATCCGCTCGCTCGTGGAACGCGCCTCAGCCGGCGGAAGGCTCGTCTGATGCACGACCACTTCGCGCCGCAGCGTCGAGATCAGGAAGTGATCCTGGTTCGACTGCCGGACGAGGCCCACGTGCGTCAGTCCGTAGATGTCCAGCTCGGAGTCGAGCGGCTTCCGTGCAGCGTCGGTCGTAGCAATCTCAGGAATCATGGCAATGCTGGATACGGTGGTGCGTGCTCCTTCCACAATACACCCAGATCGCGCCGCCGGCCGCAGGCTGGCGTCACCATTCCGTCAGAACCCGACGCCCACCTGCAGGCCCACCGCTCTCGGCATCGGCGTGATCGACACGCGACCCGGCAGGCTCAGGCGCTCCCATCGCTCTCTCCCCACGATGGCACCGATGAGTGCGCCGGTGAGGACGCTGCCCAGCACCATCGCGGAGGCATCTTCGTTCCTGCTGCACGGCGTGCCAGGGGCGTATGCCTGTTCGCAGTAGTCGGGTGCCGCAAGGACCAGCAGGCCGAAGCCCGCCCCGACGCCGGCGCCCCAGAGTACGCCGCGCACCGCACCGTCGCGACGGCTCTTGCCGCGGCTGACCTCGACGCTGGTGAGTGCGCTCAGCGGCACCTGCATCGGCACGGCGTTCGGCGATGCCAGCGACACCGAGTCCGCACTCCGCGCTATCACGGTGCCCGTCAGGCGGCCCGCCACGGTCGACGGCGCCCGGACACGGACGCGCACGCCGGGACGGAGCTCGGCGACCTGTGCACCGCTGGTGTGCAGTGGCGCCAGCAGTGCTGCGGTGAGGACGGCGGCACGAAGTACGAGCGTGAGTTTCATCATGTGCTCACCGGTGGAAGGCTTCGAGCAGTGAAGAAGCAAGTGACCCTCATGTTACCATGCCGCCACCAGCAGGTAAGCCCCGACGTCAGCGACGACGCGCGGGCGGCGGCGGTCCGCGCTTCGCGGATGCGCGGACCGGCAGCAGCAGTGCACGCAGTGCGGCGCGCTCGGCCTCGGGCAGCGTCTCGGCTGATTGTAGCAACATGCGACGCAGCGTGGTATCCGCGCGGATCCGCCTGAGAATGACGGGATCGGCAAGCAGCCGGCGCTGCAGCAGTGCCGACTCCGCGGCCTCGCCGGGATGGTGCGTCGCATGCATCGAATCGGCGGCGGCGGCGACCGGCTTCTTCGCAGAGTCGGGCGTGGCCGGCATCACGTGCCCCTCGTGACCCGTGACGGCCGGTGCCGCGGGAGGCGTCAGGACGTGCCCTTCATGACCCGCGGCGGGCTTCGGACTTGCGCTGTCGGCCGGCGCACCGTGGTCCATCCCCTCGTGCGAACCGCCCGTCATCTGTCCCACCTTCATGCCCGTCATCCGGCCGGTCGCATCGTCATGCTGCATCACGGCACCCCGCGTCACGGTCGGCACCGGCAGCGCGGGCGTGAAGCCCACCGATGGCCCACCCATGTTCTCCACGCCCATCTCGCGCGACATCGTCAGCCATGCCGCCACCGGCATCACGTACGACGTGTCGTCACGGTACAGCCGACCCGCGCGCACGATCTCGGCCCGCTTGCGATCGCGCGGCACCGATGGATTGGCGAGGATGTCACTCACCACGTCGTGCATCGAGTGCAGGTTGTCGAAGATGATCGCCGCCTCGGGAAAGCGTTTCGCGAACTCCGGCGCCACCGCCGACGTCATCGGCATCTGGTACGGCAGCGACGCCATCGGGTCGCGCAGCATCTGCCAGAACCGCGCCACGGTCGCTCTCACGCCCGCCTGTCGCTCGGCGACGGTCTTGCCCACCAGCAACGGTTCGTACAGTCCCACTTGGAACCAGTGGTAGCCCCAGATCAGCCCATTGAACTTCGGATACTTCTGCCGGAACGCCAGCGAATACGGCTGCTCCTGCATCAGCGCCATGCTTTTCGGCCGGCTGCTGAACGCAAGGTCGGGACGCGTCTTGTAATACGTGATCAGCCGCTGCACCTCCGCATCCTTCTGTGTATCGCTCAGGCGTTCGTCGGCGAGGACGTCGTAGATCTGCCGGTGCAGGATGTGCGACCAGTCGAACATCGCCTTCGCTTCCGGTGACAGCCGTGCGTACATCGGCTCGATCGCCACTTCCTCGAGCGGGACCTTCGGCGGCCGCACCAGGATCTGCGTCGTGAGACGATCGTAGATCGTCTCCTCCAGCAGGCGCGCCGGCGCGTCGGGCTTCGTGAAGAGCGTCTCGTACAGGATCGCATGCCCGTAGTCGAACGCATTGAACAGACGATCCGCATTCTGGTAGTCGGTGCGGAAGGTCCAGTTGTGCGGCGCCTGCAGGTAGAACGTCTCGTACGTGGTCACCCACTGCGCCGGCAGCGGCATGCCGCACGTGGCAGTGACGAACAGCAGTGCGCCCATCTGGCGCATCACGGTGTGGCGCATCAGCGCTTGCTCCAGGGCAGGCCGAAGGCGTAGGCACCGCCACCGGTCAGGAACCATGCATGATCGGTGCGCGTCAGTGCGCGACCGACGCCACCATCCATCACCCAGCGCGGCGCGATCTGGTAGCGAACCCCGAGCCCGCTGTTCCACTCCAGCGCCTCCCCGGTGCGCAGCGACTGTCTCGCATACACCTCGGCCGACAGCAGCAGGGAACGCAGCGGCAGGGTCTTGTCGATGGCGGCACCGGCAATCCAGCGCGACACCTCGACGTTCTGCGCCGCACCACCGACAGGCGCGGAGGACGTGGCCGAGAGCGTGCGGCCAAAGGTGTACTGCGCGTTCAGGTGCACCCGCGCCGCCGGGAAGGTGCGCGTCATGATGCCCTTGATGCTCGCGTAGCTGCGCGACGGCGCAAATCGCCCCACCGGCAGCAGCAAATCACCCGCGATCGCGAACGCCGGAATGCTCGTCTCGACGTTCAGGTTGTGCAGCAGCGACATCTCCACGCCCGTGATCCCGGTGCCCCCGCCGCCGCCCCGCTGATCCACGTAGGCGATCGGCAGGCCGACCTCCAACTGCGTGCGGTTGGCGATCCCGTACGCCAGCTCGGGCTCGATGCCCCAGGTGTACACGCCACCGCGCGATCGCGTCAGCCGCATCGGCGCCACCTGCAGTTCGAATCCGCGACGCTCCAGCGCGTATGCGTCCTCGACCAGCAGCGGCCGCCCCGTGTCCGTGTTGTAATAGTCGGTTTGCGCCATCACCGGCGTGGCGGCGCCGGAGAGGACCGCCACCGCAGCCACAAAGCCGCCACGCCACCGCGCCGCGGCGCACCATGTTCTGCGCATCACCTGCGTCCCTGCCCTGCGCATCACCAGCGTCCCTGCCGCGCGCATCACCTGCGTCCGTCCACCCGTCTCTCGCATGATCACCGTGTGTGCTTGTACATGAGGTCCACCAGTTCGTCGTACATCGCTTCCGCCGACGACTCGTCCGACCGGATCGCCGCCGTCGCGCAATGCTTGAGATGATTGCGCATCAGTTCCCGCGCCACCGCCCGCAACGCCTCGTGCACCGACGAGATCTGCGTCAACACGTCGGCACAGTACCGCTCTTCCTCCACCATCTTCTGGATCCCCCGCACCTGCCCCTCGATCCGCCGCAACCGCATCAGATTCTTCGCCTTCCCCTCCCCATCCACCCCCACCGCCTTCCGCCCGCAACACGCACCACCGGCGTCATCCACAGCAGTCGCCTCATCCACCACCACATCCTCACCATGTCCACTCATGTCGTCCACCTTGCCCCCAGAGTCATTACACGAAAATGAGTGACAGCGCAGCGCCACCACGCTCCGCACGCTCATCGATCCCGTTGCGCCTTTGCGTCGCTGCGTTGATGCAGTGTGCCGTTACGGTGGCGTTGCCGAGAACGTCACGCCGACCGCAATCGCAAACTGTTCGACACCACCGAGACCGAACTGAACGCCATCGCCGCCGACGCCAGCACAGGACTCAACAGCACCCCGAACACCGGATACAGCACCCCCGCCGCCACCGGGATCCCGATCACGTTGTAGACGAACGCCCAGAACAGGTTCTGCTTCATCGTCCGCATCGTCGCCCGCGACAGCGCGATCGCTCGCGCCACCCCCGACAGGTCGCCGCGCATCAGCGCGATGTCCGCCGCCTCGATCGCCACGTCCGTCCCGCTGCCGATCGCAATACCGACGTCCGCCTGTGCCAGCGCCGGCGCATCGTTCACGCCGTCGCCTACCATCGCCACCACGCGGCCACCGCGCTGCTCGTTGATCACCGCCGCGACCTTCCCGGCCGGAAGCACGCCCGCAATCACCTTCGTGATGCCCGTGTCGCGCGCGACCGCATTCGCCGTCGCCTCGTTGTCACCCGTCAGCATCACCACCTGCAGTCCCATGGCCTGCAGCGACGCGATCGCGGCACGCGAACTCGCGCGCACCGGATCGGCCACGGCGATCACTCCCGCCAGCGTGCCGTCCACCGCCACGTACACCGGCGTCTTCGCCGCTGCCGCCAGCGCGGCCACCGGTGCCTGCATCGACGTCACGTCCAGCGACAATTCCTGCATCTGCGTCGCGTTGCCCACGGCCACCCAGTTCGCGCCGACCATCGCCGTGGCACCGCGTCCCGTCTGCGATTCGAACGCCGTGGGCACCGTGATCACGAGGCCGCGGTCCCTGGCGCCGCGCACGATTGCACCGGCGATCGGATGCTCGCTCGACTGCTCCAGCGATGCCGCGAGCGTCAGCAGCGCATCGGTGTCCAGCGTCGCGCCCTGCGCCAGCAGCACGTCGGTCACCGTCGGGCGACCCTCCGTCACCGTGCCCGTCTTGTCGACGATGATCGTGGTCACGTCGCCCGCCCGCTGCAGCGCCTCGCCTCCCTTGATCAGCACCCCCGCCTCGGCGCCGCGTCCCGTCGCCACCATCACTGCCGTCGGCACGGCCAGCCCCATGGCACAGGGGCAAGCGATGATCAGCACGGCCACCGCCGCCGCGAACGCGCGCACCATCGCCGCCCCCGCACCGCTCCCGCCCTGCGTCAACAGCACGAACCAGGTCGCGAACGTCACCAGTGACAACCCGATCACCACCGGCACGAAGATGCCGCTGATGCGGTCCGCCAGCCCCTGAATCGGCGCCCGCGACGCCTGCGCGTCGCGCATCAGCGTCATGATCTGCGCCAGCACGCTCTTCGCACCCAGCGTCGTGGCGCGGTACCGGATTGCGCCTGTGGCATTGATCGTCCCGCCGATGACGCGGTCACCCACCCCCTTCGCCACCGGCATCGACTCGCCCGTCAGCATGCTCTCGTCCACCGCGCTCACGCCGCTGTCCACCACCCCGTCCACCGGCAGCCGCTCACCGGGACGGATCACCACCAGGTCATTCATGCGCACATCCGCTAGCGACAGCTCCACTTCGGCTTGGCCACCCTCCGGCGTCGGGCGCATCACGCGCGCGGAGGTCGGTCGCAGCTGCGCCAGCGCCCGCAGCGCGCTCGACGTGCGCCGCGTCGCACGGGCCTCGAACATCTTGCCGGTGAGAATCAGCGCGATGATGAAGATCACCGCCTCGTAATACACATCCGGCGCCACGCCATTCCGCGTGAACAGCGCCGGCACCACCGTCGCCAGTGCCGAGTAGAGGAATGCCGCACCCGTGCCCACGGCGACGAGCGTGTTCATGTCGGCGGCCCGGTGCTTCAGCAAGTTCCAGGCACCAACGTAGAACTGCCGCCCCGCCCACGTCATCACGCCGACGGTCATCACCAGCAGCGACCAGCTCATCAGCGCCGCCGGCACACGATAGAGCCATGGGAACGCGGCCTCGAGCACCGGCGACAGGCCGGTCATCACCCAGCGCATGAACGGGTCCGCCACCACGCCACCCGACGCATGGGCACCCATCGCCGTGTTCTCGCTCCGCACCATCAGCGGCATCGACACCAGCATCGCCACCACGCCGGCGCCACCGCTCACCACGGCCTTCCGGCGCAGCGAGTCGTATTCCTGCGTGGTGGTCGCATCGCGCGCCGCGAGCTGCTCCACCACATCGTCCCCGGCCACGGGCAGTTCCGCGCCGTACCCGGCGTCCAGGACCACCTTCACCAGCGCCGCCGGACTCACGACGCGCGGATCGAAGGTGATGGTCGCGCTCCCCATCAACAGGTTCACGGAGGCGTCGGCGACACCGGGCGCACGATTCAGCTGCCGCTGCACCCGGCTCTGGCAGGCGGCACACGTCATTCCCGTCACCGGCAGCGTCACGGTCACCGGGGCATCCGCACTCCGCGGCGCAGCATCCGCGCCGTTCGCGCCCATTGCGCCCTTCTGCGGCAGCAACGCCGCCGGCGCCAACACCTCCGGCATGGCCTACGCCCCAGTGGCGGGAGTCGTGACGTTTAACGTCCGCCCCTTCACCACGTCGTACCCCGCCTCGTCCACCGCCTGCTCCGCAGCCGACAGTGCCGCCTCCGACTCGACGGACACCTCCGCGCGCCCAATCTGCACATCCCGCAGCTCCACACCCGGCACCCCAGTCAGCGCCTTCCGCACGGCGCTCACGCAATGCCCGCAGCTCATCCCGGAAATCGTGATCGTCTTGGTGTCCATGTGTTTCCCTCCCACAGGTGACCACTGAAAATATACCCCCTACTGGTATGAAATCTGGTACCCGTCCGGGGTATGTCAACTCGACCGTGGGATGAAGTGTGCCTCGGCGTCGAGAGCGGCCGGAGCGTTATTCTCTCACACCTCACCCCCAACGGCCCGACGTGCTCCCTGCATTCCTCGACCGCGACCACACCCTCGCCCCGCCCGGCTTCAACCGCTGGCGCGTGCCCCCGGCCGCCCTCGCGATCCACCTCTGCATCGGGCAGGTCTACGCCTTCAGCGTCTTCTCGCTCCCCCTCTCCAAGGCCATCGGCCTCACCACCCCCGCCCCTGACGACTGGAAGGTCAGCACCATCGGCTGGGTCTTCAGCACCGCCATCGTCTTCCTCGGCCTCTCCGCCGCGCTCTTCGGGCGCTGGCTCGAACGCGTCGGCCCACGCGCCGCGATGTTCGTCTCCGCACTCTGCTTCACCGCCGGCCTCGTCCTTGGCGCCGCCGGTGTCGCCACACACCAGTTCTGGCTGCTCGTCATCGGCTACGGCGTGATCGGCGGCATCGGGCTCGGCATCGGCTACATCTCGCCCGTCTCCACGCTCATCAAGTGGTTCCCCGACCGCCCCGGCATGGCGACGGGCCTCGCCATCATGGGCTTCGGCGGCGGCGCCATCATCGCCTCACCACTCTCGGTGTGGCTCATGGCGCACTTCCGCACCGCAAGCAGCAACGGCATCGCTCAAACGTTCCTCACGCTCGCCGCGATCTACGTCGTGGTGATGATGTTCGGCGTCTTCACCGTCCGCGTCCCGGCGGCGGACTGGACACCCTCCGCCACCATCGCCAACCGGATCGCCCGCAGCACGCAGGCGCGCACCGGCCAGACCGTCCAGCAGGCCATCCGCACCCGCGAGTTCTGGCTGCTCTGGACCATGCTCTGCCTCAACGTCACTGCCGGCATCGGCGTGCTCGGTCAGGCCTCGGCCATGATCCAGGAAATGTTCCCCGGCCGAGTGACGGTGCAGCAGGCGGCGAGCTTCGTGGTTCTGCTCAGCCTCGCCAACCTCGCGGGACGATTCGCCTGGTCCTCCCTCAGCGATCACATCGGCCGACGCGCCACCTACGCCACCTTCTTCGCACTCGGCGCCGCCGTCTACGCCACCGTCCCCACCATCGGCCGCAGCGGCAGCATCGCCGCCTTCGTCGCGGCATACGCGTTCATCCTCAGCATGTACGGCGGCGGCTTCGCCACCATCCCCGCCTACCTCCGCGATCGCTTCGGCACCCTCGAAGTCGGTGCCATCCACGGCCGACTCCTCACCGCCTGGTCCACCGCCGGCGTGCTCGGCCCGGTGCTCGTCAACTACATCCGCGAATACCAGATCGCGCGCGGCGTGCCGAAGGCCGACGCCTACAGCGTCACGATGTACCTGATGGCAGTGCTCCTTCTTCTCGGCCTCGCCTGCACCGCCGCCATCCGCCCTCTTCCGTCGCGCCACTCCTGATTCCTTCGCGCTTCTCGGGGATCGTCAACGCTGTTCACACGGAGGCAACGGAGCACCGAAGGGAGCGAGGGGTCTGCGGCCGGTCGGCATCGTCAACGCTGTTCACGCGGAGGCAACGGAGCAACGAAGGGAGCGAGGGGTGTGCGGGGGACTCTTTTCACGCAGAGGGGTGGTGGAGCGGAGCGTCCTGCGCTGACCTCGAACTTTCTCGAGCGTTCAGGCTGACTATTTGTAGGGGGTGACCGTTGACCTGCTGTTCCAAAAAACAACCATCGTCACCCCGCACCGACCGTCGAGACTGAGGTCTGAGCGCCGCGTCCTTCCGAGTCACACCGACCCCTCTGCTACTCCACCCCTCTGCGTGAAAAGAGTTGAGGTTGCCGACCCCCCGCAGACCCCTCCCTCCGTTCGTTGCTCCGTTGCCTCCGCGTGAACAGCGTTGACGATGCCCGCCCCGCAATCGCCCCTGCGGACTCGCGCACGGATGTTGCCCCGAGTCTCCGCATCCCTAACTTCCCGGCTCCACGATCCAGCCCGCCGCCGCCCTCAGGCCCGGCGCGATGATCTGAGCTTTGCGCAGGTGCGCCGATGACGCTTGGCAATCGACCGACCCCTTCGCCCACATCCGCGGCGCCCGTCGCGCGCCCGACGCTGGTCCGGCCGAGTTCGCCGGCAGAGATTGGCGAACACGTCCAGCGAAACCCCGGCACCCCGCTCGACCTCGACGCCGTGCGCGCCATCCGCGTCAACCGCAGCGCCGTCGAACGCCGCGCCGCCACGCTGCCCACCCGCCGGACGGTCAAGAAGGAGTGGCAGGCCGCCTGGCTGCTGCGCGCCATCACCTGCATGGACCTGACGACGCTCTCCGGCGACGACACCCCGGGCAACGTCCGCCGCCTCTGCGCCAAGGCCCGCCACCCGCTCCGCGACGACATCGTCCAGGCGCTCGGCATCGCACACCTGCGCATCACCACCGGCGCGGTCTGCGTCTACCACGGCCTCGTCGCCACGGCCGTCGAGGCGCTGGCCGGCAGCGGTATCCCGGTCGCCGCCGTCTCCACCGGATTCCCCGCCGGCCTCAGCCCCATCGAGACCAGGCTGGCCGAAATCCGCGCCAGCGTCGCGGCCGGGGCCCAGGAGATCGACATCGTCGTCACGCGCGCCCACGTGCTCACCGGCAACTGGCACGCGCTTTACGATGAGATCCGCCGCTTCCGTGAGGCCTGCGGCGATGCCCACATGAAGGCCATCCTCGCCACCGGCGAGCTGGCCACCATGACCAACGTCGCCCGCGCCAGCATGGTCGCCATGCAGGCCGGATCGGACTTCATCAAGACCAGCACCGGCAAGGAACCCGAGAACGCGACCCTTCCCGTAGGCCTGGTGATGGTGCGGATGATCCGCACGTACCGCGAGCAGACGGGCCACGTCGTCGGATTCAAGCCTGCCGGCGGCATCCGCGCCGCCAAGGCGTCGCTGGACTGGCTGGCGCTGATGAAGGAGGAGCTGGGTGATCGCTGGCTCCGGCCCGACCTCTTCCGCTTCGGCGCAAGCGGCCTGCTTACCGACATCGAACGGCAGCTCGAGCACTTCGTCACCGGCCGGTACGCCGCGGCGTATCGCCAGCCGATGCCATGAAACCCTGCGTCTTCCCGACAGCATGACGACAGTAGCCGACATCTTCGAGACTATGGCCTATGGCCCCGCCCCTGAGGGCGATGCGCCGGTGCGCGACTGGCTCGAACGGCACCGACAAGGCACCTTCGGCCACTTCATCGGCGGCGAATTCACCGCGCCAGGCACCCTGTTCGAAGTCCGGAACCCCGCCAACTCGGCTCCGCTGGCACAAGTCACGCAGGGCACCGACGCCGACGTCGAGGCGGCGGTGGCCGCCGCCCGCGCCGCCCTCACCCCCTGGCAGGCACTCGGTGGGCACGGCCGCGCCCGGCATCTCTACGCGCTCGCCCGCACCGTGCAGAAGCACGCGCGCCTCCTCGCCGTCCTCGAGACCCTCGACAACGGCAAGCCGATCCGCGAGACCCGCGACCTCGACATCCCGCTCGTGGCGCGCCACTTCTACCACCACGCCGGCTGGGCACAACTCCTCGACAGCGAGTTTGCCGGATACTCCGCCGTCGGGGTCTGCGGACAGATCATTCCGTGGAATTTCCCGCTGCTGATGCTGGCGTGGAAGGTCGCGCCGGCCCTCGCCGCCGGGTGCACCGTCGTCCTCAAGCCGGCCGAATTCACGCCGCTGACCGCGCTCTGTTTTGCCGAACTCGCCCGCGAAGCCGGGCTCCCGGCCGGCGTGCTCAACATCGTCACCGGCGACGGCGACACCGGCAAGGCGCTGGTCGCCCACCCCGGCATCGACAAGCTCGCCTTCACCGGTTCGACCGAGGTCGGCAAGGTCATCCGGCGCGCCACCGCCGGCCGAGGCATCAAGCTGTCACTCGAACTCGGCGGCAAGAGCCCCTTCATCGTCTTCGAGGACGCCGACCTGGACAGCGTCGTCGAGGGTGTGGTCGACGCCATCTGGTTCAACCAGGGCCAGGTCTGCTGCGCCGGCTCACGCCTGCTCGTCCAGGAAGGCATCGCCTCGGCACTCGAGACGAAGATCCGCGCCCGGATGGAAACCCTCCGCGTCGGCTCACCGCTGGACAAGTCGATCGACATGGGCGCCATCATCGATCCCGTGCAGCTCGAGCGGATCCGCGCGCTGGTGGACGCCGGCGTCAACGACGGGGCACAGGTCTGGCAGCCGTCATGGGCCGTCCCGACCACGGGCTGCTTCTACCCGCCCACCCTGTTCACCGGCGTCTCCCCCGCCGCGCGCATCGTGCAGGAGGAGATCTTCGGCCCCGTCCTCGTCTCGATGACCTTCCGGACGCCGGCCGAAGCCGTCGAGCTGGCCAACAACACACCGTATGGGCTGGCGAGCAGCGTCTGGACCGAGAACATCAACCTCGCCCTCGACGTCGCGCCGAAGATCAAGTCGGGGATCGTCTGGGTGAACTCGACCAACCTCTTCGATGCCGCGGCCGGCTTTGGCGGCTACAAGGAGAGTGGGTTCGGCCGCGAGGGCGGGCGCGAAGGGATGATCGAGTACCTCGTACCGTCCTGGAAGCGCGGCGCGCTGCCCGTGGCCGACGAACCCTCCGCCAAGCACTCCGCATCGGTTGCACCCGGAACCGTGTCCAACGGGCTGCCGGCCCTCGACCGCACCCCCAAGCTCTACATCGGCGGCAAGCAGTCGCGCCCCGATGGCGCCTACACACTGCCGGTATACGGCGCCGATGGTGTTGTGATGGGAGAAATCGGAGAGGGTAATCGGAAGGATATCCGCAACGCCGTCACCGCCGCGCTCGCCGCCAGGGGCTGGGCACGCACCACCGGCCACGCCCGCGCCCAGATCCTCTACTACATCGCCGAAAACCTGTCCGCACGCGCCATGGAGTTCGCGGCGAGACTGGACCGGATGACCGGAGCCGGCGGCATGGTGGAAGTCGAGCGGTCCATCGCCCGGCTGTTCACCTACGCCGCCTGGGCCGACAAGTATGACGGCGCTGTCCACAGCGTCCCCATCCGAGGCGTGACCCTCGCCATGCACGAGCCCCTTGGCTGCCTCGCACTCGTCTGCCCCACTGCCCATCCGCTGCTCGGCCTGATCTCGCTGGTGGCGCCGGCCATCGCCATGGGCAACACCACCGTCGTCATCCCCAGCGAACGCCACCCGCTGGCTGCCACGGACCTGTATCAGGTGCTCGACACTTCCGACCTCCCCGCCGGCGTCGTCAACATCGTTACCGGCCCGCGCGACACGTTGGCCAAAACCCTCGCCGAACACGACGAGGTGGACGGGATGTGGTACTTCGGGCCACAGGCCGGTGCCGCCATGGTCGAGAAGGCCTCCGCCGACAACATGAAGCGCACCTGGGTCGAGTCCATCGCGCGCGACTGGTCGAACGCCGCACAGGGCGAGGGCCGCGAGTTCCTCCGCAACGCCACGCAGGTCAAGAACATCTGGATTCCGTACGGCGAGTGACGGGCGGGTAGGCCAGGGCGTTACCGCGACTGCGAGGGCGCGGTGAACCAGACCCCTGGCGAGCGTCGTGCCGAACTACTGGTCAAGTACTGACAAGCCATGTTTTAGTAGTTCGTTGACATCGGACCTTGAACTACTGAATTTGCCACATTCAGTAGTTCATTGGTATTTCTGTCACGACGGTTTGAACATGAAGCTGCCGGCCCCCCCTCCGGATTTCGCGCGCGCGGTCAACGAGCTGCTTGCGACAGGCGATGGTCTCGAACGGTTTCAGAGACTGATGAGCTCGGGACTGGGCCCCGCGCCAGGCGGCAAGTACCGTCACTGGGAGACGTTCAGGTACGCGTTGCCCCTGCCGGACTTTCCCGCCGAAGCGCAATGGGCTGTCGTCAAGCTCGCCCGGCAGGCGCTGTATCGCCCCTTGCCGCTGCTGGACCGGGCCGGCGAGCCGTTCCGGTTTGCCCTGCCAAACATCGCGCTGGAGATGTTGCACCGCATCGATCGCGATGCCAGCGACAACATCGGCAGCAGTCCGCAGGTCACCGATGATGCCACGCGCGACACCTACCTGTTCACGTCCATCGTCGAGGAGGCGATCACCTCGAGCCAGCTCGAGGGAGCATCGACCACCCGCAAGGTCGCCAAGGCGATGATCCAGGAAGGGAGGGCACCACGCGATCGCGGCGAACGGATGATTCACAACAACTACGACGGCATGCTGTTCATCCGCCGCTTCGTGAAGGAGCCCCTCACCCCTGACATCGTCCTCGAGTTGCAACGTCGGCTGACCGACGGCACCCTGGACATCCCCGATGGCGCCGGACGCCTCCGCCGGGCCGACGAAGACATCGTCATCGAAGACGAAACCGGTACGCGGTTGCACACCCCCCCGCATGCCAGCGAACTGGAATCACGTCTGCGCGACATGTGCGATTTCGCCAACGGTGTCGGCGAAACCGAGTTTCTGCCGCCGCCGATACGCGCCATCGTGCTGCACTTCTGGCTGGCGTACGACCACCCATTCGTCGACGGAAACGGGAGGACCGCACGCGCCCTCTTCTACTGGTGCATGGCTCGGCATGGGTACTGGTTGTGCGAGTTCGTGTCCATCTCACGGATCCTCGAGCGCGCCAGGGGCCAATACGCGCGCGCGTACCTGTATTCCGAGACCGACGAGAACGACGTCACCTATTTCCTCCTGTACCAGATGCGCGTGCTCCTCCGCGCCATCGAAGACCTGCACGGCTATCTCGCACGGAAGGCGAAGGAATTACGCGACACCGAAAGGCTGCTGACGCGGGCCGCCGCCACGGTCGGCGAGCTGAATCCACGACAACTCGCACTCATCCGACACGCCATGCAGCAGCCGTTCGCGCGGTATACGGTGGAGTCGCACAAACGGTCCCACGGCGTGGCCTATCAGACCGCGCGTACCGACCTGCTCTCATTGGCCGAGCAGGGGCTGCTGGAGCAGCGCAAGGCGGGCCGCGCCTTCGTGTTCCATCCGGCGCCGACGCTGCACGAGCGCCTCTCCGTCGCTGATACACGCGGGCACGGATCTGCGCCCGTGTAGCGCGCCGGTCGGCACCGCCGCTGCGGTCGCAAGCCATCACGCATCCAGGGTGATATGTCTGGCACGGACTCTGCCGTGAAAACGCGATTGCTTCATGAGCATGGCGCAATCTTCGTCGCCGACGTTACAATCAGCAGACTCGGCCATCCAGCAATTACGGCCGGGAGTGCGCGGGCATCCTCATCGCCCGCGCCCGTCCGTGCGCCACCCCGTCCTCGATCGTCTCCACCCGATGAGCGGCCAGCCCTCGTCACCGCCGAACACCAGACCGACCCGCTGACCGGATGCGACTCCCCACGCTCCCACGACTGCTCGGATTGATCCTCACCGGACTCGCTGCCCTCGTCGTCATCGAGACGGCGAGTGTGCGCCTGCACGGTCGCGACCGCGCTGGAAGTACGCCCGCTGACAGCGTGCAGCAGGGTGCCGATGCCGTGCAGGCACTCGCTGACACGTTGCTTTCATGGAAGATGGACGGCGAAACCGCCGACTCGGTCCGGCGTGCCGAGACGCGGGCCGTGCTCGCGTCACGCCAGACGGGCACGTTCGTCCCCGACATCCTCCACCTCTCCGACAGCACGCTCCAGCGCTGGCCCGATCGGCGCGCGGCCCCGCTGCGCGTCTTCATCAGCGATCAGGGGCCGAAGAACGCCGACCGCCTCCGCGATGACTTCCTGCAGGCGGTCCGCGAGGCGTTCACGATCTGGGAAGAAGTCGAACTCCCGGTCCGCTTCGTCTTCGTCACCGACTCCGCCATGGCCGACGTCACGGTCTCGTGGGTCACCGACTTCAACGGCGATCCGGTGCTCGGCAGGACGAAAGTCGTCCGCGACAGCCACTACTGGATCATCCGCAGCGACATCCAGCTCGCAACCATGCGCCGCGATGCCACCGGTGAGCTCGAACCGACGGTCATCCGCGCGCTCGCCATCCACGAAATCGGCCATGGCATCGGACTTGACCATGCCAGCGACACCACGGTCATCATGGCGCCGAAGATCCGCGCCCGCGCCCTCACGCTCACCGACAAGGCCACCGCGCAGCTCATCTACAGTGTGCCACCCGGCTCGATCGTGACCGTGAAGCGCGCCTCGATGCCGGCGATGCCTGCCATGCCGGAGCCCTGAAGTTCGGCTCGAACGCGCATGTAACCCGACAGTATCGCGCTACCAACGCAGCGTCAGCCCCGACTCCTTCTTCTCCCGACGCACCACCAGCGGCAACGCGCGGTCCCCACGGCTGCTCGCACGCTGCACCGCCCGCTGCAGATCGCGCACTCCGCGGCTCTCCTCGCCGGCCACTCGCACGATGACGTCACCGCCGCGCAATCCGGAACTTGATGCCGGCGTACCCGGCGCCACCCGCAGCACCAGCACTCCGTCGCTCACCCCGGTCAGCCCCTCGAGCTCGGCAGTGATGGTCGTCATCACGGCACCCGCAATGGAATAGTCGGTGCTCGACCACTGGACCATTCCCAGCGCCACACTCGGCGCCACCCCACCCGGCGGCGAGGGAGCAGCCGGACGCGGAGGCGCCACGGCGGATGGAAGGACCAAGCCGGTGACGCGCCGCCCCTCGAGCGCGGCCAGGTCGGACGAGCACTGGTCGCCGTAGCACATCCGTGCGCTGTCGAACGTGAACGCAAACGACCCGGCCGCCACACGCATCGTCCGGATCGTGTCCGCCACCACCGTCACGGTCCGCTCCCGCCCGCCGCGACGGATCCGCAGCGACACCCGCTCACCCGGCCGCAGCACCTCGGCCAGCGGCACCGGACCCGGCACCGGCAGCCTGCCGAAGGCGACGATCGTGTCCCCCGCCTGCAGTCCGCCCCGCGCCGCCGGGCTCTCCGGCGCCACCGACTCGATCGACAGCGGCGACTCGTACAGCGTGAACACCCGCCCGTCGCGCAGCTCCGTGTTCTGCGTCCCCGACAGCGTCACGCCGAGGTAGCCTCGGGGCGCCGCGCTGCTCATGAAGGTCAGTGCCCGCTGCTGACCCGCCAGCGCGCGGGTCACGTTCGCCATCGCCCGCGCGCTGGTGATCTGCACCCGCAGTGCCGCCCGCGTCTCGGCATCCACCGCCGCACCCTGCACCCGGTCCGCCTCCATCTGCACCTGCGCGATCTGGCCCGCCAGCTCCGCAATCCGCTGCGAGGTGATGCGCACGATCGAGTCCCGCGACCGCGCATCCGCATTGGCCGCCCGGGTCAGCTCGCGCTGCATCTGTGCCAACACGCGCGCCTGCTCCCGCAGCGTCACCTTCATCCGCTCCGACAGCGCCCGCGAGCGTGCCTCGGCCTCCGGCGTCCCGTCCTGTGCTCGCAGCGGCACCGCCGTCAGCACGGCCACCAGCAGCATGCCCGTCCACCGTCCGGTCATCATCAATACTCCAGCACCTGTTGTGACGCCGGCAGCACGGTCGTGAGGCGACGCAGTGTCACCTCGCGGGCGCCGAGTGTCGCGAGATAGTAGCGATTCATCACCGGGTCATCCGGTGCCTCGGACAGCGCACGGCGCGCCGTCGCCATCGCGGCATCGAGTACCTCGAGCCGCTGCCGATAGTTCGTCGCGGCGGCGGCCGACCCACCCGGCTGACGCGGTGCCAGCGCGCTGTCGTGGGCCGCCAGCCACAGCAACGCCCCGCTGTACACCTCCTCGGCCGACTGCAGCGTCGCGCGCGCATCGTCAGGAGTACGGAACTGCGCCACGGCCGTCGTCGGGACCGCCGGGACCACGCGCTGCACCGCCCCCGCGGCCGGCAGGAAATCCACCGTACCACCCGCCCCCGCACCTGAGGCTTCGCGTGCCGCCGTCATGCGGCCCCCGGCCACGCCGACCGTCACCAGCAACGCCGCAGCGGCTGCCATGCCGACCATCCGCGCCACCCCGGGCGCGCGGTGCGAGACCCGCGCCTCGGGCCGCAGCGCCACCAGCGACGGCGCACTCTCGATCGGGCGCACTGACGCCAGCGTGACGGGTGCCCGCGACACGGCCTCACCAGACAGCACCCCTTCCGATCGCAGCGCCTGCGCGATCTGCTGCCACGGCACCAGCGGCGCGATCGGCTGGTCGCGCTCGGCCGATGCGGCGGCGACGATCCGCCGCACGGCCACGAAGTCCGCGCGGCAACGCACGCACTGCTCCAGGTGCCGCTGCTCCTCGACCGACCCCGGCTCGTCGATCAGCGCTGCAATGCGTTCAGGCGAGAGGTGTGGCATACCCCGAATCCGTGCTCGATGTGGTCAGGTGGTCCATCAACGGTGCCAGCAGCCGGCGCAGCCGGGCCCGCGCCTTGAACAGTTGCGACTTCGACCCGCCGGACGTGATCCCGAGCTGGGCGGCGATCTCCTCGTGCGTGTATCCCTCCACGTCGTGCAGCACGAACACCGTGCGCGCACCCGCCGGCAGCCGGTCCAGCGCCCTCGTGATCGATTCCCGCACGAACGGTTGCTCCACGTCGTCCTCGACCATCGCCGAGTCCTCCACCAGCGCTTCGTGAATCCCCATCAGCCGCCGAGCCCGCCGCAACGAATTCAGCGTGCGGTTGACCGCGATCCGGTGGGCCCAGGTCGAGAACTGCGCGTCACCGCGGAAGCTCGGCAGCGCTCGAAAGATCTGGATCCAGACCTCCTGCACGATGTCCGCAGCCTCGTCCAGGTCATGCACCAGCCGCCGCACCACGCCATCGATGCGCGGTGCGTGCTCGGCCCACAACGCGCGCATCGCCAGCTCGTCGCCGGCGACCGCGCGCGCGATCAGCTCCTCGTCGGTAGTCAACGGCGTCGGTTGGGCGATCGGGTGAGCGGACATGCTGCGCCGCGGCTGAGGTCCGAGCAGAACTCGACCACTAGACACCGCAGCCAGGAGGAGGGTTGCCGCCGGCGTGCGAGTCGCCCGCACACCAGCCGACGCACGCATGACGGACGTGGCACCGTCCCGGATTCAGGCACGCCGACGCCGCAGCCGACGTCGGCAACCGTCGCGACCCTTCGCCTCCGACCTCACGTGTATGCACGCAAACCGCTGTGACGGTTACACTTGACGCGAAGTGGGGCCTGTCCTACCATGAGCAGACCGGTCTGCGCGGAACGTTCTGCGGCCTGGGTCGTCTGAATACGTGAACGGAATGCGTGATTGCCGGTGGATGGCACCGGCTGGTTCGTCGCACATGCTCGCCCACTCCGTACGTCCTGCCGCGTATCATCCGGAGTTGCCGTGTTCGTCAGACTCGCCGCCAGCCTCGTATTCGGCATCAGCACGATGCCAGCCAACCCGGTCATGATGATCGGGGACGGGCTGCCGAAGGCAAGGCCCGAAGCGGTCGAGATGAGCGCACTGCGGCTCGATGCCATCACGCGTGTGGTGCGTCGCGGCATCGCGGAAGGTGGCTTTCCAGGCGCGGCCGTCGTCGTCGGGCGGCGTGGATCAGCGGTCTATTCGCAGGGCTTCGGGCGACTCTCGTGGTCTGCAGAAGCGCCCAGTGTCAGCCCCGATCGTTCCGTCTACGACCTCGCCAGCCTGACGAAGGTCATCGGCACCACCACCGCCATCATGGTGCTGTACGACGAAGGGAAGATCCGTCTCGATGCCCCCGTCCGCACCTACGTCCCTGAGTTTTCCGGCGGCGGCAAGGACGAGATCACGGTGCGTGACCTGCTCACGCACCGCAGCGGCCTCCCCGCCGGTCGCGACCTCTGGCGCCTCGCCTGGTCACCTGCCGACGCAGAACGGATGGTGCTCGAGACCCCACTCGTCGCCCCGCCCGGCTCGCAATACATCTACTCCGACCTCGGCGCCGACATTCTCGGTTTCATCGCGGAGCGCGTCAGCGGCCGCAAGCTCGATGCCCTGCTGCAGGAGCGCGTCTTCACGCCGCTCGGCATGACGGAAACGTGGTACCGCGTTCCCGCCGGTGTCCGCGAGCGCACGGCACCCACCGCCACCATGTCCGTCCGCGGCTACTCGCTGCAGGGCGACGTGCATGACGAGAATGCCCACGTGCTGGGTGGCGTCGCCGGCCATGCCGGACTGTTCAGCACCGCCGGCGACCTCTCGGTCTTCGCCACGATGATGCTGAACAAGGGCACCTACAACGGCGTCCGGATCATCAGCGACAGCACGGTCGAGCGCTTCACCGCCCGCGCCGCTGGTTCGCGCGCACTGGGCTGGGATACCTGCGCCGGCCACAACGGCGTGGGCTGCGGCCGCTACATGTCGCCCCGCGCCTACGGTCACACCGGCTTCACCGGCACGTCGATCTGGATCGATCCCGAGCGCGACATGTTCGTCGTGCTGCTCACCAACCGCGTCTTCGAATCACGCGCCCGCCGACCGGAACGCGTCATCTCCGACGTGCGGGCCGACCTCGCCGACGCCTCGGCATGGGCCGTCACCGAGCCGGGCGTCGCCATCGAGGTCGACGGCGACCCGTCGTTCCGCGCCGATTACGCCACGGGCTGGAACCCCGCCCCCGAGTCCCGGATGCGCAACGCGGGCTGCACCGTCAGCCGTGGCCGCGCCTTGGCGCGGAAGTCGGCCCGCGGCCGCAACGCGTCGTCACGCTCCGCCCGCGTCGCCTGCAGCCGCAGCAAGGGCCGAGGGTCCGTCCGCGCCGCGTCTGCCCGCAGCCGCAGGAGCGCGTCGGCCCGCAAGGCCGGCAGCGTCCGCAGCGGAAGCGCGAGAAAGTCCCGGGCGTCGGCCAGCCGCGCCTCGTCGCGCCGCAGCGCCACCAGCGCCTCTGCCCGCACCGGCGCGGCCAGGCGCACCGCCACCAAACCGAAAAAGCGCCGCTGAACTGCCGCACGGCGACCCGCTGCGACGAGGCTCGCTCGACCGAGTAGCTTTCGCCGCATGCAGATGTCTCCCGACGAACTCCCGGACGACGACGCCACCGGCAGCAGTGACACGACCGACGCCACCAACACCGGTGGCGTGACGCTCGATCAGGCGCGTCTCGTGCTCCGCCGCGTCAAGGATCCGGAACTGAACCTGAACATCGTCGACCTCGGCCTCATCTACGACATCCAGGTCGACGGCGCCGACATCAACGTCGACATGTCGCTCACCTCGCCCGGCTGCCCTTCCGGACCGGAAATCATGGGCGAGGCGGAAAAGCAGCTGCGCACCGTTGCCGGTGTCGGTGAGGTCAAGATCAACCTGATCTGGTCCCCCCCATGGACCCCCGATCGCATCGAACCACGCGTACGCACCTACCTCGGCTTCTGACCATCACATTCGTGCGTGGCGGATCGATCGCGTGCATCGTCGCGCTGCTCGCCGCCTGCACAGCAGAGCCCAGGCCGGCCCCGATTGCGACACCGGCTGCAACGCCCAGCGCCACACGTCCAGCGCCGCTGCCCAGCTGCCCCGGCACCGGGCACTGGGAAACCTGCACGATCTTCGATCGCCTCGAACGCGCCGGCCTCGCGCCACAGCGCGGTGACAGCGTGCGATTCGCGTTCCTGCACGTGGGCGGACAGACGTGGCGCCTCGGGCGCGCCACCATCCACATCTTCCGCTACCGCGATTCGCTGGCGCGCCATGCCGACTTCGTCGCGCTCGACAGCCTGCAGGCCCGCCCCATCGCCGACACCGCCACCACCTGGCCCGGCACACCGACACTGCTCGTGAATGACAACCTCCTCGCCATCCTGCTCAGCGAGAACGGCGAGCAGGTGGAACGAGTGAGCCTCGCACTGACCGCGGGTCCGCCACCCAAGGCGGGCCCCGCCGCACCGAAATGACCTGATGCGCGCCGTCCTCCGTTCGCTGCTGCTCTCCGCAGTCCTCGCCGCCTGCGCCCGCCGCGCTCCGGCGCCCGTCACGCCACCCACGCCCGCACCACAGCCCGTCACGCCGGGCCAGGTGATGGTCGATCCCGGCCCGCGCGTTCCGCTCCGCGGCGCGATCACCCTCCCCGCACCTCCGGCCCTCGCGCGCGAGTTCCGCGCGGCATGGGTCGCGACGGTCGACAACATCGACTGGCCGTCACGGCGCGACCTCTCCACCGAACAGCAGCAGCAGGAGCTGATCGCGATGCTCGACCGCGCCAGCGAGCTGCGCCTGAACGCGCTCGTCTTCCAGGTGCGCCCCGCCGCCGACGCGATGTATCCCTCCACCCTCGAACCCTGGTCGGTCTATCTCACCGGGGCGCAGGGCCGCGCGCCATCGCCGATGTGGGACCCGCTCGCCTTCGTGGTGCGGGAAGCGCATGCGCGCGGCATCGAGCTCCATGCGTGGTTCAATCCCTATCGCGCCCGTCACCCCAGCGACAAGTCGCCGCTCGATCCCACGCACATCGCCAGCGCCCGCCCCGCCCTCGTCAAGCGCTATGGGTCCTACCTCTGGATGGACCCGGGCGAGCCGGCCGTGATCGAGAAGAGCGTCGCCGTGATCGTCGACGTCGTGCGCCGCTACGACGTCGATGGCGTCCACATCGACGACTACTTCTATCCCTACAAGGAGCGCGATGCGCGCGGCACGCTGATCCCGTTTCCTGACGGGCCGAGTTACGGCGCGTACACCGCGAAGGGCGGTCAGCTTGCAGTGGACGACTGGCGCCGCGCCAACGTCGATACCTTCGTGCGGCAGATGTACGAGCGCGTGAAGGCCACCAAGCCGTGGGTGAAGGTCGGCATCAGCCCATTCGGCATCTGGCGGCCCGGCTATCCGGCCGACGTCCGCGGCTTCGACAGCTACGCGGAACTCTACGGCGACTCACGCAAGTGGCTGCGGGAAGGCTGGCTCGACTACGCCTCGCCGCAGCTCTACTGGCCGATCGCCAAGGACGGACAGCCCTATCCCTCGCTGCTCGCCTGGTGGGCCAGCGAGAACGTGAAGCAACGCCACATGTGGCCCGGCAATTACACGAGCCGGGTCGGCGGCGGCGGTGCCTGGACGGCCGACGAACTCGTGAACCAGATCGGTCTCACGCGCCGGCAAGGCACCACCACCGGCAACGTGCACTTCAGCATGTCGGTGTTCATGCCGAAAGGCTCGGCAGCCGGCCGCGGTGAACGCGATGCGCTGGCGGCACGATTGATCCGCGAGACGTACGCGGCACCGGCACTGGTTCCCGCGTCGCCGTGGCTCGCCCAGACGAATGCCCGCCTCGCGACACCATCCGTGCGCGAGGAACACGACCAGCGCACCGGCGCCACCTTCCTCATCGCCAGCGCCCCACCGTCACAGGTCGTGCGCACCTGGGTGATCGCGCGCTGGGACGGCACCGCCTGGCGCACCGAACTCCGCCCCGGCGACACCGCCCCGCTCACCCTCACCGTCCCCGCCACCGGCGACGGCATCGGCTACTGGATCAGCTGGATCGACCGCATCGGCCTCGAATCCCCACGCGCCGGCTGGCTCCGCACCAGCGACAACGTCTCCCGCAGCATCGCACCGTAACCGCGCACGGTCACGTGCAACCCACGCGCGGTGGCGGGCAAACTGCTCACAGCATATCGCAGAACTGCACGGCCGCAGAACTGCACAGCCGCTGAACGGCAACGGCTGAACGGCTGAACGGCAAAACGCAAAACTGCACAGCCGCAAAACGGCGCGGGCGGCGTACCGCGCAGCGGCTGTCGCCCCGCACGATTCAACAAGTTTTTTTGGGGGTGCTCACGCCACCGACCCTGCGCATCGCGCACGCAGTTCCCAACAAGGAAATGATGCCGCCCCGCTCAGTGAGGCGACGCCCCCGCGCACGGAGTCCCCTCGCAGTTTTGCGGCTGTGCAGTTTTGCGTTTCGCAGTTTTGTAGTTCAGCAGTGGCAATTCAGCAGTGGCCGTTCTGCGGCTGTGCTGTTCTGCGGCCGTGCAGTTCTGCGATATGCAGTAAGCAGTAAGCAGTAAGCAGTATGCAGTATGCAGTATGCAGTATGCAGTTGCCGTCACCGGTCGCCGCGACCAGTTGCCGCGCGCAGTTGCCGTTCAGTCCCGATACGGCGAATCCGACACCGTCACCGCAGGCTCGGCAGCAGGCGCGGCGGCAACAGCAGCAGCCCGCGGCGGAGCCGACGCGAGCGCCCGCAGGATGCCCGGAGCCAGCAGATCCGCCTGCCAGCGGCGCAGGTCCGGCGTGTCGTAGAGCTCCTCGACCGTCGTCGGCATGCGTCGCGCGATCGTCTCCAGCTTCTCGCGCGAGCAGAGCACACCCGGGTCGAGTGCCAGCGACGACGCCACCTCGTCGCGCACCGCACGCAGCCGAGCCGCGCGGTCGTCGAACTCGGGGTCCTTGTCCCATCGCGGCGCCTTGGGAAACTTGGGCAATTCCGACTCGTCCAGCGCCATCGCGCGTGCCACGCATGCCAGCACCACGTCGCCGCGCTGGTCGAGCACACCCCGCGGCATGCCCTTGATCACACCCAGTGCCTGGCGCGTGGTCGGCTGGACGCGGCAGATCTCGAGCAGCACGTCGTTGCTGACGACGCGGAACGTGCTGCGGTCCAGCTCCTTCGCCACCCCGTCACGCCACGGCACCAGCTCGCGCAGGATCGCCAGCTCGCGACGCTTCAGGTCGCGCGCGCCCTTCACCCTCAGGAACTGCAGCGACGAGTCCTCGGCCGCCCACTGGGTCTGTTCCAGGCGCAGGAACTCCTCCGCCGCCCAGCCCAGCCGACCCTTCGCATCCAGCTCGGCACGCAGGATGTCGCGCAGGTCCAGCAGGTACATCGTGTCCTGCGACGCGTACTGGAGCATCCCCTCGCTCAACGGGCGCAGGCTCCAGTCGGCGCGCTGGAACTTCTTGTCCAGCGCAATGCCGAAGTGCAGCTCGAGCAGCGCCGCGAGGCCGAACGCCTTGTAGCCCAACAGCTGCGCGGCAATGCGGGTGTCGAAGATGTTCCGGGTGGCCCAGCCGTAGTCCTGGCGCAGCAGGCGCAGATCGTAATCGGCATCGTGAAAGACGATCTCGATGTCCGAACTCTCGACGAGGGGCCGGAGTGACGGCAGGTCGCCCGTGGGCAGCGGGTCGACGATCGCGGTCGCATCGCGCGTCGAGAGCTGCATCAGGTAGACGCGGTCCACGAAGCGGTGAAAACTCGCGCCCTCCGTATCGAGCGCGATGCTCGGTGCGGTGGCAATCTCGTCGGCAAACCTGGCCACCGCCGCGGCGGTATCGAGGTACTGCATCACATGGCTCGGCGGGCGTGGCGGCATGACGGAAGCATAACCGACCTGCCGCGTCACGGCTCGCGCCGTGCCACATTTGCAGGCATGGAACACCATCTCGCTCTGCCGCACGGCCTGCTCGCCTGGGACGACGTGGGCCCGCGGCACGCCGCCACGACCGTCGTGCTGCTGCACGGCTTTCCGCACGACCATGCGCTCTGGACCGCGCAGGTCGAGGCACACACCACGGCGTTTCCGTCGGTCCGGCTGCTCGTTCCCGACCTGCCGGGCTTCGGCCGTTCGGCGCCCCTGCCTGCGCCCGGCATGGATGCCTACGCCGACGCCATCGCCGCGCTGCTCGATGCCGCTGGCGTGCCGAAGGCCGTGATCGGTGGCCTGTCCATGGGCGGATACATCACCCTGGCGTTCTGGCGCCGCCATGCCGAGCGGGCGCAGGCGCTGATGCTGTTCGACACGAAGGCCGCCGCGGACGGCGACGCGGCGCGGCTCAAACGGCGCGAGATGATCACCACCGTCGAGTGCGATGGCGTCGGCGCGGTCATCGCCGCGCTGCTCGCGCCGCAACTCGGGCGCACCACCCGCGAAACGCAGCCCGGCCTCGTCGAGCGCGTCGAAGTGATGATGCGGCGAGCCTCGGCCACTGGCGTCACCGGCGCGATCACGGCGATCATGGAGCGCGTCGATTCCACCCCGACGCTGGACACGATCACCGTCCCGACGCTGGTCGTGGTCGGCGACGAGGACACCGTGACGCCGCTGGCGGACGCACACCTGCTCGGCGCCGGCATCCGGGGCGCACGGCTCGTCACGGTGCCCGGCGCAGGGCATCTGGCGCCGCTCGAACAGCCCGCGGTCGTCAACGCCGCGATGGCCGAGTTTCTCGAGGTGTCGGTGGGTGGCGCGCAGGAGTCCTGAGCGGGTCCTGCGACGCCCGGCCCGGTGCCGCTCAGCGCGTCGGTCGGCCGGGCGGGGTGCCGCTCTTGAAGACGTCCCGATTGATCTGCACGTACTTCTGCATCGCCGCCGGCACGTCTTCCTCGGGGAAGATCGCCGTCACGGGGCACTCGGGCTCACACGCGCCGCAATCGATGCACTCGTCGGGCTGGATGTAGAGCTGGTCCGGCCCCTCGTAAATGCAGTCCACCGGGCAGACGTCGACGCACGCCTTGTCCTTGGTATTGATGCAGGCTTCGGTGATCACGTACGGCATGAGCGCAGTCCGACGATTGGAGGGCGGTGAGCAGGGTGCGACGGGAACGTCCCGACGCACGTGACCGGTTCGCACCGGCGAGCAGGGATTTACGGATTTTTTTGCCTGACGCAACCGGCAACCGCCTGACGCGGCCGACGGTTCCCGCCGGTCAGCTGCGCCACGGTGGTACGCCGCTCTTCCGCGTCAGGTCCGGATTCCAGCGGTACAGCGTGCAGGTCCGCCCGATCACCTGCACCACGTCCGCACTGGTCGCCTCGGCAAGGCGCGTGGCAGCGGCCCGCGGGGTGTCGTCGGTGCTCTTGGCGAGCTGGATCTTCACCAGCTCGCGGGTCCGCAGCGCGTCGTCCACCGTCGCGATCACGGTCTCGGTCAGCCCCTGATGGCCGATGTGCACCGCGGCGGTGAGATGGTGCGCCTCGCCGCGCAGCGCCGCGCGGTCCTTGCTGGTCATGGTCATGGCAACGCCCCCGGCAGCTGCAGGAATGGCTTCGGATCGATGGGGACGCCGTCCCACAGGCGATCACGATCCAGCAGCCGCATGATCTGGAAATGGAGATGCGGCGCAGTGGGCGGCGCATTCCCCGTCGTCCCAACGTAACCGAGAATGTCGCCGCGCCGAACACGCTGCCCGACGTGCACGCCCGGCGCATACCCGTCGAGGTGGGCGTAGTAGTACACGAACCGATCCGCCGGGTCGGTGGCGTAGATCGTGATGCCGCCGAGCACGTTGCTGGAGAGGCGCTGGATCACGCCATCGTCCGCGCTCAGCACGAGGGTGCCACGGGGCGCCATGATGTCGGAGGCGTTGTGCCGGCGGCCACCGCTGCGACCCGCCGTGAACGTGTCCAGCACGTCGCCCGGATACCGCCCGGCCACCGGCACCGCGAGGATCCTGGCCCGCAGCTCGCTCAGGTCGTCGACGGTGACCGTGCCATGATTGTCGTCATAGAAGCGCGAATCCGCCGCCGGACCGGTCTGTGCCACGGCAGGTCGCAAAGGAACGGGTGAAGGCGATACTGCTCCTGTGCCGTGACATGCACACAGCAGCAAAGCGACAGTAAACCGACATAAAATGCGCAGACTATGCGTCCATGTCCGCGCGCCGCGCGCTCGCCTCGGCCGAGAAACCGTCGGGATAGCGCTTCCGGAGCTTGTCGATGTTGCGCTGGCCGATCTCGTCCAGTGACACACCGATTGCCGTCGCCATGCCGGCCACGTACCACATCACGTCGCCCAGCTCCTTGATCACGTCGTCCGCATCCAGTGGCTTGCCATGGAAGAGATGCTTCTTGAGCATGTCGGCCGTCTCGCCAGCCTCACCGGCGAGGCCCAGCGCCATGTTGGAGAGCTGGTCCGCCTGGGTGCGGGTGCCGATGGTGCGGGCGGCGAACTGCTGGTACTCGTCCAGGGTCATGAGTGCGCGGGGTGAGGGAGTGAGGGCGACGCATGAACTTACGTCTGGCGGGCGCTGCCCCAGAAGGCGGCACGACCTCCCGGCGCCGCGGTCACATCCCGCGCGTTGCTTCCCCTTTCACCATCGGTCCGTGCAGCTTCCCCGACGCACGGTGCCGCCACGTCTCGCCGCCGCACAGGCCAGCACACCGTGGCGCCGCCGCGGTCACCACCGTCGCTCCATCACCCACTCGATGCACCGTATGCCAATCGTCACGATCGTCGCCGGGTCGCTGCTCACCTTCCTTGGCATCGTCGGCTACGTCTTCAGCGACAGCCGAAGCGTGACGGCGCTGATCCCGCTGGCGTTCGGCATTCCACTCGAGATCTGCGGCGCGCTCGCCCTGCGTCCGGCGTTGAAGAAGCACGCCATGCACGACGCCTCCCTGCTCGCGTTGCTGGGTGTCGTCGGGTCACTCCCCGGGGCGTTCCGCTACGTGCGGGTGCTGACCGGTGACCTCACCAGCGCGCGCCCGTTGGCCGGCCAGGTGCAACTCGGGATGTTCCTCGTCTGCCTGGTGCTGCTCGTGCTCTGCATCCGCAGCTTCCGACAGGCACGTGCGCGACGCGAGGCTGAAGCGGCAGGCCTCGCGTGAGTGGTGCGAGTAGTGCGAGTAATGCGAGTCGTGCGAATCATGTGAGTCGTGCGAGTGATGCAGGTCGTGCGAGTGCTGCATCACGGCCATCGTCCCACGCAACCGCGCTCTTCGCACGCGCGCGCATCGCAACCGTACGCATCGCACGTGCGCGCATCGCCATCACGCTGCTGGCGTTCGGCGCCTGCGCGCCAGCGCCACCTGCCGATCCGGTCGCGACGCGCACGGCCGCCGCAGTCACGCCCCCGCGTCGAGACCCGGCACTGCCCCCCGCCCGTGATTCCGCTGGCACCCTTGGCGAACTCGCTCGTCGCAGCGCGGCCATCGATGCCGACACCGCCGCCATGACGCGAACTTCGCGCCCGATCGACCTCGGGGCCGGGACCACTGGCGTCCTCCTCGCGTGGCGCGCCGGCCCGGTCTGGCGGCGCCTCCGCCTGGAAGGAAGTGGACCGGGCTTCACCACGGTCGAGACCTACTGGCTGGGCACCGCCGGCCCGATCGGCGTGAGGCAGGAGACCATCCGGACCGGTGAATCGCCACGAATCGAGACGATCTGGTTCCGCGACTCGGTGCCGTACCGCTGGATCGATGCCGATGGCCGGCGGCTCAGCCTCCAATCCAGATCCACCGAGTACCAGGTGACGAGCCTCCGCACCCGACTGACCGACCTGCTGCAGGTGCTGGCCGATACCACCGAGGCGCGCCCGCAGTCCCCGCAGCCCGACTGACGCCGTTCCCGCCGCACCGGAGGGATCCAAGGCTGGTGCTCGGCCAGTGTGGCCCGGACCCATTGCCACGTGCCCAGGGCGCAACGACACTGTCGCCAATGCATTCCTGCCCACGACCACCCGCCCCCATGTCCATCACACCACGTCGCCCCGCGCGGTACGCCCGACGCCTCCTCGCCGGTACCACGCTCCTCGCGCTCGCTGCAGGCGCCATCGGCGCGCACGACACCTGGCTGATCGCGAATGCCGGCAACGTGCCCGTCGGCAGCACGGTCACCCTCGAGATGTCGAGCGGCGGGTCGTTTCCGCGCCGCGAACTCGCGATCCTGCCGGCACGCGTTGCGCAGCGCGGGCTGTTGCTGGCAGGCGCCAGCATTCCGCTCGACCAACCACGCGCCGTGCCACGCGCGCTCCAGTTCCGCGGAACGGTGCCGACCGCGGGCGTAGGAATGTTCTGGGTCTCGTTGCACCCGAAGGTGCTGACGCTCGCCCCGACGCTCGTGAAGGAATACGTGGACGAAATCGGGGCGGCGCCGGAGTTCTTCACGCGGTGGCAGAGCGCCCCGGTGAAGACGTGGGTCGAGCGGTACAGCAAGCACGCCAAGGCGTTCGTGCGCGTCGGCACCGGCAACGCGGCCGACTCCAGCTGGGCGCGGCCGACCGGGCAGCCCTACGAGCTCGTGCCGCAGAAGAACCCGACGGCGCTCGTGGCAGGTGATTCCCTCCGCGTACTCGTGCTCCGCTGTGGCCGTCCACTGGCAGACGTGGCCGTGGGTACCGAGCGCGGTGGCACCGGCCATGCGGGCATGGCGCGCACCAACGCCAATGGCATCGCGACGGTGCACTTCGCGCGCGCTGGTCGCTGGATGGTGAACTCCACCTATCTCGCGTATGCGAATCGCGTCGGCCCGCTCTGCGAGCCGTCGCTGGCCGGTGACACCGTGACGGTCGGCTACGTGAGCCAGTTCGCGACGATGACGCTCGACGTGGCGGCAGCGACGCGGGGGCGGTGACGACCTGCGTCACCGCCCCCGATTCACCGCACCATCGGACCGTCACACCGTCCGCACCACACCTCGGCGCATCACGACGGCTGCACATCGCGCAGCCACAGATCGGCCGCCAGCACGCCGGATGCGCATGACGCCCCCGTCAGCGCAGGATCGCCGACCAGATCAGCGGCTGCGTGTTCATGCTCTGGCCGCGGTACTGTGGCCGGAACCCGAACAGGATCGCATGACCGCGCCCGACGGTGACGTCCACCAGCGCGGCCTTGCCGTTGAGCTTCGAACCACCCTGCAGCCAGCCTGAGAGCAGCGGGTCACCCGCAGCCGCATACGAAGCCACCGCGACGGCGCGGGCGGGATCGGTGATCTCGAACGTCGGGCTGTCCTCGAACCACGCGGCCGGCACCGGCGCCGTCATGCGCGATGCGACGGGGTGGCTGGTGTTGAGCGTGATTGCGAGCAGCGAACCCGGGGCGTAGAACTCGGTGTTGCGCACACCGGCGAGCACGTTCTTCACCGGCAGTTCCAGCGCCTCGATCGCGAACTCGCTGGCATCGTTGAAGGTGATCAGCGTGCCGCCTTCGTTCACGAACGCGCGCAGTGCCGAGACGCCCGCCTCGCCCAGCCCGCCGCGCAGCGAATCGGGATACGGCGCACCAAGGCCGCGCTTGAGCGCCATCGGGCTCTGGTCAGGGAGAATGATGGCATCGTAGCGCGCCTTCAGGCCGCCCGCACGCATCTCCGCATCCAGCAGCGTGCGGTACGGAATGCGGTTCACGTCGAACATCCAGCGCGTCCAGCCCTCGTCCATCGAGCCGTTGTAGCTGCGATAGATGCCGATGCGCTTCGGCGACTTGCCCGACAATCCTGCCACCGTGTACTTCGGCTCGGGCATCGGTGCGGCGAGCGTGCCGAGTGCCGGTGCGGCACCCTTCACCGCCTCGACGGTCACGCCGAAGAGCAGCGGCAGGGTGTGCGCGGTCACGTCGTACGGGCGCTTGGGCGGGCCACCGGGATACTCGCTCAGGTTCGGGTACTGCTGCCGCTCGAGCAGCGCCTTGGCGTACGAGCCGAATGGCTGCAGCGTGGGCACGATCCAGTTGCCGGCGGGCACCGACTCGTACACCTCCACCTGGCCGCGCTGCAGCGTCCAGATCAGGCGCTGCACCGCCTGCGGGTCCTTCTGCTCCTTGGCGATCACGAACGCTGATGGCACATCGGTGGTCGTCCACGGGTGGTCGGCGCTCATGGCGCGGTCGCCGAGCGTGGCGTAGCTCTCCAGCCAGGTGCGTCGCTCCCGTGCGACGGACGACAGCATCGCCCATGTCGCACTCGCCTGATACGCGACGATGTCGCCGATGCCCCAGGTGCCGCCGGGCCAGCGTGACGGGAAGTTCCACGAGCTCACGCGCGCATCGTACCCACGGGCAGTGCCGAGCCGGTCGAACGGGATCTCGATCGGCGAGGCGAGCCGTGCGCTGGCGGTCTCGGTGAGGATGCGCACGCCGTGATGGTTGAGCGAGTACTGCCGCGCCGGCGACCACTGGTCGTACGACGCATTCGTCGCAACGCCCGTCTTGCCCTCGGCCGTCATGCGCCAGCCCATCGCCATGCCCAGAGCGTTGGTGCTGGCGGTGAGGATCGGGTCGATGTTCGGCTCGACGGGATCCATGTAGGGCGGGATGAAGATGCGTCCGCCGTTGGCGCCCTGCTGGTGGATGTCGTTCACCACGGCCGGTGTCCACGGCGTGTAGAGCGAGTCCACCACCATCCGCTGCTCCACCTGCGTGAAGGCGTACCAGTCGCGGTTGTTGTCGTGCCCCGTGTAGTGGTGGTAGATCTGCGGCGGCTGCGTGCCCTCGGCCGGCGTGTCGAGCGTGCTGCGATACCAGTCGCCGACGATGTCCACACCGTCGGGGTTCTGGCTGGGGACGAGCATGATGATCGTTTCCTTCAGGATCTCACGCGACTCGGGCGTGTCGCTGCGGATCAGGCGGTCGGCGATCACCAGTGGCGAGAGGAAGCCGCCGACTTCCGTCGAGTGGATGCTCGACGTGATCAGGACGATGTTGCGGCCCTCGCTGACGAGCTGCTCGCGGGTGGTGCCGGCGCGCTTCCGCGGATCGAGGAGCTGTTGCTGCACCTGCCGGAAGTGCTCGAGGTTGGCGAGGTTGGCCGAATCGCTGATGAACGCGACGATGAACGGCCGTCCGAGCGTGGTCTTGCCGAGGGTGCGCACCTGCACGTTCGGGCTGGCCGCGTCGAGGGCGGTGAAGTAGTCGAACACCTGCTTCCAGGCGGGCAGCTTGCGGGTGGTGCCTGGCTCCCAGCCGAGGATGCTCGCGGGCGTGGGAATGCCGGCGCGTTGCGCGTGGACGGGGGCGGCGGCCGCGAACGCGAGGATCGCGGCGGCGAGACGACGGTGCACGGCGACTCCGGTGTGTGGGGTGCGGACCTGCGGACACGGGGAACGCTACGCGCCGGCGGCCGAGAGCGCTGGCCTGACTGCGCCCAGCTGTCGCGGCGTTCAGGCGTCACGGCGCTCAGATCTCACGGCGTTCCGGTCTCGCGGTGCTCAGGTCTCGCGGTGCTCAGGTCTCACGGTGCCTGGTCGTGCGCGCGTCGGGGGGCGTCAGCGCTTCTCGATCGTGAAGCCGCTGGCGAAGCGCGTGAAGGTCACCGAGTCGGTCATCCGCAGCGCCGCCCACGTTTCCATGGCCGGCCGGAAACTGCGGACGATGATTTCGTTGGTGCCATCGGCATCGACGTCGGTCACCGCCTGCAGCGCGTGGAGCGGGTAGGAGAGGTCTCGCAGGCGCCCGCTGCGCACCCTGCCGGTGGCGCGGACCAGCAGCACGCGCTCCGCGCTTTCGGTGGTGATCTCCAGCGGCCGCACGGTGATGAGGGCGCGGAAGTCACCAAAGCAGCCGCGGAGCACGGTCACCGCCTCCGTCGCGGCCGGCACGTACCGCGCGATCGCGCCGCTGATCGCCGCCGTGTCGCCGGGGGCGCAGGGGGGCGGTGCACCGATCGCCGTTGGCGCCGGCGGCGCGCCTCGCCATTCCACGAGCACCGCGCCCTCGCCGATGCCGCTGGCGGGGGTGAGGGTGGAGTCGCCGAGCGTGGCGAGGAGCCGCCGTCCGCTGAGCCGGAGCCCCGTGACGGTGACCGTGTCTGCGCCGCGGGCATCGTGCCGCGTGACGATCATGCCCGGCTGCACCGGGCTCCGGGCGGCCAGCATCTGCTCGAACGCGGGCGCATTCGACACCCCGCCGTCGATGCGACCGATGTCCATCGCCAGCGCGCCGTCCACCGGCCGCGCCATGAACCAGCGCTGGGTGCGCGGCACGAACACGGCGCGCTCACCCAGCTCGGCGGCGGCGCCGGCCAGCGGCAGTCCCGGCGCGGGCGGAAGCAGCGCGAGCGTCAGCACGACGCTGTCGGGCGGTGTGAGCGTCACCGAGTCGGGGCGCTCGTCGGGGATCGAGTCTGGCGCGGCAGTGGAATCGGCGGCTCTCGCATCAGCGCGCTCAGCCGTGGCAGGTCGCCCGCATCCCGCGACTCCGATCACCGCCACGGCGGCCAGCCAGACGGGACGGGATCGCATCGGTCAGTCGAGGAACTGCAGCACCGATGTCACGAGACCGTAGCGCCAGGCCAGCACGCCGCCCACGCCCGCGAGGATGAGCACCGCCAGTGCCGTGATGGCACGCTGCCACTGGCGACGCTGCCGCAGCTCGCGCTCCTCGCGACGCTCGACCACACCGAGCTTGCTGCCGGAGACGCGGCGGGTGTAGCGATCGGTGCGCATCGCCTGCGCCGTCTCGAGGGCGCGCCGCACCGGAGGCTCGACGGTGAACCAGAGCACCGTGCGGCCGATGCCGATCGCGTCGCCGTCGGCCAGCCGCATCGCCTTCTCGACGCGATTGCCGTTCAGCAGCAGCAGGGCGCCAAGCTCGGGCATCAGTCTGATGGCGTCGCCATCGCGCACCACTCGGGCGTGCAGGCGCGACACCTCGGGTTCCTGCACCAGCACCGTGCTGCCCGGCTCTCGTCCGATGGTGGTGACGTCGGCCCCGAGCGGATAGACACGGTCACGGCGCGCGTCGCGCAGCCATCCCGCGCCGCTGCCGGCTGCGGACGCCAGCGGCGCCTCGGACTCGAACCGGAACTCGTGGGCACCCATCTGGATCACGTCGCCGACCTGGAGCCGGTGGGGATCGGCCGACAGCAGCACGCCGTTCACCCGGACGTCGGCATCCGTGGCGGCACGGCTGATCGTGGCCGCACCGTACGCGCCCTCGGAGGTGACGAGAGCGTGCAGCCGAAGGAGATCCGGCTCCCGGATCCGCCATGTCGCTTCGACGCCACTGCCGATGGACAGGACGCCAAGTCCAAGCGGCCGACTCTGCTCGCCGAAGGTGAGATGGGCCATCTGTACGCTGAAGGGACCGCGGAGGGCTGACGAAGTCCTGCCCTCCTGCACATGACGCGCGAAGTCGAAACCTAACCGGCGACATCCGTTTTGCGCCTCGGGCTTCGAGCGAGCGTGCCCCGCAACGCCCCATCGCCACCCGGTCGCCCGGCACCCGGCACCCGGCATACGGCATACGGCATAGGTAAGCCCGGGCGCCGTCAGCTCGTCCCGCACAGCGGTGCCGGGCAGCGCTCAGCGGCTGCGACCCGCACCGCCGCCCGAATCGCACTCCGATCAGCCGCCCGTGCCAGGCGTGAAACGTGTGATCGTGATCACCGCACCGGCATCGCGTTCGATCTCGCCGTACGTGATCGACGCCGGGAAGCCATACGCCGCATCATACGTCACGCGCAGCCGCGCGGGGTTGGCGGCCGCCTCGGCACGCACGAGGGCGAACAGCTCCTCGACGGTACGACTGGAGGTCACCGGCAGGGTCTCGGCCGAAGGCTCATAGCGCACGCCGACGATCCCGCCGTCACGCACGCTCACCCGCAACGGCCCGGCGACCACCGGCAGGCACAGGCAGCCTGCCGTGACGGTGAAGCTGTAGTCACGGATCCCGGCCGCCTTCCAGCGGCTCTCGGCAACGGACAGCTGGCGCAACTGCTGAGTCGGACTCGTCGGGTCGTCGGTACTGCACCCGCTGAGGAGCGGGACGGCCGAGAGCGCCAGCGTGGCGACGAGGTGCCGGAGCGATGGCATCGGCTGGGAGGTTGGGGGTGACGTGACTCTACTCGCTGGCCGAGCAGATCGTCACCGGTCAGGCGTAACCACCCATGCCATTCGTCAACAGTTTTGTTGACGAATGGCCAAAGCCGACTAGTTTGCTTCCCATATGGATGAGATGGGGACGGCGTTGGTCGGGTATCGCGGCATTCAGGCTGACCTGCTGCTGGCGCTGAAGAAGCACCAGCCGCTGACGGCGCGGGAGCTGTCGGCGCGGTTCGACCTCACGCCGAACGCCATGCGCCGGCACCTCGAGACGTTGGAGGCGGCCGGGATCGTGCGGCATGTCCGGGAAGTTCGTGGCGTGGGCGGGCCGGTGCACGCCTTCTCGCTCACCGGCAGTGGTGAGGCGCTGTTCCCGCGACAGTACGCGACCGTGCTGCTTGAAACGCTGGAATCCATCGCGGACGAGCATGGGCGCGGCGGCGTCGGGGACTTCTTCCGGCGGAAGTGGACGGCGCTGGCGGCGGAGGCAGCGCCGGCGTTGCACCAGCTGCCGCTGCATGAGCGGGTGCAGTTGCTGGCGGAGCTGTGGACGTCGCTCGGTTACATGGCCGAGGCCGACGTGGATCTGGAGAGTGGGCTGCCGGTGTTGCGCAAGCACAACTGCGCCATCCGGGCGGTCGCGGATCAGTACCCCGAGGTCTGTGCGACGGAGGCGGAATTCATCGCCGACGTGATCGGTGTGCCAGCGGAGCGGCGGCAGCACATCCTGGCGGGATGCAACACCTGTGTCTACGTGCTGGGCGGTGCGCAACAGGCGCACGCGCCCACTGAGCTGGCAACAAGCAACGCCGGTGACCGGCGTGGAGAGGCGTGACGGAATGAGCAGCGAAATCGAGGCCCTCGTCGGCCGGGAGTACCAGTACGGCTTCGTGACGGACATCGAGGCCGACACCATCCCGCCGGGACTGAGCGAGGACGTGGTGCGCCTGATCTCCGCCAAGAAGGAGGAGCCGGAGTGGCTGCTCGAGTGGCGCCTGAAGGCGTACCGTCGCTGGCTGACGATGACCGAGCCGACCTGGCCGAACGTCCACTACCCTGCCATCGACTATCAGGCCGTCCGCTACTACTCGGCGCCGAAGACGGCCAAGCCCCTCGGCTCGCTGGACGAGGTGGACCCGAAGCTGCTCGAGACCTACACCAAGCTCGGCATCCCGCTGCACGAGCAGAAGATGCTGTCCGGCGTGGCGGTGGACGCGGTGTTCGACAGCGTCTCGGTGGGCACCACCTACAAGGCCGAGCTGGCGAAGCATGGCATCGTCTTCTGCAGCTTCAGCGAGGCGGTGCACGAGCACCCGGAGCTGATCCGGAAGTATCTCGGCAGCGTGATTCCCTACAGCGACAACTTCTTCGCGGCGCTCAACTCGGCCGTGTTCAGCGATGGCAGCTTCTGCTACATCCCCAAGGGCGTGAAGTGCCCGATGGAGCTGAGCACCTACTTCCGCATCAACGCCGCCGACACGGGCCAGTTCGAGCGCACGTTGATCGTGGCCGAGGAAGGGGCGAGCGTGAGCTACCTGGAAGGGTGCACCGCGCCGAAGCGCAGTACCAACCAGCTCCATGCCGCCGTCGTCGAGCTGGTGGCGCTGGACCATGCCACGATCAAGTACAGCACCGTGCAGAACTGGTACGCCGGTGACGAGAACGGCGTCGGTGGCATCTACAACTTCGTCACCAAGCGCGGCAAGGCGATGACGAACGCGAAGATCTCGTGGACGCAGGTGGAGACCGGCTCGGCCATCACCTGGAAGTATCCGAGCGTGATCCTGCAGGGCGACAACTCCATCGGCGAGTTCTATTCGGTGGCGGTCGTCAACAACATGCAGCAGGCCGACACGGGCACGAAGATGATCCACGTGGGGAAGAACACGAAGTCGAACATCGTGTCCAAGGGCATCAGCGCGGGCCGCGGGCAGAACAGCTACCGCGGCATGGTGAAGGTGTTGCCGAAGGCGAGTGGGGCGCGCAACTACACGCAGTGCGACAGCATGCTGATCGGCAACGCCTGCGGGGCGCACACCTTCCCCTACATCGAGATCAACAACAACACGGCGACGCTGGAGCACGAGGCGTCGACGACGAAGATCGGGGAGGACCAGATCTTCTACCTGAAGCAGCGCGGCATGAGCGCGGAGAACGCGGTCAGCATGATCGTCGCCGGCTTCTGCAAGGAAGTGTTCAAGGAACTGCCGATGGAATTCGCCCTCGAGGCGCAGCAACTGCTTGGCATCACGCTCGAAGGCTCCGTCGGCTGAGCCGAACCGCCCGCACCCGATTCTTCCAACACGCTGCAACGAGAACCATATGAGCATGCTCGAAATTTCGAACCTGACGGCCACGGCCGGCGAGAAGGACATCCTGAAGGGCATCACCCTGACCGTGAACGCCGGCGAAGTGCACGCGATCATGGGCCCGAACGGCAGCGGCAAGAGCACGCTGGCGCAGGTGCTGGCCGGCCACCCCTCGTACGAGGTCACCGGCGGCACGGTGCAGTTCGAGGGCGAGGACCTGCTGGAGCTCGAGCCCGAGGAGCGCGCACACAAGGGCGTCTTCCTCGCCTTCCAGTACCCGATCGAGATTCCGGGCGTGAGCAACGCCTATTTCCTCCGCAGCGCCTACAACGCGATGCGCGTGGCGCGCGGCGGTGAGGAAGTGGACCCGATGGAGTTCCTCGACGTGATGGAAGAGAAGCTCAAGATCGTCGAGATGACCGAGGACATGCTCTCGCGCAGCGTGAACATGGGCTTCTCGGGTGGTGAGAAGAAGCGCAACGAGATCCTGCAGATGGCGGTGCTGGAGCCGAAGCTCGCGATCCTCGACGAGACCGACTCCGGCCTCGACATCGATGCGCTGCGCATCGTCTCGCACGGCGTCAACCAGCTGAGCCAGCGCGACAACGCCATCGTGCTCGTCACCCACTACCAGCGCCTGCTCAACCACATCGTGCCCGATTTCGTCCATGTGATGGAGGCGGGCCGCATCGTCAAGACCGGCGGCAAGGCACTGGCGCTGGAACTGGAGGAGCGCGGTTACGAGGGGGTCGGCGCCGAGCGTGCGGCCAAGGACCGCGTGGCGGCTGCGGCGGTGT